>JAUNGE010000042.1 GCA_030524675.1 bacterium
GAGCAGCTGATTTGTAATCAGCAGGTTATCGGTTCGAGTCCGATCATCGGCTTTTGTGTTTATGAAGCACATTAAAATTTCATATGGATGGATTCCCGAGTGGCCAAAGGGGACAGACTGTAAATCTGCTGCGATTCGCTTCGGTGGTTCGAATCCACCTCCATCCATTGCATAATAAAATATGCGAAATTAAATAGCGCGGGGTGGAGCAGTCTGGAAGCTCGTCGGGCTCATAACCCGAAGGTCGTAGGTTCAAATCCTGCCCCCGCAATTTTTATGCCCAGATAGCTCAGTTGGTAGAGCAGAGGACTGAAAATCCTCGTGTCGTTGGTTCGATTCCGACTTTGGGCATTTCCTTTGTCTAAAGGAAAAAAATGGGATACTAGCTCAGGTGGTAGAGCACTTGACTTTTAATCAAGTTGTCCGGGGTTCGAGTCCCCGGTGTCTCAGGTATGAAGCGAGAAAATCTAAATCAGGTTTTCTCGCTTTTTTTGACCCCTATGATACCAGAATACCAGATTGCTCCGCACTATGTGCTCCTGCAATTCTCAAAAACATTCATAATCCGCTCATTTTTCTTTGAAAAATGGCTACTTATTCATGTTTTTGGCGGGTCCCAAAGTCAAAAATCCTCTTGCAAGCAAGCTTGCATCGGATTTCTGACCTTTTGACCCTGGTATCATGACATATAAATAATTAAGGGAAGATAGTGTTACAATAGAGTTTTGTCATAGCATGCGCGCTCTCCGCCGATAAATTTTGGTCTGGTTCTGGCACATACGACATGGGCATAGCCGATGTGGTCGATAGACGGGCGGAAGGGAACTGCGACAGCTTTTAAATGCATTCCTATCAGAGTGTCGCCGATATCTATGCCCGCATGGGCCTGGATATGTTCCACAGCGACAGGATGAATCAATCCATTGTAGGCAGAAGTGGCGAAAGAACCGCCGGCTTTGAGTTTAGGAACTGCGTTTACAGGTTCGTATCCGTAATGGATGGCGGCTTCCTGCTCCAATATCAGAGCGCGGTTGAGGTGTTCACAGCATTGCGCTGCCAGATAGAGCTGGTGTTTAGAGAGTTCTTCATGGAGAACAGAAAAGATGATTTTTCCAATTTCCGGATCGGAGTGCGTCCCTATTTTGGTATTGGATACTTCACTGGAAGAGCAGCCGACGACTACGATGGAATGTGGCTGCAGATGTGCAGCTTCCAGCAGTTCTGTCAGAATCAATCGGGTCTGATTTTTGATTTCATTGTACAAATCTACAGTGTTGTTGGTCTGGTTCATAATTACCTCCTGAATGGATATCGCAGCACAGTACTGGTTAAGAATATAGTATGAATTAAGAATAACATATTTTGAGGGAAATGGGAAAGAGTTTATGTCTGGTAAAATCGAAAAAGAACAAGAAAGAGAGCAGAAAAGGAAGTTGGAAGAGAAGCTAGAAAAAAGTTTGTTGGAAGCTTTGCATGTGTATGCAGAGTCGGATTTTTATCCGCTTCACATGCCAGGACATAAGCGACAGATTTTTGAGATGCCGATGAAACAGTTTAAAAATCCGTTTGGAATTGATATTACAGAAATTGAGGGGTTTGATAATCTGCATCATGCGGAAGGAATTTTAAAGTCCTGTATGGAACATGCGGCGAAAGTGTATGGAACAGAGAAGACCTATTTTCTGGTCAATGGGAGCAGCTGCGGAATTTTAGCCGCGGTATCGGCATGTACTGCTCCAGGCCAGTCCTTTTTGATGGCGAGAAATTGCCATAAATCGGTTTACCACGGAGTTTTCCTCAGAAATTTAAAAGCGGAGTATATTTATCCACAAATTTTTGAAAAATTGTGGATTCAGGGTGGAATTTTGGCAGATTCTGTGGATAACTGTCTGACACAGATGGAAGAAAGGGGAAATTGTCCATCTGCAGTGCTGATTGTTTCTCCTACATATGATGGCCTGGTGTCTGATGTGAGAGGAATTGCTGAGGCAGTGCACCGCCATGGCAGTATTTTGATTGTGGATGAGGCACATGGCGCCCATTTCCCATTTTCATTTGCATTTCCGGAATCTGCAATTTCTATGGGGGCGGATGTGGTGATACAAAGTTTACATAAAACATTACCTTCCATGACGCAGACGGCGGTGCTTCATGTGTGCAGTGACCGTGTGGACTTGGGAATGTTGGAATATTTTCTTCAAATATATCAGTCTTCCAGCCCATCGTATGTGTTTATGGCGGCGATGGACACCTGTATTCGGTATATGGAGCGGTCTGGGGAAAAGAAGCTCGAAGAATTGAGGAAAAATCTGGACTGGTTTTATGAGAGGGTGCAGCATTTAAGAAAGATTCAGGTGATACGGGGACAGAGAGAGCTTGTAGAAAAATGCGGCATTGTGGATGTGGATTGTTCTAAAATTTTGATTTATATGGGGAAAACTGGGAAGAATGGAGCATGGCTGGCGGACAGGATGAGAGAAGAGTATCATATGGAACTAGAGATGGTGCAGGAACAATATGGGCTGGCATTGATGTCACTGATGGATACAAAACGAGGATTTGAGCGGCTGGCGGCGGCATTGTGCGAACTGGATGCAGAGATTTTGAAAGAAGAGAAAGAGGAGAAGCAGGGGAGTGATGTCGGTCTGAGAAAGCAATACGAGGAGAATGGATGCAAGGGGGAGGAATGGTATCCAGAGGAAAAAGTGACAGCGGGAACAGAGATTGCAACGGCAGAGATTGTGTGCACGATTCAGGAGGCTGTCTACAGCAAAAAGAGATGTATTTTGTGGAAGGATGCGCTGGGGGAGATTTCGGGAGAATTTGTCTATGTGTATCCGCCTGGTATTCCGATTTTGGCACCAGGGGAACGAATCTCGGAGAATATTTTGAATCAGGTGAGAAAAGCTGCTCTGGCCGGTCTGCCGCTTCAAGGAATGCGGGACAGAGAGGGAAGGCAGATTGAAGTGATAGACAGATAGGCAGAGGATATAAAAAGCAGAAAGCACAGTGAGGAATGAAAATGGGCACAATTTTTTATGTGATGGGAAAGAGTGCGACCGGAAAAGATACGATTTACAAGGCACTCAGAGCACGTTTTTCAGATATGGGAACTGTTGTGATGTACACGACGCGGCCGATTCGCAGCAATGAGACCGATGGGGTGGAGTATTTTTTTACGACACCTGAGCATTGGAAGGAATGGAAACGGCAGGGAAAAGTGATTGAGGACAGAACCTATCAGACGATGTATGGACCTTGGACGTATTTTACGCTGGATGATGGGCAGATTCGTCTGGAGGAACGGGATTATCTGATGATTGGGGTCCTAGATTCTTATCGGAAGATGGTGGAATATCTGGGGCAGGATAAGATGTATCCGATTTATATTGAAGTGGAGGACGGTGTCCGGTTAGAGAGAGCATTAAAGAGAGAGAGAGAGCAGAAAACGCCGAAGTACAGGGAGCTGTGCCGCAGATTTCTGGCAGATGAGGAAGATTTTTCGGACGAGAAATTGAAGGAAGCGGGCATTCAGAAGCGTTATCAGAATATAGAGCTGGAAAAATGTATCTGTGAGATTGCACATGATATGCTGGAAGAACGGAAGAAACTGTGATATACTGTTTTCCATAGGGCTGATGGATGATGCCAGTGGATGAGTGAGGAGGAAATGCTATGGCTGGTTTTAGAGAGATTATTGGGCATGAGCAGATTGTGGAAAATATGAAGAATTCCATCCGATATAATAAGATTTCTCATGCGTATATTTTGTCCGGTGAAGATGGGATGGGCAAGATGATGCTGGCAAAGGCATTTGCTATGACACTTCTGTGCGAAAAGCAGGGAGTGGAGCCGTGTATGCAGTGCCATTCCTGCAAGCAGTTTTTGTCTGGAAATCATCCGGATGTGGTGTTTGTGACACATGACAAGCCGAACAGTATTGGTGTGGATGACATTCGCTATAAACTGAATGACGATATTCAGATTAAGCCATACAGCAGCCCATATAAGATTTATATTGTGGATGAGGCAGAGCTGATGACAGAACAGGCGCAGAATGCTCTGTTAAAGACGATTGAGGAACCGCCGGCTTATGCGGTGATTCTACTCTTGACTGAAAATGAGAAGCTGTTTTTGCCGACTATTCTGTCCAGATGTGTGAAGTTTTCTCTCAAACCGCTGCCAGATTCCAGAGTGAAGGAATATCTGAAGACGCAGTTTGGAGTGGAGGGTGAAAAGGCGGATATGTATGCTGCTTTTTCGAGAGGAAATCTGGGAAAAGCGATTCATCTGGCAACGTCTGAGAATTTTCAGGTTCTGTATGGGGAAGTGCTGAAACTTCTGAAGAATATCAAAAATATGGATATCTGTGAGCTTTTGGATTACATCAAGAATCTGACAGAGGAAAATCTGAATGTGGATGATATTTTGGATTTTGTTCAGATGTGGTATCGGGATGTGCTGATATTTAAGGTGACAAGAAATATGAACTTGCTGGTGTTTAAGGAAGAATATCAGAAGATTCAGGAGTTTGCGTCGAAGACTTCCTATGAGGGGATTGAGCAGATTTTGAAGGCCGTGGACAAGGCGAGAGCGAGATTAAAGGCAAATGTCAATCTGGAACTGGCAATGGAATTGCTGCTTCTGGTGATGAAAGAGAATTGATGTTAAGGAGCAATCCGTGGTATCAGGGGGCAAATTTTATATTTGACCCCAACATCTGGAAAGACGGGATTGTGAAGTGAATGCAGTAAAGGAATGAGAAAATATGGTAAATGTGATTGGAGTTCGTTTTAGAACGGCGGGCAAGGTTTATTATTTTGACCCTGCCGGAATGGAAATCAAGCTCGGAGATCATGTGATTGTGGAGACGGCGAGAGGCATTGAATATGGCTATGTCGTGGTGGCTCCCCGCGAGGTGGGAGAGGAAGAGGTGATTCAGCCTCTAAAACCTGTGATCCGCAAGGTGACTCCTGAGGATGAGGAAATCGAGAGAAAGAATAAAGAGAAAGAAAAAGAAGCATTTCAGATTTGTCTGGAGAAGATTAAGAAACATGGACTTCAGATGAAGCTGATTGATGCAGAATACACGTTTGACAACAATAAGGTTCTGTTCTACTTTACAGCGGACGGGCGTGTGGATTTCAGAGAGCTGGTCAAGGACCTAGCCGCTGTGTTTAAGACAAGAATCGAGCTGCGTCAGATTGGAGTCCGCGATGAGACGAAAATTATGGGAGGAATCGGTATCTGCGGGCGTTCGCTGTGCTGCCATTCTTATCTGGCAGAGTTTATACCGGTTTCTATCAAGATGGCGAAGGAACAGAATCTGTCTTTGAATCCGACAAAGATTTCGGGTGTCTGCGGGCGTTTGATGTGCTGTCTGAAGTATGAGGAAGAGACGTATGAGGAATTGAACAGTCATCTGCCGAATATCGGAGATTTTGTGACTACGGATGATGGGTTAAAAGGGGAAGTTTCGAGTGTGAATGTGCTCAGGCAGCTGGTGAAGGTGATTGTGGTTGTGAATAAGGATGAAAAGGAAATCCGTGAGTACAAAGTGGGACAGTTGAAATTTAAGCCGAGACGCCGCAAAGGAAAAGAGCAGGACAAAGTGATGGACTCGGAATTGAAGGCGTTAGAGGCACTGGAGAAGAAGGAAGGAAAGTCGAAGTTAGATGACAATTAATCTGAAGGAAAACGAGAGAATTGATGATTTACAGAGAAACAATCTCAAGATTATTCAGAAGACGGACGGGTTCTGTTTTGGCATGGATGCTGTGCTGCTCTCTGGGTTTGCGGCAGTGAAATCTGGGGAGGAGGTGCTGGATTTGGGGACTGGAACAGGGATTATTCCGATTTTGCTGTCGGCAAAGACAGAAGGGAGACGGTTTACGGGACTTGAAATCCAGCCGGAGATGGCGCAGATGGCATCAAGGAGCGTGCAGCTCAATCAGATTGAAGACAGGGTTCAGATTGTCCAGGGTGATATCAGGGAGGCTTTGCAGATTTTCCGCCGAGCCTCTTTTGATGTAATAACATCAAATCCGCCATATATGAATGACACACATGGACTGAAGAATCCGGATGTTCCAAAGGCGATTGCAAGGCATGAGGTGTGTTGTACACTGGATGATGTGGTGCGGGCGGCAGCAGGGCTTTTAAAACCAGGCGGCCGGTTTTATATGGTTCACAGGCCGCGCCGCCTGAATGAGATTATGGGGACTTTGACGGCATATAAATTGGAACCGAAGCGGATGAAGATGGTGCATCCGTTTGTGGATAAAGAGGCAAATATGGTGATGATTGAGGCGGTGCGCAGTGGAAAACCTATGATGAAGGTGGAGGCGCCGGTGATTGTGTATCAAGAGCCAGGCGTGTACACAGATGAGATTTACAGTGTATATGGGTATTGAGACAGATGATAGGAAAAACTTTAGACATGAACTTCAGACATGACTGAGAAGTGACAGGGAGCAGATATAGAAACACATAGAAATAGACATAGAAGGAAATAGAGAAATAGACAGGAAGAAATGAAACACGTGACAGAAACAGGATAGAGAAGGGGCAGAGAAGGAAAAATGGCTGGAAAGTTGTATCTTTGTGCGACTCCCATCGGAAATCTGGAGGATATTACGTTTCGGGTGGTGAGGACGCTGGAGGAAGTGGATTTGATTGCGGCGGAGGATACGAGAAACAGTATGAAACTGCTGAATCATTTTCAGATAAAGACGCCTATGACCAGTTATCATGAGTATAATAAGGTGGATAAGGCGCGGTATCTGGTGGAAAAAATGTTGTCGGATGACATTCAGGTGGCTTTGATTACGGATGCTGGGACACCAGGAATTTCCGACCCTGGGGAGGAGTTGGTGCGGCAGTGTTATGAGGCAGGGGTGGAGGTGACTTCTCTGCCTGGACCGGCAGCATGTGTGACGGCGCTGACTCTGTCCGGACTTGCCACGAGGCGGTTCTGCTTTGAGGCATTTCTTCCCTCAGATAAGAAGGAAAAGCAGCAGATTTTGCAGGAGCTGCAGCAGGAGACGAGAACCATCATTCTGTATGAAGCGCCACATCGGCTGGTGAGAACGCTGGAAGAGCTGAATCAGGCGCTTGGAAACCGGAGAATCACAGTTTGTCGGGAATTGACAAAGAAGTACGAGACCGTTTTTCAGACAACCATACAGGAAGCTTTGGAATTTTATGAGGTGGAGGAACCCAGAGGAGAATGTGTTCTCGTGATTGAGGGAAAGAGCCGACAGGAGATTTTAAAAGAACAGGTTCAACAATGGGAAAAGATGACCCTGCCAGAACATATGCAGTATTATGAGATGCAGGGCATGGACCGGAAGGCGGCAATGAAGGCAGTCGCAAAGGACCGGAATATCAGCAAGCGAGACGTGTATCAGGCGCTTCTGGATGAAGAGGAAGAGAAATAAAGAAGCAGGCTCAGAAGAATAGAACGAACAGAGAGAATAGAACGAGCAGAGAGGATATGGGCAACAGAGAGAACAAGGAACGACGTGCATGAAAGGGCTGAAATGTGATGAAAAGAATCAGGAGATGGTGGGAATGGTACATAGAGACGAGAGCGTATGTGGTACATCATGCGGCAATACCAAAACATGAGGTGACGGAGCATCAGAAATGTGGAAAAAAAGTATTTGCGGATGGATGCGGGTTTTATAAATTGTTCTGGGTGTTTTTGTTGGGGTCTTTTTATGGGGACCTGGTGGAAACTGTCTTTTGCCGTGTGACAGTCGGTGAGTGGATGAGCCGCAGTTCTCTGGTGTTTGGGCAGCTTTCGGTTGTCTGGGGTCTTGGTTGTTTTCTTCTGACATTGTTTTTGCACAGACTTATCGGAATGGAGGACCGCTATATTTTCTGTGCGGGAACTGTGCTGGGAGGTGCGTTTGAATATCTCTGTTCGGTGTTTACAGAGAAGATATTCGGTTGCGTGTTCTGGGATTACAGTCATATGCGGTTTAACCTGAATGGAAGAATCAATGTGCTGTACTGTTTTTTCTGGGGGATTATGGCGATTGTGTGGCTGAAAATCCTGTATCCTTGGATGAGTAAGGGGATTGAGAGAATTCCTGTCCGTCTGGGAATTGTTCTGACATGGGTTTTGGTGGTGTTTCTGACGGTGGATATCTCTATCAGCGCTGCTTGCCTGTTTCGGATGAAAACGCGCGAGATGGGTATAGAAGCGTCAAATCGAATAGAGCAGTATGTGGATGAGCATTTTTCGAGTGAGTGGATTACCAAGCGCTACCGTAATCTAAAGCTGGTAGAACCAGCGAAGGATGCACTGGAGATTAATTTTGGAGAACCTGCGATACATGGAGGAAAGCCAGGGGAGTAGGTGCCGCCGTCAGGTGACATGTCCGTTTACTTTCGCAATCGGTGATTGCATTTTGGGAAAGTCTGTGTTATACTCTATTTTGCAATTATTAAATAAAATTTAATAATTGAATTTTCCGGAATATTTTGAGGGTTTGCAGCAGAGGATGCTGTGCCCGAAAGAACGAAAGCGATAAGAAAAAATCAATGAGACAGAATCAGCAGGACAAGATATTGGAGGCACAGCGGAGAATGGACGAGATGCAGAGGAATACAACAGCAGGCGAAGTGGCGGAACAGATAACAGGGAAGACAGCAGGGCAGGCATCAGCGAGACAGGCAGCCGGCAATGCGGACCGGTTTCCCATGCATTTGTTCTGGATTTATATTTTTTCATTTGCAGGGCAGGCGATTTTTAATACATATATAAATCTGTATATGTCATCGCTTGGTTTTTCGACTTCTCAGATCGGCACAGTGGTGTCTGTATCTACAGTGGTCCTGTTCGCGTCTCAGATTGGCCTTGGAATTTTGAGTGACAGGGTGCAGATTAAGAATCGGGTGGTTCAGGGGCTGTATCTGGCTTCTGCTTTGACAGCGGTGGCATTTTATCTGTCAGAGCAATATTGGGCAGTGTTTGCACTTTTTACGGCGTTTAATGCGTTCTTTGTGCCTATTATGCCATTAAATGACAATATCACACTGCAGCTGCTGGAAAAGAGCAGATGGGATTATGGTATGGTCAGAATGGGCGGCACGATTGGATATGCGGTGACGGTGGCCGTGGTGGGATTTGTGCTGCGCGACCAGTATGGAAATATTTTTTGGATGACAGGGGTAGCCCTGCTGCTCTGTCTGCTGCTTTCAGGGCGTGTGCAGAAGGTGCAGCTTCCGAAAGAGGAAAAGAAAAAGGTATCCTATCGAGATATTATCAAAAATAAAAATTTAATTGGACTGTTGGTGTTTAATCTGGCATTCACTCTGGGAACGGTATTGTTTAACAATTATTACCCGATTTATTTTGTCACGATTGGCGGAGACAGTGGGTATGTGGGTATGCTGATGTTTGTGAGTGCAGCGGCTGAGGTTCCCTGTCTGTTCTGTATTCACAAGATTGTGAGGAGAATGGGGACGGTACCAATGCTGGCTCTGGCAGGAGTGGTGACAGCAGTGCGCTGGTTTTTGATGTTCTTTTTACATGACCCGCTTTTGATTACGCTGGCGAATGCACTCCATGGATTCGGATATACAGCATTTAATTATAGCATTGTCAATTATATCAATAGGAAGGTGCCGAAGGAGCTGCGTGCTTCGGGACAGATGTTCAATATTCTGCTGGGGCAGGTCTTCTCAAAGTGTGTGTTTGGCTATCTCGGCGGATTTATCTGTCAGTATCTTGGCGGAGACGTGATGATGCTCTGGATGGGTATTGTGATGGTGCTTGCGACGGTTGTTTTTGTGATTTGGGGGATGGGCAGAAGGGAAGAACTGCAGTTCCTGTGATTGTAAGATGATATGATTCTGCAATTATGTGATAAAGTATGTATGTGAGAGAGGATGCTTCTTTCTCGCCGCTTGTGGAAGCGGTGGGAGAGAGGCATTTGTTTTGCACAGAGAAAAGGAAATTTAGGGGGGAGAAAAAAGCGGAAGAAGGAAGTGGCGGTTTCAGGAACAAAAAATTAAAAGAGATGTAATAAAAACTTTATTGAAATGCATAGTTTTATTCTATATGATGATACCAGGGTCAAATAGACACAAAATCCGATGCAAGCTTGCTTGCAAGAGGATTTTTGTCCAGTTGACCCGCCAAAACACCGAAAAGTAGCCATTTTTCGCAGAAAAATGAGCGGATTTGAGGTGTTTTAGGGCGCCAGGCGCCAGTGACGCCTGTTTGGCGCCGACCGAAGCGGAGCGTAGACCTTGCGAGAGTGCGTTGCACGGAGCAATCCGTGATATCAGGGTCAAAAGGTCCTATTTTCGGGTGAGCATGTGAAAAAAGCGATGGGTGAGAAGAGGATAAAAGAACCTGCATCTTGGTTTACAGCATGGATTGGAGGAAAGTAAAATGAGCAAGATGGATAGAACAGACAGAAGGAATAGAATGAACAAAAAATGGATTTCTATGATAATGGCAGTTTTTACAATGTGTATGAGCAGTTTTTTGCAGTTTCCGGCGATGGCGGCAGAAGGGCAGCAACTGGTGCCGATTTCAGAGAATATGACTTCGGAAAATCAAAATTCTGTGAGCGTGTCTGTGGTGGCGCAGAATGGACAGGGACAGAATATGAACCAGGATTCGCAAAGTGCACAGAGCTCAGAAAATTCTCAAAGTTCGGAACATGCAGAAAAAGACGGGCAGCAGGCAGAAGCAACAGAGGCAGAGGAGGAGACAAAAGCAGCGATTGATGTCAGCGCTTCGTTTTCATCCTGCATGATTGCTGCAGATAAAAATAATATTGTTGTGGAGTTTTCCAGCACAGGAAGCACAGAGGGAACGGACGGTATGGTGTATCTGCTGGAGCTGGAACCATATGAGGATTCTGTGGAAGGAAGAACGGCATATGTGGCGGCTCAGGCGATAGGGCAGGCGGCTTCTGTGCAGATTCCGTTAAATTACAGCCAGAGCAAGGACCGATTATACCATAAGTACGTTTTGGCAGTCTGGGATGGAGAGAAGTATGTGCCAGTCAGTGGTTTTCGCTATATTTCAAATCCGGAGGCAGTAGCCGTGAATACGAAGGCTTTTAAGGAACCTCTGACGAAGAAGGGACTGAATATTGAGCTGGATATGCTGTCGGATGCATTTACTCTGGGTGTAAAGCATGCTTCCACCAACATTGCCTTCTCTCAGATTATGGGAACCGGCATTGAGTATGAGTACAATGGGAAGACCTATCATTTCAACAAGGCGATTATGGATGATTATGATAAGACAATCAGTGCCCTGTCAAACAAAGATATTAGTGTTTCTGTGATTCTTCTGAATGACTGGAATCCGGCAGCACCGGACCTAGTATACCCAGGAACGCAGAAAAAGAATGATGTGTATTATTATACATTCCATGCGGCGACACGCGAGGGATATGAGCAGATGCGAGCGATTATGTCGTTTTTGGCGGAGCACTACAGCGGAAGTAATCCAGATTACGGAAAAGTATCGAACTGGATTATTGGAAATGAGATTAATAATCAGCAGTGGAATTATATTGGTGAGATGGATGTGGAGCAGTATATTCGCGAGTATCAGCGGGCATTTCGTGTGATGTACACAGCAATTAAGAGTGTCAATGCCAATGACAGAGTATACTTCTCTCTGGATTATTACTGGAATGATCCTGCAAATAAGGATAATAAGCTCAGATATGGCGGCAAGGAAATTGTGGATACGTTCCGTGCAATGTCTGTGGCGGAAGGTGACATGGACTGGGGCCTGGCATATCATCCATACCCGATTCCGATGACAGAGCCGGAGTTCTGGGATGATACTTCCACAGGACTGATTACAAATACATCAGATTCACCCGTGATTAACTTTGCAAACCTGTCTGTTTTGACGGATTATTTCTGTCAGGACAATATGCGGATGAAGGATGGAAATGTGCGCCACATTATTTTGACAGAGGAAGGCTTTACCTCGGTCAGCCCAACCAGAGGAAATGTGGAGGAACTGCAGGCGGCGGCGATTGCATATTCCTACTATATGGTGGATAGCAATCCATATATCGATGCGTACATTTTGAGCCGTCAGGTCGATGCGCCTTCAGATGCGCAAGCATCGCTGTATTTTGGACTCTGGAATTGTGATATGAATCAACCGAATCATATTGTGGCAACAACGCAGAAGAGAAGCTGGAGAGTTTTTCTGAATGTGGATAATAAGCGTTACACGCTGGATAATACTGCATTTGCAAAGCAGATTCTGGGAATTGAAAAGTGGTCTGATGTGATTCCAAATTTCAGATGGAGAGCGCTGGAGAAATAAATGAAAAAATACTTTTGGCTCGAGACATCATTCAAGTAAAGTATAAATATAAGATAGAATTCAAATAAAGATAGAGCCGCAGATAAAGAATAAAACAATAAACTTAAAAATAATACACATAAAAAAATCACTATAGCAGATGCGTTGGCTCTGCATAGTGATTTTTTATCTGCTGCTTATTCGGTGACAGATAAACCGGCAATTTTGGCCATCTCTACGATTGAATGTTTGGATACGGTTTTTCCTTCGTACTCAATTAGGTCTTCTGTGCCTCCGGTGAAGATATCGCCGGATTCGCATTTGCGGAGTATAATCTGGTCGTCTTCCACAAAAATTTCAAGTTCGTCTTTTGGGTCTAAATTCAAGCTTCTGCGAAGTTCGATTGGTAGAGTGATTCGGCCTAGTTCATCGAGTTTGCGAACGACTCCTGTTGTTTTCAATTTACTTACCCCCTTGTAAATAAATCTCTTCGTATCTGTTCGACGTCCTATGACAGAACTGCCGAACAAATGATACCTCTTCAAAGTAAAAATATCATAGCTGGGAAAGAGTGTCAAGTCTTCACCCATTTTTCTTGTAGATTCTACTTTTTTTGAGATTTCAGGCGAAAAAAATGTGGAATTTTTGTACAAAATTTTTACAGCAAAAATGAGAAAAATCGTGATTATTTTTGAAAAATGATGGGGAAAAAACAGGCTATGTGAGAAATAGAAAAGAACTTCTGGGAAAAGATATATGGAAGATATGCTTGACAATATGAAAAAGTGTGATAGAATAGTTTGAGAATCAAAATATTTGAGACTTATAATATTTTACTATGAAAGTCCCGTCAAGCGGTCAGACGAACAGAGGATTGAGGAAGAGATGACAGCCAGAATCGTAGGAACCGGCTCCTATGTGCCGGAGAAGATTGTTACAAATGAAGATTTAGCAGGGATTGTGGATACCAGCGATGAGTGGATACGGACGAGAAGCGGTATCCGGTCACGCCATCTGGCCACGGATATGGGAACGAGCGAGATTGCTGTGCAGGCAGCTCTTCGGGCTCTGGAGATGGCGGATGTGGATGTTTTGGAGTTGGATTGCATTCTTGTGGCGACTTCAACGCCGGAGAAACATTTCCCCAGCTGCGCATGTGAGGTGCAGGGAGCGATTGGAGCAAAGAATGCGGTAGCATTCGATATCAGCGCAGCATGTTCAGGATTCGTGTTTGCGATGAGCACTATGGATGCTTTTATGAAATCTGGAATATACCAGACTGGCCTTGTGATTGGGGCGGATGTTCTGAGCAAGGTGATTGACTGGAAGGACAGAGGGACCTGCGTTCTGTTTGGTGACGGCGCAGGGGCAGCTGTGGTGAGAGCAGAAGAGATAGGTGTGATTGGCTTTTCGATGGGAGCGGATGGAAGCCGTGGGGATGTGCTCTCCTGCCTTTCCAGGAGTACAGGAAACTTTTTGACGAGCACAGAACCACAGATGGGATATATGTCAATGAATGGTCAGGAAGTTTTTAAGTTTGCCGTAAAGAAGGTGCCAGAATGTATTTGCCAGGTGCTTCAGGAGAATCACATAAATATAGAGGATGTGAAGTATTTTATGCTTCATCAGGCCAATGTGAGAATTTTGGAAGCGGCGGCGAAACGCCTCGGGCAGCCGCTGGAGAAATTTCCGATTGATATAGAAAAATATGGAAATACATCGGGAGCGTCGATTGCCATTCTGCTGGATGAGTGGAACCGAAAAGGGATGCTTACAAGAGGAGACAAACTGGTACTTGCCGGATTTGGCGCTGGATTGACTTGGGGAGCACTGCTTTTGGAGTGGTAGAAATCCCGCATGAATGTGTATTTGCTGCAGAAAAAGACATGATATGGGAAAAGTAAAGCGCAAAGAATGAAAGTAAAATCAAAAACAAATTAAAAATAAAATAAAAATAAAATCAAAATCAGGAAGATGAAAAAGGAGAAATGATTATGTTAGAGAAAATGAAAGAATTAATTGCAGATCAGTTAGGTTTGGAGGAAGAGTCTATCACAGAGAATTCTTCTTTTAAGGAGGACTTGGGAGCAGATTCCTTGGATTTGTTTACATTGGTTATGGCGCTGGAAGACGAGTATTCTGTGGAGATTCCTTCTGAGGAGCTGGAAAAAATGTCTACCGTGGGTGATGTCATGAATTATCTGAAAGAAAAAGGTGTGGAGGCATAAAGAGAGACTGACACAAGGAAAGGTTATAGGGAGAATTTATGATGAAGACAAGAATTACGGAGCTTCTCGGGATTTCATATCCGATTATCCAGGGTGGTATGGCATGGGTGGCCGAACATCATCTGGCCGCTGCAGTATCGGATGCCGGCGGCCTGGGACTGATTGGCGGCGCCAATGCGCCGGGAGAAGTGGTGCGCGAGGAAATCCGAAAGGCAAGGGAATTGACAGATAAACCAGTTGGCGTCAATGTCATGCTTTTGAGCCCTTATGCAGACGAAGTGGCAAAGGTCGTTGTGGAAGAAGGCATCAAGGTAGTGACAACTGGTGCCGGAAATCCGGAAAAATATATGGATATGTGGAAAAATGCGGGAATCAAGGTGATTCCTGTGATTGCTTCTGTGGCTCTGGCGAAGAGAATGGAACGCTATGGAGCGGATGCCGTGGTCGCAGAGGGCATGGAATCTGGCGGACATATCGGGGAACAGACAACGATGACGCTGGTTCCACAGGTGGTTGATGCTGTGACGATTCCTGTGATTGCTGCCGGCGGCATCGGTGACGGAAGAGGAATTGCTGCATCCTTTATGCTGGGCGCTGAGGCAGTGCAGATGGGAACCCGTTTTCTTGTCGCAAAAGAGGCGCAGGTGCATCAAAATTATAAGGACCGCGTTCTGAAGGCAAATGATATTGATTCTGCCGTGACAGGAAGAAGTCATGGACATCCTGTGCGCTGCCTGAGAAATCAGATGACGCGCGAATATATGAAGTTGGAGAAGGAAGGCAAATCGTTTGAGGAACTGGAATATCTGACTCTCGGTGCGCTGCGCAGAGCGGTGCAGGATGGAGATGTGAAGAATGGAACCGTGATGGCGGGCCAGATTGCTGGTATGATTCACAAAGAACAGACCTGTAAGGAAATGATAGAGGAAATGATGGCAGAGGCTGAAAAACTGCTGCATTGGATGTAAAATGCACGGAATGTAAAATGAGCTGCATGTAAGAGAGAGAGGATTGGTATGAGCAAAATCGCATTTCTGTTTCCAGGACAGGGCGCACAGTATTGCGGCATGGGACAGGATTTCTATGAGAAGACAGAGACAGGAAAAAAGGTATTTGACAGAGCAACAGAACTTTTAGGGTTTTCCGTGCCGGAACTTTGCTTTGAGAAAAATGACCGGTTGGATATGACGGAATACACACAGGCTGCTATGGTGACTACCAGCATAGCGATGATGAAGGTACTGGAGGAATATGGAATCTGTCCAGACGGGGCGGCAGGACTGAGCCTGGGAGAATATTGTGCCATGGTTGCGGCTGGAGTGATGAGCGAGGAGGATGCCATCACGACAGTGAGACAGAGAGGAATTTTGATGCAGGAAGCGGTTCCGGTGGGAATCGGCGCTATGGCGGCAGTCCTGGCATTGAGTGCTGACAAGATTGAGGAAGTGCTGGCACCGATGAAGGATGTGCAGATTGCAAATTATAACTGTCCAGGGCAGATTGTGATTTCCGGCAGAAAAGAGGCCGTAAAAGAAGCTGGAGAGGCGCTTGTGGCGGTTGGAGCCAAGCGGGTTATCATGCTGAATGTCAGCGGGCCGTTCCACTCCGAAATGCTGCGCAGAGCAGGAGAAAAGCTCGCAGAAGTGCTGGAACCGGTGGAGATAAAAGAACCGATGATTCCCTATGTCTCCAATGTGACGGCATCCTATGTGACGAGTACAAAGGATGTGAAATCCCTGTTGGCAAGGCAGGTTTCCTCCTCTGTCCGCTGGCAGCAGAGTATGGAGCGAATGATTCAGGATGGGTTTGATGTGTTTATCGAGATTGGTCCTGGAAAAACACTGACAGGATTTATGAAAAAGATAAAAAGAGACGCGAAAGTCTTTCATATAGAAAAATTAGAGGATATAGAGACGGTCAAGGCAGCTCTGGGACAATAGCAGACACAAACAAAGTTGGAGAGTATGCATGGAGTATACGGATAGGACAAAAAGTATACGCGGATAATGAATGGCCAGAGAGCAGAGAAAAGGAGGCACAGGGATGCTTACGAATCGGATTGCAGTGGTGACGGGAGCGAGTCGCGGAATTGGAAGACAGATTGCATTGACGCTGGCGCGGGAAGGTGCAGTGGTGATTGTGAATTACCGCGGGTCTAAGGAAAAAGCAGATGAGGTAGTTGCAGAGATTGAGAGGGCTGGAGGAAAGGCAGAGGCAGTTTCCTGCAATGTGTCAGATTTTAAAGAGGCGGAAGCTTTTTTGAGCGATGTGATAAAGAAGTATGGAAGAATTGATATTCTGGTAAACAATGCTGGTATTACCCGCGACAATCTGCTGATGAAGATGAGTGAGGCGGATTTTGATGCCGTGATAGATACGAATTTGAAAGGCGCTTTCAACTGCATGAAGCATGTCTCCAGGCAGATGTTGAAGCAGAAATCGGGCCGTATTATTAATATTTCTTCGGTTTCTGGCGTGATGGGAAATGCAGGACAGGCGAATTACTGTGCTTCCAAGGCAGGGATTATCGGCCTGACGAAATCGGCGGCCAGGGAACTGGCGAGCCGCAAAATCACAGTCAATGCGATTGCACCTGGATTTATTCAGACGGATATGACGGATGCGCTTTCAGATGCAGTGAAAGAGGGAATTGCGGCACAGATACCAATGAGACAGTTCGGCCAGACAGAGGATGTTGCGGAGGCGGTAGCTTTTCTGGCGTCCGACAGGGCAAACTATATTACCGGACAGGTGATTTGTGTTGACGGCGGTATGGCAATGTAGCCTGATTGTTATGAAGATGAGAATTCTGTCTCAATGTATGCAGAGATAAAAGCAGAGATAAAAGATTTTTCAAGCGGTACAATAAGACAGGAAACAATGGAAACAGTAAATTGATACTAGGGTCAAAAGGTCAGAAATTTGATGCAAGCTTGCTTGCAAAAGGATTTTTGACCCTAACATCATGGAACGTTGGAGAGAGTGGAGGAAGACATGGCAGAGTCTGGGAGAACAAGAGTAGTTGTCACTGGTATGGGTGCGATTACTCCGATTGGAAACAGCGTGGAAGAATTTTGGAATGGATTGAAAGAAAAAAAGGTAGGAATCGGGCCGATTACAAAGTTTGATACCGCAGAGTACAAGGCGAAGCTGGCAGCAGAAGTGAAGGACTTTGATGCGAAAACGTATATGGACCCAAAAGCAGCGAGGAGAATGGAGCTGTTTTCTCAGTATGCTGTGGCGGCTTCGAGAATGGCTTTGGAAGATGCAGAGATTCATATGGAAAACGAGGACCCATATCGTGTGGGTGTCTGTGTGGGTTCCGGAATCGGAAGCTTACAGTCCATTGAGAAGGAATATAAAAAATTGTTGGAGAAAGGACCAAACCGTGTCAATCCGTTGTTGGTGCCAATGATGATTAGCAATATGGCCGCCGGAAATGTCTCTATTCAGTTTGGATTGAAGGGAAAATGTACCAATGTAGTGACAGCCTGTGCGACAGGAACACACAGCATTGGTGAGGCGTTTCGTGCAATTCAGTGCGGTGAGGCAGATGTGATGGTTGCAGGAGGTACGGAGTCAAGTATTACACCGATTGGCGTGGCAGGCTTTACGGCTCTGACAGCTCTGTCGGAGAGTCAGGACCCGCTGCGCGCTTCGATTCCGTTTGATAAAGAAAGAAATGGATTTGTCATGGGAGAGGGCGCTGGAATCGTGGTTTTGGAGTCTTTGGAGCATGCACAGGCGCGCGGTGCACATATTTATGCGGAGATTGCAGGATATGGCGCGACGAGCGATGCATACCACATTACGTCTCCGGCTGAGGATGGCAGCGGCGCAGCGCGCGCGATGATGAATGCAATGAAGGAAGCTGGCGTTTCGCCCGAACAGGTGGATTATGTCAATGCACATGGAACAGGAACTCATCACAATGACCTGTTTGAGACAAAGGCAATCAAGCTGGCGCTTGGTGAGCATGCATATAAGGTGAAGATAAATTCTACAAAATCCATGGTTGGACATCTGCTGGGTGCAGCAGGCGGCGTAGAGCTGATTGCCTGCGTGAAGTCCATTCAGGATGGGTTTGTCCATGCGACAGCAGGACTGGAAGTTGCAGATGAGGAGTGCGACCTGGATTACACAGCGGGCGAGGGTGTGAAGATGGATGTGAACTGTGCCATCAGCAATTCTCTGGGATTTGGAGGACACAATGCGAGTCTGCTGGTAAAGAAGTTTGTCCTGTAGTTAGTTTGGACTGTATAGAAGGTGAAAAAAGCAATGGATATTCAAAATATTTTAACTTTGATTCAGGCTGTTTCAGATTCTACCCTGACAGCATTTGACCTGGAGGAAGGAAATTTGAAACTCTCTCTGAAACGCGGGAATGTAGGAAATATGGGCAGTATGGAAAATGCAGAAACTGTAGGGCAGACCCCGTGGAATGGAACAGAGAATGACTTGTCTGGAGTGATTTTGGGAGCTGTGAATGGGCAGGCGATGCAGGGAAATGCAGGAACTGCCAAAGATGCTGCGGCAGCTGTCGATGGGAAGGTCCATGCCGATGGGAACTTGGCAAACAAAAGTGTGCAGACTGGGGAGATTGCCTCAGATAAAGTGGTGTTTTCTCCTCTGGTCGGAACGTTTTATGCGTCCTCATCACCGGAAGCAGAGAGCTTTGTGAAGGTGGGCGACACTGTGAAAAAGGGACAGGTTCTGGGAATTATTGAGGCTATGAAGCTGATGAATGAGATTGAGAGTGATTATGACGGTGTTGTGGAGGCAATCCTGGTGAAAAACGAGGATGTCGTAGAGTATGGGCAGCCGTTATTTCGGATTCACTGAAATTGTCTGGAATGAGACGGATAACCCGATTTGGACGCGAAGTCGTGTGAGATATCTGAGATGAGACAGAGAAAGTTTTAGAATCAGCTGAGAGGACAGATGCTGTCAGGAGGAAAGATTATGTTGGGAATTAAGGAGATTCAGGAAATTTTGCCGCATCGTCACCCATTTTTGTTGGTTGACTGTATTGAAGAGCTGGAGCCAGGTGTGCGTGCGGTTGGCTATAAATCTGTGACGTACAATGAACCATATTTTGCGGGTCATTTTCCGCAGGAGCCGGTCATGCCAGGTGTGCTGATTGTTGAGGCATTGGCGCAGGCTGGAGCAGTGGCGATTCTGGCATGTGAGGAAAATAAAGGAAAAATCGCATATTTTGGCGCTATCAATCATGCAAAATTTAAGAAAAAGGTAGTTCCTGGAGACAGACTGCGTTTGGAATGTGAAATTATTAAGCAGAAGGGACCTGTTGGAGTGGGCAAGGCAACTGCGACGGTGGACGGAAAAGTAGCGGTGAGCGCAGAGCTGACGTTTATGATTGGATAAGATAGGGGATATGGGCCATGTTTCATAAAATACTGGTTGCCAACAGAGGCGAGATTGCGGTTCGGATTATTCGTGCCTGCAGACAAATGGGAATCAAGACGGTTGCTGTGTATTCAGAGGCGGACCGCGAAGCGCTCCATACACTTTTGGCGGACGAAGCAATCTGCATCGGTCCGGCGCCATCTCTGGAAAGTTATCTGAATATGGAGCGGATTTTGAGTGCGACTGTGGCAATGAAGGCGGATGCGATTCACCCTGGATTTGGATTTCTGTCGGAGAATGCAAAGTTTGCCGAAATGTGTCAGAAATGTCATATTGCCTTTATTGGTCCGGATGCACAGGTGATTCACAAGATGGGAAATAAATCGGAGGCCAGAAAGACCATGATGGAGGCTGGTGTTCCAGTGATTCCAGGCGGGAAAGAGCCGGTTCATACAGTGGAAGAAGCGATGGCGGCGGCAGAGGCCATCGGCTATCCGGTCATGATAAAGGCATCTTCGGGCGGCGGCGGAAAGGGCATGAGAATTTCCAGAAGCGCTGAGGATTTCCAGATGAATTTTCAGAATGCACAGATGGAGTCTGTGAAGGGATTTTCAGATGACACCATGTATATTGAAAAATATATGGAGCATCCGCGCCATATCGAATTTCAGATTCTGGCGGACAAGTACGGAAATGTGGTACATCTGGGTGAGCGTGACTGTTCGATACAGCGGCATCACCAGAAGGTTCTGGAGGAATCTCCATCTGCAGCTCTCTCAGAGGAACTGCGCCGCAAAATGGGTGAGACGGCTGTGCGCGCTGCACGGGCAGTCGGCTATGAAAACGCGGGAACCGTTGAGTTTTTGCTGGATAAGGACAAGAATTTTTATTTTATGGAAATGAACACCAGAATCCAGGTAGAACACCCTGTGACAGAGATGGTGACAGGAATGGATTTGATTAAGGAGCAGATTCGGATTGCAGCAGGAGAACGGCTCTCTGTGAGACAGGAAGATATTCATGTTTCGGGCTGGGCGATTGAGTGCAGAATCAACGCGGAAAATCCGGAGAAACACTTTATGCCATGCCCAGGGACAATCACCAATGTGCTGCTTCCTGGAGGAAATGGTGTGCGGGTGGATACGGCAATTTATAATCAGTACAAAGTACCGCCCAATTATGATTCGATGCTGCTGAAACTGATTGTCCATGATAAGGACAGGGAGGCGGCTGTGGCGAAGATGAGAAGTGCGTTGGGCGAATTGATTATTGAGGGAATTGACACCAATCTGGATTTTGTGTATGAGATTATCGGAAATGAAGCATTTCAAAAGGGAGATGTGGATACGGATTTTATTGGGAAGTATTTTCCAGCTTATTAATACTAGAGTTCAAATTTTTTATTTGACCCCAATATCATATGATTTGAAGCAGCGTTTGGAAGACAGTTTGAAATGGAGCCAGAAACAGAGTATGAAACACAATCTGAAATGGAGGGGTGTGAATGATACTGCGTGGAATGTTTAAGAAAACATATACAAAATTGGATATGAAGGCAAGAAATGTGGAACTGCAGGATGCTGGAGAGCCACAGGAGGAACCGAATGTTCCAGAAGGATTGTGGCGCAAGTGCAATAAATGTGGACGCCCTGTCTATTCAGAGGATGTCATTCAGAACTTTTATATCTGTCCGAAATGTAAGGGATATTTCAGGGTTCATGCATACCGCCGGTTTGAGATGATTGCTGATGAAGGGTCCTTTGAGGAATGGGATGCTAAAATGGAATTTTCCAATCCGTTGGATTTTCCAGGATATGAAAAGAAATTTCGGGCTGTTCAGGAGAAGACAAATCTGGATGAAGCGGTTGTGACTGGAAAGGTGACGATTGAAGGCCATCCAGCTGTTATGGGAGTCTGTGATTCCCGCTTTTTCATGAGCAGTATGGGCTACAATGTCGGTGAGAAGATTACGAGGGCTATAGAGAGGGCAACGAAAGAACGTCTGCCACTTATTCTGTACTGTTGTTCGGGCGGTGCCAGGATGCAGGAGGGAATGGTTTCTCTGATGCAGATGGCAAAAACATCGGCGGCTTTGAAACGCCATCATGAGGCAGGGCTTTTGTATATTACTGTGTTGACGGACCCGACGACCGGAGGTGTGACGGCAAGCTTTGCGATGCTGGGGGACGTGATATTGGCGGAACCAGGCGCTTTGATTGGATTTGCAGGGCCGAGAGTGATTGAGCAGACGATTCGCCAGAAGCTGCCGGAAGGATTTCAGAGAGCAGAGTTTTTGCTGGAACATGGATTTGTGGACCGAATTGTGGAACGGCAAGAACAGAAGAAGATGCTGGGAAAGATTTTGGAGATTCATGAAAAGAACCGGTGGGCGCAGATTGGCCTGTTTGTGAACGAAAAGCAAACAGAGCGCGCAATGATAGAAAATGTGACAAAAAACATAGTAATAGAAAACAAGACAGAAAATGCAATAGAGAGCACAATAAAGAATGTAGCAGAAAATCGGACGCAAGAGCAGGAGAATCCGGCAGTTTTTTCCAAAACTCCCTGGGATACGGTGCTTCTCTCCAGAAAATCGGACCGTCCGGCAGCTTCTGCCTATATGAAAACATTGTTCACGGATTTTATAGAGTTTCATGGAGACCGGTATTGTCGGGATGATGGGGCTGTGATTGGCGGCATTGCATTGTTTCATGGCTGTCCGGTAACTGTGATTGGACAGGAAAAAGGGAAGAATACAAAAGACAATGTAAAGTGCAACTTTGGTATGCCCTCTCCAGATGGATACCGCAAGGCGCTGCGCCTGATGAAACAGGCGGAGAAGTTTGGGCGTCCGGTGATTTGCTTTGTGGATACGCCAGGAGCCTTCTGCGGAATGGAAGCGGAGGAGCGAGGGCAGGGGGAAGCGATTGCGAGAAACCTGTTTTTTATGTCGGATTTGAAGGTTCCCATTCTCACGATTGTGATCGGAGAAGGAGGAAGCGGCGGTGCACTGGCATTGGCAGTGGCGGATGAAGTCTGGATGATGGAGAATGCCATCTATTCGATTTTATCGCCAGAGGGCTTTGCGAGCATCCTCTGGAAGGACAGTAAAAAAGCGCCGGAGGCGGCGAGAGTGATGAAGATTACTGCGAAGGATTTGCTGAAAATGGGAATGATTGAGAAAGTGCTGCCGGAGAAAACGCCGATTAGCCTGGAACATTTGTCGGAGATGACAGAGCAGATGGATAAGGAAATCTTGGAGTTTTTGAGAAAATATGGACCGATGAATGGTGAAGCACTGGCAAGTCATCGTTACAGCAGATTTCGGAATTTGTAACGGTATGAATAGAAGCGGAGGGAGGTTATGATATGGGAAGTATGGGACCACTGAAAATAGGGCATCTGACAGCCAAACTGCCAGTGATTCAGGGCGGAATGGGAGTGGGTATCAGTCTGTCCTCTCTTGCGGGCCATGTGGCTAAAATGGGTGGAATTGGTATCATTTCCACAGCGCAGATTGGATTTAGAGAACCGGATTTCTCGGAAAATCCGCTGCGGGCAAATTTGCGGGCAATCGGTGATGAATTAAAGAAGGCAAGGAAAATTGCGGATGGCGGGATTGTCGGGTTTAATATTATGGTGGCAACGAAACAGTATGAGGAGTATGTCAAAGAGGCTGTGAGGCAAGGCGCCGATGTCATTATTTCTGGTGCTGGTCTTCCAATTCGTATGCCGGAATATGTGAAAGAAGCAGAAGAAGAGAACCATCACACAATGATTGCTCCGATTGTCTCTTCAGAGAAGTCTGCTATGGTAATTTGCAAAATGTGGGACAGAAAGTATCATATAGCGCCGGATTTTGTGGTGATTGAGGGACCGCTCGCCGGCGGGCATCTGGGATTTTCGGAGGATACCCTGCATCAGTTGGGAGCGGATTCGGCGGACGTGCCAAAGACATTTCACGCGGAAGAGTACGATGCTGAAGTAGTGAAAATTGTGAAATTGGTGAAAACGTATGCGGACAAATACCAGAAGGAAATTCCGGTGATTCTGGCAGGCGGTATTTACGAGTACCAGGATGTGGTCCATGCGTTTTCGCTGGGAGCGGATGGCGTGCAGGTGGCAACGCGGTTTGTGACGACAGTGGAGTGTGATGCGCCGGATGCCTATAAAATGGCGTATATTCGGGCAAAAAAAGAGGATATTGTGATTACAAAAAGTCCAGTTGGTATGCCTGGAAGGGCCATTCGGAATGCATTTTTGGAGCAGGTGGCTGACGGAAAGGGCTTAAAACCGAATCCCTGCTATCGCTGTCTGGAAATGTGCGATCCGGCAAAAGTCCCGTATTGTATCACGAGAGCTTTGGTAAATGCGGCAAAAGGTGATGTGGAACATGCACTTTTGTTCTGCGGGAGTAATGCATACCGAGCGGACAGGATTGAGACAGTGGAGGAAGTGTTGCTGTCTCTGACAGAAGATACAGAATAAGATAGCTACTAAGACAGTAAACGGACATGTCGCCTAACGGCGACATCACCATAATATGAAAGTCGATTGCTCCGTGCTCACGCACTCCCGCAATCGCCGCCAGTAGGTCTACGCTCCGCTTCGGTCGGCGCCAAGCAGGCGTCACTGGCGCCTGGCGCCGCAAATCGGTCAGCTCACGCTGTCCTTTTTTGCTCATACTTCCTTGCTCGTCAAATGTCCAGTTGGCTTGGTGTGCAAGCACCCCTGCCGCCTGGCTGCTTGACGAGACTTTCATAGTAAAAAAAGAGCCTCCGGCAGAGTTGCCGGAGGCTCAAAAATTTGTTTTGGGTTCTTTCTTATGAGTGCTTAAAGATAGAAAGCACAGTATTCCAGAGATTCTTGAAGATATTTCCGATGCGGTGGAAAATCGAACCATCTGCATGGAAATCTTCGTCTACATTCACTTTGTCGTCGTCATCATCAATGGTGATTTCTTTGGAGCGCATGACTACCTGTACGCTGTCTGGAGCGCCATTCTCCAGGGAAGTGAAGGAAATCGGGTCTGCGTTGGCGTCCATATTTAAAATATTGGATTCCTCTCCTGTGTATTTATCCCATTTTTCATCCAGAAGATTTTTGATGGTATCTTTGGCGTCCTGAATGGTATCGGTTTCTGCCAATCCATCTGTCATCTCATCCAGAGAGTCAGCCAGCCCGTTTAAGGAATCCGTGATGCCTGGATTCAGGGATTTTCCGGACGATTTTGCCTGGTTTTCCAGCTTTTGCAACATTCCTGCCATGGAGGCGGTACCACTGGCCAAATCGGCAACCAGCTTTTCACTGTCGGAGACAGCCTGTTTTGCATCACTGTGATAACGGTTTACCAGTTGAACCAGACTGTTTGTGGAGTCGATGACGGCCTGTGCGGAATCGGCAGCGGCGGTCAGAGAATTTCCGGTTCTCTTAAACAAAAGACTCAAATCTTCCAGTGTTTCACGTCCCTGACGGATATCATAAATTCCGTCTTCTAGGTCATCCCGAATTCCGCTCATCTCATAATACAGCTGATGAATACCGCTTCCTGGTTTTGGCGCCTGTTCGACTTTGCCGAGAAGTTCTTTCACCTGTTTTAATATCACAGCAACTTCTGCAGGAACCTGTGTGTTTTCAAGACTTCCCAGATTTTCCAGATATGTGTCAAGCTGCTCTTTTTTCTGTGCGATATCCTGAATCTGTTCGTCAGTCATTCCAATCAGTTTCAGGATATCTGTCAGGCTCATCTGCTTTAGCTGTTCTTTCTTTATTTTCAATGCCTCAAGTGCCTCGGCCAGGCCGCTTGACTGAATCTGTTCTTTGGAGAATCCCAGTTCTAGCAGTTTTTTCTCGATGTCGTCTTTGGTTGCATATACCGTCTCTGTGATTCCCAGCTCTTCGTCTATCTCTTCTTCCAGTTTTTTCTGAGCATTGGAGTAGGAAGCAATCGTACCTTTTATCGTCTCGATGATTCCGCCGACTTCACCCTTTATCTCATCTGCTTTTTCGGAAGCGCTGTTCCAGCTGTCCTGTATCTGGTTGGACAGTTTCCCTTCCAAAGCTTCCAGCTTCAGCTGGTTATTGTACATCCGGTCCAGGTCTTTCTGTAAATCATCCAGGAAATCAAGCCAGTCTTCCTCATTGTTCTCCATGGATTCGGACAGATGGCGCAGGTCATCGATGTCGTTGTCAATGTCATTGATATTTTCCTGCAAATCGTACAGAATCGGGTTCAATTCCTGTACAGCTGTGTTCATGTAGTTTAATTCCAGATTGGCGTCTTCCAAGGCTTGCTGCGCAGTTGACAGATGTCCCGTCATCGGCTTCATATCCTGTGCAATGGCATTCAGGCTGGCGAGGGAGGCGTCGATATCTGTGTACACACCGTTTTTCTGTTGGTCGAAGGTCTGATGTGCCAGTTCCAGGCTGCGCAGGCCATTTGAGGTATTCTCCAGTCCGTCTTTCATTCCGCCTAGGGAATTCAACACAATATCCAAACTGTCGCTTGCCTTATCCATGGATTCCTTGATTTCATCCACCGCATCGTGCAGGTCCGCCACCTGTTCAATCTGTTCGAGCGTCACAGGAACCATCAGAAACATCAGTCCGGTGAACTCGAAAGAATCGCTTCCGATTCGCATGACAAAATCTTGTTCTTCCCCTGGCATTGCCATGAAAAGTACAGCTTTTTTGTCGCCCAGAGTCTGGACTTGTGCGCCTGGTGCTTCCACACTCAGGGTCTTTTTCATGTCAAAAATGGAGGCCGCCTGCAGTACCATGTTGTTTTTCATGTATTCCGGCGCGTTCTGGTTCGGCTCCAGGTGAATATCCAGCTCAATCAGACCGCTCGCTCCGGCAAGTTCCTCAGCCCGTTTTTCCACACCGTTTAACTTATATGTAATGTCAATCGTCCAGGGGAGATTGGTAGTGTTTGGGTCCATCTGTCCCTCAAAGAAAAAGCGGTCTACATTCTCATCAAACTGAAAGGTGACTTTTCCATTTTCAATCACAGGGGCTGCATAGTTTGTCATGTTGTTGACTGTGCTGTATGTGCCGAAATCCGTCAGTTCTCTTGAGCCGTTTAATGTATATCCCTTCACGACGCTGGTTTCTGTCGCATTTCCATATTCATCCAGAGTCACATACAGCGTTTCATCGTGTTTAGCAGATGGCTCTTTTGCCATCGCAATCATTGCTCCCATATCTGATACACATACCATAGACACTGCCAGCATCCCGCACAGAGCTTGTTGTGCCAGCTTCCTTTTCTTTGCCTTCATTATGAAAATCCTTCCTTCTGTTTTTGTTGCTTTTATGTTTGCTTTCTTGTGCTTCCTTATGCTTCATTATAATTCGCAAATATCGTTATCCCTGAGCAGCTGTCGGTCCCTGATTTCGGCCGTTGCGGTAACGTCTCAGCTTTTCGAGCCGTTTTTTCCTCTTTTCTGCCTGTTTTTCCCGTCGGATTTTTGCTTTCTTCTGCTGCTTTCGTATCATGTTGTCAAATGTGGAGAGCAATGCCGGAAGCAGCGACATAACAAGCACCATGGAGAACAGTGCGCCGCGTCCAACGAGGCGTCCTACCTGAGAGATGGCCTGCACAGAAGAGGTAAAGTACAGCAGATATCCCACAACCGTCAAAATCATGCCAGAGGTCAGAATGGAGATGGTACTTTTGGAGATGGCCGCCACAGCTGCCTGCTGCCGGTCCATGGTCTCACGCATTTCCATATAATTGTTTGTCATCAAGATGGAATAGTCGATGGTTGCGCCCAGCTGTAAGCAGCTTACAATAATGTATCCAATGTACACCATGCTGTCTCCAAGCACGTATGGAATCGTCATGTTCAGATAAATTGCCACCTCGATCGGGATAATAACCAGAATCGGAATGGTAAGTGACTGGAAGGTGAGCATTACCACAATCGCCACACCAATCAGAGAGATGATGGATACGCGGTTGTAGTCTTCGGTCATAATATCTCGAATATCAATCGTAGTCGGTGTCATTCCTATGACATAGGAATTTTCCGGATAGTATTGATTAACGAGTTCTGTCAGGCGATTGCTGCACTCGAAGGAGTAGGCACTTTCCTCGACATTATTCATAGAGATAATAATTCTGGCATACCGTTCACTGCGCAGCTGCTCTGCCAGCTTCTGCGGTACAAAACTTTCCGGCACGCCCTCCGGCAGAACTCCGGAGAGAGAAATCGCATAATTGATGTAATCTTCATCGTTCAGCGCATCGGAGAGTTCGCGTTCTCTGACTGGTGAACCGTTCGGAACAATCGCGAGAACGATGTTAGATTTTCCAAAAAGTTCATCTATAATCTTCTGGTCGTTGTAGAGCCTGGAACCTTCACCAGCGCCCAAGGCATTGTTTCCGTAATAAAAAGCGTTCATTCCCTGTCCGACATAACACGGCGCCGCTAGGAGCAGTGCGGCGACCAAAATTGGTTTGCGAATTTTGTACATGACTTTGGCGAGTCCGTCAAAGGAAGGAAGAAATGGCCTGTGGGCTGTCTTTGCAATCTTGTCATTGAATTTTAAAATCAAAGTCGGCATCAGCAGAAGTACAGTGAGAAGGCTGAAAATAATACCTTTTGTGAGGACAAATCCCACATCTTTACCAATTTTAAACTGCATCAGGGCAATGACGATAAAACCGACAATCGTTGTGGCGCCGCTCGCGAGAATGGAGTTGCAGGCTTCCTTGAGTGCCGCTTCCATCGCATCGTGGATTTCCATTCCCTGGTTCTTGAAAGCTGTGAATGTATGTAACAGAAAGATGGAGTAGTCCATGGAGACCGCCAGCTGCAAAATCGCCGCCGTCGAGAAAGTGAAGAAGGAGATGGTGCCGAACATAATGTTGGAGCCCATGTTCAGCAGGATGGCGACAATCATGATAAAGATGAACAAAAATGGTTCAAACCAAGAGTTCGTGGTAAGGGTCAGGATAGCCCAGATAATGATGAGCGCCATGCCTATCGCGATGATAATTTCTCGCGTGATGGATTCCTGAGTCTCCTTGTTTGATACGGCGCTTCCGGTGAAATAGCCGTTGTCTTTTCCTACAATGTCATAAATTTTATCGATGGCTTTGTGGGTGGTTTGGTCCGAGTCTCCGTCACGGAAAATAATTTCCAGAACAGCGTTTCCATCTTTGTAAAACTCATCTACCAGGTCGTTTGTGACGAAGGAGTTTCCCAGATAGGGGTCTGTCATGATATCAGGACCGATAATCAAATCCACCTCGGGAAGCGATGCAATTTCGCTTCGGATTTCGGATGCTTCCTGCAGAGTTACATCTTTGAGCACAATTCGCGCCATACCAGGGTAGCCGAATTCTTCTTCCATTACGTCCAGCGCCTGCTTGGTTGGCGCAAAATCTGGAAGATATTTGCTCAGGTCATAATTGACACCGACAAAAGGAAAGCAGATTGTACAGAATATGGTTGCTATGAAAAATAGGAATGCAATCAGTTTTCCTTTGTACACAATAAAATGAATCACCTTATCAAACAACTTGTCATTTTCCATCTTTCTCTCCATTAATGAACATGATATTGATTTTTTAACTAATTTGGATTATAATACGTATGATGAATAGTTGCAATAAGCAAAATATTTTGTTCATGTTTGATAATAGACAAATTTTGAAAATCTGTTTGCCTAAAGAACATAAAAAATGAAATTGTCTATTTGCAATTTTTCAGCTTTTACAGTTTTTCAGCCTTTATAGTTTTTACAGTTGCCGCAGCTGCTGTGCTTAGTATAGCCACTGTGGTTGCTGTAATTACTGTAAGCACTACAAGTATTCGATTGCCTCTGCCGGTTTTGGCAGTGGGCCATGATAAAGAGAAAAGAGGAATTTCTATGCCAAAACAAGACCGGAGAATCAGAAGAACCCAGCGTTTATTAAAAGAAAGTCTTTCTTCCCTGATGCAGGAAAAAGATTTTAAGGATATTACGGTGAAAGAGATTACGGACCGTGCAGATTTAAACAGAGGAACGTTTTATCTGCATTATACAGACCCCTATGACCTCCTGAAGCGGATGGAACAGGAGGTGCTGGATGATTTTCAGAGTATTCTGGAAGAATTTCAGAGCGCCAGAAAAGACAGTTCACTGCTGCCGATTTTGAGACCGATTGCGGATTACATAGAAGAAAATCATGAGATCTGTAAAATTTTATTTGACAATACAGCATCTCATGACTTTATTCAGCAATTTCATGATTTTTTAAAGAAAAACGGTCTTATGTTGATTTCTCAACAATACCCGAACTATAATCTGGAGTACTTTGATTATTTCTGTGAGTACACCACGCATGGAATTACAGGAATTATCCGGCAATGGCTGCATACAGGCATGAAACAATCAAAAGAAGATCTGCTGGTTATGACAGATAAGATGATAACGACAACAGCCATAACGCTTCTGCAGATTGATAAAAAGTAGAAAAACAGAGAAAGGAATTCGGTGCTATCAGCCGAATTTTTCCAAGCTTTCCTGCGATAGTATCTTTTTCTTTGTCACCAGGAACAGAATACCTGCTGTGGAAGCAGCGATGATATCCGAAATCGGTTCTGCATAATAGATTCCCATGACATTGTGTGTTACAGCCGGAAGAATCAGTGCGAGCGGAATCAGCAGAAATACTTTTCTGAGGAGTGCGATAAACAGGGAAATTTTTGCCTGTCCAAGTCCCAGAAATGTTGTCTGGCAGCCCATCTGAATTCCGAAAATCCAGATTCCCGCCATAAAGATTGGCATGACCTGTCCGACTAAAGCAATCAGTTCTGCCTTGTTGGTAAAGATGCTCGCGAACACTTCCGGAAATTGTGTTGTCAGGATGCAGAGGATAGTAGCTACGGAGAAGGTGATTGCTAACATGATGCGGTATGTCTTTTTCACACGGTCAAATTTTCCTGCGCCAAAATTGTAGCTGATAATCGGCTGCACGCCCTGTGTAAAGCCCTGGATAGGAATCACAACAAGCTGCATTACGCTCTGCAGAATAGTCATAGAACCGACATACAGATCGCCGCCGTATTTCTGCAGACCGCTGTTTAACACGATGTTGATAGCGCTCTCTGTCGCCTGCATGATAAACGGAGAGATGCCCAGCGCAGCGATGCTGCCGATTAATGCGATATCCGGTCTCAGATTTTTCCTCTTGATCTGGAAGGCAGATTTTGAGGAGAGAAGGAAACGAACCACCCAGACCGCACTGACTGCCTGAGAGAGGATGGTTGCCAGAGCTGCACCTCTCACACCCATGCCGAACAGGAAGATGAAAATCGGGTCGAGAACGATATTGATTACAGCACCAATCAAGACAGAGAGCATCGCTGTTTTTGCCTGTCCCTGTGAGGAGATAAACATATTCAGCCCCAGTGCAAACTGGACAAATATGGTTCCCACCAGATAGATAGTAATATACTGCTCTGCATATACGATGGTATTGTCGCTCGCGCCGAACATATATAGAAGCGGACGCTTAAACAGCATAAAAAATACTGTCAGAACGATGGAAAAGAAAATCAGCATGGAAACACAGTTTCCCAGAATTTTTTCTGCCTTTTCACGATTTCCTCTTCCCAGCTGGATGGATGCCAGCGGCGCACCTCCGGCGCCTGCGAAGGAGCAAAATGCGGAAATTAACATAATGATGGGAAACGTGAGTCCCACACCTGTCAGGGCAATGTCTCCGATTTCTGCAATGTGTCCGATATACATACGGTCTACAATGTTGTACAGTACGTTAATCAGCTGTGCGATGACTGACGGAATTGCCAGACTCAGCATCAGTTTTGGAATCGGTTCGACTCCAAGTCTTTCTTCTTTGCTTTTGTTCATAAGTTCCTCCATTCCTTTTTCGCGATTGTTTTTATGTGGTTCTGTTCATAAAGCGAAAGTCCTGTTTTAAGTGGACATGCCCGCTCATGCAGGCAATCGTATGCATGAAAATAGACTATGTGAACTACCCATCACCTAAAGGTAATGGGCTTCTAAGAGCCTGACGGCTCT
>JAUNGE010000043.1 GCA_030524675.1 bacterium
GAATTAAAAAAATCTTACAAAAACCTATTGACTTTTAATAGTTAGTCTTTTTATATTGCTCTCTTTTCGATTCATCTCTTTGATTTTTTCTTTTATCTTCCATACTTTTTTCTATCTTCCTATGTATCGAATTTCTATAATGGAATCCCTGAACTGATTTTGAATCAATTAAGATTGAGTTCTCATATCATTCAAATATTTTTCCAATTATATCTTTTTTCTATTCTGTATTTTATAATACTTTCTCGTCATATTATAAATCACTTCTCTGGAATGATATTATAAAAGTACTGAAACATATAGATTTTAAAATCATTTTATTTTGGCTTCTATAAAAAGTTTTCCTGAGGGTTAGCTTCTGTTGCCTTTGGACCGTACCTCCTGTTCTTAGATTTTTTATTACTAAGTACTTATCTTTTGTACTTTTTGTAATCTCTTTTCTTTTGATGGTCTTAGTATACCTTATCTTTCGCCATTTGTCAATACTTTTTTTGAAAAAAATTATCTTTTTTTGTCTTTTCTTGAATTGTATACTATTTTTGAAATTATTTCTATTTTTACCTTATTTTTACCTATATTATTCTAGCTTTACCCTGATATTTTCTGAATTTTCTGTTTTTATTTTCTTTATAATCTGTGCATTTTCGCTTTTTTGTTCAATAAAACCTACAATCGAAGAAAGTATATAAAAAAGCAACTTAGCTTGACAAGAAAAATGAACTTTGTTAGTATCGGGAGGGGTTTAGGAAATAAAAGAGAGAAAACAACTGTTTTGAAAGGAGCGAAATCATGCAAAGTGATTATCTGGTACAGAAAAAGCCGATTCATGCTCTGCTTATCTTCTGTCTGCCAATGATTCTGGGAAATTTGTTTCAGCAGACCTACACGATGGCAGACTCGGCGATTGTGGGACGTTTTGTCGGTGAACAGGCGCTGGCAGCAGTCGGGGCATCGTATTCTCTGACAAATATTTTTATCTGTGTTGCCATCGGCGGAGGGATGGGGGCTTCTGTGGTAGTGAGCCAGTATTTTGGCGCAAAAAGATTTACAGAAATGAAGCAGGCCGTATTTACTGCCTTTTTGTCATTCCTTCTGATTAGCGTGCTGTTGGGCGGTGTGGGGTTGCTGTTTGGCGACAATATTATGGTGCTTTTAAATACGCCGGAGGATGTTCTGGATATGTCTGTGGAATATCTGAAGATTTATTTTCTCGGACTGCCGTTCTTGTTTATGTACAATGTTTTATCTGCGATGTTCAATGCGCTCGGAAAATCCAGAATTCCGCTCTGTTTTCTGATTTTTTCTTCTGTTTTTAACATCCTTTTGGATATTGTGCTAGTGACGCAGTTTCATATGGGCATTGCCGGTGTGGCATGGGCGACTTTGATTGCGCAGGGAATTTCAGCGGTTCTCTCGTTTTTTGTGTTCCTCAGGGAGTTGAAAAAGTTAAAATGCGGGCGTACGGGGCTGTTTGACAGACAGGAGTTTGTAGGTATGACAAAAATTGCGCTGCCGTCCATTTTACAGCAGTCCACCGTATCCATCGGTATGATGCTGGTGCAGTCCGTGGTGAATAGTTTTGGCTCGCAGGCGTTGGCTGGATTTTCCGCTGGAATGCGGATTGAGTCCATCTGTATTGTGCCGATGGCGGGAATCGGAAACGCGGTGTCTTCCTACACAGCACAGAATATCGGCGCGCACAGGAAGGAGAGAGTTGTGGAGGGGTACCATGCAGCAAACTGGATGGTGGCTGTATGCGCAGTGGTGCTCTGTGTGGTGTTGGAGTTGTTCCACTATCAGCTGATTGCACTGTTTCTGGGAGAAGACGGGACTGCGGCAGCCATTTCTACTGGAGAGTCGTACCTGAAATTTATTGGGTGGTTTTTCTGCCTAATTGGATTTAAGATGGCTGTGGATGGCCTGTTGCGCGGCGCTGGAGATATGAAAATGTTCACAGTGGCAAATCTGGTGAACCTTTCTATCCGAGTGATTCTCTCGATTACGCTTGCTCCGACTGTGGGCATCGCGATGGTCTGGTATGCAGTGCCCATTGGATGGTTTGCCAACTGGCTGATTTCTTTCCTGGAATATCGAACTGGAAAATGGAGATATGTATACAAAGATGAAAAGAAGTGATTCATTTCTGCAATTCAGCCGCCTTGGCATTTGGATGTGCCATGGCGGCTGTCTGTGTTTATAGTCTGTCAATCTTACAAAGTATGGGAAATGAGATTAGAGATTTGCGCGGATAGCTTCTGCCAATGCTTCGTATTCCTCATCGCTCAGCATGACTTTGCCGCTGTTCATCTCGAAGGTGCTTCCCCATTCTACTTCATCTTTGTACTTTGGTACGAGGTGGAAGTGCAGATGGCAGCCGGTATCGCCGTATGCGCCGTAGTTTACTTTGTCAGGATGGAATGCTTTGTGCAGCGCATTGGACACTTTGGCAATGTCTGCAAAGTACTGGTCTCTCTCCTCGTCGGTCAGGTCAATCAGTTCGCTGACATGTTTTTTGTGGGCAACGATACAGCGTCCTTTGTGGCTCTGCTCCTTGAATACGTACACGAAGCTGGATGGAAGTTCACAGCATGGATAGCCGAATTTAGCTACCAGTTCACCCTGCATACAATATGCGCAATTTACATCTTTCATAATAATAGTTCCCCTTTCAGATAATACTATGTTATTGATACATCCTGTTATTAAAAGTATACAACTTTTCATGGAAGAAATCTATATGGAAGTGAAAAAAATGTAACGTTTTCGGCAGGTCTGTGTATGCTCTGCGCTGTTCCATTTTCTGAGTAGTTACCCTGAAATTTCAGCTTCACAAAAATTTAATGTTTCTTTCCTTGATTTCTCTGGTGAGTGAACTTATAATAATATGGAGTGTGCATTGTCGGTAATGGTTCAGCACAGAGACTGAACGGATACCATGATTGTACATATGTGGGTGATTTTGGCCGAGTGGAGGAGAGCGCAGAAGTGAATCACCGGCAGTATGTCCAGGAGGTTAAGGATGGAAGATAAAAACAACAATGGAAAGATGCCCAAGAATACCCAAGCGATGATTATGATTGCTGTGGTGACGATAGTGACCCTGTTCTGCATCTCGATGATGAAGAGCATGTGGACGGAAAGTACCAGAAAGGAGATTCCGTATGGTACATTTTTGGAGCTGTTGGAAAAGGGAGAAGTGACCGCGGCGACGGTTGGAAGCACAGAGATTCAGTTTGAGTTAAAACCAGGTTCCTCAATGTATCTGGAGTTGACACGGGGAGTTCCCGTACAATATTATACAGTGCGGATTTCGGATCCGGACCTGGTGAATCGCCTAGAAGAGGCGGGTGTAAGTGATTTTGCCGGACAGAAGACAAAGACAGGTGCTGGACTTTTGGATATTTTCCTCGTATATATTCTGCCGCTTCTGTTTATTTGGTTTCTGATGAGTATGCTGATGCGCCGGATGGGCGGCGGTATGGGATTTGGAAAGAGCAATGCCAAGGTGTATGTGCAGAAGGAAACCGGCGTGACATTTAAGGATGTCGCAGGCGAGGACGAGGCGAAGGAGTCTTTGACGGAGATTGTGGATTTTCTGCACAATCCAGAAAAATACAATAAAATCGGTGCAAAGCTGCCGAAGGGCGCGCTGCTTGTAGGTTCTCCAGGTACAGGAAAGACGCTTCTGGCAAAGGCGGTGGCCGGTGAGGCGAAGGTACCGTTTTACTCGCTGTCTGGTTCGGATTTTATGGAGCTGTATGTCGGCGTCGGTGCATCGCGTGTGCGTGATTTGTTCCGCCAGGCGCAGCAGACTGCACCATGTATTATTTTTATTGACGAGATTGATTCCATCGGACGCACGAGAGATGTCCGCGGAGGCGGCGGTGAGTCGGAGCAGCAGCAGACCTTAAACCAGCTGCTGTCAGAGATGGATGGATTTGATTCCTCAAAGGGACTTCTGGTCCTCGCGGCGACGAACCGGCCGGAGATTCTGGACCCTGCACTTTTACGTCCAGGCCGTTTTGACCGCCGTGTGATTGTCGATAAGCCGGATTTGAAGGGGCGCGTGAGCATCTTAAAGGTACACTCCAAGAATGTAAATCTGGATGATACAGTGGATTTTGAGGAGATTGCGCTGGCTACCTCGGGGGCTGTGGGTGCAGACCTCGCAAATATGATAAATGAGGCGGCCATTATGGCGATTAAGCATGGAAGAAATGCTGTTTCGCAGAAAGACCTGTTTGAAGCAGTGGAAGTGGTTCTGGTCGGAAAAGAGAAGAAGGACCGGATTCTGAGCAAGGAAGAGAGACGCATTGTCTCCTACCATGAAGTGGGGCATGCACTGATCAGTGCATTGCAGAAAGATGCGGAGCCAGTTCAGAAGATTACCATTGTGCCGAGAACCATGGGAGCCTTGGGATATGTCATGCATGTGCCGGAGGAAGAGAAGTATCTGAATACGCAGAAAGAGCTGGAGGCAATGTTAATCAGCGCTTTGGGCGGCCGCGCGGCGGAGGAGATTGTATTTGACACTGTGACGACCGGTGCCTCCAATGATATTGAGCAGGCGACGAGAATCGCCAGAGCGATGGTGACACAGTACGGTATGTCCGAGCGGTTTGGCTTGATGGGACTGGCACAGCAGGAAAATATGTACCTGGGTGGAAGAACGGTGCTCGACTGCGGTGACGCGACAGCTTCTGCGATTGATGAGGAAGTGATGAAAATCCTCAAACATTCGTATGAGGAGGCAAAGCGCCTGCTGTCTGAAAATCGCGAGGTGATGGATAAGATTGCGGAATTTTTGATTGAGCGCGAGACGATCACCGGCAAGGAATTTATGAAGATTTTTCATGAGGTGAAGGCACAGACAGAGTCCGGTGAAAAGAAGATAGATGTGGATGCGCAGACGGAAGTGAAGGCCCTCGCCGCAGAGACGGCGGTATCAAAGGCAGATGCGAAGAGAGCTGCGGACGCTGAAACAAAAACAGCGGATACAGAAGAAAAAGAAACAAGCGCAGAAGAGAAAATGGCAGATGCACAGAGCAAAGAGAACTCTGCTATGAGGGCTGTGAAGCTGGAAAAACCGGAAAATACGGATTTTGCAGAGAACACCGAACAAGGTGAGCAGCAGGAGGAGAAAGAAAAAAAGCAGGAGTCTTCTTGGATTGACATCGGAAAAGTAAAAGACTAAAAAAGCAAAAGAATAAACAAAGAAAAAATACCAAAGAAAAGAGACATACATGACAGTGTGGAAAGAATCCGTTTTTTGTCATGTGTGTCTCTTTTTCACTGCTTTTGTGCGCGTTACTGCAAGGTTGTCATGCGTAAGAATTGGATTTGTGTGCTTACAGACGTATGAGAGTGCGTCATGCAGGCATATGAAGTGGGAACACTCACAGGTTTACACCTGCAGGCATGTCTGTTCAGCGGTACAGTTTTTTGTGCTCGTATACGGGCTCGCTGGTGAGCTGAACGCCAAGTTTCTGGAAAATCTTGATATCCACATCGGAGAGCATGACGGAAGTATGCACTTGGCAGCCTTTTAACAGTGGAAGCTGGTCCAGGGCAATCTGCGCATTCTCGTCGGTTGCAGCGCACATGGAAAGAGCAATCAGCACTTCGTCGGTGTGAAGGCGCGGGTTTTTGCTGCCAAGGTAGTTTGTCTTTAATTTCTGAATTGGCTCGATGGCGGATGGCGCGATTAGATGGATGTCGTGCGGGATGCCGCCAAGCGTCTTTACCGCATTTAACAAAACGGCTGCGGAAGCACCCAGAAGGTTGCTGGTCTTTCCGGTCACTAAAGTGCCGTCAGGAAGTTCCATGCAGGCAGCGGGCGCACAGATTTCTCTGGAGAGGTTGGTGCAGCAGCCGACAACACGGCGGCGGTCTGGACTGATTTTGGAGTGTTTCATCAGAAGTTCAATTTTGTACACTTCATCCGGTGAACCTTCTTCCCTGACATGGCGGTTTAAGGCAGTGTAATAGCGGCGGATGATTTCCTGATAGGAAGCTTCCTTGCAGACTTCATCATCCACGATGCAGTAACCTGCCATATTGACGCCCATATCGGTCGGAGATTTGTAGGGGCTTTCCCCATAAATTCCCTCAAAAATTGCATTTAGGACAGGGAAAATCTCTACGTCGCGGTTGTAGTTTACTGTGGTTTTTCCATATGCTTCCAGATGGAACGGGTCAATCATGTTGACATCGTTCAGGTCAGCTGTGGCGGCCTCATATGCCAGGTTTACTGGATGTTTCAGAGCGAGGTTCCAAATTGGGAATGTCTCGAATTTGGCGTATCCGGCGCGGATACCGCGTTTATTTTCATGATAGAGCTGGGACAGGCAGGTGGCCATTTTGCCGCTTCCTGGTCCTGGAGCGGTGACGATGACGAGGGGTTTTGTGGTCTCAATATAATCGTTTCTTCCGTAGCCCTCATCGCTGACAATCAGCGCAACGTTGGAAGGATAGCCTTTTATCAGGTAGTGGCGGTAGACGCGGATTCCCATATGCTCCAGTTTGGCTTTAAATGCATCTGCGCCAGGTTGTCCTGCATACTGGGTAATCACGACACTTCCGACATACAGGCCTTGGTCGCGGTATGCCTGAATCAGGCGCAGCACGTCCATGTCGTAGGTGATGCCCAAATCACCGCGGACTTTATTGCGCTCGATATCTCCTGCATTGATGGCAATCACAATTTCTGCCTGGTCTGCGAGCTGAAGAAGCATTTTGAGCTTGCTGTCAGGGGCAAAGCCTGGCAGAACACGGGAAGCGTGATAATCGTCAAAGAGCTTGCCGCCGAATTCCAGATATAACTTATCTCCGAATTGGCTGATTCTCTCGCGGATATGCTCAGACTGTAATTTTAAATACTTTTCATTATCAAAACCAATCTTGTTCATAAAATTTGTTCCATCCTTCCAAAAAGTTAAGAAGAGATGCTGCAGCATTTTATGAAAAGCGGTTTCGGCAACATCTCTTGACAAGCGGAATCCGTGCCAGAATCTGTGCAGACAATACCCCAGCGCAGATATGCGGGCGCGGATATAAAAACAATACATTTTATTGCTATCCATCCCATACCTAAAGGAATGGACTTTTCGCACATTCATTGTAACATATTTCTGCAAAAAATCTACTGGAAAAAGCATAAAACCTTTTCAAAAAAGAATGGAGGTGATTTGTAAAGTTTGTCAAAAAGACGGGAATATGATATAATTTCATTCAAGCGAGAAACCTCATGGAAGGAGGGGGAGAATGAGACGGTGGCTTTGGGGGATATTTCTTTTTCTGTGTTTGGCTGGCTGCAGCACCATCATGCCGCTGAAAGAAAAAGCAGAAGAGACAAAAACGGGCCAGGAGAAGTCTGTGGAGGAAACGTCGGCAGCGCAGGAAACAGAGACCGTGTCTGTGGTGCCTGAACCGGTGAAAGTAAAGGGAATTTATCTCACGGCCGGAGTGGCCGGATCCGGACAGAAGCTGGATACTATACTGGAAAACATAAAAAAGACAGAAATCAATGCTGTTGTGATTGATGTGAAGGACGACAATGGCAGAATTACATTTTCCATGGAAACGCCCATCGTGAACGAGATTGATGCATGCCAGGTGTATATTGAGGATGTGAATGTGCTGATGAAGCGGCTGAAAGATATGGGAATCTACACGATTGCCCGCGTGGTGGCGTTTCGCGACCCATATCTGGCGGAAAAAAAGCCGGAATGGAGTCTGCATGATGCGGACGGAAACATTCACAGGGACGCTTCGGGACATGCCTGGGTGAACCCGTACAAGCGAGAAGTGTGGGATTATCTGGTGGAGGTTGCCAGGGAGGCCGGCAATGTAGGATTTGACGAAGTGCAGTTTGACTATATTCGCTTTGCGACAGATAAGACGATGCAGCGGGTCGTGTTTGATGAGGCGGATGTGCAGGGACGGTCAAAGACGGATGTTATCACGGAATTTATTGCCTATGCATATGAGCAGCTGCAGGATGCGGGGATTTTTGTGTCGGCGGATGTGTTTGGAACCATCATCGGAAGCGCTGTGGATGCAAAGTCGGTGGGTCAGATTTATGAGGATATGGCAGAACATCTGGATTATATCTGTCCCATGATTTATCCGTCCCACTATGGAGATGGAAACTTTGGCCTGGACCATCCGGACCTGCACCCGTATGAGACGGTGCTTGGAGCGCTGAAAGTCTCTGACCGTGTGCTGCAGGCGGCGGCGAGGGGTGAGAAGACGATTATGAAATCACAGGATGAGACGGGCACAAAGGATGGCACACAGGAGACGGCGGGGATTTTTATGGATGAGGTGAAAGAAGCCTCTCTGGATGGACGCAGGCCGCATGTGCTGGCGGCGGAAATCGAGGAGGAGATGGCGCAGAAAGAGGCCGCGAGAAGAGAGAGGCAGAAGGCGGCAGGGCGGGAAGTGTATCATCAGGCAAAGGTGCGCCCGTGGCTGCAGGATTTTACGGCTTCCTATCTGAAATATTATAAGACGTATGGACCAGAAGAAATTCGCGCGCAGATTCAGGCCGTGTACGATGCAGGGTATGAGGAGTGGATTCTCTGGAATGCATCCAACAATTATACCTGGGATGGACTTTTAGCAGCGGAGTAGGAGGATAAAACGCATATGGAAGAATCGGAGAGAGTGGAAAGACGCCCGAGAGCGGGAGAGTTTTACAGGCATTTTAAGAATAGACTGTACCAGATTGTCACAGTGGCTGTTCATTCGGAAACCGGAGAGGAAATGGTAGTGTATCAGGCGCTGTATGGAGATTTCAGGACGTATGTAAGGCCGCTTGCCATGTTTGTCAGCGAGGTGGATAGAAAAAAATATCCTCATGCCACACAGAAATATCGGTTTGAGCGCGTGTGCGTGAGCGGAGAAGAGGAAGAAAAACAAAAAGGGTCAAAAGCAGTTGAAAAAGCGGCTGAAAAGGCAGAAGAAAAGCCGGCTGTTTTTCGCGCATGGCAGACGAAAACGCAGGACAAAGGGCAGGGAGAGCAGGCGTTAGGTGGTTCCTCTTTGGATGAGGAAGAAGAGTGGTTTGGAGACAATCTGGATGAGGAGAAGGAGGCAAACCCATACCTGATGGAATTTTTGTCAGCGGATACGTATGAGGAAAAATTGCGGGCGCTGGCTCGTATGCGCGGCCATGTGGGACAGGTTGAGCTGGACGCAGTGGCAATGACACTGGATATTCAGCCGCTGCGCGGAGATTTTCAGGCGCAGTTGGATACTTTTATCAAACATATCCGCACGCAGCAGCGCTATGACGGAACACGGCTCAGATGACAGCGGACAGGCCGCGCAGAGAGAGCAGACAGGAAAGCGGACGAGAAAGCAGATAAGTAAGATGGGCAAAGCAGGTGGGAAAGATGGGATTTGATTTTGAGGAAGAGCTAAAAAAACTTCCGGCAAAACCTGGCGTGTATCTGATGCACAATGAAGACGATGAGATTATCTATGTGGGCAAGGCAATCAGCCTGAAGAACCGCGTGCGGCAGTATTTCCAGAGCAGCCATAATAAGACGGCGAAGATTGTAAAGATGGTGAGCCATATTGCATGGTTTGAGTATGTGGTGACGGATTCTGAGTTGGAAGCGCTGGTACTGGAGTGTAACCTGATTAAGGAGCACCGCCCAAAGTACAATACTATGCTCAAAGACGACAAGAGCTATCCTTATATCCAAGTGACGGTGGAGGAAGAATATCCAAGAGTTCTGTTTGCGTGGAGAATGAAGAAGGACAAAAGCCGATATTTTGGACCGTACACAAATGTGGGAGCGGTGAAGGATACGCTGGATTTGATTCATAAGATTTATGGACTGCGCACATGCAGCAGGGTACTTCCGAGAGATATCGGCAAGGACAGGGCATGTTTGAATTATCATATCAAGCAGTGTATGGCGCCGTGTCAGGGATATGTGTCAAAGGAAGAGTATGCAAAACAGGTAGAGCTGGTTTTGGAGTTTTTGAATGGGAAGTTTGGCAGTGTGCTGGCATTTCTGGAAGAAAAGATGAAAAAAGCTTCGGAGAACATGGAGTTTGAGCAGGCAATCGAGTATCGAGAACTGATAAACAGTGTGAAGCAGATTGCGCAGAAGCAGAAAATCACCAGCAGCGATATGCAGGACAGAGATATCATTGCTGTAGCAAAGGACGAGTCGGATGCGGTGGTGCAGGTGTTTTTTGTGAGAGAGGGACGCCTCATCGGAAGGGACCATTTTCATCTGACTACGTCTCTGAGCGAGGAGAAAGGGCAGATTCTGACAAGTTTTATCAAACAGTTTTATGCAGGAACGCCGCTTGTGCCAAAAGAACTCTGGGTGCAGACGGAACTGGAAGACACGGAACTTTTGGAAGAGTGGCTTTCTGCAAGGCGCGGACAGAAAGTGCGGATTGTGGTGCCAAAAAAAGGTGAGAAAGAGCAGTTAGTTGACTTGGCGCGGCGCAATGCGTTTCTGGTGCTGTCGCAGGATAAGGAGAAAATCAAGCGCGAGGAGATGCGCACGCTGGGCGCGGTGCATGAGCTGGAAAGCCTTCTAGGGCTGACGGGGATTTCCAGAATGGAGGCATTTGATATCTCGAATACGAGCGGCGTGGAGTCGGTCGGCTCCATGGTGGTCTATGAAAATGGAAAGCCGAAAAAGAGCGATTACCGCAAATTTAAGATTAAGTGGGTGAAAGGCCCGAACGATTATGCCTCGATGAAGGAAGTTTTATCGAGAAGGTTTCTCCATGGAATCGAAGAGAAGAAAATGCAAAGTGAAAACGGACAGGCAGGCGTGGAGGGAAGCTTCACGAAGTTTCCGGACTTGATTTTGATGGACGGAGGAAAGGGACAGGTGGGAATTGCCCTGGAAGTGCTTGCGGAGTTGGGCCTTTGTATTCCGGTCTGCGGCATGGTGAAGGATGACAGCCATAGAACGCGGGGCATTTATTTTCATAATCAGGAGATTGCGATTGACAGACGCTCGGAGGCGTTTAAACTGGTGACAAGAATTCAGGATGAGGCGCACCGGTTTGCGATTACGTATCATCGGAGCCTGCGCGGCAAAGACCAGGTACATTCTGTGCTGGATGAAATTTCCGGTGTGGGGGATGTCAGGAGAAAGGCCCTGATGCGGGCATTTAAGTCCATCGAGGCGATTCAGAATGCCTCGGAGGAAGAATTGGCGGCTGTAGATGGCATGAACCGCGGAGCAGCGAGAAAAGTGTATGAGTTTTTTCACTCTGAAAAAAGGTGACATTTTTTTGAGTGACAAGCAGAAAAAGTTGTGATAGGATGAAAACAATCACTAGGTAAAGGAGAAAGTGCGATGCAAGGGGTACTGATTACAGAATTGATTGAAAAAATGAAGTTGAAAAATATGACGCCAGAGCTAGATACGGATAAGATTGTCCTGGCGCATCCGGATGTGAATCGTCCGGCACTGCAACTGACGGGGTTTTTTGACCATTTTGACAGTGAGCGTTTACAAATTATTGGGTATGTGGAACAGGCATATATCAATCAGCTTTCAAATGAGAGAAGGCGCGAGATTTACCATAAGATACTGGGCAGCAAGATTCCGTGTCTGGTGTACAGCCGCGGACAGTTACCGGATGAAGATATGCTGGAACTGTGCAATTATTATGGCGTGCCATGTCTGGTTTCTCAGCAGAATACTTCTGAATTTATGGCGGAAGTCATTCGCTGGCTGAAGGTGCAGCTGGCTCCATGCATCAGTATTCACGGCGTTTTGGTGGATGTGTTCGGTGAGGGCGTTCTGATTATGGGTGAGAGTGGCATCGGAAAGAGCGAGGCGGCGCTGGAGCTGATTAAGAGAGGACATCGACTGGTGACGGATGATGTGGTGGAAATCCGCAAAGTCAGCGAGGTGACTTTGATTGGAAGCGCACCGGATATCACGAGACATTTTATTGAGCTTCGCGGCATCGGCATTGTGGATGTGAAGACTCTGTTCGGTGTGGAGAGTGTAAAGGATACCCAACAGATTGATATTGTGATTAAGTTGGAAGACTGGAACAAGGACAGAGAATATGATCGGCTGGGACTGGAAGACCAGTATACGGAGTTTCTGGGAAATCAGGTGGTATGCCACAATATTCCGATTCGTCCAGGAAGAAATCTGGCGATTATCGTGGAGACAGCAGCAGTCAACCACAGACAGAAGAAGATGGGCTACAATGCAGCTCAGGAGCTGTACAACAGGGTGCAGGCAAATCTGAATAAGCATTATTAATCTGAATACGTATGATTCATGATAAGAAAAGAAAACTGCTGGAATGAAGATGGACAAGGCAGAATAAGATAGAGAAAAAGAAAGAGATAGAGAAAAAGAAAGAAAAAAGACCGAAAAAAAAGCAGTGAAACAGGAGTTTGAGATGGACAGAATATATGAAGCTTTGTGCCGTATGGTGGGCAGCAGTCAGGTTCGATGTGCAGAACCGATGCGTTTGCACACGACTTTCCGCATAGGAGGACCGGCGGACTATTTTGTGACGCCGATGACAAAAGAGGAACTACAGGACATAGTGATATTCTGTGAGAAAGAAGAGGTTCCCTGGTATATTCTGGGAAATGGGAGCAATTTGCTCGTGGCGGATAAGGGAATTCGCGGGGTTGTGATTTCTCTGGAAAAGGGCTGGAATACGGTTCAGGTTGTGGGAAACTGTGTGGAGGCAGGCGCTGGCACCCTTCTCTCCAGGGCAGCGAAGGCAGCGGCGGCAGAGGAACTGACAGGGCTGGAGTTTGCAGCAGGAATTCCAGGCAGCGTCGGGGGCGCTCTGGTGATGAATGCGGGCGCTTATGGCGGTGAGATGAAGGATGTGCTGCGGGATGCAGAGATTTTGACGAGGGATGGAGAAATTCTGAGGATGTCTGCCGCCGACCTGGAGTTGGGATACCGCACCAGCTGTATTCCAAAGAAGCAGTATCTTGTCTTACAGGCAGCGTTTGAGCTGAAGAGAGGGGACAAAGAGGCTATCTATGCGCGGATGGAGGAACTGGCTAATGCAAGAAGAGAAAAACAACCTCTGGAGTATCCGAGCGCGGGGAGCACATTTAAACGGCCGCAGGGATATTTTGCGGCGAAATTGATTGACGATGCAGGCCTGAGAGGACTCACAGTCGGAGATGCGCAGGTGTCCGAAAAGCACTGCGGGTTTGTGGTAAATAAAGGCCAAGCCACAGCGGACGATGTGCAGAAGCTGTGTGAGAAAGTGCAGCGGACCGTGTATGAGAAGTTTGGCGTGAGCTTGGAGATGGAAGTAAAACAGGTTGGAGACTTTCATGCATGGTGATGCCGCGGCTGTACATTCTTGCGTGCTTGCACACAAGAACATACAGACATTTGGCAATCAAGGAAGTATGAGCAAGTAGAGCGATAGAGTACTGAATGGAGAAAATCATGAGACTTGTCATAGTGACAGGAATGTCAGGAGCGGGAAAAAGTACCGCTCTGAAAATACTGGAAGATTTTGGATTTTACTGTGTAGACAATCTGCCGATTCCATTGGTGGAAAAATTTGCAGAGTTGGTTTTGAATAGTTCTGGAGATATTAAGGATGCGGCGCTGGGAATTGATATTCGGAGCGGCGACGAGCTGTTTGAGTTTGAGAATGTGCTCACAAACTGGAAACAGACGGGATTTTCGTATCAGATTCTGTTTTTAGATTCAAACAATGAGACATTGATTAAGCGATACAAAGAGACCAGAAGGAGCCATCCGTTGGCGATTGGCGGCCGGATTGACAGAGGAATTGCTGCGGAGAGAGAAAAGACAGCATTTCTGCGCAGGGAGGCAAATTACATTCTGGATACCAGCAAACTCCTGACAAGGGAGCTGCGCCAGGAGCTTGAGCGGATTTTCATACAGGGAAAGGAATACCGCAATTTATACATCACAGTTCTGTCTTTTGGTTTTAAATATGGAATTCCGGTGGATGCGGACTTGGTGTTTGACGTCCGTTTTCTGCCAAACCCATACTATGTGGAAGAGCTGAGAGCGAAGACGGGAAATGATGCGGCGGTGCAGAAGTATGTGATGCAGGGCGGAAAGGCTCAGATTTTTCTGGACCAGCTGTATGAGATGCTTTTGTTTCTGCTTCCGAACTATGTGCTGGAGGGGAAGAACCAGCTTGTCATTGCCATTGGATGTACAGGAGGCAAACACCGTTCTGTCACACTGGCGAATGCACTGTATGCACGCCTTCTGGGACAGAGCGAGTATGGGGTGAAAATAGAACACAGGGATATTGAAAACGACAGCCTGAGAAAGAAATGAGAAACAAAGGACAGTTTTTACGAGACATTTCTGAAAAACTGGAAACGGAAACAAAAAGGGCAGAATGGAGGAAGGTATGTCTTTTTCTTCCAGAGTAAAGGATGAATTGTCCCGCCAGGTGAGTACGGCACGCCACTGCCAGATTGCGGAAATCGCAGCAATTATCAGTCTGTGCGGGCGTGTGCAGATTTCGGAGGAGGAACGTTACTGTATCCGAATTCATACAGAAAATGTGGCAGTTGCAAGAAAGTACTTTACATTATTGAAAAAAACATTTAATATAAATACGGATATTTCCATCCGAAGGAGTGCATATCTGAAGAAAAATCAGGTATATACGGTGATTATCGGGGCACATGAAGATGCGCTGAGGGTTCTGAAAGCTACAAAATTGTTGAAGAGCGACGGGGATATTGCGGAAAATATGGAGCTGGTCGGGAATGTTGTGATTCAGCAGCCATGTTGCCGCAGGGCCTTTATTCGCGGGGCTTTTCTGGCATCTGGTTCTATCAGTGCTCCGGAAAAATTTTATCATTTCGAGATTGTATGTTCCACAGAGGCGAAGGCAAAGCAGCTTCAGGAGATTATTGGCTCATTTGACCTGGATGCAAAGATTGTCCTGAGAAAGAAATACTATGTGGTATATATCAAAGAAGGAAGTCAGATTGTTGATATTTTGAATGTAATGGAAGCACACCAGAGCTTGATGGAGCTGGAAAATGTCAGAATCCTGAAGGAAATGAGAAACAGTGTAAATCGTCAGGTGAATTGTGAGACAGCAAATATCAATAAGACGGTGTCCGCTGCCGTAAAGCAAATGGAGGATATTGAATATATCCGTGATAAATATGGATTTGATCATCTGCCTAGAAACTTAAGGGAGGCTGCTGAGGCGCGTCTTTTGATGCCAGAGGCAACCTTAAAAGAGCTGGGGGATGCCATGAACCCGCCAGTCGGAAAGTCTGGTATCAACCACAGGCTGAGAAAACTTGGGGCATTGGCAGAAAAACTGCGGGAAAACCGCTTACAAAATGAGGAGGAAAATTATGACAAAAAAGACAGTGACGATTGAAATTTCATCGGGACTGGAGGCACGCCCGATTGCTATGCTGGTGCAGGTGGCCAGCCAGTTTGAGAGCAGCATCTATGTAGAGTGCGGCAATAAGAGAGTGAATGCAAAGAGCATTATGGGAATGATGACTCTGGGATTATCTGCTGGTGAGCAGGTGACTGTGGAAGCAAACGGCGCAGATGAGGAAGCAGCAGTTTCAGATATTGAGAAATACTTGAGAAATAACTAAAGATGGCTGTTTTTGTCGATTTTTTGTCGATTTATAGAAAACATAGAGCAGGACCAAGAAATACAGAGCAGAAATTCAAAAGAAAATGCGAACCTAAAATACAGAGCAGAAATTAAAAACAGAAATACAGAGAAAAATGTAAAGGAATTGCCGATATGCCAGAATGAGAGATTTTCTGTGCGGGCAGTTCCTTTTCTCTTTTTTTTCGCACCTGTTTGTGGTAAACTTTTATCATAGAGGGCAGAAGAGAATGGGAAGGAGAAAAAACGAAAAAATGGCATTTACACATTTGCATGTGCACACAGAATACAGTCTTCTGGACGGATCGTGCAAGATTGAAGAGCTGACTGCCAGGGCGAAGGAGCTTGGCATGGACAGTATGGCTGTGACCGATCATGGAGTCATGTATGGTGTGATTGATTTTTATCGCGCAGCGAGAGCTGTGGGGATTAAGCCGATTATTGGATGTGAAGTGTATGTGGCGCCAGGTTCCCGATTTGACAGAGAGACAAGCGGCGGGGAGGACCGGTATTATCATCTGGTTCTTCTGGCGGAGAACAATACAGGATACGCCAATTTGATGAAGATTGTTTCAAAGGGTTTTATTGATGGATTTTATTATAAACCTCGTGTGGACTATGAGGTGCTTCGGACGTACCATGAAGGGATTATCTCGCTCAGTGCCTGCCTGGCAGGGGAGGTGGCGAGGTATCTGCAGAGAGGCATGTACGAGGAGGGAAAGGCGGCGGCATTGCGCTACCTGGATATTTTTGGTGAGGGAAACTTTTTTCTGGAGATGCAGGACCACGGGATTCCGGCGCAGAAAAATGTGAACAGTGCGCTTCTGCGTATGAGCAAGGAGACAGGGATTCCGTTGGTAGCGACGAATGATATTCACTATACGTATGATTCGGACGCGAAAGCGCATGATATTCTGCTGTGTATTCAGACTGGAAAAAAGGTGACGGACGAGAATCGTATGCGCTACGAGGGCGGACAATATTACTGTAAGTCTGAGGACGAGATGAAAAAGTTGTTTCCGTATGCGCCGGAGGCGATTGAGAATACACATAGGATTGCCGAGCGATGCAATGTCGAGATTGAGTTCGGTGTGACGAAACTGCCGAAATTTGATGTGCCGGACGGGCTGACATCATGGGAATATTTGCAGAAACTGTGCTATGAGGGATTTGCGAAGCGTTATCCGGATGATGACGGCACGCTGAAAGCGAAGATGGAGTATGAGCTGAATGTCATCAAAACTATGGGATATGTGGATTATTTTCTGATTGTGTGGGATTTCGTCCGGTTTGCCAGAAGCCAGAATATTATGGTGGGGCCTGGAAGGGGTTCTGCGGCGGGAAGTCTCGTCTCGTATGCACTTGGAATCACGAGTATTGACCCGAACCGCTATAACCTGCTGTTTGAGCGTTTTTTGAATCCGGAGCGTGTGTCGATGCCGGATATTGACATTGATTTCTGTTTTGAGAGGCGCCAGGAAGTTATCGACTATGTGGTGCGAAAATACGGCAAGGACCAGGTGGTGCAGATTGTCACGTTTGGTACGCTGGCGGCAAAAGGCGTGGTGCGGGATGTGGGGCGTGTGCTTGATATGCCGTATGCGCAGTGCGATGCGATTGCAAAGATGATTCCAAATGATTTGGGCATGACGCTGGATAAGGCGTTAAAGAGCAGTCCGGATTTGCGAAAGGCCTATGAGGAAAACGAGGATGTGAAGTACCTGATTGACATGGCGAAACGTCTGGAGGGGTTGCCGCGCCACACGTCGATGCATGCTGCTGGCGTAGTCATCAGCCGGACGAACGTGGACGAGTATGTGCCGCTCTCAAGGGCTGCGGATGGCACGATTGTCACGCAGTTTACGATGACGACGCTGGAAGAACTTGGGCTGCTCAAAATGGACTTCCTAGGGCTTAGGACGCTTACTGTAATACAGAATGCGGTGCAGCAGGTGGAGAAGAACCACGGTATTTTGCTGGATTTGGAAAAGATTGATTACAATGACAAGAAGGTGTTGGATTCCATCGGCACAGGACGGTGCGATGGGGTGTTCCAGCTGGAGAGCAGCGGTATGAAGACGTTCATGAAGGAGCTGAAGCCGGAGAGCTTGGAAGATGTCATTGCGGGAATTTCTCTGTATCGTCCAGGTCCGATGGATTTTATCCCAAAATATCTGGCAGGAAAAAGCAACAAGGATTCCATCACGTACGAGACGCCGCTGTTGGAGCCAATTTTGGGGCCTACGTACGGATGTATCGTCTACCAGGAACAAGTCATGCAGATTGTGCGTGACCTTGCAGGATACACTATGGGGCGAAGTGACCTTGTGCGAAAGGCGATGTCGAAGAAAAAGGCGGCTGTGATGGAGAAGGAGCGCCAGAACTTTGTCTACGGAAATGCAGCAGAGGGAATTAAGGGATGTATTGCGAACGGAATCGAGGAGAAGACGGCGCAGCATATCTATGACACGATGATTGATTTTGCAAAGTATGCGTTCAATAAGTCACATGCGGCGGCGTATGCGGTTGTGGCATATCAGACGGCTTACCTGAAATATTATTATCCGATGGAATTTATGGCGGCTCTGATGACGTCCGTGGTGGACAATACCTCAAAACTGTCTGAGTATATCTTAAGCTGCCGGCAGATGAATATCTCAATTCTGCCGCCGGATATCAATGAGGGGGAGAGCGGATTTTCTGTGTCCAAAGACGCCATCCGTTATGGGCTCTCTGCGATTAAGAGCATTGGAAAGAGCGTTGTGGATGTGATTTTACAGGAGCGGGCACAGAATGGAAAATTTACTTCGATTGAGGATTTTGTGCAGCGTTTGAGCAACAAGGAAGTCAACAAGAAGACGCTGGAGAATTTTATCAAATCGGGTGCGTTGGACAGTTTGCCTGGAAACAGAAGGCAGAAAATGTTGGTGGCAGTAGACCTTCTGGAACAGAAAATGAAGGAGAAGAAGAGCAGCATGGAGGGGCAGCTCAGTCTGTTTGATTTTGCTGCGGAGGAAGACAAACACAATTTCCGTGTCTCTTTTCCGGACGTTGGAGAGTTTGAGAAGGAAGAAATGCTGGCCTATGAGAAGGAGGTGCTCGGAGTCTATATCAGCGGGCATCCAATGGAGGAATATGAAAATCTCTGGCGCAAAAATATCACTGCCACGACGCTGGAGTTTGTGGTCGATGAGGACAGCGGAGAGGCACAGGTGGAGGATGGCAGTCCGGTGACGATTGGCGGTATGATTACTGCAAAAACGGTAAAGCTGACAAAGACGAATAAAATGATGGCGTTTCTGACGGTAGAGGACCTGGTAGGAAGTGTAGAAGTTCTGGTATTTCCGAAAGATTATGAGAGCAAGAGAGAATTTTTGAACGAGGAGGCAAAGGTTTTCATCCGCGGACGGGCATCGATTGGCGAAGAACCAGTCGGAAAGGTAATATTAGAGCAGGTGATTCCGTTCTCGGAGGTGCCGAGGGAATTGTGGCTTCAATATCCGGACAAAGCGGCGTGGGTGCGAGGCGAACAGGAACTGATGGATGTGATCCGCGAATCGGATGGAAATGACCGGATTGTGATTTATCTGCAGAAGGAAAAGGGTATGAAACGTCTGCCTCCAAATTGCACTGTGAAAATCAATCCAGAGCTTTGTAACATTTTGACGAATAAACTTGGTGAAAAAAATGTCAAAGTAGTGGAAAAAACTATTGAAAAGATAGGGAAAATGCATTAGAATAATTTTTGTGATACCAGGGTCAAAAGGTCAGAAATCCGATGCAAGCTTGCTTGCAAGAGGATTTTTGACTTTGGGACCCGCCAAAAACATGAATAAGTAGCCATTTTTCAAAGAAAAATGAGCGGATTATGAATGTTTTTGAGGATTGTGAGAGCACGCAGTGCGGAGCAATCCGGTATCAAAGGGGTCAAAATACCTTTTGACCCTAACATCATTTTTGTATGATAAGGCTGGATGCACGCAGCCGCAGGGCTGTTATGTAGCTTCCTGGGGCTGTGAATACTCAGGAAATGGCAATCAATTACGAGATGGAGGTAATTGCTATGGCAAAGGAAGTAAAAACAATCGGTGTTTTAACCAGCGGCGGAGATGCGCCGGGAATGAACGCGGCGATCCGTGCGGTAGTCCGCACTGCAATTCATAAAGGATTGAAAGTCAAAGGTATTATGAGAGGCTATGCCGGTCTTCTGGAAGAGGAGATTTTTGATATGGATTCGACCAGCGTATCTGATATTATCGGACGCGGCGGTACGATTCTTTATACTGCTAGATGTATGGAGTTTACGACAGTAGAAGGCCAGAAGAAAGGTGCTGAAATCTGTAAGAAGCACGGGATTGACGGTCTGGTTGTTATCGGTGGAGATGGTTCTTTCCGCGGAGCAGGAAAACTGGCTGCTCTGGGAATCAATACAGTAGGACTTCCAGGAACCATTGACCTAGATATTGCCTGTACCGATTATACTATCGGTTTTGACACGGCAGTCAATACCGCGATGGAAGCCATTGATAAGGTCCGCGATACATCCACTTCTCATGAGCGGTGCAGTATCATCGAGGTTATGGGACGAAATGCAGGTTATATCGCTCTGTGGTGCGGTTTCGCGAATGGTGCGGAGGATATTCTTCTGCCGGAGCGCTATGACGGCGATGAGCAGATGTTGATTAATCACATTATTGAGAACAGAAAGCGCGGCAAAAAACATCACATTATCATCAATGCAGAGGGTATCGGCCACTCTACTTCTATGGCAAAGAGAATCGAGGCAGCGACTGGTATCGAGACGAGAGCGACCATCCTGGGTCATATGCAGCGCGGCGGTGCACCGACCTGTAAGGACCGTGTGTATGCCTCCATCATGGGTGCGAAGGCCGTACAGCTTCTGGTAGATGGAAAGAGTAACAGGGTTGTAGGTTACAAGAACGGCGATTATGTGGATTTTGATATTCAGGAAGCGCTGAATATGAAGAAGGATATTCCGGAAGATCAGTACGAAATCAGTAAGATTTTGGTTCGTTAAGATGAGACAGTGCGCAGGTGTGCATGGGCACGGGCGGAAGAAAGATAGAGAAGTACAGAATAGTATGGAGAAGTACAGATAGAAAGTTTAGGGGCATTGCGGAAAATAGAGATATTTTTTGCAGCCCCTTTGTTTGTCAGGGAAAATGGGTCCGCAGGAGAAACGAGAGAAAAGAAAAACAGAAGTGAGACACGAAGAAAGATGTGAGAGGGAGAGAATCATGGAAAATCGGGAAAAGGTTGTGCTATGCGGCGCGAATTCGTATGAGGAAAAATATTATTTTAATAAGAAGTTTGACAATCTTCCAGAAGAAGTCCAGCAGGAACTGCAGATCATGTGCGTGCTCTACACGGAAGATGTGGGTGGAATTTTGATGCTGGAGTTTGACGAAGACGGCAATTTGCAGTTTCAGGTGATTGTGGATGACGGAGATTATCTGTTTGATGAGATTGGAAGTGAACTGAAAATCAAACAGTATCAGACGGAAAAAAGAGACTTGCTGGAGAAACTTGAACTGTACTATAAAACGTTCTTTCTGTCGCAGGAATGAAAGAAGAAGATAGAAAATGGTGGAATGTATGAAGTTGAAAATCGGAACAGTGGAGTTAGAAAATCCGGTGATTTTAGGCCCTATGGCGGGAGTGACTGATATTGCTTACAGACAGCTCTGCAAGGAGCAGGGATGCGGGCTGGTGACGATGGAGATGGTGAGCGCAAAAGCGATTTATTATAAAAATAAGAATACGCAGGAGCTTTTGAAAGTGCAGGAACAGGAACGGCCAGTGTCGCTGCAGCTTTTCGGTTCTGACCCAAAGATTATGGCTGAGATGGCAAAGCAGCTGGAGGATGGGCCGTATGATATGTTTGACATCAATATGGGATGTCCGGTTCCGAAAATTGTGAATAACCAGGAAGGGTCCGCGTTGATGAAAAATCCGAAGCTTGCCGGTGAGATTATCGAGGCGATGGCGAAGGCTGTCAAAAAGCCGGTCACAGTCAAGTTCCGGCGTGGATTCGATGAAAAGCATATCAATGCGGTGGAGTTTGCCAGGATTGCAGAGGCGAGCGGAGCTGCGATGGTGGCTGTACATGGCCGGACAAGGGAACAGTATTATTCTGGGAAGGCGGATTGGGATATCATCCGCCAGGTGAAGGAAGCTGTGAAGATTCCCGTGATTGGAAACGGAGATATTTTCACGCCAGATGATGCAAAGCGGATGATGGATGAGACAGGCTGTGATGGCGTGATGATTGCCAGAGGGGCAAAGGGAAATCCGTGGATTTTCAGAAGAACCGTGCATTATCTGGAGACAGGAGAGTTGCTGCCGGAACCGAGTGTGGCTGACCGTATAGATATGATTCTGCGCCACGGAGCGCTTTTGACGCAGTGGAAGGGTGAGTATATTGGAGTGAGGGAAATGCGAAAACATGTTGCATGGTACACGGCGGGACTTCCACATTCCTCGGTACTTCGGGCAAAGATTAATGAGACAGAAACTTTGGTGGAGCTGGAAGAACTGGTTAGAGAAACTCTGGGAAAAATGGAAGAGCAGCAGGAAAAGCTAGAAAAAGAATTACAAAAGGACGCATGAAAATCAGTAAAAAATTGTAAAAATCTGTAAAAATTTGTAAAGGCTTATGAAGATTTGTATATCAAAAGTATTCTTGACATATGAGGGGCTTTAAGATATAATACATGGAATGTTAAAGGCCATTAAGGCCAAAGGAAGGGAAATGATTTATTATGGCAGATAAGAAAAATATTCTTACGTATGCAGGATTAAAACAGTATGAGGATGAGTTACAGGAGTTAAAAGTAAATAAGAGAAAGGAAGTTGCTCAGAAGATCAAAGAGGCGAGAGAGCAGGGCGACCTTTCCGAGAACGCAGAGTACGATGCAGCAAAAGATGAGCAGAGAGACATCGAGGCGAGAATCGAGCAGTTGGAAAAACTGCTGAAAAATGCGGAAGTTGTTGTTGAAGAAGATGTTGACTTAAATAAAATTAACATTGGATGTATCGTGAAAGTGTATGATGAGGAATTCGATGAAGAGATGGAGTTCCAGATTGTCGGTTCCACCGAGGCAAACAGCCTTCAGAACAAAATTTCCAACGAGTCACCGGTCGGACAGGCGCTGATTGGAAGATGCGTGGGCGATGTCGTTGAAGTAGAGACACAGGTAGGTATTATTCGCTATCAGGTACTGGGAATTAAGAGAGTTTCTTAGGTCTCAGTGTAGAGAGAATAAGAAAATGATAGGAAATATCAGATTGAGATAAAGGAGTGGAAAAACGTGGCAGAGCAGCAGAATCAGAGCAAGGCTCAGGAGAATTTAAACCATGTGCTGCAGGGGCGCAGAGATAAGTTGGCGGAACTGCAGGCAGCAGGTAAGGACCCGTTTCAGATTACAAAGTATGATGTGACGGCACACAGCATGGATGTAAAAGACAATTTTGAGGAGATGGAAGGAAAAGAAGTTTCCGTCGCAGGACGTATGATGTTCAAGCGTGTAATGGGAAAAGCTTCTTTCTGTAATATTCAGGATTTAAAAGGAAATATTCAGGCGTATGTGGCAAGAGACAATATCGGTGAAGACCCCTATAAAGATTTTAAGAAGATGGATATCGGCGATATTATCGGTATTAAGGGAACTGTATTTAAAACAAAAGCCGGAGAGATTTCCATCCATGCAGAGTCTGTTACCCTGCTCTCTAAGAGCCTTCAAGTGCTTCCTGAGAAATTCCATGGTCTGACAGATACCGATACCAGATATCGTCAGAGATATGTGGATTTGATTATGAATGCGGATGTGAAGGAGACTTTCATCAAACGCTCTAAGATTCTGGCTGCTATCCGTAAGTACCTGGCAGGTGAGGGATTCATGGAAGTGGAGACTCCGATGCTGGTTGCCAATGCAGGCGGTGCTGCAGCAAGACCGTTTGAGACGCATTTCAATGCGCTGGATGAGGATTTGAAGCTGCGTATTTCTCTGGAATTGTATTTGAAGAGACTGATTGTGGGCGGACTGGAGCGCGTGTATGAGATTGGACGTGTATTCAGAAACGAGGGTCTGGATACCAGACACAATCCAGAATTTACTTTGATGGAGCTGTATCAGGCATACACCGATTACCACGGCATGATGGATTTGACAGAAAACCTGTACCGCTATGTGGCGCAGGAAGTGCTTGGCACCACAAAGATTGTGTACAATGGCATTGAGATGGATCTGGGACAGCCGTTTGCGCGCATGACGATGGTGGATGCTGTGAAGAAATACTCTGGTGTGGATTTCAATGAGATTCATACGCTGGAGGAAGCGAGAGCAGCTGCGAAGGAGCATCATGTGGAATTTGAGGAGAGACATAAGAAAGGCGATATTCTGAATCTGTTCTTTGAGGAGTTTGTTGAGGAACATCTGGTACAGCCGACCTTTATTATGGACCATCCGATTGAGATTTCTCCATTGACAAAGAAGAAACCGGAAAATCCGGAGTATGTAGAGCGGTTTGAGTTCTTCATGAACGGCTGGGAAATGGCGAATGCGTACTCTGAGCTGAATGACCCGATTGACCAGAGAGAGCGCTTCCGTGCACAGGAAGAACTGCTGGCGCAGGGGGATGAGGAAGCAAACCATACAGATGAGGACTTTCTAAATGCACTGGAGGTAGGTATGCCTCCGACAGGTGGTATCGGATTTGGAATTGACCGTATGTGTATGCTTCTCACGGATTCTGCTGCAATACGCGATGTACTTCTTTTCCCGACGATGAAGTCTTTGGATAAATAAAGTCAGTAAAATCAAAGGTTTCCGGTCACAAGGAAGTAATTTCCGATTAGGCGGCGTAGCCCCATAACAAGGGCTATGCCGTCTTTTCCTGTTCTTTTGTCTCTTTCCGTTCTGTTTGCGGGTCAGTCGGCAAATGGATTTCTCCCACAAAGTTAAAGACAATATCCACTTTCTGAAAACGCTTACCGTCTATCTTTTCCGGCGCGTGGACGACAATTTTTTTGATAAATTCATTGACGATAGTGGGCGTTAATTCTGTTATGCCTACATACTTGCGGATAATGGCGGCAAAGCTGTCAAAATTGCTTTTGTTCTGTTCGTAGGTATCGACTTCTTTCTGTTCTGCGTTTACCTTTTCCGTCAATTCCCGCTGTTCCGCTTCATACTCGGCAGACAGCTTCAAAAAACGTTCATGGCTGATTGTACCGTTGATGTCGTCCTCATAAATCCGCTTGAAAATCCGGTCAAGTTCGGCAATCCGTTTTTTCGCCTGTCCGACTTCCCGCCGCTTGCGTTTCATGTCTTTTTCCGCTTCATCAAACCGCTGTTGCCGTATCAGTTCCATAAAGGCGGTAATATCGTCATAGAACAGTGCCGTTACAGCGAATATCCGCTTAAAGACGATAGCTTTTAGGACTTCCTCTCTGATGAAGTGTGCCGTACAATCTCCCGTATTGCTTTTGTACCTTGCACAGCGGTAATGGTCTTGCGAGCCGTCAAAACTTTTGCAGGTGGCAAAGTGAAGTTTACTCCCGCAATCCGCGCAGAATACCAAGCCGGAGAACATTCCCTGTCGCTCTGCTTTGGTTGGGCGGCGCTTGTTCGCTCTTAACTCCTGCACCCGTTCAAAGACGGCTTCTTCAACGATTGCTTCATGTGTATCGCGGAAAATTGCCTGCTGTTCCTTTGTGGTAGGAATCCGCTTTTTCAGCTTGTGGGACTTTGAATAGCTTTTGAAGTTTACCGTATGCCCGCAGTAGTCCATACGTTCTAAAATCGCTACAATCGAGCTATCCTCCCAATTATACGGGTTATCGGGAAGCGTTTTTCCTTTTCTCTTTGCGTAGTATGCTTTTGCTATCAGCACATTATCCGCTTTCAGAATTTTCGCTATCTGGGACGGTCCTTTTCCGGCAACGCATAAATCAAAAATCCGTTTTACCACAGCGGCGGCTTCCTCGTCCACAATCCATTTCTTTTTGTCGTTGGGGTCTACCTTGTAGCCATAGGGCGGTTTTGTCAGATGTTCCCCCGCCATGCCCTGCGCCTTTTTGATTGCGCGGACTTTCTTGCTTGTGTCCTTTGCATAAAAATCATTGAACAGATTTCGGAACGGGGTAAAGTCATTGTCGCCCTTTGCGCTGTCCACGCCGTCGTTGATAGCGATATAGCGCACATCTCTTTCCAAAAAAAAGATTTCCGTATAGTAGCCGACTTTCAGATAGTCGCGTCCCAGACGGGACATATCCTTGACAATGACTGTCGCCACATTTCCGGCTTCAATCTCCGCTATCATGCGGTTAAAATTCAGTCTGTCAAACGTCACGCCGGAAACGCCGTCGTCAATGAAAAACACCGGATTTTTAAAGCCATTGTCTGCGGCGTATTTAGATAAAACCGCTTTCTGATTGACAATGCTGTTGCTATCCCCGTCGAGCGCGTCCTCTTGACTTAAACGGGCATATAATGCTGTTATCTGTTCGGGCATATATGTATTTGCTGTCATGTTCATTCCTCCTGTAATGAACGCCCGACAGACAGGTTGCTACCCTTATTATAGCGGACGTTTTCCTTTTTGTCAGTAGGCGTTTTGACGGATTCCGATTTTATGAGCCGTTTCATCTTGTCGTAAAGCCGTTCAGAGCCGCCGCAGGAGGTAGTAACTTCAAAGTATGTGCCGCCGATTTTATAAGTGACTGTTTCATGTAGCGGATTCCCTTTTTTCGGCATAAAACCGCTGTTTTCAATTTCTTGTTTTCTTTCCATTCCTTTCCCGTCCTTTCGTAGTCTGATAAAGAAAAGTTTCGTAGCAAGCATAGGAAAAGAGTACCCTTTTCCGTAATTTTGTCCGCCCGCGTTCTGCGGCTTGTCGGTCAAAATCGCTTGTTGGGAAGTATCCCAAACCCTCTTAAATTTTCTTTCACTACCTACTACACCATACAGAGCGTTTTTGCCAAAGATTTAAGAAATAAACTCAAAAAAATATTCAATAACATATTGACATTTTTCTATTTGTTCATATAATAATATATAGATAAACTTCTATTGGAGGTGGTGCTTTGGAACTTGATGAGAAAAAAATACCGACTGTTTTCAAAGCTCTTTGTGATGAGAACCGTGTCAAAATTTTGAAGCTGTTACTTACCGGCGAAAAATGTGCCTGCGTCCTGTTAGACGATATGCACATTACACAGCCAACGCTTTCCCATCACATGAAAATTCTATGTGATTCCGGTATTGTGGTGGGGCGCAAAGAGGGGAAGTGGATGCACTATTCCATTTCATCAGATGGTGTGAAATATGCGATAGAGTGTCTGCAAGCCCTTACAAGTACAACGTGCGAATATAAGTCGTGTTGTGATAAGTAATTATCATTACTTATCCACGCGACTTATTAAAACAACTATATATAGATAAATTTCAATATTTCTATTTTTAGGAGGTCGCTTATGGAAACAATAAAAGCAGGGTGGGATTTATTTCAAAATGAAGTCTTGGGTATGGCATGGCTTAATCGTCTAATCGGTAATCTGATTAACGCTTGCGGATTCGATACAACGGGCAAAATCGGCGGCAGTATCCAATTTTTTATTTACGACACTATCAAAATTATGGTGTTATTAGGGATTCTGATTTTGATTATCTCATATATTCAAAGTTATTTCCCGCCGGAACGGACAAAGAAAATTCTCGGACGATTTCATGGTATCGGTGCAAATATTGTTTCTGCGCTTCTTGGTACGGTAACGCCCTTTTGCTCCTGTTCGTCCATTCCGTTGTTTATCGGTTTTACAAGCGCAGGTTTGCCGTTAGGGGTCACTTTCTCATTTCTGATTTCTTCCCCAATGGTAGACCTTGGTTCTCTTGTCCTGTTAATGAGTATATTTGGGTGGAAGATAGCGGTTGCTTATGTATTGCTTGGGCTTGTGATAGCCGTTGTAGGCGGTACATTGATTGAAAAACTACACCTTGAAAGCTATGTTGAAGACTTTATACGGAATGGAAACAGCCTTGATGTTCCACAGGAAGAATTACATTTTAAGGAGCGTATGAAGTTCGCGTGGGAGCAGGTAATGGAAACGGCTAAAAAGGTAGCGCCCTATGTACTAATTGGTGTTGGTATCGGCGCATTTATCCACAACTGGATTCCCGAAGAATGGATTGTACGGATACTGGGTACAGGCAATTCTTTTGGAGTTATCATTGCTACCGTTGCAGGCGTTCCTATGTATGCGGATATTTTCGGAACAATCCCGATTGCAGAAGCTTTGCTTGCAAAAGGCGCACAGCTTGGCGTGGTTCTGTCCTTTATGATGGGCGTTACCACATTGTCGCTGCCTTCTATGATTATGCTGCGCAAGGCGGTAAAACCTAAATTACTTGCTATTTTCATTGCAATTTGTACCGTAGGTATTATTCTTGTAGGATATTTTTTCAACGTAATTTCATACTTGCTTGTTTAAGCCAGAATATCAATTAAATTTCAGGAGGTAATTATTATGTCATTATTTAGTTTTGGAAAAAGGAAAAACGAGGAAACCAGAAAGCCTGTTTGTGCCTGCAATGGCAGTTGTGCTACTTCAGAAGCAACAGAAATAGACAAAGTTAGTAACTGCTGTTCCGAAGCAAAAGACGGAATTTGCTGTATCAAGGTATTAGGAACCGGGTGTGTGTCCTGCCATGCACTTTACGAGAACACACAAGCCGCCGTAAGGACAATGAAACTTCCGGTAGAGGTGGAGTATATTACAGACTTGCAAAAGGTCATGGAGTACGGTGTTATGAGCGTCCCCGCTCTCGTTGTCAACGAAAAAGTCATATCGGCAGGTAAGGTGCTGAAAGAGGGAGATATACAAGCACTGTTAGAAAAGTTAGGCTTTTAATCTGGTACAAAATTAAATAGAGCGAAAAGCCGCCGTATTTCTCTTAAAAATCAGATTTGCGGAGGGCGTGTTAAAGTTACTCTTTTTTAGGATATGGCGGTATCAAGGAGGTATTGCCATGTCCTTTTTCTATATTTGCTATTTTCTTAACCTGTTAAAAAAAGTTTATGCAAAATAGCGTATCAGTCTGCTATTCAATATGAACTGTCTGCTCATTTAGTATGTCTTGACAATTCGTATTACTCAAACGCTCATGCGGTTTTATACTGCATGGGCGTTTATTGTAATAGCCCCCTACTGGGAAGAAAGGGGGTGATGATAAAATGAGACATTCTGAACAATTCATGGAGCATATCGAATATGCTTTCAACGCCTTTTGCAAAGTCGTTCTCCGTAATGCAGCACTGGGCGCATACCGCGATTTGGGGAGAAAACAGAAGCATGAAATATCGCTTGACTATCTGATGTCCGAAACGCCGTTTGAACCGTTCACAACAGATAATTATTTTGGGCAGTACGAACCGACAAGTTTTGTTGTGAAAGGTCAAGAAATTATCGTTGTAAACAAGCGATTAGCCGACGCACTATCAAAATTGCCGGAACAGCGTCGTACTGTCCTATTGATGTATTTCTTTTTGGAATATACTGATACAGAAATCGGAAAAGAGTATGGACGGAGCAGAAGTACGGCAAATTACTGGAAGTATGCGGCATTGAAGCAGTTAAGAAAGGAATGGTTAAAATCAGAACATGAGGAACAAGAAGCTGATACCCTTTGAAGTCATTGAAAATGCTGTTGCCGGAGAGCCAGAAGCCATAGACACGGTATTGAGGCACTATGCCAGATATATCAAGTATCTGTCCACTTATCGGGGACATATCAACGACGACATTCGAGACTGTCTGAAAGCACAGATTATCAAAGCTATCCTGCAATTCCGTTTTGACCGGTAGAAGATAGCAGAGCCAGAAAAAGCCGTCAAGGATACAATGCACGCTTGCGCGTCCTTGACGGCTTTCCCTGTCTCTGCTGTTGGGCGGCTAAGAGAGCGCAATCGGATAAACCGCTTACGCTCTCGAATTATTATGGTATGTTACGTATTTCAAGCAAAAAACTTTTGGAAGCACAAAATACAGAAATTTAGTTGACAAAATATACAAGATGTAGTATTTATAGAAATATAGGAGGTTTTATTTTACGACGACAAAAGAAAGCAAGACTAAAGGAGAAACATTGAAGGACTGGAAGTAGCAAGTCAAGCCCATCTTTTAGATGTGAACAATGAATTGTATACAAATGTTGCCATACTTCTTAGATTGAAAAGAAATCAGCAACACCAGTGATAATACGAAAGAGATAAATTTATTTGGGATACCCAAGGAAAGAAATCAAATCATTTATAATAATTTTTAGTTTAAGGAGAGAAAATAATGCAACGAGATATGGACTTAGTAAGAAAAATTTTATTTTATATTGAAGAAAAATATGTGGCTGGTGGACCAGAAATACCTGTTTGTATTGATGGATATTCGGACAATGTGATTTATGAACATTGTATTTTAATGAGAAACGATGGTCTAATAGGAAGAATACTTGATACATCAACATTGGAAAGTAAGTCATGTAATGTTGGCAACCTGACTTCAGAAGGTTTTGACTTGCTTGACAGAATACGGACAGATACAGTTTGGAATAAAACAAAATCAGTAATAAGTGAAAAAGGACTTCCATTGGTTATAGGAACAATAAAAACAATATCTACTGCAATTATTACAGCAGCAGCTGAAGGTGTAACGAATTCCATATTAAAAAGCAACGGTTATGTTTAAATTAACATGGAAATGCAGACAATTTTTGCAATAAATCCATGCGGTTTCAAAATAGGATAAAAATATATGGAAAGAGGGTGTTCTCAGCAAGTTGGGGATGCCCTTATTTTTTTATCATCAAAAAATTTTTAAGTCCTGCTTTTGACACAAGGTAACATCGGATTATTTGGTGCAGTAAAATCTAATATTGGGCAATCCAACATCGGCAGTTTGAACTATGCCATAATCTTTATTCTATATAAATGACCGTATGAATAGTAATAGTAATGTTATGCAGTAGGGTCTGAAAAAGCCTTGATTTTGGCGGCTTACAGATACGGAAATATTAATGGTAGAGGCTTTATATTCGGACGCTCAAAAATGAAGTTCTACTGCGTAACTGTAAAGATAGAAAAACAGAGAGCCGACCACTTTGGAAAGTGATTAACTCTCTGCTCACAAACCTGTCTGTCAGCGTTAGTGATAAGTGTTTGTGAATACTTCCTTATCAGCGTAAACCGAAGGGTTTGCGGACTTTGAAGCCGTAGGGTACGACAAAAGTACGACAAATTAAACTCTCTTAACGGGTGAAAATAAGCGATAATAAAATAAACTCGTGTCAGTTCAACTGAATATTTTGTACGATAAGGACATTTTTCTAAGAGCGATTTTAGGGAAGTGTCCTTTTTGTTATGGTCATAAATCAAAAAATAATTTAGTTGGAGGAAACGAAGATGGCAGACACAGCGACAAGAGCAAACAAAAGAGATTCGCACACGATTATTTTCAAGAACAGGGAACACGAAAAATTTTATAAGGAGTATCTGCAGAAGTGCAGATACCAGGACGTATACCACAGGGCACTAGTGTATTGCCTTGGAATTGACAGGGATACAAGAGATCATGTGAAACAGATATACGATTTTAAGACCGGAAATGTGAAGCCAGAGTGCTTACGGGATGGATGGCAGACCAGCGGCAGCGTGAAGATTGTGCGGATGGCATTTAATCTGTACTGCAACGGTACGCCGAGTGTCTATAGTTATGACGATTCGGATGCTGATGGGCAGTTACATGAAATGAGTTGCTACACTGTGGAAGAGTTATTCTGCTGCGGTTACGCAAGATACTTTTGGGAGGCAATCAAAATCCGTTATCCAGAGTATTGCTTTTATGTGGATTGGGAGGATATGTATGCTGAAAATTAGGATGCAGGGGACAGTTCAGGATATCCA
>JAUNGE010000044.1 GCA_030524675.1 bacterium
TCTAGGAATTAAAAAAATCTTACAAAAACCTATTGACTTTTAATAGTTAGTCTTTTTATAAATTTCTTCTAAATACCTATTCCGCATTCTGATATATCATACTTTATTTCAATGTTCATTCAATAATTTCACAGAATGCGATGAAACTCTTAAATCATGCTACAAAACCATACATCATCACATAATGGCAGATGCTTCCGGCCATTACAAACAAGTGAAAAATCTCATGAGAGCCAAAATTTTTATGCTTCTGATTAAAAATCGGCAGCTTCAGCGCATAGATCACACCGCCAATGGTATAAATAATACCGCCCGCCAGAAGCCACCCAAACGCTGCTCCCTTCAGTGCTGCGACTAATTGTGTCAAAGCCATGACGCATACCCATCCCATAGCGATATAAATCAGAGAAGAAAACCATTTCGGACAGTCAATCCAGATCATCTGAAGAATGATGCCGACAGCAGCGATTCCCCACACTAGAGCGAGCATCGTCCATCCAGTCTGATTTCCCAAAACAATCATGCACACAGGTGTATACGTTCCTGCAATCAGCACAAAAATCATCATATGGTCCAATTTTTTCAAAATCCGATTTACCTTCTGTGAAATATCAAAGGTATGATAAATCGTGCTGGCAGCATATAAAAGTATCATACTATTGATAAAAATTGCCAACGCAACAATATGCATCTGATCTGGTTCTTTGGATGCCTTTATCAGCAACGGTGCCTCCGCCGCGATTGCGAGTACCATACCAATAAAATGGGTGATTGCACTTCCAGGGTCCTTTAATTTTAATTGCATAAAACACACATCCTTTCTGCTGATTCTTATGATTTCATAACAAAGTTATTAATATTTTATAATGTAGTTTTCAATACTACTTCTTGTTGTATATAATATACTCTGTTTTCATAAAAAATGCAAGCAAAATCATTTTTTTATGCAATTTTTTTCATCGAAACCGCGATTGATGCTGTGGAAAACTGGATTAATCAGCCTGCTGTTCCAGAAGCGCTTCAATAATCTCCTGCCATTTTTCCTTTGTTCTAGCACCGGAGATGCCGACTCCTAGCACATTTCCGTCTTTATCCACGAAAAATGTGGTTGGCACTGCTGAAATTCCACTGACAAAACCATCCAGCAGACTTTCCGATGTCACTACATGGGTATACTCTGCTTCTGTGACCTCAACCAGACGTTTTGCTTCCTCCAGTGTATCCTCCGTGATGCGCTCATCCGTTTGAATCACATCACTGACAATGCCAAGAATCTGCAAATTTTCCTCATATTCTTCAGCCAGTTCTCCCAAATCTGGCATTTCCTGAATACATGGAGAACAAAAAGTCCCCCATACATTCACCATAGTGAGCTTTTTATTCCCAAAGAAACTTTCATCCACTGTGTTTCCCTCTAAATCCACTGTGGTAAACTCCGGAAATGGAGTCGTGCTGGTGCTCTCACTCTGGTTTGCATTTCCTGCCTGCTTTCCGTTTGCACATCCGGTCACAGCAAAAAAGGCTGCCAGAAGTCCAACTGCCACAGCCCGCCGAATTTGCCTTTTTCCATTCATATGTCTCACATGTTTCATCCTATGCCCTCCTTTATGCTTTTCTTTCTTTTTGTGCATCCACAATCATACGCAGTTTTTCTGTTCTGCTCAATTTCTTGATGGCCGCCTCTCTGCGCATCGCTTCCTGCTTTGTCGCAAATGTCTCATAATATTTGAGTACCACCGGCCGGCGCGATTTCGTATATTTGGCCCCCTTTCCCGCATTATGTGCGGCGAGACGCCTTTCCAGATTGTTCGTCCAGCCGCAGTATAGGGTACCGTCTGCGCACTGCACCAAATACGTAAAATTTTGCTGTTTTCCCTGCTCCATCTTCTGTCACCATGCCTTTATTTCCTTTATGGATAATCCGCATTTTTACTTTATATATTTGTCTATGTAAACGGCAAGCGCACCTTGCAATGTACGTTTACCGTCCGCGGGAGGAACCCTGCATTTATATAAAGCATTGGCCAAATGCGGATTAGCAGTTATTCGAGCTGTCGCTCTACTTGCTCATACTTCCTTGCCCGTCAAATGTTCAGCCGTCACAGCGTGCGAGCACGCCCGCCGTCTGACCGCTTGACGGGGCTTTCATAGTATATTATATGCACTACTGACTTATTTGCCAATTTCATTTTTGCCTTTTACGGCATCCCTTTGCTTTACACTTTTATTTTTTTATTCTTTTTATTATCTGTTTTTTCCTGCTCTGTTCCTGTCTCTTTCTACTGGAACTGGCTCTCATACAACTGGTAGTATGCGCCTTTTTTCCGCATCAATTCGTCATGACTTCCCTCTTCCAGAATGTTCCCTTGGTCAATCACGAAAATACGGTCTGCCTTTCGTATAGTAGAAAGTCGATGAGCAATCACAAATGACGTTCTTCCTTTTAGAAGCCGCTCAATGCCCTGTTGCACCAGACGCTCTGTATGTGTATCAATACTGGAAGTCGCTTCATCCAAAATCAGAATACGTGGGTCCGAAACCATTGTTCTTGCAAACGCCAGAAGCTGTCTCTGGCCAATAGAAAGTCGGCTTCCGCGCTCACTGATTTCTGTGTCATAACCTTTTTCCAGCTCCATAATAAACTCATGAGCATTGACAGCTTTCGCCGCTGCCTCAATTTCCTCATCTGTCGCATCGAGACGTCCGTAACGGATGTTGTCACGGATTGTTCCAGAAAACAAAAAATTATCCTGTGTCATAATTCCCATCTGACTGCGCAGACTCTGAATGGACACATCGCGGATAGAATGACCGTCGAGGAGAATGTCTCCTTTTGTCACCTCGTAGAAACGTCCAATTAGGTTTACAATGGTCGTCTTTCCGGCTCCTGTCGGTCCAACGAGAGCAATCGTCTCGCCAGGTCTGACTGTAAAATTGACGTCCTCCAGAATCATCTTTTCTGGTGCATCTTCATAGGCAAAGGTCACATGAGAGAACTCCACTTCGCCCTGAAGCTGCGGCAGTTCTCCCGCGCCTTCTTTATCTGCAATTTCTGGCGGCGTATCCAGAATATCAAAGACACGCTCCGCCGCAGACAGATTGGTAATCAACTTATTGTAGAAACTCGCCAGATTTCGGATAGGGCTCCAAAACATAGAAAGATACGTGGAAAATGCCAGAAAAGTACCAATTTCCACAGTTCCCACACCCAGGACGCGGATTCCGATAAAATACAAAAGAAAACCCCCCAGTCCCCATGTAATCTCAACAACTGGCCCAAATCCATCCGCATAGCGAACGGCATCGCGGAATGCATTGCGCTGTTCATCTGCCAGCATATAAAAATCTTTTCTTGTCTCCTCCTCCGCCGCAAAGCTCTGCACAATCCGAATACCGGACAAATCCTCATGGACAAACGCATTCAGGTTGGAATTCTTTTTTCTGAACGTCTGCCACAGTTTATGTGCCTTTGACTGAATAAAAAACATGCCCGCCGCCAGAATCGGCAGTGTCAAAAGTGCTGCCATTGCCAGATATGCATTTTTCACCAACATAATCGCCGCAACACCAACTACAGTCAAAAAATCTGGAATCAACTTTGTCACGCTGTCCGACAGCAAATCTTTCAGCGAGTTGACATCTCCGATCAATCGCGCCAACACCTTTCCTGTAGGTCTGCTATCAAAAAAGTGAAAACTCAATGTCTGAATGTGTGCATACAGCTCTTCACGGATTTTTACCAACACCTGATTGGAGAGCCGTGACATCAGAAGCATTCTCGCCCTGGTTCCGGCCGCAAAAATCAAAAACAAGCATACTGACGCCACTCCCAGGCGCACAAGCCCTGCAATATCTCCCGCGGCCACATGGACATTGACAGCTCTCTCCAGAATCAACGGCGAAATCATATTGATGGTCAGTGTGACTGCCATAATTACCGCCACCACTGTCAGTTCTTTCTTAAAATACAGCAAATATTTATACAGGCGAACCAGTGTATCTTTTTTGAGGACTTCTTTTTGTTCCTCGTCCTGTCTTATCGCATTGACTGCCATGTGTCATCCTCCTCTCCATATTGTACACAATACGTATCATAATATCGGCCTTTCATCGCCATCAAAGCGGCATGTGTGCCGCGCTCCGCGATATGGCCGTCCTCCAGAATCAAAATCTCATCAGCCTCTCTCACGGCCGAAATTCGGTGTCCGATAATCAGCTTTGTAGTACCGGAAATTTCTTTCAGATTTCCTTGAATCTCCTTCTCCGTCTCCATATCCAGAGCCGAAGTCGAATCATCCAGAATCAGAATCGGTGCTTTTTTAGCCAGCGCTCTGGCAATGCTGATTCGCTGTTTCTGTCCGCCGGACAAACCGACACCTCTCTCACCGATGATGGTCTCGTACCCCTCGCTCAGACGGTCAATAAAATCATGCGCACTGGAATGTACCGCTGCCCAGGATACTGTTTCTTCCTCCATCGTTTCCTTCTGCCCTGTGCGGATATTCTGGGAAACAGAGTCAGAAAACAAGAACACATCCTGCATCACCACTGCCATCGCCGCGCGTAGCTGGCGCAGCGGAATTTTTCGGATATCCACTCCATCCAAACAGATTCGCCCCTCATCCACATCATAAAAGCGCTGCATCAGATTTACAATCGAGGTCTTTCCAGCTCCTGTCATTCCCATGATTCCTAATGTCTGCCCTGGTTTCAGCTCAAAACTTACATCTGACAGAATCTTTCTGCCGTTTAAGGTAAGACCCACGTTCTCAAATGTGACCTTCCCCTGAATGTCTGGCATTTCTATGATTTCTTTCTCATTCTGAATTACCGGTTTTTCCTGGAAAATTTTCTGAATTTTTTTGTTGGAAGCAACCGCAGATGCCAGGTCATTGCTGAGCCATCCCATCATTTCCATAGGCCAGATAATGTTATTCGCATACTCTGTAAAAGCGCCCAAATCACCCAGCGACATCTTCTTCTGGATAACCAGAATACCACCACAAATCACTACAACCATCAGAAGGACTTTTCCCATCAGTGTGATAAGTGGCTGATAAAATGCCACATATCCTGCCTGCTTCATGTTGAGCTGATAAAATTTTTCATTGTGCGCCTTAAATTTTTGAATCTCATAGCGCTCTCTGGCAAACGCCTTTACTGTGCGCACGCCTGCCAGATTTTCCTGTGCCACAGTATTCAACTTTGCTGTCTCCTCGCTGATGTCCTCATAGACAGCATCCAGCTTCTTTTCCAGCCTTATGGCACACCAAGCAATCATCGGCAGGACGCAGACTGGAAGCAGCGTCAGCGTCGGACTGATGCGGTACATGCAAACCAACACCAGAATACAGTGAATCGTACACTCAATCGCCAACATTCCCACAAATCCCAGCGCATTCCAGAGTTTCTCCACATCGTCCTTCACGCGCGCCATCAATTCGCCGGTGTTGTGGCTGTCAAAATAGCCGACTGAGAGCGTCTGGATATGGTCAAACAGTTCCTTTCGGATTTCACATCCAATCGAGGCACCCACACAGTCAAACGTAAATTCTTTCACATACTGCAGAACCGCCCTGCCAAAACCGATTCCCAAAAGTCCTAACAGAAGCTTCATCAAAATAGCCGTATTTTGCTGTAAAATCACTTTGTCAATAATCGCTTTGGTAATCTGCGGCGCCATCATATCCAGTACAATCGCGCAGATCATGGCGGCAACAGCAAGCAGATAATAATACCAATATTTTGCAACATATTTTCCTAAATACTTCATAACGTTTTCGTTTCCCCCTATCTGTCTTTTATGCATGGTGGTATCGCCGCGAGGCGATAAATTTGTTTCGTGTTATGTATTCAGAAACCCTGGACAAAAAATCGTCATAAAACAAAAACTCACAATAAAACAGGAAATGACACTCGGCATAGAACAGAAATGGAACAAAAAAAGGCCCTGGATTCCCGCAATGTCAGGTATCCAAAGCCTTTCCTACGCTTATACCAAAACACCGCAGCCAATACTAGCAGGCTGCGGTGTAGGTCACAATCTATGATGTTCTCACGGTCGTTCTATGACAACATATCCACAAATAGCTCCCCAGAAGGCAGACTGCTCCCATGATTCACCCATGTAAAGCAAATATTAAAGTAAATATCAGACATTTTTCTCATTTTTACGGTTATGCTTATGTTTCTCATGTTCACTGCCTCCTTTCCTTCTATTTTGCTGTTCCTATCTTCCTGTTCTGTCCTGTCACGGTGGTGTCACTATAAGACGACACGCCCATTTTCTGAACAGTTTCTATCATAACAGCTTCACTTCTGTCTGTCAATCCATATTTTGCAAAATATTGCGCTCACTCCACCCGAAAGGTCACATTCCAGTTTCCTTCCATGCATCCGTCTTTGTTATAAAAAATACCAGACAGAGAGCAGTTTTGCAGCTCCTCCTCTTCCACCACAAACCAGTGTTCCGTGAAGGACAGCCACTCTCCATCCACGTCTTCCTGCCATCCCACAGACAAATCCTCATGCCGCTCGTTTCCCTCCGAATCGGTCAAAAATGCCTGAAGATGTCTGTCTGCCTCTGAGACGATTCCACCGCACACCTGCAGGCGCAAAAATCCATCCGTATAGCCAAGTCCCATCACGGTGAGTTCCTGCATCAGAGCAGCATCTGGTTCTCCCAAGTCCATAACCAAGCATTTTCTGCGCGCTCCATTCTCCGAAGTTCCATCGAAAGCAGAAGCAAACGCCGTTTGTTCTCTCATGCCTCCCACTCCCCTCAGCTCTACCGATTTTGTTTTGGGATTCTGCACAACGCCGCTCAAATCAATCTGCCGCTCCTCCTGGCTGCATCTGGTCAGTAATTTGGAGACTTGAAACTGCAGCTTATCACGCCGAAAAGAATCCGCCGCCATCATATCAATTTTAAAATACGCCTTATCTTCTTCCTCTCGATACTCTAAAAACTGACAGCCGCTGACAATATTTTCCGCTCCAAAACTCTTCAATGTATAACTGTCATACAAATCTATTTTTCCATGTATCCAGTCATACCCTGTCTCATCCGAAAAGGAGACCACAATCTCTGCGTTCTTATCTTCCACAGAAACCGCTTCCACCTGCATGATAATTCCATTGCTGCTGCATTTGACTTCCATCGGCAAAATAAAATCAGACAATGCCGGCGCATACCGCTCCACCACCTCATACACGGCCGGAAGCGTTTTCGCCATGACTGGAAGCACAGCCACCCCCAGCAGACAAACGGCAAGACAAAGTGCCGCTGCTGGTTTCATCAGAGGTTCCACCCAAGAATACCATCTATATCTCCGCCTTGTTCTCTCCGCCCGCTCCTGAATTTTTTTTCTGTACTCTGCATCAGGAGAAATTTTTTCATACGCCTTTTTATATCTTTCTTTAAACATCACGTTCCTCCTCCAGCAATCCTTTTAACTTTTTTCTCGCCCGCACAAGCTGCGTTCTCACGGTTGACTCTCTGATTCGCAGCAGGCGCGCAATCTCGGCAGTCGAAAGGTCTTCATAATAAAACAGATGAACGACAATCCGGTACTTCTGCGGAAGCTGCTTTACAGCCGCAATGACTTCATCGTCTTCCCCCTCTCTTTCTCCTGCTCCTTCTGCCGCTCCTCCCAGCTCCTTTGTCTCGCCCACATAGACCTCCCAGCTCACCCATTTTCGCCTCCATGCTGTCTTCCAGAGATTTCTGCACAAATTGATGGTTACTCTCAAAAACCAGGCTCTCTCATGTTCTTCATTCTCGAACATGGGCTTTCTGCACAGATAACGCACAAACACTTCCTGGTGAATGTCATCTGCATCATACCGGTTTTTCACCAGAGAATACGCCATACGATATACCGTGTCCGAGTATTTCTGAACCATGTTCCAATCGTCTGCACTCCACGATTCCCTCTTCATGTACTCACCCCCTCATGGAACATACAATTCTGACAAGAAAAAAGCTACAAAAAAAGATTGGCAATAAGGAAAATTTATAAAAAAGAGGTCTTCCGACTGCACGGAAAACCTCAAAACACGTTTCTCTTCTCAAAAGCAAGAGCATACTACCAGCTTTTTTGTGCTGCTATGCTGCTTTATAGTACAACTTCCACTTTCCGCTAAAGAAACGGTACAGAAAGCACGAAGCTCTGAATATCCAGTCCACAATCATCGCGCTCCATACGCCGATTGCTCCCATGCCCAAGCGTACCGCCAACACATAACTCAGCGCCACGCGGAATGTCCACATGGAAAAGATGGAGATACACATAGGGAATTTGACATCGTTCGCTGCGCGGAACACATTGGTGAGCGTAAAGGCCGACGGCCACAGGAAAATCGCACAGCCATCATGAATCCACACCAGCGTGGACGCCAGTTTCATCGTCTCTGGTGACAAATCGTACACCTGAAGCACAAGCGGCATGGAGAGAAGAATCGTAATATTGCAAACTCCTCCAATCAGATAAGTCAGCTTCAGCATCTTTTTTGCATAACGCTCTGCCTCACCAAAATCTCCAGCACCCACGCACTGCCCCACCACAGTAATCATGGCAAGGTTCATTGCCTGTCCTGGGATACAGCCCATACCATCCAGATTGTTTGCGACGGCATTCGCTGCAATCTGCACCGTTCCAAACCCCGCAATCATGCTCACTACCAGCACACGTCCCAGCTGGAAAATGCTGTTCTCGATTCCGCTCGGAATTCCGATGTGCAAAATCTGTTTTATCATCTTTCCATTCCAGCGCAGACCTTTTACTGTCACATGCACTGGAAGATGCACATCGAGAATCAGACGCATCATAATCACACATGCCACCATTCTCGAAAATAGAGTGGCAATCGCGGCTCCGGCCACGCCCCACTTGCATCCAAAAATCAGAATCGCATTTCCAACACAGTTTATCAGATTCATCAGCACTGAGGTTTTCATGGAAACCTTAGAATTCCCCATAGAGCGAAACAGAGCGGCGCTCGCATTGTACAGTGCCAAAAACGGGTACGAAAGTGCAGAGAGAAACAGATACACCAGTGCATTCTGCATCACTGCTTCCTCGATATCCCCATAAATCAAGTGAAGCAGTCCTCTTCTTCCCACAATCGAGAGAAGCATAATACCAGCAGCAAACAAAAATGTCACAATCATCAGCTGTCCGGCAGATTCACAGGCTTTATCGTTATCTTTATGCCCCAGATACTGGGAAGCCACGACAGCGCCTCCCGTAGACAGGGCCGCAAATACATTAATCAACAGATTATTCAACATATCCACAAGCGAGACACCGGACATGGCTGCCTCGCCCGCAGATGAAATCATCATTGTGTCAATCATTCCGACAGAGACCGCCAAAATCTGCTCAATAATCAGCGGAACAATCAACTTTCGCAAATCTCGGTTTGTAAACATCACGACGCCTTTCTATTTCCAGTCGTACTTTCTCAAATGTCCTGTCATCGTCATCTTTTCAAATCCATTCTGGCGCAGCGCCTCATATAGAACAATGGACACTGAATTTGACAGATTCAGGGAACGGATATCTCCCCACATAGGAATTCTCACACATCGTTCCTGATTTTCCAGTAGAATTTCCTCCGGTATACCAGCACTTTCTTTTCCAAACATCAGAAAACAATCTGGCTCATAAGAAACATCCGTATACACTGCCGGCGCCTTGGTAGTTGCCATATAAATTTTGGCTCCTGGATTGCGGTCTAAAAAGTCTTTATAATCCGAATAGACAGTCACATCCAGTTTATCCCAGTAATCCAGTCCGGCTCTCTTGATTGCCTTCTCATTCAGCTTAAAACCCAAAGGTTCAATCAGATGCAGCTTTGTCGCAGTAGCGACGCAGGTACGCCCTATATTTCCTGTATTGGCAGGCATCTCCGGCTCCAACAATACCACATTCATCTGTATTTCCTCACATTTCTCTCACATTTCCATATTTCCACATTTCCCACAGCAATGTGTTTTGCTTTATGCATTGTCTGCCTTTGCTGCATTTTCAGCATCCAGGCGCTCCACAAAGCGTCTCATGCGTCCCAGCGCTTCTTTCAGCTCTTCCAGGGAGTAGGCATAAGAAATTCGCAGGAATCCCTCTCCGCAGTCACCAAACGCAGTACCTGGAACAACTGCCACTTTCTCTTCCTCCAAAAGGCGCAGAGCAAATTCATCCGAGGTCATTCCAAAACGCTTGATGCTCGGAAAGGTATAAAACGCACCATACGGCTCAAAACAGTCCATATCCATCTCTTTGAAGCAGTTCAGCACAAAGCGGCGTCTCTGGTTGTACGCCTCTCTCATCTGTGCCACTGCCTCATCGCCGTTTTTCAGCGCAGCAACTGCTGCATACTGGCTGGTGGTCGGTGCACACATAATTGCATACTGGTGAATCTTCAGCATCTGCGCAAGAATCGGCGCCGGTGCTGCCGCATAGCCCAGTCTCCATCCAGTCATCGCATAAGCCTTGGAAAATCCGTTGATTAAGACAGTTCTGTCCTTCATGCCTGGAAGAGCTGCGATTGTCTTATGTTCGCCGCCATAGGTCAGCTCTGCATAAATCTCATCTGTCAGCACAAACAGGTCGTATTTTTCAACCACTTCCGCAATCTCAATCAAATCCTTCTCTTCCATAATCGCACCCGTCGGATTGTTCGGGAACGGAAGAATCAGAACCTTGCTCTTTGGAGTGATTTTCTCCAGCAATTTCTCCTTTGTCAGGCGGAACTGGTCTTTCTCCTCCAGCTCAATCGTCACCGGCACACCATTTGCCCAGATAGCACATGGTACATAGGAAACATAGCTCGGCTGCGGAATCAACACTTCATCGCCTGGATTACACATTGCACGCAGCGCAATGTCAATCGCCTCGCTGCCGCCGACCGTCACCATCACTTCATCTGTCGGGTCATATGTAACATGAAAACGGCGGTGCAGGTAATTGCAGATCTCCACTTTCAGTTCTTTCAGACCGGCATTCGACGTATAGAACGTTCTTCCTTTTTCCAGTGAGTAAATGCCCTCCTCTCGGATGAACCACGGAGTATCAAAATCCGGCTCACCAACGCCGAGGGAAATGGCATCTTTCATCTCGCTTACAATATCAAAAAAGCGGCGGATTCCTGAGGGAGGAACCTGAACCACTCTGTCTGCTAATGGATTTCTCATGGGGTAATCAGCATCCTTTCATCCTGTTTTGTTTCCGTCAGGACAGTCCCGTGATCTTTGTATTTTTTCAGAACGAAGTGGGTAGCTGTGCTCAAAACGGAGTCGATTGTTGATAATTTTTCAGACACAAACAATGCAACCTGGCGCATGGTTTTTCCTTCGATCAGTACGGTAAAGTCAAAAGACCCAGACATCAGATACACAGAATCCACCTCGCTGTACTGGTAGATGCGCTCTGCAATCTTGTCAAATCCCATATCTCTCTGAGGAGTTACACGCACCTCAATCAGCGCCATCACTTTCTCATCGCTGGTATTGTCCCAGTTAATCAGAGTGTGATATCCACAAATAATGTGCTCTTTCTCCATCTGCGCTATTTCGTTCGCGACCGCGACTTCACTTTCTCCTAATAATATCGCCAGATCTTTTAAGTCAATCCGGCTGTTTTTTTCAATGACCGCTAAAATCTTCTCTCTCATTGCTACCTGTTCCTCCTTTATTCGATTCGTTTATATCCATTTCAATTTATGATATTTGAACTGCTCCGCACTTTTTATGGACCTTCGCTTTGCTCAGCTCATCCTCTCTCGGACGTTCCAGAAATCCTTCTATCCCATCATTCATGATGCGGCAGCGGATTTCCTTCTCCACTTTTCCAATCCAGGCGGCCTGTATACCGCGCGCCTGCAGAAAGCGGACGGCATCATATCCATTCTGTGCCGTAAACACAATACATTCCCGACTTTCCAGACGATAGGGATTTAACCCCATCACCTCACACAGTTCTATCGTATCCTGGCGCACAGGAATCTGCTGCAGCTCTACTGTGAATCCTTTCTGAAACAATCCGGAAAGTTCCCAGAGGCAGGCAAAAATCCCACCTTCCCCAGCCTCCAGAATCGCCTCTGCGCCAGCTTTTTTCCAAATCTCATCTGCCTTGGGCGGAATGGACACCACCTGCACAGCTTTCTCTAAAAACGAGTCAGAAAAACGCTCCCGCAATTCTTCCTGAAAGTACTGTGCCGCCTCACTCACTCCGCTCTGCGCAATCTTACCGGCCACCACCAGATCCTGCCCTGGCAGCATCGCTCCCAGAGCTTTCTGTCTGTCTTCTTCTGTTCTTCTGGTATTATGCATATTTTTTACTGCTCCTTCCCAGCTTTACTGCGATGCTGGGCCCCCTGGACCTGCTCCCGCCGGACCATTTCCGGAAGGAATGATTGTCGCACCGCTGCTTCCAGAACCTCCTGCCGGACCTCCTGGACTCGCCGGAGACTGAGGAACATCCACCGGACTCTGCGGTGCCGAAGGCTGTGTCTCAGCCGGCTTTTCCGTCTGTGGCTCGGTCGGCTGTGAATTTGTGGGTGCCGTCGGCTGCGAATTCGCTGGTTCTGTCGGTTCCGGCTGTGCTGCCGCTGTCTGTGCCTGTGGTCCTACCCGATAAATCGCCTTGGACGGGTTGTACGTGTCTGTGTGAAGAATCGTCTTTTCTGTCAGCTCTCCGTTCACATAAACATATTTCCAGAGCCTTGACTTGTATCCAATATGCGCAGACTGCTCTTTCACCTTCGCACCAGGCTTCAAAGAGTTATCTACATTGGTAATCGGCTCGCCTGGGTCAATCTTCTGCAAAGTCTCGGACACAAATTTCAGTGTCCTGTTCGCAGGTCTCGTCTCTTTGCCGTAAATCGTAAATGTCAGATTTTTTCCCTGTGTATACCCCTCAATATAGACCGGAGTATCATATGGGTTTGAAAATTTCAAATCTTTATATGTCCCTGCAATCGCAGAATCCGCCGACGGGTCCACATATGTGACAATCATCGAGTGATTCTGCCTCTGCACAATGTTCATCTCCGCCCGAAGCGCCGCATTGTAAAGAGTCGTGGAAATCTGGCAGACACCGCCTCCGATGCTCTCCACCGTTTTTCCATTTTCATATGCGACTGCCTCCTGGTATCCGTTGGATTTGTCAAACGGGTGCATGCACTCATAACCGGACAGCGTCTCGCCTGGCATCAGCACACGGCCATTGATTTTGGAGGAACCCACTTTCAGGTTCGTGGAACGCGCCGCACCGCTGCTCGCAAAACTCGTGGTAAAAGTCCCTAACACATCCTGAATCGTCGTAAGGTCATCATATGTGACTTTCGGCTGCTGCTCCACCACCACGGCGTCCACTGCAATCGGGTCACTCAGACCGCTCTCCATCGCCTGATTCAGTGCGTCGGTGGTCGCCGCGATGTCCACCACCCGTCCCACCTGGGACTCTGTAATCACAAACGCACCATTTTCTCTGCGTATTGTGGCATCTTTCGCCTCCTGCACATACGGCGCGCACTGGTCTGTGACAAATGAAGTCACTTTTGTCTCATCGACCTGCGTCTGAATCGGAATATCCACAGGATTCTTCTCCAAATCTTTTTTCGCCATATATCGCTCAAGCAGGTTTCCCGCAGCCTCATACTCCGCCGCCTTTTCCACAGCGTCTGTATTGCTCCAGAAAAATCCCAAATTTTCTGCCGTAGTCTGAATCTGCTCTCCTGCAATCTTCAATGTAATCTGCTGTCCAGCAAGACCAGCTACATACTTCTCCACCATCTCCTGGGCTTCCTCTTTTGTCATACCGCCAACGTCCTGCCCGCCAATCCGTATTCCGCTCGGAATCTCATCCGCGTACACGTCTGCCGGAGAGAACAGCATAAGCCCTGCCGCAAGCAACAGAGCTGGAAATCCTGCAATCCATTTTTTCATTTTACTTTGTCTCCTCACATTTTCCTACATGGACAATGCACCGATGATAACTGGCAGTACCATGGAAACTACCAGTAAAATCACAATCACTGCTGCAAATGTCTTTTTTGTCTTCTTGTTATTAAAATTCATCATATCCAGTTCACCTCTCTTTAAACGCTTCCGCTCTTCCTCCAGCCGTTTTAAACAGTCGTCTAAACAGTCCTTTGAACAATCGTCTTATTTTCTGCCATCCTACTTCTTGTCATGCTGCTTTCTGTCATCCTGCTTGTTGTCATCTTGCTTTCTGCATATCTGCGTATTCATTCTTCCATACTGCAAGATAATCGTATCTACCAGCCTTGATATTTCATTCCGGCTCAGGTATGCAATCTCCACAGGTACATCTATTCTATGATATTTTAATAAATCCTGCAAGAGCTGTTTTTGCCTTTTTGAGGCCGGCTGTTCTTTTTTCACCTTGTAAATTAAGGGTTTTTTGATAAATATTTCAGGATATGCCAAATCATACAGCAGAGCTGTTTCTTGATACAGAAGGTGTGCCGCCTGCGCATCCGCAAGCGCTCTGTGTGAGATTTCTGGCTCAATTCCATAATACCGGCACGCCGCAGACAGCGTTTTTCTCTCCTCGGGCGGCATCAGCTGCCGGCTGATTTTCAGTGTATCAATCCCATCCCTCTCAAACGAAAGCCCCAGATTGACAGCCGCCTGTTTCAAAAATTGATAGTCGAACGAGATTCGATGTCCCAGAAGAGGCAAATCTTCAGCAAATTCCAGAAACTTCGGAAGCACGGTTTCGATTCCCAGCGCCACATCCACTTCCTCCTGCCGGATGCCAGTCAGCTCCCTCACCTGCTCTGAAAGCTCCCGATGCGGATTCACCATCATGGAAAACTGTTCCCAAATTTCATCATTTCTTACTTTCAGTGCTCCGATTTCTATTATTTTATCTATTTTCGGATTCAAACCCGTCGTTTCCGTATCCACTGCAATATAATCTCTGCTTCTCATCCTGCACCTTCACTTTTCCTCATCACAGTTCAGATGTAATATTCCAGCACGCCGCATTGTAATTTAAGGCATCCCGATTTTTATAATCAAACAATAACACCCGCCCGTCTTCCAGCACCTCCGCATGCGCCATCTTTGCCACCTGCTTGGAATCATATCCCTCATATCCGCGCAGATACTTTGGATTTTCCGCCTCCCGAATAAAGAAATCGCGAATCTGCGCCTTCCATCTTCCTCTTTCAGATGCAAAAGAAGGACGGCTCTTGGCATTTTCACGCAGATACAAATCCACCATCAGACAATCCCGAAATGCCGACAATGCGGCTTCATCCGCCATCTTGTTACAGCGAACCTGTTCACAGATACTCTGTTCACAAATAGAATCTTTACGGGCAAAATGTTCACAGATGAAACGGTATAAAATCTCAAACCGTGCCAGTCTGCTGTGGCTGATACCAGTCAGATGATTCCGCTTATAAAAAGCCGCCATCTCATCATACATGGCAAATGGTCCCGAAAACTCCTGCTCCAGCCGCCTCATAGTTCCCTCAAACTGATGGCTGTTGTAATACACTTCCACCATGTCCTCTATGCCCTTTAAGCGCAGAATCTCATCATAAGAAAGCCACTTTGTCGAAAGTACCTCATAAGGAGGGCGCTCCTGGTACAAAATGCCGTACTCATCCTTGCGTTCCATCATGGCAGAACCCTTTAAAACTTTCAAAAATCCCAGCTGCAGCTGTTCTGGCTCCATGCCGTACACCTCATCAAAAGAGCGGGCAAAACTCTCAATACCCTCAAACGGCAGCCCTGCAATCAAATCCAGATGCTGATGGATGTTGTGAAATGCATTTATCCGTTTTACAACTGCCTTCAGCCGCTCCAAATTCATCGTCCGGTGAATCTCACGGATGGTATCTGGATTTGTGCTCTGCACACCAATCTCCAGCTGCACCAGTCCTGGGCGCATCTTTTCGAGAAGCTCCAGTTCTTCCTCATCCAGAAGGTCGGCAGAAATCTCAAAATGAAAATTTGTGATGCCGTTGTCATGTTCCAGAATATGCCTCCAGATAGCCATTGCATGCGACTTTCTACAGTTAAATGTTCTGTCTACAAATTTCACCTGCGGCACCTTTTTTTCCAGGAAAAAGTCCAGTTCCCGCAGCACCAGCGCCATATCTCGAAAACGTACCCTCTTGTCAATCGATGACAGGCAATAACTGCACGAAAACGGACATCCGCGGCTGCTTTCATAATAGATAATACGGTTTTCAAAATCTCTTAGGTTGTGATAGGAAAATGGAATCCGGCTCATATCCAGACAACTCTGCGGCGGATTCTCTATAATATTTCCTCTGCTATCTCGAAATACGAGTCCAGGAATCTCCGCAAGCGCCGCATCTTTCCAGTTTTCCTTTCCAGATTTAAAATACTTCTCATAACATTCTGCCAGGCGCGCAAACATCTCCTCGCCCTCACCGCACATAATGCCGCAGACCTGCTTTTCGCTTTGCAGAAGCTTCACTGCATCATATGAAACTTCTGGACCACCCAGCCAGATATCCGTGTGCGCAAGCACCTTATGCAGGTCGCCGACCAGCTCCATCACATAAGAGATATTCCAGATATAACACGAAAATCCTACCATATCCGGCTTTTTCTCATAAATATCTCTCAAAATCTGCTCTGTCTGCTGATTGATAGTGTACTCTCCAATCAGGATTTCAGGAAACGCGCTACATTCGTGCATTTTCTGCCCTGCTTCACATTCTATCCCACATTTTGTCTCACATTCTATCCCACACTCTGTTTCACGCTCTGCCAAGCGCGCCTTGGCGTACTCCTGTGCGTATGCCTTTAAACTGTAAATTCCCAGATTGGAATGAATATATTTTGCATTGACTGCTGCCAGTAAAATTCGTGTCATTATAATCTAATCTCTATCTTTCTTCCTGTTGCATTATATTGATAATAGCGCACTCCTGCCGCATCCAGCATCCGTTTCGATGCCCGCACAGCCGGCGTCGCCGCATATTTGTCGATCTCATACACAATCGTGCGGATTCCCGCCTGAATAATCGCCTTCGCACACTCATTGCATGGGAACAGAGTCACATACAGTTTGCTCCCCTCCAGGCTTCCGCCGCGGTAATTCAAAATTGCATTCAGCTCACTGTGTGTCGAATACAGATATTTGGAATTGTACGGGTCCTCTTCCTGCAGCTCTTTTCCCCATGGAAATACATCATCCGAACATCCTCTGGGAAATCCATTGTATCCCATCGACAAGATTTTATTGTCCCCGCTGACAATACAGGCGCCGACCTGTGTGCTCGGGTCTTTGGAGCGCATCGCAGCCAGCTTTGCCACTCCCATAAAATATTCATCCCATGTAATATAGTCTTTTCTCTTCTCCGTCATCACTATGTAACCTCCCATCTTCATTTCTGGTTGTATTTCCGTTTTTTTAGCTCTTCCTCTCCGTCTTTCTATATCCTGCGTTTTCTCTCACCGCCGCTCGGATTCTCCCCCATATTTTGTATTCTGTATTCATCCCTCACTTGTTGTCCCTGCAAGGTCTGCGCTCCGCTTCGGTCGGCGCCAAGCTAGCTTTCACCGGATTTCTGACCTTTTGACCCTGGTATCATCATGATGAGGTCAAATATAAAATTTGACCTCTGATATCACGAATTGCTCCGTGCTGCGCACTCACGCAATTCTAAAACACCTCAAATCCGCTCATTTTTCTACGAAAAATGGCTACTTTTCGGTGTTTTGGCGGGTCAACTGGACAAAAATCCTCCTGCAAGCTAGCTTGCATCGGATTTTATGTCTATTTGACCCTGATATCATCATACAATGCGGTATCCCGCGGCCTTGCACAGACGATTCATAATCGCCTGCCCCAGATGGTCCTTCGGGAAAGTCTCCGAAAAAATATATGTGACACCGCAATCGTCAAATTCCCTCAGCACAGCGAACAGGTTATGCGCAATCGTATCTTCCTCCCCCCGAGTTCCAATACTTCTCACAATTCCCTCTGGATATTTTGCTCTTGTCTCCTCTGTGCAGATAATGCCAACCTGGTATCCCTGCTGTATCTTCTCCGCCGCCAATGCACGGAGTTTTCCGGACATTTCTTCCAGGTCTGCTCCTTCCACCAGCGTCATCTGTGCCTTCGGCGCATAGTGGCGATATTTCATTCCAGGCGCTTTCGGTTTTCTGCCATCCTGTACCGGTCCCAGAATAACAGGGTCAATCTCAACCTTTCCCAGAACTTCCTGCAGCATCTCTATTGTCACTGCACCTGGTCTTAAAAGCATCGGAACGTCACCAGAGACATCCACAATCGTTGACTCCACACCAATATTCACGGCGCCGCCGTCCACCACCATATCAATCCGCCCATTCATATCCTGCATCACATGCTCGGCTGTGGTCGGACTGGGACGTCCGGACAAATTGGCGCTCGGTGCGGCCACCGGAACCCCTGCCAACTCAATCAGACGCTTCGCAACAGGATGGCTCGGCATCCGCACTGCCACAGTATCCAAGCCACCTGTCGTACCGTATGGAACACACTCACTTTTTGGAAATACCAGTGTCAGAGGTCCAGGCCAAAATGTTTCCATCAGCTTTCTTCCTGCCTGCGGAATTTCTTTCACCAGAACATCCACATCCTCCATGCGCGCCACATGCGCAATCAGCGGGTTGTCCGAAGGGCGCCCTTTCGCCGCATAAATCTTTTTTGCCGCTGCCTCATCCAGCGCATTAGCTCCAAGTCCATACACAGTCTCTGTCGGAAATGCCACCAGACCGTTTCCGGCCAGAAGCTTCGCCGCTTCCAGAAGTTCCTCATCCTTCGGGGCCTGAATATCTTGTATCACAACTCTTTTTGTCTCCATATCACATTCCTCTTTTTCTGTTGTTTTATGGTATCTTTTTCTCATTTCTACTCACTATTCTTTAGGATAGCACAACCTAAATAGCCGTGCAATGGCGAACTCTGCAAATTTTTTTATCGTAATATAGCATTTTCCCATCAACTATGCTATATTTTATTATGAAAGTCTCGTCAAGCGGCCAGGCGGCAGGGATGCTTGCACACCAGGCCGACTGGACATTTGACGAGCAAGGAAGTATGAGCAAAAAAGGTCAGCGTTAGCTGGCCGATTTGCGAATACTGGCAGCGATTGCGAGAGTGCCAATGCACGAAGCAATCGACTTTCATATTATGGTGGTGCCTGCGTCAGCAGGCATGTCCGTTTTAGAATAAAAACACCACAGGAGGCAGTATTATGGCGCTTATTTTACCCGAACATTACGATCCGCGCCTTTCTGTAAGGGAGACGCAGAAAGCAATCAAATATATCCGTGACACCTTTCAGAAAGAATTTGGACGCGAGATGAACCTGGAACGAATTTCCGCACCACTATTTGTAGAAAAAAGCAGCGGTCTGAACGATGACTTAAACGGAGTGGAACGTCCGGTTCAGTTTGATTTGGCAGCAAAGCCGAATGAGGTGATTGAAGTTGTTCACTCCCTCGCAAAATGGAAACGTATGGCGCTTCATACCTATGAGTTTCTTCCTGGCGAGGGCCTTTACACAAACATGAATGCAATCCGCCGTGATGAAGAGCTGGATAACCTCCATTCCTGCTATGTAGACCAGTGGGATTGGGAGAAAGTCATCACCAAAGAGGAGCGAACCATCGAGACCTTACAGGCAACTGTGCGCCAGATTTTCAAAATTATCAAACATATGGAGCATGAAGTGTGGTACAAATATCCACAGGCAGTCAAACATCTGCCGGATGATATTTTCTTTATCACCAGCCAGGAACTTCTGGATATGTACCCAGACAAAACTCCAAAGGAAAGAGAAAATCTGATTACCAAAGAGCATGGCTGTGTATTCTTGATGAAAATCGGCGACAAACTCTCAAACGGAGAACCGCACGACGGCAGAGCACCGGACTACGATGACTGGCAGCTGAATGGAGATATTCTGTTCTGGTATGAGACACTTGGCTGCGCACTGGAAATCTCCAGTATGGGTATCCGTGTGGATGAAAAATCTCTCGACGAGCAGCTCAAAAAAGCTGGATGCGACGAGCGCCGCGCACTGCCATACCATCAGATGCTTTTAAACAAAGAACTGCCATACACCATCGGCGGCGGTATCGGCCAGTCCAGACTCTGCATGCTGCTTCTGGACCGCGCTCACATTGGAGAAGTACAGGCAAGCATCTGGCCGGATTCCATGAGAAAAACCTGTGCAGAACATAAGATTATTCTGTTATAATATAATCGAGTGTTTTCAATATTTTCACTTTTATACTACTACCAAGGAGGGGTAATTTTATGATTTTTTCATCTACTCACGCAGTTGACTGTCCTTATCAGTATCCAGAGGCTATCAAGACCGCATTCCAGTGGATTGCAGACAACGATGTAGCCAATATGGAAGCCGGAACCTATGAGGTTCAGGGAAGAGATATCTATGTTATGATTCAAGATATCACAACACAGCCCGCAGAAGTGCGCCGTGCTGAAAGACATGACCTGTATCTGGATATTCAGTACATTGTTTCTGGTACAGAGCGCATGGGCTATGTTCCTTACACCGGAAAAGAAGAAATTCTGGACAATCCAGAAAACAAAGATGTGGTTCACTACACCAACCTGGAAAATGAGACATTTGTAGACGTACCTGCTGGTTCTTACTGCATCTTCTTCTCCAATGACATCCATCGCCCAGGCTGTGCTGCAGGCGAGCCGATGGCAGTACGCAAAGCCGTTATCAAGATCAAAGAAGCTATCCTGTAATATGGCTGTACAAACCACCATCCGTATAAAGGAAGCAAGCAAAGACCAAAAGTAAAATTAAAACGTAAACTCAAAAAGTAACACCAAAAAATAAAACCAAAAAGTGCTTCAAAATCAAATGCTGTTCACCCTGCATTCCGGTTTTGAAGCACTTTTTCTTTTTTATGCTCTCGCAATCGCCGCCTGTATTTTGGATACCTGTGCTTTGAGCATCTATATGCAGTAACATGTGGTACACACTAACTCATTTATCAGCCGATTCCGCCGAATAAAATTCCCAGCACATACACCACCAAAGTCAGCCCCACAAACAGATACTTTGTCACTGGTTCAAACCAGGACCCCAGAGGCTTTCTGCACCCTCTCTGTACCTGTTCTCTCGCAAAATTTCCAGGGCAGACCCAGAAAAACATAACAGCGGCCAACAATGCTCCCAGAGGAATCACATAGATTGAGACGATATCCATCCAGACTCCGACCGCATCTGCACTCTCAATAAAGATACCAACTGCTGCCGCCACAAACGCAATCACACAGACTGCCGCTCCTCTGCTCAGTTTCAGCTGTTCCTGAAGTGACTCTATCGGTGTCTCAAACAGATTCATCAGGGATGTAATCGCTGCAAACAGCACTGCGACAAAGAAAATCACAGCAAACAGACTTCCGAACGGCATTTGCTGGAACACAATCGGCAATGTGATAAACATCAGAGGCGGCCCCGCCGCTACATCCAAGCCAAACGCAAACACCGCCGGAATCACCACCATACCTGCCAGCAGTGCCGCGCAGGTATCAAAAAATGCCACATTCTTTGCACATTTCACCACATCCACATCATCCTGCAGATAGCTTCCGTACACCAGCGTACCGGAGCCAGCCAGCGAAAGTGAGAAAAATGCCTGTCCCAGCGCATACACCCACGTCTTCACATCTTTTAATGTCTCCCAGCGCGGAATAAACAGATAGCGGTATCCATCCGATGCATGTTCCAGTGTGAGAACACGAACCATCAAAATCAGGAAGAAACAGAAAAACACTGGCATCATGACCTTGTTCATCTTCTCAATTCCCTTTGACACACCAAACAGCATAATGACAAACGTCAGCCCCAGTCCCAACATATGCCAGCCGATACTTCCAAACCGGCTTCCCAGAACCCCAAAATAGCTTCCCATGTCCTGCACCTGCATCAGTGTACCTGTGAGTGCACTAAACAAATATTTTAAAAACCATCCCACAACCACCGAATAGCCAATCGCAATTCCAAGAGACCCCAAAACTGGTATCATGCCGATGGCCGTACCAATCTTTTTGCCATTCGGAATTCCTCTCGCCTCCATCGCCTTTCCAAATGCTCCTGTAGGACCGCTCTTTGTGCCTCGTCCAAAGGCCATCTCTCCCAAAACACCGGAAAATCCCAGCAATACAACAAAAATAAAATATGGTATCAGAAATGCCGCTCCTCCAAATTTTCCTGTGCGGTACGGAAACATCCAGATATTTCCCATTCCTACTGCTGACCCTACACAGGCAACAATAAATCCCAAGCTGGAGCGGAACTGGTCTCTGGGCTTTTTCTGTTCATTCACCTTCGTACTGCCTTTCACATCTCCCTTTCTATTCCCCTTCATCTTCTCTTCCTCTCTCTCAAGTCTTTCTGATTTTTCTCTGTGAATGACGCCGAGCAAAAATCACATTTTTTACTATACTACATTTTCAGAAAATTTCCAATCAGGAATATCTCCCAGAAATTCACGCATATTCCACAGAGAAGTTCGGGAAAATTCCCTGTGAACAAACATACCAATATCAGCAGACATCACTGCGCATGAAAGCCCATTGCACCGTGCAGTGCATTCATATGGCCGCATTTTCGACTTTCATAATAAAAGTGACTCCAAACGGACACTCTCTCATCCATCAAAGTCACTTTTTATACCGATTTTTTATTTCAAGATTCCAAATATCGGACAAATACAAACACTCCGGAAACAGCTTACATCTGCTACTGCCCCGCTGTTTCCATCTTTTCTGGCTCACTTCCTGGCTGAAATATCTGTATCTTTTCCCGATTCAGATATTCCAGAATTCCCATATGTACCGCCCATGCAATTCTGTCCTGATACTCCTCATTTCCCAGCTTTGCGGACTCTGCCCAGTTGCTTAAGAAACCGCACTCCACCAGCGCAATCGGCGGCTTTGTGTGAAGCAGAAGGTAATAACTGTCATTCGCCTTAACCCCTCTTCGATTGTTTTCTTCTCCCAACACATAATCAAACCGCTTCTGAATCAGCTCCGCCAACTTCTTTCCTTTCTCAGATTTCTTGTAATAGAAAACCTGCGCGCCAGAAATCCCTTCCTGGTGATAACTGTTCTGGTGAATACTCACCACCAAATCCGGATTCGTCTCATTCATAATCCGGCACCGCTCTTTCATATCCGCCAGTTTTTTCTGTGTATCCGATGCTTTGTAAAGTCCGGCATCGCTGTCTCTGGTCAAAACGACCTGAATATCCGCCTGTTCCAGATAGTGTTTTAATTTCAGCACAATCTGCAAATTGATGTCCTTCTCAAGCTTTCCATCCACGCCCACTTTTCCTGGGTCATCTCCCCCATGACCTGGATCCAGGACAATGACAGCCTTCGCCTTTTTCACACTCTCCGCCATAACCTCCTGTGTCATCACAATCTTTCCCGCCTGACTGGACAAAATACTGACGAGTACTAACATCAGCACTCCCATCATACTCTGTGCAAATGCCTGTCTCACTCTGTTTTCCTCATATATGACTTATCTTTATTGTCAGTATATTCCCCACGCCTTTGTCTTATTTATCTTTTTGTCCTCTGGCACTTTTCCAACAAAAGAAAGTATATGTTTATCTCACTATCTCTAATATGGCACAAACAGACGGTTAAAATTGTGGTTTTCCTCCTCAATCACGGTCTGAATTGTCGTGGAGACCTCGCTGAAATACTCGCTCTCCTTCCACAGTTCATAGGCCGGATCACGCAGAATCTCCTCCCTCTCGTTCGGAATCGTTCCTGCATAAAAATTCGGAGTCAGCCTTGCATACAGCTTCGCCATCTTATCGCTGTCTTCCTTGGAAATTCCGTGATTCTGCAGGCTTTCATACACTTTCCTATAAGAAAGGTCATATAAAAACTGCTCGGCATAGCTGTCAAAGGTCAAAAGATTTCTGTCATTTTTCTTATATTTTGCCGCCCACTCCGCCACAGGGACCTTCTGTGTGTAATAATACATATCTCCGCTGTTCATCACTTCCAAAATTCCATACTTACATGGATACATCATCAGTGAACCCGTCACTACCTCATACAGCGGATGCTCACTTTCGGTCTGTTTATAATGCTGCAGATGCAGATGTCCGCTCAGATGAATATTGATCTGGTTGTCCTCCCATAGCTCTATCAATCTCTCATCATGTTCGATTGTACAGTTCTTGATGAACTCTTCACTCGCATTCGTCTGCTCCAGAAGATTGTGATGGCTGATCGGAATGACACGAACTCCCTCTTCCCAGGCAATTTTCAGATTTTCCTCAATCCAATCGTATGTCTCTTCCCGAATCATGCCGCCCACCAGATTTTTCGGCTCATACTGACATGAGTCCAGCATCAACAGCCATGTATATTCATTCAGAGAATAGACATAGCTCAGAGAATACGGGTCTGTGCTGATTGCCTCTTTATATCCAAAATCCTTGTAAATCTGTGCAAACTGCTTCGCAGAAATTTGCTGAACAGAATATGTCTCATCCCCGCGGAATCCACACGCATATGGACTGTTGATATCGTGATTTCCAGGAATCACAACAACTGGAATTCCCGCATTTTCCAGACGTTTCAATCTCTCTGCCAATGCCTCATGACTCTTTTTCTCTCCGTTTTTTGTCAAATCTCCACTCAGCACCAGCACATCTGGTTTTTCCTTCTCAATCTGCTCCAGAAACGCCATCATGATTTCCCAGCAATATTGTATCATCATCCCGTCGCCATTCTGCACCATAGCCTGAAAACTTTTGCCATTGTCTGTCAGAGATTTCTCCAGGTAATGAATATCTGTCGCAATCGCAATCCGGCTCTCTATCACTTCCGAACTGTCATCGTTTCTATTCGTTTTATCCGTTCTCTCATCCGATTCATGATTCTGGGATTCCATTTCATCCCCATCGGTCTCTTCTAAACTTTCTGCACTTTCAGAAGTTTCTGGAATACTCAGTGATAATGAGTCTTTCGTCCCTGTTTCTTCTGTCTGTGTCTGTACTTGCTGTGTTGTCTCTTCTTTCTCCTCTTTTTCTCCGCTCTCAGAAGAGACTCCTGGAATTTCTCTCCATGCCGGTTCCATTCCCTGGCATCCAGTCAAGACCAGACATACTGTCACCATCCATACCCAGACTCTTTTCATCCCTCATCGCTCCCTCACCTGATTCTCTTACCCGCCCAACCTCTGGCACTATTTTCCCACGACAGACCAGACATCCGCCGTCTCCAATCCAAGTTTCCAACATGCAGTGCCAGCAAGGTCATAACTTCTTATCAAATCTGCTTTCAACTGCAAGGATCTCGCATCCTCCATCCATAGGAACTGCCTCTGGGTCTGCGAATTCGTCTCTCCATAGGACAGCCCCAAGTCTTCTTTCCAAGACAACTCCACACCATTCTCCTGCACCCAGTTGGTCGCTGCCTTGATTCCCAGCGCCTTGGAAGTCGTCTTTCCACCTTCTTCTGTCCAAAGTCTCGTGTAGAATGGAACTGCGTTAATCACACGCTCTTTTGGTACCTCCTTCAAGGTCTCTGCAATCCCTCGCTCCACATAATCAATCGAAGCCACCGGTCCAGGCTCGCCGCCGGCATAATGTTCGTCATATCCCATAATAATCACATAATCCGCCACATTCCCCTGTTCTTTTCGGTTATAAAAACGGGTGCTGGCACTTGGCACATAATTATCCACGGAGAGCACCAGGCCTTCTTCATGGCATGCAATCGACAATTCTCTCAAAAACTGCACATAATGCACACCTGCACTCTCTTTCAGGCTTTCAAAATCCATGTTCAGACCATCCAGCCCCAGTTCCTGTGCCGCATGAATCAGCCGTGTCACCAGGCGCTGCCGCGTCGTTGTGGATGCCAGCAATACCTCTGTCTTCACATCCTTGCTGAAATTGTCCAAAAGCCCCCATACCTGTACGCCCATGGCATGTGCTTTGTCCACATACTCCTTGCTTCCCAGCGAACTGAAATTTCCCTCATTGTCTGTCAGAGAGAACCAGGTCGGTGCCACTACATTTACGCCATCTGTCATACTCAGCAGATTTTCCAAGTTGGCATTGGCATCTTTATTTGTAACCTGGTGAAAAACCAGACATACTTTCTTATCCATTGTAATATGTGTATACTGCGGCTCATCAAAGAAACTCACCTGTTCCCGCTCTTTGACATCGCTCAATTTCCGTTTTTCCACATAGCCGATACATCCATCCTTTGTGCGCACTCTGGTCCATGTATCCAACTCTTCCAGCACTACTGCAGACTCATCTTTTGCCGCAGTAGTAATGATATCACTTTTTATGCCGCCCTTCACGCGCACATACGTGTTTTTCTTAAACTCTGCTGTCTTTTCTGTTCCCCAGATATTATCAACAAAAATTCTCTTATATTCTCCGTGATCAAATGCCTCCATCCGCACATTGGTGTACTGTAAAATCAGACCTGCCGAAAGATACACTCCATCCTCCGAAATCCAGAGAAGTTTTTTCCCATCGCTTCCCACTGTGTCCGCATTGGCAGACAACAGCTGTGTCGGCATCGCATACACAAGTTTTTTCTCCACACTATCCCAATAGTATCTCTCATTCAGATTTTCATTGACCCAGTCCAAAGCAAAATACGTCTGCCCATCTATATAAAGTGCTTTTTCCTCCAAAAGTTCATTGTTAAAGAAAATAGAAACACGGTCTTTCTCCGTGTCAAATACCTCCTGTAAATCCGCCATATCTTTTGATGGTATATATCTCTCTGCTATTTTCCATCCAAAATAACCTGCCGCCACCAGGACAATCAGGCCCAACGCTACAAACATAGGAACCAGTCGTTTCATAGATATTTCCTCCTGCGTATAATATAGCTTGTCAAAATCAATTTATTGATTTTGACAAAAGGCGCGTATTTCGCGCCGCCAATCTGATTACAGGGTTCGCGAAGCGGTTCCTGTAATATAGCTTGTCAAAATCAATTTATTGATTTTGACAAAAGGCGCGTATTTTGCGCCGTCAATCTGATTACAGGGTTCGCGAAGCGGTTCCTGTAGTATGTTTTAATTATACCATAGTTCATATACCTCAGTTTTTGATTTTTTGTTAATTTTTTATGAACACAATTACCAGAATGAATGAAAAAGCTGAGGGTATTGTGGATTTTTCAGTTTATGGTCCCAGTTCTTTTCAGTCCCAGTTCCAATTCTTTCCTTTTCATCCACAGTACTCTCAGCTTTCATTTTTACTTTCGTTTATTTCTGCAAAAAATTAAATGGTGGTAGGGAATATTTTTCCTGCAGTTTTTTTATTTTTTCTTCTTTTTCAGCTACGAACAAACAGTGATTCTGCCAATATCTGACAGAAGACACCCATGATATACAGATTATTCCGCACTTCGTGCCTTATAATCCAAAAAACATTCGGTATCAAATGAATCAAAATACCTTTTGACTCCAACCTTGTATATATTATAAATACACTTTATCAAATCGAATCTCTTTCAGGACTCCATCCTGGTCGATGTAGTCCCCCATATAAAATCCATCTCCTTCCTTTACCTGAAACAGCTTGCCCCATTCTTCCTCGGAACACAGCTTTCCGTCAATATAAATCGGAACACCTCTTTCGCTGTACCGCTTCAATCCTTCCAAATATCTTTTCTGCTGTTCCCATCTCTCGTTTTCACGTGCCATTGCTTACTGCCCCTCTCCTTGGTTCTTTCAAATATACTGTGATATAATTGATAATTCCCCATTCTTCTCATTTCAGGAATTCCTGGAAGAAGCGCATCACTGTTTCGTCAATCCAATATGGACTCTCCAGAAATGGAATCTGTGCAATGGATATTCGGCATTGTCTCTCTGCCCGTTTTCTGTTCTTTCCATCCCCCAAAAAGGCGGCGTACATCCAGTCTCTTGCATTATCCATCTGCGTCCATTTCATAAAGTCCATAAATCTGTCCATTTCCCAATCTGCCAGACTGCCCAACACAATCTTTTTCTGGCACCTCAAAAATTCTTTTCTTCCCTGAAGATATTCATTTCCGAAATCCATTACAATACATTCATATCCCTGATTCAGGCAGTCTGCGATGTTTCCTTCTGCTGCAAAAGGATAATAGTCCACTCCCCGAAACCGAAAGCAAATACATTCTGTCTGCTTCTTTTTATGCCGCTCGCAGATTCTGGAAAAATCCCCATGTCGGTTCATCTCCAGCACAGCCGTTTTCTTTCCAAAAACACCCGACATATATGAAGCCAGCAAAATCGTCAAATATGTCGTACCCACTTTCGCAGAAGCGCCCATAATCCCCCATGTCCGATTCGTCTCCGGAAGATGGACAGGACTCCTTTTCCAAAAAATTTTGTTTCGTTCCATCCTCCTGTATCTCTTTTTACATACGCCCAAAGTTCCTCCAAAAAACTGTCTCTGACAGCATCTTTTCGGAACATGTCAGGAAAATAGGGAACACAGAACTGTACCTCACTCTTGATTTCTTCTGGCAGCCAAATTGTTTTGCTTCTGTCCAGAAAATTCCAGACAATGCAAAAATTCTTTTTCTGGCGCAGTTCTCTGGCAGCTGCCACGCAGTCTGCCCATTCCCAGCTTTTTCCTCCTGATACCAGAACCACAGCGTCCGCATCTGTGTTTCTGGCGCCTCCTATATCTGAGCCAAAATCCTTCAGCACTACCTCATACTCTGCCACCTGTTTTTTTACCTGCTCTCCCATATGGGGCAAAAATGCCATACCGAAGATATACAGTTCCCCTGGGCGTGAAATCGGTATCTGCTGATATCTTGCCAATTTTAACACCATTCCTGATAGATTTTGTTCATCGAATAGACAAGAAATATTTTTCTGATAAAGATAGGACAGAAGACTAACCACAAGATGAGTGGTTCCTGCCCCCGCTTTGCTTCCCACAAAGCTGACTGTAAGAGATGGATTTTCTTTACATTGACTGTGTTCAATCAGTTTCTCAAGTTTTTTTTCCAGTATTTCTACTGTCTCAAACCGCTCCTCTTTCTGTTCGCTCAAACAGGTCAGAATGATGCTTCTCAGTTCTCTGCTGATTCCTTCCCATGTTTGCATGTCCGAATCCCCGTTTTCAAAAGCTGGCCCTCCCGCATCATCCGGAGTTTGAAACTTTTGATTTCCTATACACAGATAGTACAATATCATCCCAATCGCGTAGATATCGGTCCGCTCGTCCAGGTACTCTCTAGTATACTGTTCCGGAGCCGCGAACCCCACAGTTCCATAGCGCTCGCCTGCGGTATTTGCCTCAGAAAAGAGCATGGCGCGGTTAAAATCAATTAATTTTATTTTATCATCGCTGATAAAAATGTTTTTCGGCTGTAAATCAAGATATAAGATAGGGCATATTTGATAAGAATGAAGATAGGAAATAATCTGGCAGAGCTGAATCCCGTAGGAGACTGCCTTTATTTCTTCAAGATACCCCAGCTGATTCACCAAAGTATATATAGAATTCCCAACTATGTACTCTTCGATCAGATACCCATAATCAGAACATTCTTCTATATCATACAAAATGGGAATACCAGGATGACGCAGTTCCTTTAAAATTTGCACTTCCCTCAAAAAACTTGCATACTCTGTGCTTGCTTTCGGGACTCGCTTAATCGCCCGAAAATCGCCTAACTGCAAATGTTTTGCCAGAAATACGCTCCCTAGGCCTCCCTCCCCGAGCATCCCCAAAATCTGATATTTTTCAAACAGAATCTCTTCTGCTATATCTCACCCTCCTTTCCATGTTCTTTCCATCTCTCCTCTTTATCATACCGACTTTTTTGTCGATTTTCAAGAGTTTTTGATGCATTTTAGAAAACCGCTACTATAAAAAGTACGTTATGCGATAATTTTATACTTCTGGCTGTGGTAAGCTTCCGGCGGGCCTTTAAGAAAAATTTCGGCATCACTCCAAACAGCGTCAGAGAGCAAGAAAAGCAGTGAATTACTCGGAAACAAGTTACCGAGCTTCTTGTTTCAACCACTACTGCTTAGCTGACACGCTGCGGTCAGGTTCAGTCTTACATAATGTCCACAAGCGTTAGGTTCGGGCTATTCCAGCCCTACCATTATCTAAAGGCTTACGCTGCCGTTCTCAGTATGCGTAAACCTTCCTTCTTTATGTTAATTGCAGCGTTTTGGTCACGGCTCATCACCAGACCACACTCGCATTTCATTGTTCGGACAGACAAGTCTTTCATTTCAGGATGCATGCTTCCACAGCAATGACAAATCTGACTGGATGCAAACCACTTATCTACTTTAACAAAGTATTTTCCTCGTTCAGCAAGCTTGTATTCCAACATAGTTAGAAACAAGCCATATCCATTGTCCATAGTGGCTTTCCCATTGCCAAACCTTTTATTAGACATAGAACGCATATTCAGACTTTCCACACATACCACATCGTACTGATTGGCTATCTCAGTTGATTTTTTGTGCAGAGAATCCAGGCGCTGATTGGCGATATGCCTGTGAATTTTGTTTACTTTGTGTAACTGCTTCATGTAGTGATTCGATTTCGTTTCATTCTTTTTTGAACCTCGCATTCGTGACAGCTTACGCTGGGCTTTGGCTAGTTTTTTATGGCTCTCACGATAGTATTTATGATGACTGCCAACATTGCCTTTGTCGTCCATGTACAGACCATTTGATGTATAATCCAATCCGATTGCAGTATCCGATACAGGAACAGGAACGATGCTTTCTTTGTACTCGAAAAGTACGGAAACATAAAACTTTCCGTCACTTTCCTGTGAGATGGTTGCGGATTTCAAAACCCAGTCTGCCGGCGGCCGTCTGTGTATGACTGCTTTCACTTTTCCGATTTTAGGCAGTTTGACTGCCTGGTCGAATACCGCTATCGTGCCCTTCTGATTGTTCGTTGTATACGATTTTCTGCTGTGTTTGGCAGATTTGAACTTTGGAAACCCATTTTTCTTTTTTCGGGATTTACGGAACCGATTGCGGAAAGCCTCCTGCAAATCCAGCTGCTTGTTCGCAAGAGCAAGGCTGTCCACTTCCCTGAGATACGGATACTCTTTCTTGTATTTAGCAGGAGTTACTGTTACAAATTTACCCGTAGTTTTATAGCTTTCAATTTTATCAGCAAGCATCAGATTATAAACCTTACGGCAGCAGCCAAAGGTCTTTACAAACATAACAGCCTGCTCGGCTGTCGGATATAACCGATACTTGATTGCTTTATTCATAACTGACAGTTCTTTTGCCTCGTATTATATAGTAGTAGTGTTTATAGTCCCTCTCCAAGGACTGTATGC
>JAUNGE010000109.1 GCA_030524675.1 bacterium
CAAAGATTCGTTACATAAACCTCAAAGATATCGTCAATTTCCCTTCTTTATAATCTGCTTTTATCTGCCCACCGACACGTTCTGTCAGTAACTTTGCGATAGAAAGACCTAGTCCCGTAGAATTGCGTCCAGTTTCTACTGTATAAAAACGATCAAACAATCGTTCCACCATAATTGGAGTCAAACCTTTTGCACAGTTCGCAAACAAAATAGTTCCGTCCTCATTCATCTTCACATATAAATCTCCATCACTATATTTTAAAACATTGCTTAATATATTGCTAACAATCCGATTGAATGCCGCAAGATCTATTTGACAATGGATAGGAATATCCGGCATTTCAATAATTGGCTCGATATGTTGCTGCGCAAATGCTCCACTATAAGCCAACAGGCTTTCTTCCAATGCCTTATTCAAAATTACATCTTCACGATTCTCTTCTTTTGTGGATGCAATCACTGAATAGCGGAATAATTCCTCTGTCAATTGTTTCATTGCATCTGTCCGATTTTGAATCTGATCAATATAAAATTTCACATCCTCAGATTTATCCTCAAGTTCCAACAAATCCAAATATCCATATATCGCTGTCAGAGGTGTTCTCAAATCATGCGAAATATTCGTCACAGCTTCTTTCAGCTCCCGATCCCCATTCAAATATTTTCTCCTCTGTTTTCGTAACAACTTCAATTCTGTATTTATTTCTGCGGCTATTTTCCTCACATGATAATCATGCGTGGGAATAGTAATCAAATTATTGGTTTCTCTATTAAGGCAATTCCTGAATTCCACAACCACTTCATCCAAATCTTTCTTCATTAGCAATATTTTTAGAACCAGCATGAAATTCACCCCCAGAAGTATACCACATAGAATCCAGGAAAAATTCATCCTCACACCCCCATCATTTTAAATCCTTCTTTTTGAAGATAGTTAAACCGCATGCTGTCGTCAACACAATGTTAACAATAGCATATAGAGGGAATCTATACGGGTGCAGCAAGATTCCGCTTGAAATTTGGGAACTCTGTCCTGTTGGAAGAAAATCATATAAAAATACCAGAACAAGTCTTATGGTTTCATCTGACATACTTGCCAATGGCATTTCTCCATAATAACTGAACACTGTTATTCGTAAAAAGTTTGCTGTTACGAACAATACTGCATAAGTAATCATGCAGGCAGCAACAGCGGCAGCTTTGTTACTAGCTAACATAGAAATAAATGTAAATACCCCGGAGAAGGCTCCAAGCATTAAAATCCCGCTAACCAGATATGAAACGAACTGCATAGGATATAAAAAATGGCATCCAAACAATGGAACTCCTACAGCAAATACAACTAAAGATGCTGCCACAAAAACCAAACATTCAGCCAGAAAGATAATAAATACATTTGCAGAATAAATACTGCTTCTCTTATGTCCTGCAATCAGCTTATTGCGTACCGTTCCGTCACTATATTCCGTTCCAATAAACCATCCGCTGAAAATAGGGCAAAAGATGCCGGCAACAGATAAGGCAGAAAGAAAATACCAATTTAACTGCATAATTGCCGTTTCCGAAGAATTTGTCATTTCCAGGTAATTCATGACCAGAAGAAAAGCACTATAAATCATTGATAGTACTATGCCTGCCCAAAACAGCTTATTTTTCCTAAGACAGGTTATATTTGCAAAAATAAGATTACGCATCCCTTCCACCTCCCACTAAATTCATGTAATAATTTTCTAGGCTCTCATCACGCTCGTTCATAGATTTTACTTCACAGTGCTCCCTGTCAAGTGCTATGGCGAGTTTTGTCACACTAATTTCACCAAACACATCTGCCTGTGTATTAGATACAATGTTATACTCAAGTCCCATCCCATCCAGAACCCGGCAGAGGATCCTGGTATCCGTTACAGACAAACGGGTACATTTACGGCAGACTGCATCCAAATCTGCTGCACTAATTTCTTTCACAATCATGCCTCTATCTACAAATCCATAGTGTGTTGCCAGTTTCGACAGCTCATCCAAAATGTGGCTTGAAATCAGAATCGTGATTTGAAGTTCACGATTAAGTTTTAAAATCAGTTCTCGGATTTCAATAATCCCTTGTGGGTCTAAACCATTAATCGGTTCATCCAAAACCAAAAAATCAGGATTGCCGCAGAGTGCAACTGCAATTCCTAACCGCTGTTTCATACCTAACGAAAAATTTTTTACTTTCTTCTTTCCACATTCGGTCAAATCTACCAGTTGAAGCAATTCCGTAATCCCCTCATAAGAAGGTATACCCAAAACCTGATACTGTATTTTAAGGTTCTCTTCAGCGGTCATATCCAAATAAATGGCCGGGGACTCAACCACGGCACCCATACGTTGTCGAACCTTATAAATTGCCTTATCCGTATTTTTCACACCGTACAAAGTATAATTGCCAGATGTCGGTTCCTGAATGCCAGAAATCAAACGAATAAGCGTTGTCTTACCGGCTCCATTCTTTCCCACAAGACCATAAATTGAGCCTTGGGGAACATGCATGGAAAGACCATTTAGCGCTTTAAAATTTCTATATTGCTTACAAAGTGCATCTGTTATCAAACAATATTCCATTTTGTTTCGCCTCCTTACATTTGATGACCACATTCTACAATACAAAAGTCAAGATGGCGGTCAAGAAAATCGTCAAGAAACCGTCAAGATTTTTCTTGTTTTATCCTAAAACCGATTCCCCAAACCGATTCAATATATTCCTTGTCTCCTGCTTCACGCAGCTTCTTCCTCAGATTGCTGATATGCTGTTTCAAAGATCTATCCGTACAGTCTGGCGTATCTTCACATATTTTTTCTAAAATCACTGATTTTGAAATAGCCTGGTTCGGATTCTGCATCAGCAATTTTAAAATCGCATACTCTGTCTTGGTTAGCTTTACTGAAGAATTATTGACCATAATTTCGTGAGACGCAGTATCCATTTTCAAATCGCCTACCCTTAAGACAGGAGCAAGTTCCTCTCTACTCTCTTTCCGTAAATGCACCGTAATACGAGCAAGGAGTTCTTTCATATTAAACGGTTTTGTTACATAATCAACCGCCCCTCCCAACAGAAGATTTACCTTGTCATCGATTCCTACTTTTGCGCTGACCACAATAACAGGAATGCCTTTCATTTTAGGTAGGATTTCTTCTCCAGACAATCCAGGCAGCATCAAATCTAAAAGTATTAAATCCGGTGTGTGTTGAGATAAAAGATAAAGTGCCTCTGTTCCTGAATACGCCCTAAGAACAGCAAATCCCTCCCTCACCAGATTTCTTTCCAGTACATCTCCAATGTGCTGGTCATCCTCTATGATAGCAATTGTTTTCATAATATCCATTCCTCTTTTTTGAATTTCCATGTTTTTTACCATATCCAGTTCTTAGTATATCATAGGTCAACTTCTATCTGAACAAGTGACTAAAATAGCAATCTTCTTTAACTGAATAGGCGAACAAGTATTATAAATCAAATCCCATTACTTATCCTGTATTATGTCGTGACCTTTCAAGATTCTAAATCAAGTTATTAACACTAAATTAAAAGCCAGAGGCAAATCACTCGCATCACGGAGCAACTGCCTCTGCCTCTATTTATTCCGCAAAACGATACCCTCTCCCGACAACTGTCTGGATCATATCCGGGTTCTTCAGCTTTCTTCTAAGCTGGCAAATCACATTATAGACCACATGCTCACCTCCGGCCATGTCGTCTTGCCAAATTGCATCATAAATCTGCTCCGAAGAAAGTACCCATCCCGGATACTGAGCTAACAGGTAAAGGACATCGAATTCTTTCGGATATAGAGTTATTTGTTCATCCGACAATATAACCGTATAACGCTTTGGATCAATGATAAAACATCCTCGCTGGATGACGGGCTGCCGTTTGATATTCATTTGTACTGACATCTCCGCCCCCCTCACTACATCAAGCAGATTATTCCACTCATCGTTCCTCCATTTAAGCATATTTTCTCTTGAAAAAAGATACAGAATCCCCGTTCCTCTTTACCGCCAGCAGGATTGGCTGGATTTGTTATCTATTCTTCTATGATTTGCGTTTCTTCATTTATCGCCGGCTGACTGTTCTGAATGTTTCCGTTGAGATCCGGAACCCTGAAAAAAACAGCGATAAAAATGTTTACCAAAACTATAATCGCCAATACAATAGCAACTACTTTCCAGATACGGCGTGAACGACGATTTTTTATTGCAAGTTGTTCATTTATTCTGGACAGCTGCTCTGCAACATCACTGGCAACATTTTCACTTTCAATTTTTGTTCCCAGCAATTCGCTTACAGATACTTCCAATATTTCAGCCAGCCGTATTAAAGTATCAGCATCGGGAACGGACAGATTCTTTTCCCATTTGGAAATAGTTTGCCGAACCACATGAAGCCTTGCTGCCAACTCCTCCTGTGAAAAACCCTTCTGCTTTCTAAGTGTCTTTAAGTTTTCACCAAACATATGTGCATTACACTCCTTTGCTTTGATAAATCCAA
>JAUNGE010000006.1:0-85429 GCA_030524675.1 bacterium
GTGCGGAGCAATCCGGTATCAAAGGGGTCAAAATACCTTTTGACCCTAACATCATATTATGAATGATACTGATGTTTTCGCTGTGGTGAGTGAAGGACAGCGAGAAATGTAAGAAGAAATGTAAAAAGAAACATAAAAAGAAACGCGAACTGTAGATGAGTATGCAAAGTGAGACGAAATACAGGAAAAAGCAGGACGAAATGAGGCGTAAGAAGGGAGAACGTATGTTAGGAATTATTGGAGCAATGGATGAAGAAGTGGCAAAGCTGCAGGAGAAAATGGCGGATGCGGCGATTGTGGAAAAAGCGGGGATGAAGTTTTTCTCCGGAAAGCTGATGGGAAATGATGTGGTCGTGGTTCGGTCCGGCATCGGTAAGGTCAATGCAGCCATCTGCAGCCAGATTCTGGTGGATGAGTTTCATGTCAGCGCGATTGTAAATACAGGAATTGCGGGTTCGCTGCGCAGTGAGATTAATATTGGGGATATCGTTCTGTCCACAGATGCACTCCAGCATGATATGGATGCGGTGGCATTTGGGTATCCGGCAGGGCAGATTCCGCGCATGGACGTGCTGGCATTTCCGGCAGATAAAGCGCTTTTGGAGTTGGCTGAGGCGTGCTGCCATGAGGTAAATCCCGAGATTGGTGTGTGGACAGGCCGTGTGGTGAGCGGAGACCAGTTTGTCAGCAGCAAGGAGAAAAAGAACTGGCTGGTGGAAACATTTGGAGGAAGCTGCACGGAGATGGAGGGAGCGGCGATTGCACAGGCGGCATATCAGAACAAGATTCCGTATCTGGTGGTGCGTGCCATTTCCGATAAGGCGGATGACAGCGCCAATATGGATTACCAGGAGTTTGAGGCAGCAGCGATTACACACTCTGTAAAGCTTCTGCTGGCACTGGCAGAGCGCTTTCACAGCTGATATAAAGCCGTTATAAGGCAATTCTTTGAACTTCAGGCGCGATTTGAAGGCGAATCGATGGATATTGATGGTTAATTTGACGAACGATTCTAGGCGTTCTCAACTTCCCAAATAAAAAATAGCCCGCTATAATATGAGGCATCGGCAGAGAACACGGGACTTTTGCCAGGAGCCGAATATTTGGCGGGTTTTATATTGTCATCCGAAGACAAACTTGTTTTTGCAAAAGTCCGGTAGTATCGTCTGAGAGAAAGGAGAGCTTTGTTATGTTACAATTTTTAGAGAGTGGAAATGGTGTGTATGTGGTTGCTGTAATCTGTATTCTGGGAATTTTGAGCAAACTGGCCGCACACAGCTTTTACAGAAGAGCAATCAAACAGACTGACAATATGGCCTCTACCAGAAACCGTTTTTTGAAGAGTTTTCGTCAGAAAACGGAAAATACCTACTGGATGAATCAGGGAATTTACAATGCAAGAGCTTACATAGAGAGACAGGTGTTTGGATACCGTTTCCTGGGATTTTCCTTGGATGCATGGGATGGATTTGCAGGACAGGCTGTACTGCTCTCGCTGATTGCAGGCGGAATTGGGGCATATTTCTCATACTGGTATCAGCTGGATTCTTCTTATATTGTACTGTATGGTGCTGCTGCTGCGATGGGAGCGCTCGCTGTTCTGTTTGTGGACCAGAGCTTGAAAAACGGTCAGCGCAGAGAACAGCTTGTGGTGTGTCTGCAGGATTACATAGAGAATTCGATGGGAAGAAGAGCAGCCAATCGAATGGAAAAAGAGGAAAAAGAAAACGCAGAGCCAAATAAAGACAATGTGATTGTCAGCATGGAGCGTGGAATGTTGCGCGGAAAGTCAGCGGATGAGGAGAGCGAGAAAACATCCATGACGGAGCTGAAAAAGGAAGAGAATAGCCGCGCGCAGAATACACGGCGCGGCGGCCTTGTGGGAAAGAGAAGAGCAAGAGGAACAGAGCAGTCCATGTCGGAGGATGATATGAGTGCTCTGGAAAATGGAAGACGCAGTTCTGTTGCAGAAATTGAAAATTTGAGAAAGAGCATGGAGCAGGCGGCAGCTGGAAAAGACAAGGGACTGGATGAACAGGCGGCAGCGAAGGCGCAGGCGAGTGTGGATTTGACGAAAATTCTGGAACCTGAACAGATACGGGTCTTGGGGGAGATTTTTAAAGAATATTTGAAATAAAAACCAAAAGGATGAAAAAAGCAGATATTGTCCAGAAGAATTCGCAGAACCGGTATGAGAATTCTTGACATATTCGTTTGCAAAGAAATAAAGATGTGGAGGAAATTTTGGGGGAAATTGAAAAAACGCGTTTAGAATAAGAATGAAATTCTGCCGCACACGGATGCGGATTGATAGATAGAAGTTCTAGGGGAAAATCAGGCAGAGACGTCCAGAGTGCCTGATTTTTCCTGCCCATATTTTTAGGGTGCCAGGCGTCAGTGACCCCCAACATCATTTTTGTAAAAAATAAGAAGAAAATTATGTAAATAAGGAACAGATGGAGAAAAAGAAGGTATGGAAAGACAAAGAGAGAAACAAAAATAAGGTGGAAAATGAAAGAAAATATCTTGTAGAGAAATATTTCAGAAAAATAAATCGTAAAAATCAACTGAAATTACCAGATTTTACCAAAAAAAATCTGGTAGAAATTTAAAAATGTGTTATACTATAGGTGTGAATCCAAAAGGAATATTTATTCTTAATTCACGGATTTGCTTACTCCCCTTTAAGGCCCTGTCGGAACGTTGCGGCAGGGTTTTTTCTTTGGAGGTTAAGTTTTTGAATTTTCTGTTTTCTCATTTCCTTTGTGCTTTTCGATAAGGTTTTATTCTTCGATTATTTGTATTTCCAGATATTGAAAATCTAAAAGCTCGATAAAATTATCCTGGCTGAAACGGGTTTTATCATGTCTCTGAAATTCGAGAATATTGGCATCGAGCCATATCGGTTTTTCCAGGTCGAACTGAGAGCAGATTTCATCTAAAGAATGAAAGACTTTCTGCGTTCGAGTCATGGAATAGTCGCTGATTTCAATGACAGTATCTTTGATGAGATGGTTGTTCTTCCAGATTTTCCCCCACATACGAAACATGAGCGGCGCCTCCTTTGACAATGAAATGATGTTGGGGCCAAAAGGGATTTTGACCCTGGTATCATGAAATTAAGATTGACAGATTAAGGTTAAAAGTAAGGGTTCAGATTGATTCTTGGTATCTTTGAGTATATCTGATTTCCTGCGGAAAGTAAAGTGACGATTTCGGCCCACCCATTCTTTTGCATAAAACCCATTTTTTGTGCTTATAATAGAATGATGATACCAGGGTCAAAAGGTCAGAAATCTGATGCAAGCTTGCTTGCAAGAGGATTTTTGACCTTGGGACCCGCCAAAAACATGAATAAGTAGCCATTTTTCAAAGAAAAATGAGCGAATTATGAATGTTTTTGATGACGCCTGCTTGGCGACGACTGAAGCAGAGCGTAGAGCTTATGTGGGCGCGCAGCACGTTTGGCTCCAACGTCATGAAATGAAAAATCAGAACCGGAGACGGATACAGCAGCACAGCTGTGCATCCGGCAGGAGGATATTTGGCACTATGAAATTATTGGAACATCTTATGATCCGGCAGGGAAGGGAAGTATATTATTATGACACGGCAAGGAATTTCAGAAGAGAAGAGTTTGCAGAGCATCTGCACAGAATGATAGGGGAGGAAAAAGAAAAGTCTGGAAAGCAGGGGGTGGTGTTTCTGTGCATTGGTACGGACCGCTCTACCGGCGACAGCCTTGGTCCTCTGATTGGATATAAATTGATGGAGGAAAAGCTTTCTAATTTGAAAATTATCGGCACGCTGGAGAAACCGGTGCATGCGATGAATCTGGAGGAATATCAGAAAATTCTGCGGACCATGTACCAGAATCATGTGGTAGTGGCAGTGGATGCATCTGTGGGAAGTATGGACCATGTGGGATTTGTGACACTGGGGAGGGGACCGTTGAAACCAGGACTTGGTGTGTGCAAAGAGCTGAAAGCTGTGGGGGATTTGTTTATCACGGGGATTGTGGGAAGCTGTTCCAGCTATGACCCGCTGATGCTGCAGAGTATCCGCCTTTCGGTGGTGATGCGGCTGGCAGATTGCATCAGTGAAAGTATTTTTCTTGTCGATAAATTCTGGGATAGGACGTCTCTCATTTGACAAAATGTGCAGGTGGTGTGTGCTATGATTGGTTGGATAAAAAAGGAAATCATAGCGAGGTGAATATATGGGCGAATTATATAATCCATATCCGAAACTTCCCAGAAATATCAGGCAAATCGGGGAAAAGGATGACGTGGCAAGACTGTACATGGAAGATTATGTGAGTACGTATTTGAAAAGGCTCGTCCCGACAGGTGAGAATGTTCTGCGGGTGGGCCTGCTCTTAGGAAATCTGGAGGAGCGGGATGGGGTGCCATACCTGTTTGTGGATGGTGCTATGGAGCTGGAAGATTTGACTGCTGAAGTGGGAAATGTGGAGTTCACGGAAGCAATCTGGAAGAAAGCCTATCAGGATATTGAACAGAGTTTTCCGAAGAGGACGGTTCAGGGGTGGTTTCTGTGCGGTGCTAGAGGGAGCCAACTGAAATCTGTGGATTACTGGAAAGCGCATGGGCAGTATTTTGCAGGAAAGTTTAAGGTGATGTATTTAAACAGCGGCGAGGAGTGCGAGGAGGAGCTGTACATAACGCTGGAAGAGGGAATGAACCGCATGAAAGGATACTGCATCTATTATGAGCGAAATCAGATGATGCAGGATTATATGGTTCTGCGCAATGACAGCCGGCGCACGGAGATTGGTGTACATGACCGAGTGACGAGGGATTTTAGGGACAAGATGGCGGAGAGAAAGGGACAATTTCAAAGCCAGCGAAATACAATGAAGGTGCTGACGGGAGTCTGCGGGGCGCTCTCGATTGCGGTGCTGGCGGGCGGTATTGTGATGTTCCGGAATTATTCGCAGATGAAGCAGATGGAATCTGTCATTGCGTCTGTCATGCCGCAGACGGGAGTCCTGGCAAATCATGCAGGAAATGTCGGAAATACAGAGAGTGCAAACGATGCCAATCGTATAAATAGTACAAACAATGCAAGTGATACAGATACTATTATAAATCATGCAGGAAGTCTGAAAGAGGGAGAGGAGAAGGAAAACGAGAAGGGCGGGCTGGCGGATGCGAAGGAGCAGGAGACAAGAGATGTTGAGATTGCAGTCGCTTCAGGCGGCGTGTACCCGACACAGGCAGCGGGGGAAGAACATGGACAGGTTGGAGATACTGGAGATAACGGGGTAGTCGCAAGCAATGGGGTACAGAATGGCAATGTGCCAGACAGTAGTGTGCCAGGGAATGGGATTCAGGGAGAGACCATGCCGCAGGCAGGAGATGGAACAGAGAAAAGCACGGAGAGCGCAGGTCAGAGCAGCGGGACACCTGGAGGCAACAAGACGGCAGCACAGGCAGACAGTGGTATCGTGGAGACGACGGATGCTGTGAGCGGAAAAACTGTCCGGTATTACGTGGTAGGAGAAGGAGAGACTTTGTATGGAATCTGTCTCAAAGTGTACCACAGTCTGTCTGCAATTCATGAAATCTGCGAAGTGAACGGTCTGGAAAGCCAGGATAAAATCATTGCAGGTCAAAAATTGCAACTTCCTTAGTCAATAAAAGTAATGCGCAAAGAAATAAAATAGTGTATAATAAGTTTACCTTCGGGATTACCAGCAGGCAGGAGGTGAGCTTATGGGTGATATGGATTCGATGAGTCGCGAGACAAGAAAAGAACAGCTTAGACAGAGGATGATTCGTTCGGGTGAAAGTGTTCCGCCGCGTGTGGTGAGAGGTCCCGTCATAGAGGAACCAAGTGACGAAACGGATGATGAGCAGTTTCAGGAACTATTAAAGAAGCGCCGCAGGAAAAAATTAGTGATTGGACTGGTTATAGCAGGGATGCTGGCAGTTCTGGCATTTGCGGGCTATCTGTATCTGGACCAGTATCAATTTCAGAGCTACAAGGTATCCTGGGAGACAGAGATGACGGAAGGCGGATTTGCCCAGTATGTGACATTTGGGGACAATGTGCTGAAATATTCCAAGGATGGCGCCACATATATCGGCGCAAAGGGCACGGAAATCTGGGTACAGCCATATGAGATGAAGGCACCGATTATATCTGTCAGCGGAGAGTATGCTGTGATTGCCGACCAGCAGGGCAATACGATTTATATCTGCGATAAGAGCGGTTGCATCGGGCAGGCTGTGACACAGCTGCCGATTCTGAAAGTGACAGTTTCCTCTTTGGGATTGACTGCTGCGATTTTGGATGACGGCACGGCAAACAAGATTGCCTACTACAAGAAGGACGGAACCAGTATGGACATGGATATTCGGACAAGCCTTGCGGGGGAGGACGGATACCCGCTCGATATCTCGCTGTCTCCGAACAATCATCTTCTGGTGGCGTCGTTTGTGTATGTGAACAGCGGTGTGATGAAGAACAAAGTGGTATTTTATAATTTCTCCGAGGTCGGGCAGAATGTGGTGGACCGTCTGGTCGGCGGTTTTCAGGATGAGTATGCGTCAAAATTGGCACCGCGCGTAAAGTTTCTGACAGACACGTATGCATGTGTGTTTACGAATGACAGCCTGGATTTTTACTCTCTGAGAAATGAGATGTCACCGAAGCTGCTGACGCAGCAGATGCAGGAAAATGAGATTAAGAGCGTTTTTTACTGTTCTGACTATGCAGGGTGTATTACGTATAATTCTGAAGGAGAAGAGGAATATACGCTGCAGGTATACCGCAGCAACGGGGATAAAGTGTTTTCTGTGCCATTTAGTTATGCGTATACGTCGGCAGATATTGACAGCAGCAGGGTAATTTTGTACAATGAAAATTCGTGTCAGGTATATAACATGAATGGAAAATTGAAGTTTGCAGGAGAGTTTGATTTCTCTGTCTCCAGAATTCGGAGCGGACGGCTACCGAATTCTTTGATTTTGACAGGACCACAGACTATGAAGGAAATTGTACTGAAATAGCAATAGGAAAAAGAATACTTTTAAAAGGGCAATAGGAAAAAGTATGATGAAAATGGGTAACATGTAGTTGAAATTAAAAAATAAATCTATGTAAAAGTTACACAGGAGGACAACTTATGAAAAAATTGGACGAATTGTCAATCAATGCCATTCGTGTTCTATCGGCAGAGGCAATCCAGAAAGCAAAATCAGGGCATCCAGGACTTCCGCTTGGGTGTGCATCTGCAGCATATGAGCTGTGGGCACATCATATGAACCATAATCCGGCTGATCCGGATTGGCCAAATAGAGACCGCTTTATTCTGTCAGGTGGACATGGTTCTATGCTTCTGTACTCCCTGCTTCACTTATTTGGTTATGGAAATCTTGGTATTGAAGATATCAAGCAGTTCCGTCAGCTGGGTTCTCTGACACCAGGACATCCAGAGTATCGCCACACAGTAGGCGTGGAAGCTACCACAGGTCCTCTGGGCGCAGGTATGGGCATGGCTGTTGGTATGGCTATGGCAGAGAGACATCTGGCAGCTGTCTTTAACAAGGAGAATTATCCGGTAGTGGATCACTTCACATACGTGCTCGGCGGAGACGGATGCATGATGGAAGGTATTTCCTCGGAGGCATTTTCTCTGGCAGGTACTCTGGGACTGTCCAAACTGATTGTGTTATATGATTCCAACAAGATTTCTATAGAGGGAAGCACAGACATTGCATTCACAGAGAATGTGCAAAAGAGAATGGAAGCGTTCGGATTCCAGATTTTGACCGTAGAAGATGGAAATGATATTGAGGCAATCGGAAAGGCAATCGAGGAGGCAAAGGCAGATACGGAGCATCCGTCCTTTATTACAATTAAGACACAGATTGGCTACGGCTGTCCGGCAAAACAGGGCAAGGCAAGTGCACATGGCGAGCCTCTGGGCGAGGACAATGTAAAGGCAATGAAAGAATTTTTGCAGTGGCCATGTGAGGAACCGTTTGCTGTTCCGCAGGAAGTATATGATAATTACAATAGATTGGCTGAAGAGAAAGCTGAAGTTGAGGCTGCATGGAATGTGATGTTTGCGGCATACTGCCAGGAATATCCAGAGATGGAAGAACTCTGGAACAAGTATCATGATGAAGAGTTGGCTGAGAAGATGCTGAAGGACAATGAGACATTCTGGGCACCGCAGGAGAAGCCGGAGGCAACCCGTAACCTGTCTGGCCAGATTATCAACCGTATGAAAGATGTACTGCCAAATCTGATCGGCGGCGCTGCTGACCTCGCTCCGTCCAATAAGACGCATATGAACGGTGAGGCAGATTACTCCAAAGAGAATTATGCCGGACGCAACCTGCACTTCGGTGTGCGTGAGCTGGCTATGACAGCAATCGGAAACGGTCTGATGCTGCATGGTGGTCTGCGCGCGTATGTAGCTACATTCTTTGTGTTCAGTGATTACACAAAGCCGATGGCTCGTCTTTCTGCATTGATGCAGGTGCCGCTGACATTTGTATTCACACATGACAGCATCGGTGTGGGCGAAGATGGACCGACTCATGAGCCGATTGAGCAGCTGGCTATGCTGCGCGCTCTGCCGAACTTCCATGTATTCCGTCCGTGTGATGCGACAGAGACAGAAGCTGCGTGGTACTCTGCAGTGACTTCCAAGAGAACTCCGACGGCTCTTGTTTTGACAAGACAGAACTTGGCGCCAATGCCAGGAAGCAGCAAAGACGCTCTCAAGGGTGGTTATATCATGGATGACTGTGAGGGAACACCGGAGATTATTCTGATGGCAAGTGGTTCTGAGGTTGCCCTGGCCGTGCAGGCAAAGGAGATTCTGGCGGCAGAAGGAAAGAAAGTACGTGTAGTTTCTATGCCATGTATGGACCTGTTCGAGGAGCAGAGTGAGGAATACAAGGAGTCTGTACTTCCGAAAGCAGTGAGAAAGAGAGTTTCCGTAGAAGTTCTCAGCACATTCGGATGGGGCAAATATGTAGGTCTTGACGGCGCAAGCATCGGCATGGAGGGATTTGGCGCCAGCGGTCCGGCAGCAAAACTGTTTGAGCATTTCGGATTTACAGCAGAGCATGTGGCAGAGGTTGCAAGAAACCTGTAATTCCTGTTTTGACTCCAACATATTATGATATCAGGGTCAAATAGACACAAAATCCGATGCAAGCTTGCTTGCAAGAGGACTTTTGACCCAACATCATATTATAAAATAATGATAAAATAAAACAGAGCTGATACAGAAGCGGGCCGGTTGGCTGCTTCTGTGACAGCTCTGTTTGTATGTATGGGGGAAGAGTATGTTTCTTGTGCAGTTTTATGCTTCGTGAGTAATCTGGATGACAGCTTTTACGATATCTGCTTTGTGGCTGATGCTGTAGTCCATTGCTTTCTGCGCTTCTTCAAGAGGGAAGATGTCTGTCACGATGCCTTTTAAATTGACTTTGCCGGAGGAAACAGCTTCAATCGCCATTGGATAGATGTGGCGGTAGCGGAAGACAGACTTGAAGGTCAGCTCTTTGTCCAGAACCAGGCTCATTGGCAGTGTCATCTCGCCAGTTTTGCTGTATCCGACCAGAACGATAGTGCTTCCCTTCTTTGCCATTTGGATAGCTTGTCTGGTGGTAGTTTCTGTTCCTGCTGTCTCAATTACTAGGTCCACACCCTTGCCGCCGGTGAGCTGGTTTATATGCTCCAGAACATCTTCATTCAGGCCATGAATCACACCGGTCGCACCAAGTTCCAGCGCTTTTTGCAGTCGATTGTCCAAAACATCCACAACATACACTTCGGATACGCCTCTGGCTTTGAGTGCCATCATGCAGACAAGTCCGATGCAGCCAGCGCCCATGACAACTGCTTTCTGTCCGAGATGGGCATCTCCCTGGATAGCGGCATGAAATCCGACTGCCAGCGGTTCAATCAGAGCACCTTCCAGTGTGCTCACATTTTCTGGAAGTTTAAAGCACAAATCTGCTTCATGTGCAACATATTCCTGAAATACGCCGTCAACAGGAGGGGTAGCAAAAAATACGACATCCGGACAAAGATTATATTTTCCCTCCCTGCAAAATTCGCAGTGACCACAGGTTTTTCCTGGCTCCAGTGCGACTCTGTCACCAACTTTGAGGTGGTGTACGTCTTTTCCGACTTCTACAACAATGCCGCCTGGCTCATGTCCCAGCACAAAAGGCGGTTCCACAACATAATTTCCGATAGCGCCTGTCTCATAGTAATGCAGGTCGGAACCGCAGATTCCGACATACTCCAGTTTCACTAACACTTCGTTGGCTGCCGGCTTTGGAATCTCACGCTCCTCAAATCCCATTTTCCCGATTCCATTCATAACAGCGACTTTCATTTTCCCATCCATATCTGAACCTCCATTTTTATAAATACTTTTATAAAATGTTTTATTAAAGTATTTGTATTATTGCATAAAAAATAAGAGCTGTCAATATGTATGAGATGCTTTTTGCAGAACGTTTAAGAAGCAGGTTGCAAAAAAGCACAGAAACTGACAGGAAGAGAGGTTCAATCAAGATAAGGTATCAAAGTAATGTTCTATAAATTTCATGGTAACGCCATAGGCGGAGGCTTCCAGTTTGTATTTGCCAGTTTTCAGATAGGAGGTGTCCAGGTCAAAATTGTTGTAATTTATGATTTTTTTGTTTAAATCCGAAAGAAATTCTTCCAGATAGCCGCCGACGTAGCCTCCCAGTACGATATTGCAGTCAAATGCCATGCGCAGGTTTGTCACCACAATCGCCAGATTTTCCAGATATTTGTCCCATGCCTGAAGGCAGGTGCTGTTTTGCTCTTTCAGTTTCTGGAAAAAGGTTTCGAGACTGCCAGAACAAGCTTTTTGCAGTACTTTTGCCGAGCAGTAGGCATCCGCACATCCCTTCTTTCCACAGTAGCAGGGCCGTCCGTTTTTTTTGATAATCATGTGTCCGAATTCCCCGCTCTTGAAATTTTCACCTGGATATACCTGATTGTGCAGGTAGATAGCGCCGCCGACTGTGTCGCTCAGGGAGAGATAGATAGTATTGTTGGCGTCCTCCATCAGTTCTGCGCAGGCAGCGCTGTTAGCATCATTTTCCAGTTCATAGGGAAAGGGAATGATAGTTTGAAAATTTTTGAAACTGATATTCTGAACATTCAGTACATGCGAGAGAAGAAGGCGTTTCTCCTCCTTGTTTACGATTCCTGGCAGAGAGATTCCCACCCCGATGATTTTTTCGCGCACAACGCCTGTTTTGTCAATAAATGCTTGGAGTACAGCGCCCATCTGTTCATAGAAAGAGAATGTGTCAGAAAAAGGAATCCGCAGCCTTTCCTGAAAAAGAAGTTCTTTTTTCAGATTAACTAAAACCAGCATAATATGATGGGCCGTGATATCCATGCCGACTGTAAATCCGACATTGTCTGCGATGGATAGCGCCTTTGCCTTTCTGCCGCCGGTGGACTCGTACTTTCCGCTTTCTATCACCAGACCGCTTTCCACCAATTCTTTTACATTCTGCAGAGTGGTGGGCATACTGAGGGCGAGCGCGGAGGCAATCTCTGTCTTGGAAGTGATACCTTTCTGGGAGATGAATTTTGCAATGCGTATTTTATTATTACGCCGGAGTTCTCTTTTTTCTTCTTTCATATGTGAATACCTTTCCTGAAGTATCTTTTTGTTTCTATCCGTGCTTGTCAGTTTCACAGAGCACGGGTACATCCTGATAATAGATGTGCAGCCGGCCATCAGGTCAGTGGGGAATGGCAGTTGTTCGTCGGCTCCTCCCATTACTGACGCAAAACTGGTTCATGGCGATTCTGATAAGCTTTATTATACGTGATTTGTGGAAACGGTACAAGGATTTATTATAAGCATTTATTGTAAGCAAGGCTTGAATTCCTTCTCTTCTTCTTTTATAATGGATGAAGAAAAATAAAAAGGGTTTCTTAATTTCAAAAAGGGTTAAAAATGAATTGGAAGACAGTTTTTGAAAGGGAGAGACAAAAAAGGGCAAAGGAAGGATAAGATATGAGTTCTAAGTGTATTGGCGTGGATATCGGAGGAACCACGGTAAAAAGCGGATTGTTTGAGACAGATGGACAGCTTTTGGATAAGTGGGAAGTGACCACCAGAAAAGAAGAAAACGGCAAATATATTCTGGTGGATGTGGCAGCTTCGATTCGTGAAAAGCTGAATGAAAAGGGAATTCTGCTGTCTGATGTAGCCGGCGTTGGCATGGGAATTCCAGGGCCGGTTATGCCGGATGGAAATGTGGAAGTCTGTGTAAATCTTGGCTGGCGCAATGTGAATCCGGCAAAGACACTGAGTGAACTTCTGGACGGCGTCTCTGTTGCCAGCGGAAATGATGCAAATGTGGCAGCTCTCGGCGAGATGTGGCAGGGCGGCGGAAAAGGATACAGTGACATTGTCGCAATCACACTGGGAACCGGAGTCGGCGGCGGTATTGTTCTGAATCAGAAGATTGTTGCCGGAAAACATGGACTGGGCGGCGAAGTGGGACATATCCATATTCGCGAGGATGAGACGGACCACTGCAACTGCGGAGGCGTGGGATGCCTGGAGCAGATTGCGTCTGCTACTGGAATTGCAAAGGAAGCCAGAAGAAAGATGGCTGCATGTGATACCCCATCTCTGATGAGAAAATTCGGCGATGCTGTGACGGCAAAGGATGTTCTGGATGCAGCAAAAGAGGGAGATGCGCTTGCTCTGGAAGTGATGGAGGTTGTTTGTAAGTATCTGGGAATGGCATTGGGACAGATTGCTTTTACGGTGGATCCGGAAGTGTTCGTTATCGGCGGCGGCGTGTCCAGAGCTGGTAAGTTCCTGACAGATATGATTGAGAAATATTATCAGTTCTATACACCGCTTTCTATGAACAAGGCTGGAATTGCTCTTGCAAAATTGGGAAATGATGCGGGAATTTATGGAGCTGCGAGACTGGTTCTGGGATAAGACCTGACAAAGCTTTTTTGCCACAGGGAATGTGCTATCTTTATATTGAGATGAAATGAAGGATTGATTTTCTGGGCGGTTCGGGTGTATATCCGCTTTACAAAAGATACAGGAACATTAAAAAATGGGGGAAATGTAAATCAGGAAGTTTCTGGTGCTACAAAATCCCCCTTTTGGCTTTCATAAGACATATCAGGCAGCGTATCACGCGGGAAGCAGCATGAAGTAAAAAATTAGATACAGTCGTTTTTGTGAGAGAGTGTGATGTGTCCGCTGTTTGCAATGAGTACATAGGAATCTACGAGAAGAATGTAAGAGGGGCGATAGGGAGATTTGTTCTGGAGATTGTATTGGCGGCTAGGAGAAAAGCGGCCGGACATGAGGAGACCCCAGCCGAAAAAACAAACTGGGGTAATTATGAAAAATCTATGTGCAATTTGTCGGATAAAATGAAAATATCGTTTCCGTTTCTGTATAAATAGTATAAAAAATAGTTGTGAATCGCGTGTGTATAATTTTTGAATAAAATGTGAACAGATGCAAGATGGCAAGAAGACAGCAAAGAAGGCAGTGAAAAAACCGCAGAGAAAAAAGGAAAGAAAATAAAAATGACAAAAAGGTAAGAAAGCGACAGAGAATGCAGGAGGGAATTGATGGCAGAGAGAATTAGAAATACGATTGTGATTGGACACAAGAATCCGGATACGGATTCGATTTGTTCCGCAATTAGTTATGCAAACTTGAAACGTAAGGTAACGGGGAATCCTTATGAGGCGTGCAGAGCGGGAAAGGTAAATGAAGAGACAAAATATGTCCTGAATTATTTTCAGATGGAAGAGCCGCGCTTGGTTGAGAGTGTAAAGACACAGGTGCGGGACATCGAAATTCGGCATACAGTGGGCGTGGATAAAAATATTTCTCTGAAAAAAGCCTGGAATATGATGCAGGAACTAAGCGTTGTGACGATTCCGGCAGTCACAGAGACGGGTATGCTGGAAGGATTGATTACGGTCGGAGATATCGCGAAGACTTATATGAATGTGTATGACAGCAGTATCCTGTCAAAAGCGTGTACAAGGTACTCCAATATTGTGGAGACGATAGAAGGGCTGATTTTGATTGGAGAAGATTCCGCATATTTTGACAAGGGAAAAGTGCTCATTGCGGCGGCAAATCCGGATATGATGGAATTTTATATTGAACCGCATGACTTGGTGATTTTGGGAAACCGCTATGAGTCGCAGCTCTGCGCGATTGAGATGGGCGCGAGCTGTATCATTGTGTGCGAGGGTGCTCCGGTTTCCATGACAATCCGAAAACTGGCGCAGGAGAGAGGCTGTACGATTATGACAACCCCATATGATGCGTTTACGGCGGCGCGTTTGATTAATCAGAGTATGCCAATCAGCTATTTTATGAAGACAGATTCGCTGATTACATTTGATGAGTCTGATTTTATTGACGATATCCGCGATGTGATGGCGAGTGTGCGCCACCGTGATTTTCCGATTCTTGACAAAAATGGAAAATATCTGGGCATGATTTCCCGCAGAAATCTTCTGGGCGCCAGAGGAAAACAGGTGATTATGGTGGACCATAACGAGAAAAATCAGGCGGTGGACGGTGTGGAAAGCTCCGAAATTCTGGAGATTATTGACCACCATAAACTGGGAGCGGTCGAGACTATGACACCAGTATTTTTCAGAAATCAGCCTCTGGGGTGTACGGCGACGATTATTTATCAGATGTACCAGGAAAATGGAATTGAGATTGAAAAGCCGATTGCAGGACTTTTGTGCAGCGCAATTATCTCCGACACGCTTTTGTTCCGCTCTCCGACCTGTACTGTGGTGGACAAGATGGCGGCCCAGGCGCTGGCGGAGATTGCAGGGATTGAGATGGAAAAATATGCGGCAGATATGTTTGCCGCGGGAAGCAATCTGAAGTCAAAGACGGATGCAGAGATTTTCAATCAGGATTTCAAACAGTTTACTGTCGGAAAAGTGACATTTGGTGTAGGGCAGATCAGCTCTCTGAATGAGGATGAGCTGGATGAGTTGAAGGACAGGCTGGAGCCATACCTGCAGGAAGTGTATGGACAGCGCGGGCTGGATATGATGTTCTTTATGCTGACCAATATTTTAAATCAGGAGACAAGGCTTCTCTGTGTGGGAAATGGGGCAGTGAAGCTGATTGCGAATGCATTTCACGCAGAGCCGGATGACCAGTCCGTGCTTCTGCCTGGCGTAGTCTCAAGAAAAAAGCAGCTGATTCCTACCATTATGCTGACTTTACAGATGTAAAAGACAGGTTTAAAATTTTGTTTCATTCTGTGAAAGTACTAGGAGAGCATTGGAAACAAGAAGCTCGGTAACTTGTTTCCGAGTAATTCACGAGAAAGTGCGCTTGTAGGATAGAGAGGAGCAGACAGAGTTCTCTGAGAATGGCATGGATGAGAACCGTATGCCGTTCTCAGAGAAGGAAAATGAAGGAAGATGAAAAAAGAAAGTAAAGACCAAAAAATGAAGGAGACAAAAACATGGCGAAACAGTACTGGAAGCCTGGAACAATGCTGTATCCGATTCCGGCAGTGATGGTGAGCTGTAAAAGAGAAGGAGAGAAAGCCAACATTATCACGGTTGCTTGGGCTGGAACTGTCAATACATCTCCGGCGATGGTATCTATTTCCGTCCGCCGCGAGCGGTATTCTTACCATATCATTCAGGAAACAGGAGAGTTTGTGATAAATCTGGTCACAAAAGAACTGGCGCAGGCAGCGGATTTGTGTGGAGTTCGTTCAGGAAGAACGATGGATAAGTTTCAGGAGACTGGATTGACAGAGCAGGAGAGCCAACATGTGAAGGCGCCAGGAATTGCGGAGAGTCCTCTGAACATTGAATGCAGAGTCAGACAGGTCATTCCGCTCGGAACGCATGATATGTTTCTTGCGGAAGTCCTGGGTGTGACTGTGGATGATGTATACTTGGATGAACAGCAGAAACTGCATCTGAATGATGCCGGTCTGGTGGCATATTCTCACGGGGAGTATTTTGAACTGGGAAATAAGATTGGAAAATTTGGCTTTTCTGTGGAAAAAGCAGGAAATGACAGAAAGCGGGCAATCGAAGAAAAAAAGCGCGCCGAGAAAAAGTTGACAGTGCGGAAAATGACTGAGAGGGGCCGCGCAAAAAAGAGTCAGGCGGAGCATACGAACGCAACACGTACGAATACAAAAAGTATGAATACAAAACATGTGGATACAAAGCATGCAGGAAAACCAGGAAAGGATAAAAGGTCATGAAAAAAAATGTGACATTGATCGGAATGCCGGCATCCGGCAAGAGTACAGTGGGGGTTTTACTGGCAAAAAGGCTGGGATATTCTTTTGTGGATTGTGATATTTTGATTCAGGAGCAGGAGGGGCGTCTCTTAAAGGAGATTATTGCACAGGAAGGCATGGAAGGATTTATGGCGGTGGAGAACCGTGTGAATGCCAGCCTGCATGTAAAATCGTCCGTGATTGCACCAGGGGGAAGCGTGATTTATGGAAAAGAGGCAATGGAACATCTCAAAGAGATTAGCACGATTGTGTACCTGAAACTGTCTTATGAGGAAGTAAAATCCCGCTTGGGAAATTTGGTGGACCGCGGAGTGGTTTTGAAGGATGGTATGACTCTTTTGGATTTATATAACGAAAGAGTTCCCTATTATGAGAAATATGCGGACATTACGATTGATGAAGCAGGAATAAAGAGTGTGGGAGAGGTTGTCGATATTCTCAGAGGAATGATAGAGAAATCCTGGGAGACAGAAAAGTAAGGACTTCGCGAAAAACGGATTGGAGGATATTGTGGAATGAAAGTACCATCATCAGGCAGAAAAGAGGTTACTGCGAAGATAGGGCATGGAGCTCGCACTTTTTTGAAGTCTTTGGGTGCCCTGCTAGTCACGGTTTTCGGAATTCTCGGAGGAGTATTGCAGACAGTGCTGCATATTATAGTAATCTGTCTGATTTGTGGTGCTCTTGTGGGGCTGGTGGTCTATACAAAAGTGAAACCAGAGCTAGACCATGCGCAGGAGACTGCTTATGACAAGCTTGCTCAGATGGAACGCACGGATTTTTCCATGCTTTCGGATACGGAAATTTTTGACAAGGATGGGGAACGAATCGGGCTGATTAACGCGGGACATTATGAGTATGTGCCGATTCAGGATATCAGCCTGAACTTGCAGAATGCCTATATTGCACAGGAGGACAGGCGTTTTAAGAGTCACAATGGCGTGGACTGGATTGCTACGATGCGTGCGGGAATTGCTCTGATTAAACACAATGGTTCTATCACGCAGGGAGGCAGCACCATCACGCAGCAGGTTATCAAGAATACGTATTTGACACAGGAACAGACATTTACCCGAAAAATGGTTGAGATTCTGCTTGCACCTTCCGTGGAGAAAAAGTACTCCAAAGCGGATATTATGGAGTTCTACTGCAACACGAATTTTTATGGACATCAGTGTTATGGCGTACAGGCCGCGAGCCGCTATTATTTCGGCAAGGATGCCGCAGACCTGGAGGTGTATGAGGCGGCTGTGCTGGTGGGCATCAGCAACAGTCCGTCTGCGTATGACCCTGTAAAACATCCAGAAGCTTCCCTCAAAAAGCGGAACGAAGTCTTAAAAAGTATGTGGGAAGTGGAGTATCTGACCGAGGAAGAGTATCAGAAGTACAGCGAAATGCCACTTCAGATTGTGCAGGAAGAGGCGGAAGGTACAGATGAGAATTACCAGAGCAGCTATGCGATTCACTGCGCGGCTCTGGAGATGATGCGTCTGGAGGGATTCGAATTCAAGTATACATTTGAGGACCGCGAAGAGTATGATACTTATATGGAAAACTACTCAGATGTCTATAATGAAAAGACGGATTCTATCCGTGCGGGAGGATATAAGATTTATACATCTCTGGATTCCACAATTCAGTCTGTTCTTCAGGAACAGCTTGACCAGGTGCTGGCACCCTATACGGAACTGCAGGAGAACGGAAAGTACGCTCTGCAGGGTGCTGGTGTTATTGTGGACAATAGAACAAATTATGTTGTCGCCATTGTGGGCGGGCGCGGGGAGGATGATGCCTTTAACCGTGCATACCTGAGCGCCAGACAGCCAGGAAGCACGATAAAGCCTCTGATTGACTATGGGCCGGCGTTTGATACTGGTGAATATTATCCTTCGCGTGTGGTAGATGACCACAAGTGGGAGGACGGGCCTTCCAATAGCGGCGGGCACTATTATGGAAATGTCTCTGTGAGAGAAGCACTGAACCGAAGCCTGAACACGGTGGCATGGCAGATTCTGGAGGATATCGGGGTAAACACAGGGCTGCAGTATCTGGGACAGATGGAATTCCAGAAAATTACATATGTTGATAACAATGTGCCCTCTCTTAGCATCGGCGGTTTTACGAATGGACTCCGCGTCGTGGATATGGCAAAGGGATACAGCACACTGGCAAATCAGGGTGTGTACAATACCAATACCTGCATTGTGAAAATAGAGCATGAGCAGGAAGGCGAGATTACAAAGAACAGCAAACCATACACCAAGCAGGTATACAGCGAAGATACCGCGTTCATTCTGACGGATGTGCTGAAGGGAACGATGGCAGAGAGCTATGGTACGGGGCGCGGGCTTTCTCTGGCGGGCAATATGCCGGCTGCCGGAAAGACGGGCACGACAAACAGCAGCAAGGATACCTGGTTCTGCGGATACTCCCGCTATTATACAGGGGCTGTCTGGGTGGGATATGATACGCCGAGAGCCATGCCTGGAATTTATGGAAGCACCTATGCCGGAAAAATCTGGAAATATACAATGGATATCATTCATGAGGGATTAGAACCACTGGACTGGGAACAGCCGGAAACTGTGATTGCCGATTATTATGAGCCAGGAACCGGAAAACGTCTTGCCAGCGCTGCCGCAACAGGTGAGGGTGAGCAGGGGACAGACGAAGGAAACTATGGAACAGCCAACGGAGCACAGGAAAATGGTTCTGAGGGCGCAGCAGGCAGTGCGGACAGTGCAGAGAATACGAGTGCCGCGCACAGTACAAGAGACCTTCATAGTCCAAGGATTCCTGGACAGACCGATTATTTCAGCACTTCCTCTGAACTGCAGGCAGAAATCAGCATCTATGAGAAAGAGCAGAGAAAGCTGACAGAAGAGTTGATGGACAAAATTACAGAATTTGAGAGCCAGACGATTTCTTCTGTTGAGGATGTGTACACTGTGAGACGGCAGTATCGGGATATTTCTGCAAAGCTGCTGCTTCTGGATAACGGTGAGGAGAAGACTGACTTCTACAATCGTACAGAGGATACATATGCCAAGTTCCAGGCGATTATCTCCGAGATGGGAGATACGATACAGCTGTATGAACAGCAGCAGGCAAAGAAGCGGGAAGAGGAACAGGCACGGCAGCAGGAGGAAGCAGAAAAAGCACGCAGGGAACTGGAAATTCAGACGAAGCGGCAGGATTTCCTGGATGTGTTGGAAGCACTGGAAAATCTGGAATATCAGGCTCTGGATGCGGATACGATGGTGCAGCAGGCGATTACAAAGTTGAATGCACTGACAGGAGACAGCGAAGTGTCTTCTTATGCGAACCGGCTCAGCAGTGCGATTTCCAGAATCAGCACTCTTCCGACAGCTGAGGAATGGGAAAAAGAGCAGGAAGCCATTCGGGAATCTGAGAGCGCGGCAGCAGAGAGCCAGATGAATTCTGTGTCAGGACAGTTGGAAAATCAGCTGAACCAGCAGAAACAAAACTGGAATCGCGATCCGAATGTCGGGCCAGGAGGAGGTACTGCAGATTCGAGAAATCATGCAACGATTGTTCCTGAGAGGCAGCGCGATTAGAAACATCAGAGGAGTGGGATAATCCCATCGACCGATGAGAGGAAAGGAGAGTTTTTGATGGAAGAAAATCGAGTCCCTGTTCATACCTGGTTTTTTACATTTATGTGTGCGACAATACCGGTGGTTGGCTGGATTTATCTTATCTATCTCGCATTTTCAAAAAAACAGGATCTGCGAAAAGAGTATGCCAGGGCATTTTTGCTGTATAAACTGGCTTTCCTTGTGGTTTCACTGATACTGCTGGGAATCCTCATCTACATTGGAGCGGGAATTTTAGACCAGGTATTGGCATATGTGGAGATGCTTTGACTTACTATGAAAGTGTTGCCAAGCGGCTGTTAGGACTGCGAAAGCACGAAGCAATCGACTTTCATATCATGGTGGTGTCGCCGTCAGGCGGCATGTCCGTTTAGAATAATAATAAAGTAATAATTAAGATGGGCTTTTGTGGTCGATGAGACTGCAGAAGCCTTTTTCATATAATAGGAAACTCCTCCGGAGCTTCCTATTATATGAAAAAGCCCTACGGGCAGGATGCATAAATCAGTGGGATAAAAAGAGTACTAAAAAGAAAAATATATAATAAAATATCGTATTAAGATATAAATAAGGGAAAAAGAAAAAGCGTTTTTTTCGCACACTTCATTATGAATGATAACATATATGAAAAAAAAGTCTAGTATTTTTTTGATTTTTTTGATATAAATACTAAGCCAAGATGCGGCTGGCAAATACAGCTGTCAAATCAGGTTTATTGAGTTTATTAAGAGTATCAAAGAAACGGGCAGAAAAGCAGAAAGACACTTGTGTACTGATAATTGGGATGGGTTCATGCACCTGGTCAAATGAAAAAGCCCAGACAGGAGGAAAAAATGGAAGAGAACAAAGTGAACGAAGAACAGTTGGAACAAGCACATTTTACAGCCTGTATGGATATTATCAGGGACAATATCCGGCAGTATGAGGAGAAACAAAGCGCGTACCAGAAAGAGACAGCAGAGTTCTTCAGGGCCATTCAGAGCGGCGATGTGGAGCTGTACAACCAGCTGATTACCAGTCAGGACCTTCTGGTTCACACACAGAATGCACTCAGAAAGAACAGAGTGGCTTTGAACAAGGCGTACTTTGGACGGATTGACTATGAGGAAAAAGAGACAGGTGCCAGAGAATGCTGGTATATTGGAAAAAATGGTGTGACAAAGAACGGGACGGATGTGGTGATTGTGGACTGGCGTGCGCCTGTGTCCAGTGTCTATTATGAGAATGAGATGGGGGACGGGCAATATGATGTGCCGGAGGGGAAGCCGATTTCCATTCACCTGGATAAGAAGAGAACCTATGATGTGAGCGATGGGAAACTGCTGGGATATTATGACAATGATGTGGCTTCCAATGACGAACTTCTGGTGAAGTATCTGGCACAGAACAAAGAAGCAGTGCTCAGCGATATCATTGCAACGATTCAGAAGGAGCAGAACGAGATTATCCGTGATGTGCCGTTTAAAAATGTGATTGTGCAGGGCGTGGCGGGAAGCGGAAAGACCACAGTGGCAATGCACCGGATTTCCTATGTGCTGTATAACTATGAAAATCGGTATAAATCGTCAGAGTTCTGCATTGTCGGAAGCAATGATATGCTTTTAAGTTATATTACAAGCGGACTGCCAGAGCTGGATGTCAACAATGTCAAACAGATGCGCATGGATTGTTTTCTCGCCTATCTGATGGGAAAATCCTTTAAGAAAACATACAAGACAGTGGCGGTAAATGAGGATGGCAGCAGAAAGAGCCGTCTGAAATTTGCAAAGGAGCTGGAGGATTTTCTGAAAAGAAAGAGAGAAGAAGCGCTGCAGCATGAAACAATAGAGGATAGTTTGCTTGGCGTACTGCTTACGAAAGAAACTATCTGGGAAATCTGTATGCAGTTTTCGGATAAATCGCTCGCAGAGCTGTTGGTGATGATGAATGAGCGGATAAAGCAGCGAATCCAGTTTCTGTGGGATGACGACAAGGACAAGCTGAAGGTGAAGCAGGCTGCGTATCGCGGCTATTTTGCGATGCCGAAGAGCTGGAAGTCGGAGCAGGTGCTGTATCTGGAGTTCTTGCAGGAGTGCGGCGGCATGGAGGCGACGGTGGAGCGCGTGAAAAAGCAGCAGTTTGATGTGTATGATATCGCAGCGCTGGCATTGATCTGGAAGCGGATTTTCGTGAAAAACCAGCCAGATGAATTCAGTCAGATTATCGTTGACGAGGCGCAGGATTTTGGAGAGATGCTCTACTATGTGATGCAGCAGGTGCTTCCGAAATGCTATTTTACGATTATGGGAGATGTGTCGCAGAATATTAATTATGAGACGGGTATGAATGACTGGGAATCGCTGAAAGAAGGAATTTTTATGCCAGGCAGAGACAGTTTCCGGCTGCTGGCGAAGAGTTATCGAAACACGATTGAAATCTCGGAATTTGCTGGAAAAGTTCTGGAGAAAGCGTCTGCAGGACAGTACCGAATTCAGCCGGTTATCCGTCACGGCAAGGCAGTGGAATGCATTCAGGAGACAGAAGAACATCTGGCAGAGAAGTTGAAAGAACTGACCGAGCAGATTGAGAAGAAAGGATATGAGACGACGGCTGTTGTGTGCAGAAATAAAGAGGAAGCGGAGGATGTAAAGAAGCGCCTGGCAGAACTGTGGAAGCAGGATAAAAAGAAAGAAACCAAGCTGCAGAATCAGGAGGAGAGTCAAAAAGAGAGCCAGGAAGAAGAACAGGAAAAAAAGCAGAAAGGAAATCTAAAAAAGAATCAGGAAAAAACGGAACAGGCACTGGATGGTTTCCACAAGGGATTGATGGTACTTCCGATTGAGTTTGTAAAGGGACTCGAGTTTGATGCCGTGATTCTCTGGAAGCCGGATTCGGCACATTATGGGAACAATGCGAAAGAGGCGAAGCTGCTGTATGTGGCGATTACCCGTGCTCTGCATGAGCTGTACCTGCTGGGAACAGAGGAAATGACGGACTTGATAAAATAATGTGATACCAAGGGCAAAAAGTCAGAAATCCGATGAAAGCTTGCGTGCAAGAGGATTTTTAGAAAAGCATAAAAGAGTAAGAAAGTGAAAGAAAGCAAAAGGAAATTGCTTGCATTTGTATAGACTATGTGATATAGTATCCCCCGTATTAAGGTTTAAAATCCCTTTGATACGGGGGGACTTTGGTAGTACTGAAGAAATTGACGGTCAGTTCGAGACCTTCCTGACCGAGCCTGCGGGCAAAAAAACAAAACTAAAGGAGAAAAAACAAAATGAAGACAAAAACAGCTAACAGAACCTATTTTATGGTTCAGGCAGCAGCAATTGCTGCCATCTACACTGTGCTTACCATGGTGTTTGCGCCGCTCAGCTTTGGTGCGGTGCAGTTTCGTATTTCTGAAGCCCTTTGTATTCTGCCGTTTTTTACACCGGCAGCGATTCCAGGAGTGGCGCTCGGGTGCTTGCTTTCCAATCTGTTATGCGGAGCAGCAGCGCTGGATGTTATCTTTGGAAGTATTGCGACTCTGATCGGTGCGGTTGGTTCGTACGCGGTCCGCGGCACAAAATGGGCAGTCTGCCTGCCTCCGATTATATCCAATACTCTGATTATTCCATGGGTACTGCGCTATGCATATGGATCGGAAGATATGATCTGGTTTGCCATGATTACGGTAGGAATTGGAGAGATTCTTGCAATCGGCGTGCTGGGCAACCTGCTGATGGCAGCGCTGGAACCATTGAGAAAAGTTGTTTTCAGGAAGACAGCGGTATAAGGCGATAAAAGAAAGAAAAACGATAGAGAAAAGACGAATAAATAAAAGACAAGTAAAAGATAGAGAAAAAGTTCTGAATTGAATCGATAATAAAAAGATATCAGAAAAAGATAACAATGAAAAAACGGTTGTAAAATTTGCATTTTCTGCGGTCTCGAAAGGTGCAACAGAAAATGCAAAGGGTTACAGCCGTTTTATTATGAAAGTCCCTGTTATACATAAAACGTTTGCAAAAAAGAAGTTCAGATGGTATGCTAATGACGAAAATATGCTATACTAATAGAAAAATGGATAAGATAACTATAAAAAGATAAATAAGACGATATACGTAAAGAGCAGGTTTGAGACAGGCTGAAAGAGAAGAGAAAAATAAAAAGAAGATAAAAAGGCGGGGATGAAAATGTATCAGATTGATTTTAATAACCCAGTACATGTCCATTTTATAGGAATTGGCGGTATCAGTATGAGCGGATTGGCGGAGATTCTGCTGGATGCGGGATTCACGATTTCCGGTTCTGATGCACAGGAGACGCATTTGACAGATCATTTGTCAGACAGAGGGGCTGTGATTGCATATCCGCAGAAAGCGGAAAATATCACAGACGGAATTGATGTTGTGGTTTATACAGCAGCGATTCACGCAGATAATCCGGAGTTTGCCGCTGCAAAGCAAAAAGGGCTCGCGATGCTGACTCGTGCACAGCTTCTGGGAGAGATTATGCGCAATTACAAAAATTCGGTTGCAGTTGCAGGGACACATGGAAAGACGACAACAACATCGATGATTACGGAAATTCTGATGGAAGATGACGCGGACCCGACGGTTTCTGTGGGAGGTATTTTGAACTGCATCGGCGGAACCAATGTGCGTGTGGGCGGTTCGGATATGTTTGTGGCGGAGGCGTGCGAGTATACGAACAGCTTCCTGTCATTTTATCCGACGCTGGAAGTCATTTTGAATATTGAGGCGGACCATCTGGATTTCTTTAAGGATTTGGATAATATTCGTGCATCTTTCAGAAAATTTGCAGACCTTCTGCCGGAGAGCGGTACACTTGTGCTCAACAGCGATATTTATGAGTATGATAAATTGATGCAGGGGATTCGGGCACGCATGATTACTGTGGGAAGAGATGCGGCAAAGAGTGACTATGCAGCGGCGGATATTGTGTATGATGCATATGCCTGTGCTTCCTTTACACTGGTAAAGCATGGGGAGAAGAAGGAACGGTTCTCTCTCTCGGTTCCAGGTGAGCACAATGTGTATAATGCACTGGCAGCGATTGCGGCAGCGGAAGTGCTGGGCGTGCCGGTCGAGACTATACAGCGCGGGCTGAAGCTGTTTACAGGAACAAAGCGCCGTTTTGAGAAGAAGGGCGAGATGCATGGAATCACGATTATTGATGACTATGCACATCATCCGCAGGAGATTCAGGCGACTTTGAAAACAGCTAAAAATTATCCGCATGAGAAGGTGTGGTGTGTCTTCCAGCCTCATACGTATACAAGGACAAAAGAGCTGATGGATGGATTTGCCGAGGCTCTGGCTCTGGCAGATGAGGTGGTTCTGGCAGATATCTATGCGGCGAGAGAGACGGATACGTTGGGCATCAGTTCCGCAGATTTGGCTGAGAAAATAGAAAAACTGGGAACAAATGTGCACTATATCCAGAGCTTTGAGGAGATTGAGAAATTTCTTTTAAAAAATTGTTTGCACGGTGATTTGTTGATAACTATGGGTGCTGGAGACATTGTAAATGTTGGGGAAGACCTGCTTGGAAAGTAGTTATCCACAATTTCCACAAAATTTTGCAAGTATTATGTAAAGTGATTTTGTGGATATCTTCATTTACATAACAAATTAGAAGAAAATGTAAAAAATCCTTATTTTATAAGAAATTTGGCGGGATAAAAAAAGAAAATTGGTTTTATGTATACCAGTTATCCACAATTTCCACAATTTTCACAATCCAAGCATGTGGAAATCCCGCCTATTTCTTTTTTTTTCTGCTTATGCTATGATGACAAGGAAAGAAAAAAGTGGAGTGATAGCTGTGTTAAAATGGAAAAATACGTGGGAGCCGCAGGAGACGCTGGTCCCGAATCAGTTTATAGATTATTATATGGCACAGGCGAATGGGGAATGTGTGAAAGTATATCTGTATCTTCTGCGCCACCCCCATGTGCTAGAACAGGAAGACATGGTCCGTATCATTGCGGATGCTCTCTGTAATATGGAGTCAGATGTGCGGCGCGCCCTGGAATACTGGAAGAAACAGGGCGTTCTTCAGTGTGAGGAAGTAGAGAGACAACAGACAATATATGAGGAACAGGCAGCGGCATACAGCGAGGGAGGATTCGCGGGAACTTCTCTGCCTGGAAGAAGTATGAAAAAAAGTATTCTGTCTCAAGTGAAAGCGGATGAAAATGGTATGGCGAAAATACCAGTGAATCCGACTCTTGTGGTGCGAAGAAAAGGGTCTCCGGCTGGGGCGGATGTGAGAATGCAGGTAAATCCGCTGAATGTACCGTTGGGAACAGGAACGGATATGGGAGGTACGCAGCAGAATGTGATGCCAGGAAATATGGCGGCGGGAACGGCAGGTATGTCAGGAAATATGGCGGCGGGAGCGGCAGGTATACCAGGAAACATGGCAGCGGGTATGCAGGAAAATATAGTGCCGCAGAGTGCATCGGATGGAATGGATATGGTATCCAATCCTGCGCCAATGCCAGAGTATCCGGCAAATATGCTTGGAAATATACCTGGAAATACGCCTGGAACGGTGAAGAACGGTTCGAGTACTCCGTCACGCATCGCAAAGGCAGCAGCAAAACTGGCAGAACAGCACATATCCGTAGATGCGGCGGAGAGTGAAGGGGGCGCATTTGACGCTTCGGAGGCACAGAGCACTGCACTGGCATCAAGAAAAAAAGGAACAGGCAGCAAGGCTGCAAAAGCAGTTGTTTCTGTGGAAAAGAAAACAGCAGATGCAGCGCATCTGTCCTCTGACGAAGAATTTTCACAGCTTTTATATGTGGTGCAGCAGTATCGGAAAAAGCCTCTCACTCCGACAGACTGTGATAAGTTTGCCTATCTGTATGATGAGCTGCATATGTCCGCAGAACTTTTGGAATATGTGGCAGAATACTGTGTACAGGAGGGCTACACCAGTGTCCGGTATATGGAATCTGTAGCTCTCAACTGGAATAAAAACGGAATTACCACCATCAGCGAGGCGAAGAGCTATTCGGAAGGGTTCAGCAAGAACAGTTTTGCAGTGATGAAAGCGCTGGGGCAGACAGGACGTGCACCTGCTACAGCGGAGAAAAAATTAATTGATAAATGGTTCCAGAAGTTTGGTTTTTCAAAGGAGATTGTGCTGGAAGCATGCAACCGCACCATTCTGGCGATTCATTCACCGAGCTTTGAGTATGTGGATACGATTCTGACTTCTTGGAATAAGGAAAAAGTCAAGACATTGCAAGATATAGAAATACTGGACGAGAGACATAAAAACCAGAAAGAAGACAGCAGAAAACAGAGTTCGGCCGAGGCAGGGAGAAAAGGGCAGAATAAGAGGGCTATGTCTGCTGTCAATTCTGGGAACCGTTTCAATAATTTCGAGCAGCATGACTATGATTATGATAATCTGATATGGCAGTCTCTGAAAGATTGAGAGATAGAATAACGGAGCTAAGAGAACGAACCAGAAAGAAAAGAGCAAAAGAAAAGTCCAAAAGAAAAGAGCAGAAATCAAGCAGATGGAGGGAACGGCATGGCACTGAGCAATTCACAGTATGATTCGATTATGCGTGTTTATAATCAGAAACAGTTTCAAAATAAGCGTGAACAGGACGAGCGGGTCCAGGAAGTGTATGCAAAAGTTCCTATGATTCGCGTGATTGATGATGCCATCAGCACGACTGCAGTGAAAAGAGCAAGGATGCTTCTTTCAGGAGAGCCGGATGCGATGGAAAAGCTTCGCAGAGAGCTGAAAAGCTTGCGGGACAAGAAAGCGGCGCTTCTTTTGGAAAATGGATTTCCGGCAGATTATATGGAGATGCACTATCAGTGTCAGAATTGTAAGGATACCGGATATGTGGATGGAAAAAAATGCCATTGTTTTCTGCAGGCGCAGATGGAACTTTTGTACGCGCAGTCCAATATCAAAGAGATTTTAAAGAGTGAAAATTTCTCCTGCTTTACATATGAATATTATGATGATGTGCGGGTGGACGCGCGTGTGGGAAAGACTCAGCGTATGTATATGAAACAGGTGGTGGAGCGCTGTCAGGAATTTATACGGCAGTTTCACAACGAAAAGGGAAGTATTCTGTTTACGGGACCGACGGGCACAGGAAAAACGTTTTTGAGTAATTGTATTGCGAAAGAACTGATGGAGCAGTATTATTCGGTGCTGTATTTCTCTGCGCCAGATTTGTTTGATGCGTTTGCTAAAAGTAAATTTGAGCACAAAGGGGCAGAGGATGCATCGGACATGTATCAGCATATTTTGGAATGTGATATGCTGGTGATTGATGATGTCGGCACGGAGATGATTAATACATTTACGGCATCGCAGCTTTTTTACTGCATAAATGAAAGATTAAATCGAAAAAAGGGCACAATTATTACAACAAATCTCCCATTGAATCGGTTGCGTGATGAGTTCACAGACCGTGTGACGTCGCGGATTATGAGCAAATATCAGATTATTCCGCTGTTTGGGGAAGATATTCGGATAAGAAAAAAGATGAAAAAGCATTTATAAGGTTGACTTATAGAAAATAGAATGATATAAAGATTACGTTAAGTAAGAAAGAAATGATACACAGCAACATAACATTGGAGGATGAAAATGCTTTACGAAGAGAAAATTATTGAAACGATTCCGGTTGGCCCACTTGGTCTGATTCCGCTGCAGAGCTGTATGGATTTGGGAAAAAAGGTAGACCAGTATCTGGTAGAGTGGAGAAGGGAGAGAGAGAGCGAGCATAAATCGACGATTGCTTTTTCCGGTTATCAGAGAGATTCTTATATTATTCATTCAAAGACACCAAGATTCGGTTCTGGTGAAGCGAAGGGAACGATTGAGGAGTCGGTACGTGGCGATGATTTGTATTTTATGGTGGACGTCTGCAATTACAGCTTAACGTATTCTTTATGTGGTTACGAGAATCATATGTCTCCAGATGACCATTTTCAGGATTTGAAGAGATTGATTGCGGCTGCTGCAGGCAAAGCAAGACGTATCAATGTTATTATGCCATTCTTATATGAGAGCCGCCAGCATAAGCGTTCCAGCAGAGAGTCTCTGGATTGTGCATTGGGACTGCAGGAGTTGACTCGCATGGGAGTTGAGAATATTATCACATTTGACGCACATGATCCGCGCGTGCAGAATGCGATTCCGTTAAAGGGATTTGAGACTGTACAGCCGATTTACCAGTTTATCAAGCATCTGTTAAAGAATGAGCCAGACCTGCAGATTGACAGCGATCATATGATGGTAATCAGCCCAGATGAGGGCGGCATGAACCGTGCTGTGTATTTTGCAAACGTGCTGGGGCTGGACATGGGTATGTTCTACAAGCGCCGTGATTACACAAAGATTGTCAACGGACGCAACCCGATTGTGGCACATGAGTTCTTGGGCTCTTCTGTGGAAGGCAAGGATGTTCTGATTATTGATGATATGATTTCTTCCGGCGAGAGTATGCAGGATGTGGCAAAAGAGTTAAAGCGCCGCAAAGCAAGAAAGGTATTTATCTGCGCGACATTCGGTCTGTTCACAAATGGCCTGAAGAAGTTTGATGAGTACTATGAGAATGGATATATTGACCGGATTCTGACAACAAACCTGGTATACCAGACACCGGAACTTCTGTCCAGACCATACTATATCAGTGTGGATATGAGCAAATATATTGCACTGATTATTGACAATCTGAATCATGATGCGTCTCTGAGCGATCTGCTGAACCCGACGAACCGCATCAATAAGCTGTTGGCACAGTATAGAAGCAAATAGGAAAATCAGAAAAACACAGAAAAAGACAGAAAAAAACAGGAAGGGGAAATCAAACTGTGGGGGAGATTCCTTTTCCTGCTTTTTTGTTACAGTCTGCTGTTTTGGCTCTGCGCATGGGATGCCTGTTTTGAGAAAGGTATGTGCTGCTGTGTATGTGGCACGAAGAAAAATACGCAGAATGCAGGCTGGATATTTTTAATCTGGCTGCGGCAGAGCATGGCCGAAGGCTCCGTAGTGGGAGCAGCAGTGAGCGGCGTATATGCTGGCTTCCTGCGCGGCGTCAGCGAGGTCGCCGCCGTTGGAGTGGTAGCGTGCAAGGAATGCTGCGATGTAAGCGTCTCCTGCGCCGAGTGCATCCGTGATCTGAGCAGGCACACATTCCTGGCGGTGCTCACGGCCTTTCTCGAGCAGATATGAGCCGCGCACGCCCATTGTGACAACGGCTGTGCGGGCACCTGCGTCAATGGCTGCGCGTGCCAGCGCGCGCACGTCCTCCTCGCTCTTATTTCCGCCGGAGAAGAAGGCAAAGCGGAGCATCGGGCAGATCTGGGCGATGTTGACGCGGTCGTATTCGCCGGAAAAATCGAGGGACAGAGGGATGCGGCGGCTGATGGCTGGATGATACGGGTCGAGCCAGCTGTGGATGCTGGTGTGCGCTAGGTCCCATTCCTCCATCATAGCATAGTCCTGCGGCGTCAGGCAGAGCAGCACCTGATACTGTGCGACTTCACGCCCGTTGTTGCCGACGAAATGGCGATCTCCCTGCTCGTCCAGCTCAATATAATTGCGTGCACTGACACCGTGCATCACACGCACGCGGCTGATATCCACGCCCTCTTCGCGCAGGGCCTGTGCAAAACCGAGACCTTCGGCGTCATCTGCCAGCACACCGATATAGGCAGCCTCACTGCCGTCGTAGCGCCGTGCTAGGACAGGAACATTGACACTGTTTCCGCCAGGATACAGTTCGTGGCGCCAGCGGTAGTTGTCAAATACATTGTCACCAATTCCAAGAATTCTCATCAGTATTTTTCCACCCCCATATAGCGTCTGGACGAAATCGGGTGCCCGAGCACATAGGACATTTCATCGCAGTACATTGCAGCAAGACGGTTCAGGACCAGTGCCGCTGTGTTGGCACGCAGCCATTCAGGATAAGCGGAAAGGTCAAGTGCAGCTGCATCCAGCACCGTCAGTTTTTTTGTTTTTCTCTGTAAGAACTTCACAGCGCGCTCCTCGAGCGGGCGTGTGTTTCCCAGTCCCAGAAGAGCAAACACAGCGGTGGTGTCGTCAACTGCCTCAAATGCACCATGGAAGAATTCGCCTGCGTGAAGCGGAGAGGAGTGCATCCAGAGAGATTCCATTAGAAGGCAGTTTGTGAGAACGTAGCCGACACAGGAATTCAGGCCTGCAGCGGTGGTGTAGATAATCGGCTCATGGGCATAGCGGGACGCGAAAGTGCGGGCAGCGGGAAGATATGCTGTGCAGGCTTCGTCAAAGGTGGACTGCAGCCGGAGCATGGCCTCGTTTACTTCCGGCAGGCGGCTGGTATGATTCCATACATCCAACAGTGCATAGGTGAGCTTGTAGACTTCTGGGAAGATAGTCAGCACAGCCGGATATGGGTCTGCCGGATTGTCGTAGTAATACATGATAAAATCTACAGCCTTTTCAATCGCGGAATCTGGGGCAGTCGTGAATGCTGCAGTCATGGCGCCGCGCTCTGCGCAGAGATGAGCCGCTGCGACGGTTTCTGCTGTGCCGCCGCTCTGAGAGTTGAGAATAACGAGACTTTTTTCTCCGAGACGCATCGGCGGGTCATTGAAAAATTCCGCCGCTGTGTATGTGTTCGTGTTGACTGCTGCTGTCTCACGCTCTATGATGTATTTGCTTGGGTAGAGTGTAGCCAGGGACCCGCCGCAGGCGACAAAATACACGTTCTCAATGGAACGCTCGGATATGGCACGCTGAACGGCACGGATTTGTGAGTCAACAAGAGCTATTTTTTCTTCGTGCATAAAAAACCTCCTTGAAAATAAAAACATGTTGAGTGATAATCATAAAATATATCGCAAACCGAATTATTAAAATAACTTTAATAATTGATGGCTTTACTATATCATGTCTGTATGAAATTTGCAAGAGGAAAAAGGATGCTTTGAGCATAACTTTGGGAGGCACAGAGCGCGGATATTCAGGAAGTTGTGGAAATTCAGGAGGAAAATGACATGGAAAAAGGAAATAAGCGCAGGCTTGTGTTTGAACTGCTGCGAGAGCGCGCGAAGACAAGCAGGGCAGAGATTGCGCGCGTGACAGGAATGAGCTTTCCCACTGCCATGAAGGTGGTGGAGGAGTTTTTGGAAAAAGGACTGCTGGAGGAGCTGGAGGAGCTGGAGCCTGGTGTGGGCGGCGGCAGAAAAGGACATATGCTGCGCTTTGTGCCTGGAGCTTATCGGGCTGTGGGAGTCGAATGTGAAGGCCAATTTGCCCATGTGGGACTGAGTGATATGGTGGGGAACGTGCTGAAACGCGAGACCATCGAGCTGGGAGAATTTATGCATACCAGAGATTTGTCACCGCTCGCGGATGCTGTGAAAAGAATGCAGCAGGCAGCAGGAGATTCTCCGGTTCTCGGCATATGCATTGGATTTCCGGCGAATATGAACCAGAAGGAATGCGCGGTGGTGAGCTGTCAGACGATGGAAATTGAGACACAGACCCCGTTTGCACAGATATTTCCTACATTCTGCAGTAGTTTGGATTTGCCGCTGTATGTAGAAAACGACGCCAATGTTGCGTGCGAGGGAGAAGCATTTTTGCGCCGTGAGAGATGCGAATCGAGCGGCAGCGACAATATGCTGTATATAGCGTTGGGGTCGGGATGCGGTGGCGCAGTGCGCCTGGACGGCAAACTGCGCTGTGGCGCAAGATGCAGCTCCGGCGAGATAGGGGCATTGCTGCTGCATCCGGCAGAGGGCGCGCCGAAGAGAGAAGAAATGCAGGATACGCTGGAGGGCATGGTGTGTATTCCGGCATTGGAGAGAAAATTTGGCGTGACATTGCGGGAAGATGTGCCTCTGGAGGAAGAAACGGTGCAGAAATTGTGTGAGTATCTTGCGGCGCCATTGAGTGGGGCCATCTATACAATGGCCATGATGCTGGATATCGATCTGTGTGTGCTTTCTGGGATTGTTCCTAGCATTTTGGGACCGCAGCTGTGTGCACAGATTGAAGAAAGACTGAATGGCGCGATGCCAAAAGGTACGGCTGTGCGTGTGGAGCCTTCTGTGGACCAGGATGCGGGAATCATTGGAGCTGCGGCAACCGTGTTTGCGCACAGCTTGGATGCACTGCTTGGAGGATGAGAGACAGATAAAAAAGACGCTTGTATGACACATTAGGCAATATCAGATGATATCAGACCGTGTCATACAAGCGGTAGATTTATAACTCGCAGTTGTTTACAGTTCTTGGGAATGGGATGACATCGCGGATGTTTGCCATACCAGTCAGGTACATCACACATCTCTCAAAGCCCAGACCGAAACCGGAGTGGCGTGCAGAGCCATATTTGCGCAGGTCAAGATAGAAGCTGTAGTCTTCTGGCTTTAAGCCCAACTCATGCATGCGGCCCAGAAGTTTGTCATAATCATCCTCTCTCTGACTTCCGCCAATAATTTCACCGATGCCTGGAACGAGACAATCCATAGCAGCGACAGTCTTGTTGTCTGGGTTCATCTTCATGTAGAATGCCTTGATTTCCTTCGGATAATCGGTCACAAATACTGGTTTCTTGAAAATCTGCTCTGTCAGGTAGCGCTCATGTTCTGTCTGCAGGTCGCATCCCCAGAATACCTTGTAATCAAACTCATCGTTGTGCTTCTCCAGAAGTTCAATCGCTTCTGTGTAAGTAACATGGCCGAAATCAGAGTTCAGTACATGGTTCAGGCGGTTTAACAGGTCTTTATCTACGAACTGATTTAAGAACTTCATCTCTTCTGGTGCATGCTCTAACACATACTGGATGATGTATTTTAACATGCCCTCAGCCAGGGCCATGTTGTCCTCCAGGTCAGCAAATACGATTTCTGGCTCAATCATCCAGAATTCTGCCGCATGGCGGGTGGTGTTGGAGTTCTCAGCGCGGAAGGTCGGTCCGAAGGTGTAGATATTGCGGAATGCCATCGCATAGGTCTCACCATTTAACTGGCCGCTCACAGTGAGGTTGGTTGGCTTGCCAAAGAAATCCTCAGCATAGTTCACAGAGCCGTCCGGATTTTTTGGAATATTGTTCAAATCCATAGTCGTTACCTGGAACATTTCGCCGGCGCCTTCACAGTCGCTTCCTGTGATAAGAGGAGTGTGTACATACACAAAATCGCGCTCCTGGAAGTACTGGTGAATCGCATAGGCAATCAGGGAACGCACGCGGAATACAGCCTGGAAGGTGTTGGTGCGCGGACGCAGATGAGCGATGGTGCGCAGATATTCAAAGCTGTGGCGTTTCTTTTGAAGCGGATAGTCCGGAGAGGAAGCGCCCTCAACGGTAATTTCAGATGCCTGAATCTCAAATGGCTGTTTTGCCTGCGGAGTCGCAACAAGTGTACCTTTTACGATGATAGCTGCGCCTACGTTTAATTTGGAGATATTCTCAAAGTTTTCCATGGTGTCATGGTAAACGACCTGCAAAGTCTCAAAGTATGAGCCATCGCTGACTACAATAAAGCCGAACGATTTGGAGTCGCGGATGCTTCGGATCCATCCGCCGATAGTGATTTCCTTGTCCAGATAGGTTTCTCTGGAACGGTAGATTTCTCTTACGGTTGTCAAGTTCATAGCGGTTCTCCTTTATACATGTTTATCAATGATTAAAAAAATCAAGGCTGCAAATCAAGTGCGGTATAATCCTGCGCAAGATGATATGGAGCTTATTATACTTGATTTTTCCGGCGGATTCAAGGGGATTCGGGGAACATGGTGAGAGAAAATGAGAGAAAGTGAGAGAAGGGAGAGGGCAAGGGAAAGAAATGGGAGAAAGCGAAAGAAGTGAGAGAGCAAGCAGGAAAAAATAAGAAAGAAAATAGAGACAGAAAAGAAAGGCAGAATGCGGGCAAAATAAGGATATTGAGGGAAAAATAGGGGGAATTGGGAAATGTCGGAAATTGTACAAAAAAGTTGAAAACTATGTTAAAATTTTATTCACTATTTACAAAAAGTATGTTATAATGAAACACACATGAAAAATACTAACATCAAGGGGTGAGATAACGTGATTAAAAAGGAAATGATTGCAATGCTGCTTGCCGGAGGGCAAGGAAGCCGTCTTGGCGTTCTGACCCAGAAAGTCGCTAAACCGGCCGTATCTTTTGGAGGAAAATACCGTATCATAGATTTTCCATTGAGTAACTGTATCAATTCTGGCGTAGATACTGTAGGCGTCCTGACGCAGTATCAGCCATTGCGTTTAAATACCCATATCGGAATTGGTATTCCGTGGGATTTGGACCGTAATGTCGGCGGTGTGACTGTACTTCCGCCATATGAGAAGAGCAAAGGCAGTGACTGGTATACAGGTACTGCAAATGCGATTTATCAGAATCTGGAATATATGGAAACATACAATCCAGAGTATGTTCTGATTCTTTCCGGCGATCATATTTACAAGATGGATTATGAAGTGATGCTGGACTACCATAAGGCAAACAATGCAGACTTGACAATCGCAGCGATGCCTGTACCGATCGAGGAGGCAAGCCGTTTCGGTGTCGTAATCACGGACGAAAATAACCGCATTACAGAATTTGAGGAGAAACCGGCACATCCGAGAAGCAATCTGGCTTCCATGGGTATCTATATTTTCAGCTGGAAAGTGCTGAGGGAAGCACTGGTACAGCTGTCTGACCAGCCAGGATGTGACTTTGGAAAGCATATTATTCCATATATTCACAGCAAGGGAGACAGAATTTTTGCTTACGAGTATAATGGATACTGGAAAGATGTTGGTACATTGGGTTCCTACTGGGAAGCCAATATGGAGTTAATCGATATTATTCCTGAGTTTAATCTGTATGAAGAGTACTGGAAGATTTATACAAAAGCAGATAATATTCAGCCGCAGTATATTTCCGAGGATGCAAAGATTGAGAGAAGCGTAATCGGTGAGGGCACAGAAGTTTACGGACAGGTTATCAATTCTGTCATCGGCGCCGGTGTCACCATCGCAGAAGGCGCGATTGTGAAGGATTCCATCATCATGAAAGATTCCTCCGTCGGCGCCGGAACATACGTGGAGAAAGCGATTATTGCTGAGGATGTCACCATCGGCGCGAACGCAGTCGTTGGTACCGGCGAATATGCTCCAAGCAAGTACGACCCGAAAGTATACCAGTTTGACCTGGTGACAGTCGGTGAACACAGTGTGATTCCAGATAATGTGAAGATTGGACGGAATACAGCGATTGTCGGCAATACCGTGCCGGAGGATTATCCAGGCGGTGAGCTGGCGAGCGGAGACTACATTGTAAAGGCAGGTGGAGCGAAATGAGAGCAATAGGTATTATTTTAGCGGGCGGCAACAGCAAGCGCATGAGAGAACTGTCCAATAAGAGAGCGATTTCTGCTATGCCGATGGCAGGAAATTACCGCAGCATCGACTTTGCACTGAGCAGCATGAGCAACTCTCATATTCAGAGTGTGGCTGTTTTCACGCAGTACAATTCCCGCTCTTTAAATGAGCATTTGAGTTCTTCAAAGTGGTGGGATTTCGGAAGAAAGCAGGGAGGTCTCTATGTATTCACTCCCACAATCACCGCAGAGAGCAACGACTGGTACCGCGGCACTGCAGACGCTCTGTATCAGAACCTGACTTTCTTAAAGAACAGCCATGAGCCGTATGTTGTGATTGCAGCAGGCGACGGCATCTATAAACTGGATTTCAACAAAGTTTTGGAATATCACATTGAAAAGAAGGCAGATATCACCGTTGTCTGCAAGGATATGGACCCGAGTGTGGATGTGACTCGTTTTGGTCTGGTTCGCACGAACGACGACGGACGTATCATCGAGTTTGAGGAGAAACCGATGGTTGCTACCTCCAACACGATTTCCTGCGGTATCTATGTCATCCGCAGACGCCAGCTGATTGAGCTGATTGAGCGCTGCGCAGCTGAGGACCGCTACGATTTTGTTCGCGATATTCTGGTTCGCTATAAGAACTTAAAGAGAATTTATGCATATAAGATGGACACCTACTGGGCAAACATCGCATCGGTAGAAGCATATTACAATACCAACATGGATTTTCTGAAGCCAGAAGTGAGAAATTATTTCTTCAGACAGTATCCGGATATCTATTCCAAGGTGGACGATCTGCCTCCGGCAAAATACAATCCAGGTGCGATTGTGAAGAACAGTCTGGTTTCCAGCGGTTGTATCATCAATGGTACAGTAGAGAACTCTGTTTTGTTTAAAAAGGCTTATGTCGGCAATAATTGTATTATTAAAAACTCCATCATTTTAAATGATGTATATATTGGCGATAATACAGTCATTGAGAACTGTGTTGTAGAGAGCAGAGATACCATTCGTGCAAATACTACGTATATCGGCGAGCCGAATCATATCAAGATAGTAGTAGAGAAGAATGATAGATATACATTGTAAGAAATTGGGGAGGGTTAAGGGATATGCAGATTACAGATGTGAGAGTGAGACGAATTGAGAAGGAAGGAAAAATGAAGGCGATTGTTTCCATTACACTGGATAATGAATTTGTCATTCATGATATCAAAGTCATCGAAGGGGAGAAGGGACTTTTCATCGCAATGCCGAGCAGAAAAGCCGCTGATGGCGAGTATCGTGATATCGCTCATCCAATCAATTCTGACACGCGTGATATGATTCAGACTGTGATTTTAAATAAATACGAGACGACGGCTTTAGAAGCATTGGAAGCATAAGAAGGAAACAGGAAATAACAATCGACAGATACCTTCGCGGGCCAGACGAGCCTGCTGAGGCATCTGTCGATTTTCATATGTGCCGATGTCTGCTCCGGCGGGTATGCATATTTTTTGATACAAGGAGACAAAAAAGAGACGAAAAGGAGAAAAATAGTATGTCAAGTACAATATTTTCATTGATTCCACCGATTGTGGCGATTGCACTTGCATTGATTACAAAGGAAGTGTATCTGTCCTTACTGATTGGTATTTTGTCAGGCGCGCTGCTGTTTACGGGCGGAAATCCGCTGTTCGCTGTGGAGGAGACGCTTGGAATCATGGCAGTAAAAATCGGCGATAATGCAAATATCCTGCTGTTTTTAGCATTTTTGGGAATTCTGGTGGCGCTTATCACAAAATCCGGAGCATCCGGCGCATATGGCGACTGGGCATCAAAGTCTATCAAGAGCAAGCGCGGCGCGCTGCTTGCGACAGCTGCTCTGGGAACGGTGATTTTTGTGGACGATTATTTTAACTGCCTTACCGTGGGAACGGTTATGCGTCCAGTGACGGACAAATACAAAATCAGCCGTGCAAAGCTGGCCTATGTCATTGATGCGACGGCGGCGCCAATCTGCATCATTGCACCGATCTCGAGCTGGGCGGCTGCGGTTGGCTCCTCTTTGCCGGAAAATTCTGGCGTGGATGGATTTTCACTGTTTTTGAGAACCATTCCATTCAACTTATATGCACTTTTGACACTGGTTTTTATGGTCTTTCTGATTGTGACACAGATTGATTTTGGTGCAATGAAGAGCTACAATGAGCGCGTTGCGAGAAAGGGCGAGGAGACCATGGATGCGGACAATCCTCTGCCATCCGGCGGACGCGGCAAGGTGATGGACCTGATTCTTCCGATTGTTGTCCTGATTGTTCTTTGTATCTGTGCGATGCTCTACACAGGCGGTATTTTGGACGGTGTGAATCTGATTGATGCGTTTGCAGGCTGTGATGCGGCGAGAAGTCTGGCGCTGGGCTCTTTCTTTGCGCTAGTATTTACGTTTGCACAGTATATGATTCGCAGAGTGCTGACATTCAATGAGTTCTGTGAGTGTTTTACTGTGGGTGTCAAGGCCATGATTCCGGCGATTATGATTCTCTGTCTGGCGTGGACCTTGTCGGGTATCTGCAGTGCGGATTACCTGGATATCGGCGGATATGTCGGTGCTGTGGTTGGCGGAAGTGCTCTGGTGCTTTCTCTGCTTCCGTGCATTTTCTTCCTGGTGGCTCTGGGATTGGCATTCTCCACAGGTACTTCCTGGGGAACATTTGGTATTTTGATTCCGATTGCCATGGCGATCACTGGAATAGAAGATATCAATATGCTGGCAATCACAATCGCTTCCATTCTAGCGGGCGCGGTGTGCGGTGACCATATTTCTCCGATTTCGGATACCACCATTCTGGCAAGCGCTGGTGCGCAGTGTAAACATCTGAACCATGTTTCCACGCAGATTCCCTATGCGATGGTTGTGGCGGCCTGCTGCGTGACGGGATATCTGGTAGCAGGTATTACGAGGAATGGATGGCTGGGACTGGCAGTTGGTTTTGTTGTCCTGATGCTGATTCTCGCAGTGATTTTGAAGAAGGAGAAGAGCAGGGCTGCGAAAATAAGGCGATAGGAATGTCTATTATAAAGCAATGAAGTGATACCAAGGTCAAAATACCTTTTGACCCCAACATCATGAAGTGAGAAGGATGAGAAAGATGCTGTAAAGCAAAACGCCTGCGGCGGGGTGCATTGCAGCATCTTTTTTGCGCAGAAATGTGGCGGTGCTTGCAGTATTCGTAAAGTGGGGAAAGGGCTTGTCAAGTTGAATGAGGTTTCGTATAATGGAGTGAGCTGAAAAATTTTATGGTGACAGGTTATGTGAAAAGCATGGTTTGCCGCTGGATTTTTGTCATGAATGGAGATAAAGTGATGTATATTATAGCAGGATTGGGAAATCCATCGAAGGAATATGAGGGGACAAGACATAATGTGGGATTTTTGTCTGTGGATGCCCTGGCAGATAAAATAGGAGTTTCTTTTACAGAGAGAAAGCACAAGGCAATCTGTGCAAAGGGAATGATTGGCTGTGAGAAGGTGATTTTGGCGAAGCCGCAGACGTTTATGAACAACAGCGGAGAGAGTCTGCGGGAAATCACGGACTTTTACAAGGTGGATGCGGCCCATGTGATTGTATTGTATGATGATATCAGTCTGGATGTGGGACAGCTTCGTGTGCGCGCGAAGGGCAGCGCCGGAGGGCACAATGGAATCAAGAGCATTATCCAGCATCTGGGAACGCAGGAGTTTAAGCGGGTGCGCGTGGGCATCGGCGACAAGCCGGCGAGAATGGATTTGGCGGATTATGTTCTAGGACATTTCTCAAGGGAAGAACAGAAGCGGATTCAGGATGCGGCAAAGGATGCGGCGGATGCAGTTTGTATGATTGTGGAAAAGGGAATCGATGCGGCGATGAATTCGTTCAATGCACAGAAGAAGGAATAACAGAAATACGAAAAAAGCGGGAAACAGAAGTATGGAAAAGGTAAGATAGCTGGTGAAACAGAAAGCAGGAAACAGAATAGAAATAGAATAGAAATATAAAACAGAGGGCAGGAAAAGCAGAACGGAAACATAAAACAGGAGGCAGGAAAGGGGCGCATATGAGTAGAGTGTTTGCAAATCCATTGATGGAACTGGCGGAATATGAAGAGATGGTGCAGTGTGTCTGCAAGGAGCAGGGGCCGTGTCATGTCAGCGGATGCATGGATTCGCAGAAGGTGCATCTGATGTATGAGCTGGCGGCAGAGCGGGGCTGGAAGCTGGTAGTGACATATGATGATTCCAGAGCGAAGGAAATCTATGATGATTTTCGCTATTTTGAGGATTCTGTGTTTCTGTATCCGGCGAGAGACCTGCTGTTTTTCAGCGCGGATATCCATGGAAATCTGCTGACAAGGCAGAGGATGGAAGTGTTGCGGCACCTGATGGAAGATACGCACGGAACGGTTGTCACTACTTTTGATGGCTTGATGGACCATCTGCTCCCGATGAGCCGCATGGCATCCTATGTGATGACGCTCACAGAAGGGCAGACCATAGACGTCAGTGAGTGGAAAAAGAAGCTGCTGGAGCTGGGATATGAATACATGAGCGAAGTGGATGGAATGGGGCAGTTTTCGGTTCGCGGCGGGATTCTGGATATTTTTCCGCTGACGGAGGAGGTGCCGGTCCGCATTGAACTCTGGGGGGATGAGGTGGATTCCATTCGCTCGTTCGATTTGGAGAGTCAGCGCTCGATTGAGCGATTGTCCGAGGTGCGCATTTATCCGGCCTGCGAGATGGTGCTGACACAGGAGGATATTCTGGAGGGAACGGCGAAGATAGAGGCGGAGGCGAAAAAGCAGGAACAGATTTTTCGGGATGCCATCATGCCGGAAGAGGCACATCGGGTGAAAATAACGGCGCGCGAGGCTGTGGAGGACTTTCGGCAGGGATTTTCTGTGGGAAAGCGGGACGGGTATATCTCGTATTTCTGTCCGGACGCCGTGTCGTTTCTGGAGTATTTTTCTGACAAAAACTGTGTGATTTACCTCGACGAGCCGCTGCGGATACAGGAGCGGGGTGAGGCGGTGGAGATGGAGTTTCGGGAGAGCATGGCGCACCGTCTTGAGAAGGGGTATGTGCTTCCAGGGCAGACAAATCTGCTGTATGCCACGAAGGAAGTTTTCGGAAAATTGCAAAAGGGAAGTACGGTCTATTTGACCGCACTGGAGCAGAAACTTCCAGGTCTGGCTGTAAAGCGGCAGTTTAGCCTGACCGTAAAAAATGTCGATTCTTACCAGAACAGTTTTGAGATTCTCATCAATGATTTGAAGCGCTGGAAAAAGGATGGATATCGTGTGGTTCTGCTCTCGGCATCGCAGACAAGGGCGAGCCGTCTGGCGAAAGAGCTGCGGGATATGTATGAGCTGCGGGCATATTGTCCGGAAGAACTGAGCGCACAGGTGAAACCAGGGGAAATTCTGGTGATTTATGGAAATCTGCACAGAGGGTTTGAGTATCCCTTGATTAAGTTTGTGGTTATCACAGAAGGGGATATGTTCGGCTCGGAGAGAAAGAAGAAGAAAAAGAAGAGAAGCACATACCAGGGCAAGCAGATTCAGAGCTTCATGGATTTGTCCATCGGCGATTATGTGGTGCATGAGACGCATGGACTCGGTGTGTATCAGGGCATTGAGAAGGTGGAGCGCGATAAGGTTGTCAAGGACTATATCAAGATTGAGTATGGGGACGGCGGAAAACTCTACATTCCGGCGACCTGTCTGGAAGTGATTCAAAAGTATGCCGGTGCGGATGCGAAAAAGCCGAAACTGAACCGGCTCGGAGGCAGCGAGTGGAGCCGGACAAAGACAAAGGTAAAAAGTGCTGTCAAGGAGATTGCAAAGGAACTTGTGGAACTGTATGCTCAGAGACAGAATGGAAAGGGATATTCGTATGGCCCAGACACGGTCTGGCAGAAAGAGTTTGAGGAACTGTTCCCGTATGAGGAGACGGAGGACCAGCTGGAGGCGATTGACCAGACAAAGGCAGATATGGAGAGCACGAAGATTATGGACCGTCTGATATGCGGCGATGTGGGATATGGAAAGACAGAAATTGCGCTGCGCGCTGCGTTTAAGGCGGTGCAGGAGAGCAAGCAGGTGGTGTATCTGGTGCCGACCACAATTCTTGCGCAGCAGCATTACAATACCTTTGTGCAGAGAATGAAGGATTTCCCAGTTCGCGTGGAGCTGCTGTGCCGTTTTCGCACACCGGCGCAGGTGAAGCATACGCTGGAAGCGCTCCGAAAAGGACAGGTGGATATCGTCATCGGCACGCACCGTGTGCTCTCAAAAGATGTCACGTTTAAGGATTTGGGTCTGCTGATTATTGACGAGGAGCAGCGGTTCGGTGTGGCGCACAAGGAGAAAATCAAGCAGCTTCGTCAGGATGTGGATGTGCTGACGCTGACGGCGACGCCGATTCCGAGAACGCTGCATATGAGCCTGGTAGGAATCCGCGACATGAGTGTGCTGGAGGAGCCGCCGGTGGACCGTGTGCCGATTCAGACATATGTGATGGAGTACAATGACGAGATGGTGCGTGAGGCGATCAATAGGGAGCTAGCCAGACAGGGACAGGTGTACTATGTGTACAATCGCGTCAGCAATATTGATGAGGTGGCGCTGCATGTGGCATCCCTGGTGCCGGATGCAAATGTCGTGTTCGCGCACGGGCAGATGAGCGAGCGGCAGCTGGAGCGGATTATGCTGGACTTTATCAATGGGGAGATTGATGTGTTGGTGTCCACGACAATTATTGAGACTGGTCTGGACATCCCGAATGCCAACACGATGATTATCCATGATGCGGACCAGCTGGGATTGTCGCAGCTCTATCAGCTCAGAGGGCGCGTGGGCCGGTCGAGCCGCACAGCGTATGCCTTTTTGATGTATCGGCGCGACAAGATGCTGCGCGAGGAGGCGGAAAAGCGCCTGCAGGCAATCCGAGAGTTCACGGAGCTTGGCTCGGGAATCAAGATTGCGATGCGCGATCTGGAACTGCGCGGTGCGGGAAACGTTCTTGGGGAGGAGCAGCACGGCCATATGGCTGCGGTCGGGTATGATCTGTACTGTAAACTCTTAAATGAGGCGGTTTTGGCACTCAAAGGTGAGAAGAAGGAAGAGTTGGAGTTTGAGACAACAGTGGAATGTACGATGGATGCCTATATTCCGTCTTCTTATATTAAAAATGAGTATCAGAAACTGGATGTCTACAAGCGGATTGCGGGCGTGGAAAATGAGGAAGAGCGGCTTGACATGGAAGATGAGCTGATTGACCGGTTTGGAGATTTGCCAAAACCTGTCAGCAACCTTTTGACGATTGCGACTTTAAAAGCAATGGCACATCGGGTGTATGTGACAGAGGTGCTTATCAATGCACAGGAAATCCGTCTCATGATGCATGAGAAGGCAGCATTTCAGGTGGAAAAGCTGCCGGAGTTGATGGCGGAATACCGTGGCGATTTGAAGTTTGTGAATGGTACAGGCGCAGCAGCTGCAAATAGAGCAAAGGGCAAAAATGCAGCCAAAGAAGCAGAGATGGCGCCATATTTTCTGTACACTGACCAGAGAAAGCAGAACCGCACGAACCAGGCGATGGTGGAGAAATGTAAGGAACTGCTGGAGAAGCTGGATGCGCTGAGGGAGGAGGCGTAGAAGGCAGCAGAACTGTGATGGAAAAATGAGCGAAAGACAAATGAAATAATACAGAGCCAGAAAAAACAGAGTTGCCTGGAAATCAGAAAAAGTTCAGATTTGCCGGTAAAACAGTTCATGCTGGAGTTTTACCCGCTCCCGAATGGACTGCACAAAGGAATCTGGGCCAAGAACACGAATGACAGGGCCAAAGGAGAGAATTTCGATGAGAAGTTGAGGTTCATCCTCAATGTCATAGTAGATAGAGCAGTAATAGACTTGCTTCTCTTTGTCATATTCGGTCTGCTTTCTGTACTGGGCAAAATGAAGCATACAGCGTTCCAGAGAATTGCGCTGTCCGCTGATTTCTATGACAACAGGGGTGGGTGCTGGTGTGTGCATGTAGGTGAAATCCGATGGATTTTTTTCATATCTGTCTGAAAATTCGCGTTTGGACAGCGTACATCCCTGAATCCGGCTCATGTTAAAGCAGTACTGATATTTGTTCCGTCTTCCAAAACAGGGAATGCAGACTACGCGGAATTTGTCGTCCCTGGAGGAATATAGGATTTCTTTGGGAATGACCTCATAGGTAGAACTGTTGCCCGTTTTTCCTGTATAAGCGACAAAAATGGCTTGTTTCTTTCCAGCGGCAGTCTGTTTTAGGGCGGAGAGAATGGTACGAAAATTTTTTTGATATTCGGGGGATTCATATGGGTCGCGGTCCGAATAGCGGTCAAAATAATGAAAGTCCTGGGGTGTGCAGCATGGTGGGACATCCTTTAAAAACGCAGAGAGTTCCTGCTGCTCCTGTGCCGACAAAAACAGGGAGATGCGGATATCGGACAGCAGAAAAGCGAGCCAGGATTTCTGAAGATCCGTCATGGCATAATGCACTTCTGGATGGTGCAGGGCAGAAGTATAGCGGCCATCCGGCAGCTTTTTTAAAAATGGCCAGGATGCGTCAAGGAGTTTCGGTACAATGGAAAGTGCACTCTCTCCAAAACCCTGTGCTCTTGCCAGAGACTCGATTTCCTGTCTGGTGAGAGGATGCAGAGAAGCTTCTAACAGAATGTGCCGGATGATATGATAATAGCGACTGTGTATTTTCTCAAATAATTCCATAAATAAGACCTTATATTGTTATGTTTAAGTACATCTTGGAGTACTTGAGTGAGGTGACGGAGACATTATCCTGGCAGGAATCTTTGTTTGATAAGAGAATCCCTGCCAGTGATGTCTGCCTGTCAGGCAGGTAGTGGAGAGAATGCAGTTAATAATACAGTTACAGCACAAGAGATGGCGCTGCGTACACACGTGTCTTCAGCTCGCTGTCAAGCATGTAGAGTCCCTTCGGGTCGCTTCCAAACAGTTCCATTCTTGTAATAAGGTCATGTGCATTGGATTCTTCCTCGCCCTGCTCCTTCACAAACCAGTCCAGAAACTGCATGGTTCTGAAATCTCTCACATCCTGTGCGGTTGCGTACAGGTTGTAAATCAGGCTTGTCACATACTCTTCATGAGCAAGTCCGGCTTTTAACGGGTCCATCAAAGTTTCTAATGTGGTGTCTGGTTTATCGATGGCATCCAGTGTGACAACCGCATTGTTGTTCAGAAGATACTGATTGAACAGCATGGCATGGTCTCTTTCCTCCTGAGCTTGCACCTGATACCAGTTTGCAAATCCGGCTAATCCTTTGCTCTGGTAGAAGTTTGCAAAATTCAGATACAAATAAGCGGAATAAAACTCTTTGTTTACCTGCTGCACTAATAATTCTTTTACTTGGTCTTTTAACATGGATTTGCCCTCCTGTGATAATTTTTGTACTTTCTATTTCCTATCATAGTGCAAATTTCACAGGAGGTCAAACCAAAAATCATATAAAAGGTGATATGCATAGTGTATGCTATCGTTTGCTCTTTTTGGGTTATCCTTTTACAACGCCAATGGTATGCAGTCTCTTCACTGGAGTTACAAGGTCCAGCTGATTGTTCATAACTGTGTCAATGTCCTTGTACGCGAAGCGGCTTTCCTCCGCCACATCGCTCTTGTTTTTCTTCCCCAGAATGACTCCCTGTTTTGCCAGATCGACCATGACCTGCTCGCAGGTGAATGTTGCCATGGCGCCCTTTCTGGAATACTGGCGGCCTGCTCCGTGGGAGGAGGAGCAGAAGCTTTCCGGATTGCCCTTTCCCATCACGACATAGCTGTAAGACCCCATAGCGCCTGGAATCACTGCCAACTCGCCATTTCTTGCTCTCACAGCCCCTTTTCTGTGAACCCACACATTCTGGTCATAGTGATGTTCCAGAGAGGCATAATTGTGATGACAGTTGATTTCGTCTGTGAAGGAGAGTTCCAGGTCCGTATATTTTCCAATCCATTTCTGCAGGATGGATTTTACAACAAGCATCATTTTTTCGCGGTTCTCCTTTGCAAATTCCAGGGAGAGGTTCATCCAGTTGATATACTGCTTTCCCTCTTTGGAATCCACCGGAAGAAACGCCAGGCGGTATTCATCCGGCACGGTGCTGTACCATTTCTGATTCAGGTCGCGTGCCTTGTTGTGGAAGTAATCGCAGATAGTCTTTCCAAAATGGCGGCTTCCGGAGTGAATCATCACAGAGAGATACCCCTCATCGTCTGCTTGAAGTTCAATAAAGTGGTTGCCGCCGCCAAGTGTTCCAATCTGGAAATATCCGGCGTCAAGCTGTCCCAAAAGTTCAGCATCTTCCTCATAAAGAGATAACTCGTCAAATGCTTTGTCCAGTGTATAGCACGGCATCTCTGTCTTGTGGTGTGCGAAACCGACTGGAATATTTCTTAAAATATCTCCGACGATTGCCTGAATCAGTGTGCCGTTTCCTGTCATAATGTTCTTGATTTCATCTACTTTGATGTTGGTTCCCACATATGCCATACCACAGCCGATATCCACGCCGACCGCGTTTGGAATGATCACACCTTTCGTTGCGATGACGCCGCCGATCGGCATTCCCATGCCTGTATGGGTGTCCGGCATCAAACAAACCCATTTATGAAGGAAAGGCAGTTCTGCCAGATGGTATGCCTGTTCCAGGCAGCTTTCCTCCAAATCTTCTCTGCTGTTTAACCAGATTTTCATAACGCCTTTCTCATTTTTTCCCTGCATAACAAACATATTTGTCACATCCTTTCCTTAAAATATCTGAAGTCAATCTTGTTTGGATTTGAAATCATTCTTGGTGCTTTTTTGAAGCCAATTCTGTTTGTTTTTTGGAACAGTCCTGTTTAGGAGCTGATACTATCATACTGGATTTTGATGGAAATATCATATAAAAAACTTTGCGAACTCTAGGGAATGCTGATAAGATAATAACAGAACAGTAGAGTAATAGAACAGCAGAAGTGCAAGGTTGCAGCAGGCAGTGGAGGAGACAGGACAGATATGGCTGAATTTCAGGAGTTAATCAAAAATTTTGACAAAATCCGTGATTATATGCGGCAGTTTTATATTTATGGGTTCAAAGTACGAAGTGAGTACAAGGAGAAGAGTCCCCGCACATATGACAATGAGCGGCGCCGTATTGAGAGCTATCTGGCGGATTATATGCAGTCTTCTTATTCTTCCAAGGGAAAACAGGTATTTTTGAATATTGACAGCAAGTCTGTTCCGCAGAATCCCCTGTATGCTGCGTGGAAGTCAAAGAGTTTTACAGATAATGACATTCTGCTGCACTATTTTATACTGGATATTTTGTGGGATGAGCAGACTTCACAGATGAAGGTGTCTGATTTGGCGGACAGGATTTCTCTGGACTATGGAGTGGCGTTTGACAGTCAGACAGTGAGGCTGAAGCTGCGGGAGTATGAAAATCTGGGAATCTTGAAGAGCCGTGCAGACAAAAAGTCAGTGTACTATTCTCTAAATAGAAACTGTATATCGCCGTCTACGCTGGAACATCTGCTGGATGCGCTGAAATTCTTTCAGGAAGCCGCTCCGCTCGGCGTAATCGGAAGCACCATTCTGGATGATTTTCAGGTGGAAAATGACCTGTTCCGCTTTCAGAACCACTACATTGTTCACACATTGGAGGATGGGGTGCTAATAACGATTCTGAAGGCAATTCGTGAACATCAGAAATTGTGTTTTGAAAACTTCAGCAGCAGGTCGCAGCAGGTGCAGATGATTTCGGGGCTGCCATTGAAAATTTTTGTCAGCACACAGACAGGGCGCCGCTATGTCTGTGTGTATCTGGAGAAACGGAGGCGGTTTCAGAACATCCGCCTGGATGCCATCAGACATGTCACGCCGGAAGGGTATGTGTCTGACGAGATGTTTTTGAAGATGCAGAGACTTTTGAATCGAAATATTCCACTCTGCTGGGGTGTATCTTTCGGAAATCATGCTTCCAGAAAGGAAGAGATCTATCTGAAACTTTGGATAGATGAGGAAAAGGAATCTTTTGTCTTAAATCGCCTGTACAGAGAAGGAAGAGGCGGCGAGGTGATTCGGGTCGAAAAAAATGTGTATCTGTATTCGGGGACATTTTTTGATACAAATGAAATTCTTCCCTGGGTGAAAACCTTTACTGGACGGATTCTGGATATTCAGGGAAGCAATGCGTTTGTGATTGCAAAGCTTTGTCATGACCTTGACAAAATGTATGAGATGTATGCAGAGGATACATGAACTTCGTAGGAAATCTGAAGCGGAAATTCCTTTTTGGCGTATTTCATGTATATTAATCCAAATATTACAGATAATAGGGCTAAGATATGAAAAATCAAGTACGCTTTGGCGTACCCCAGCGAGGCGTGTGTCATTGCGCAGGATGGCAAATAACTGCTGTGCGCCTCTGCAGCCTGCCGGAGACTGCATCCTAGAGAGAGATTAGACTTTCAGCAGGATACGTTTGCTGGAAACATATCGCCTGCTCACTTGCGGAGGTGGAGTCTTCGAGCGATAAGATAAAATACGACAAATGGAGGAGACTAAAAATGAAAGCAACTGGAATTGTCCGTAGAATAGACGATTTGGGAAGAGTAGTGATTCCTAAGGAAATCCGAAGAACGCTCCGGTTACGAGAGGGAACGCCTCTGGAAATTTTTACTGACAGAGAAGGGGAAATCATTTTGAAGAAATATTCCCCTATGGTGGAGCTGACAGCATTTGCGTCACAGTATGCAGATGCCATGGCGCAGACCACAGGGCATATGGTTTGTATCACAGACCGCGATCAGGTGGTGGCAGTTTCGGGAGGGCCAAGAAAAGATTTGCTGCAAAAACCCATCAGTACACAGTTGGAACATCTGATTTCTGACCGCATGGTGAGTCTTGCGGGAAAAGATGAAAAAGCGTTTATTCCTCTGGTGGATGGAGAGATGGAGGGCATCAGCGCGCAGGCAGTAGCACCAATTATCTGCGAGGGAGATGCCATCGGGGCAGTAGCTGTTTTGAGTCGGGAACCGAGGGCTAGATTCGGTGATACGGAGACAAAACTGGTGACAACGGCGGCTAGTTTTCTGGGACGCCAGATGGAGAGTTAGAAACATGTGAGGTGGGGAGCCGGTTGTGGGCCTTCCCACCTTTATTTTTGTATTAATTGGCCCGCCATGGCGGATGAATGATAAGTTGGAAAAGGAAGTTGTCGCTTTTCTGAACAATCGGGAAGGCGGCATTCTTTATATTGGCGTAGATGATGATGGAAACCCGGTGGGCGTATCAGTGTTGGACGAAACGCAGTTAAAGATTGCGGATCGTATTAAAAACAATATTCTGCCATCTACAATGGGATTATTTGATATTGTCACTGATGTAGCTGATGGTATTCCCGTTATTAAAATTTTGATTTCCAATGGAACTGAAAAACCGTACTATATTAAAAAGTAGGGAATGTCACCAAATGGTTGTTTTATCAGGATGGGAACATCTTCTCAGCCTATGACAACATCCATGATTGATGATTTGTATAGCAAACGGATTCATACTACTCTGCGTAGTATTCCCTCTCCCAGGCAGGATTTGACGTTTGCACAGCTGAAAATTTATTTGCCGTCTCCTGATGATAAGGTTTGGAATGGATGTGTTCCAGATTAGACTGGAGTTTTCTCACTTTATTTTGCGGGAAAAATCGAGTATAATGTGTATGATATAAACAGTTATCCATTAAGGTACCGCCATTGCCGATCTGGAATAGCGTATTGCCAATGCGTTCACTGGCGAGCGTGTGAAAAAGTAAAGGAGGGCTTGTCTATGATGGCAGATGAGAAGATAAAAAATTCTAATGAGCTTGAATTTGCCGTATTCTGTATTGAAAATGTTGCGGCAAAGCTGGGTGTGGGTGCAGAGCGTGTCTATCAGGCATTTACCGAAAAGAGTGATATTCTGAACGGTTATATTGTGCCGGAATATGAAGTGCTGCACACTCAGAGCAGGGAATATATCATAGATGACCTCCTTGATGTGATGAAAGAAAGGGGCGTGGAAGTATGATTCTCTATCATGGTTCTTTTTTAGAAATTGCACAACCGGATTTGGTTCATTCCCGCTCTAATGTAGACTTCGGGCGTGGCTTTTATGTCACACCTCTGTATGAGCAGGATGCAAAGTGGTGCGGAAAATTCAAACGCCGAGGAAAAGACGGTATTATTTCAAAATATGAAAAGCCGAACCTGCAAATTTGTTTTCGTACAGAAAAAGCACTGTCTTTGCTGCATTTTGAAGGGAGTGAAAGACTATGACGGCAAATCCGATTTTGCTTCAAAAAAAATACAGTCGTGTTATTGAGCGTTTTGCAAAACAACAGGGACTTTCACTGGATGCGGCGTTGAATTTTTTCTATCATTCCGAGGTTTATCAGCTGATGCGGGACGGCGTATCGGATATGCACTGCATGAGTGATGCATATTTGGCGGATGAACTGGAGCAGGAATATCAGATAGACCCCGATAATGCCCGATAATACCATAAAAGTGCTGGCAATTTGCGGAATTTCAGATGCTATGCATTATGAAGTGGCGGCAACGATGGCAGATCAGCTTCGCAGAGAAATACAGAGTAAACATATTCAGAAAATATAGAAATTTTATTGTATATGATGGGAAAATGTTGGAAGTAGTACAGTTTTCCCGTTGTACAATGAAAATTTTTATGATATAATGATGCCCATGAGAATTTGGAAATCTAATGAAAAGTTTCATATAAACCAGGAGATAAGGCAAGGGGAGTTGTGAGATGGCATCGATTTTGATCACAGGAAATACAGGGCTGTTTGCGCCCGAGTTTTTTGAGCTGGCTGCAGCTTACTGCCAGATAGTGATAGCAGATAGTCGGGTGGGGGGGGGTAAAACCAGAACGAAAAAAAATTCACATCCATCCGATCCTACCTTCCGAGGAAAAATTCGGGCAGCTTTTTGATGTGTACACTTTTGACGCCGTATGGTATGTTTCTGGATATGCAGACGGCGGCAAAGGAATGACGGGTGAGACACAGTTCCTGGAGCGGATAATACAGGAATGTCAGAGAAGCCAGGTGGAAAAGGTGATTTTACTGTCTGCCTGGGACAGCCGGAACTATTGTGAGGAATACGGAAATAGCGGGGAAATTGTCCGCAGGGAATACCAGACGATCCGGGCTGTGGAGGCAGCGCAGACGGAGGAGTTGGGACGCTGCTTGGCAGAGAAGGCAGGGCTGAAACTGATCGTTCTGCAGCTTCCCTATCTGGCAGGGCAGAAAAATGGGGAGAATTACCTGGGCAGCCTGTTTGGAAAATTGTACAACGGGGAAAAGATTTCTTTGCCCGGCCACAGAGAGGATTCTGTCGATTTTCTTTCCTGGAGGGATCTGGCTGTGTTGTTATGCCGGATTACGGATGAGCCGGAGGACGAAAGCAGAACGTATTTTGTGGGCAGCGGATACCGCCATAGTTATGGCGACTTGGAGGATGCGCTGAAAATGGCAGTCCCGGATGGACAGATATGCTATGAAAATAATCCGAACATGATAGACCATGAAAATGGGTGGCAGGAGCTGCGCAGGCAATACGGGTTTATTCCTAGGGATGATGTGATGGAAGATGTGGGAACCTTCTATCAGAATTTTCTGCTGGAACAAAAATCTGGAGAAAAGGGATTGCAAAACCGCCTGGCCGGATATCTGAAACGAGGCGGAGCCAGCTTGTTCCATTACATAGAGATCCTGGTATTTTTCCTGCTGACAGAGCTTTTGGCAGGATATACTTCGGAGTCGGTTTATTTTCAGTATGTGGATGTGCGGCTGTTTTTTGTGATTATTGTAGGAACAATATATGGAATGAAACGAGGTATTCTGGCGGCTGTTCTGGAATGCCTTGTTTTGGTGCGCAAATTTGCATCTATCGGGATAGGAGGAATTCAGCTCTTTTACAATATAGAGAACTGGGTTCCTTTTGTCCTTTATGCGATGGCAGGGGCGATCACCGGTTATGTGAAAGATAAAAAGACGGCGGAAATTGAATTTTCAAAGAAAGAGTATGAGCTGCTGCGGGATAAGTACCTGTTCCTGAATCATGTTTACCACAGTGCGGTTCAGAATAAAGGAGAGTACCGGCGCCAGATTCTGGGCTTTAAGGACAGCTTTGGAAAGATTTTTGACGCGGTGCAGAAGCTGGACAGCGACCTGCCGGAAAAGATTTTCCTGGATGGGCTGCAGACTCTGGAAGATATCTTACAGAACCATACCATTGCGATTTATTCTCTGGATTCCGGAGAGCAGTTTGGCCGACTGATGGTGTGTTCCCGCAGCCAGATTGCCATGCTGTCCAAATCTTTGCGCCTGAAGGACTGTCAGGAAATGTATGAGCAGGTAAAGCAGGGGAACGTGTGGAAAAATACCAGTATGAAGGAAGGATATCCCATGTATGCGGCGGGCGTGTTCCGAGAGCAGACGGCAGTGCTGTTGATTACCATACAGGAAGCCGGAACCGGACAGTATGGTATGGACTATGTCAATATCTTCCGTATTATGTGCGGGCTGGTACAGAATTCTTTCCTCAAAGTACTGCGTTATGAGAAATTGCAGGAAGCAGAGACCTATTATCCGGGAACCCAGATCGTATATCCGGCGCGTCTGCGTCATCTGGTTGCGGTGCAGGAGGATATGCGCCAGGCCGGTGTGGCAGATTATCTGCTGCTGCGCCTTGAGGAGCGGGATAAAGCGGTGGTAAATCAGCGGCTTTCCGGCGTGATCAGGGCAACGGATATGCTGGGAGCTAGTGAGGACGGAACTATCTATCTGGTTTTGGTACAGGCGAACCGTCAGAGTATTCAGTATGTAGAGAAACGTTTGACAGGGAATGGAATCGCTTACAGTATTGCAGAGAAGGTGAACTAAGTATGGTGATTTTATTTTTGGTGATACATATCCTGGTGTGTGTCCTTGTGTACCTGATGATCCGTCTGAATATTCTAAAATGCGGCCCTATGGTGATGCAGATTGTCTGTTTTGTCCCAGTGTGGGGACTGGGCTGCCTGCTGGTTCTGGAGATTCGGTCAAGAGGAAAACAGAAAATCCGTGAAGAAGTGGGAATCGAGAAGCTGAAGATCAATGATGAGGTTTACCGGAGTATCCTGATGGAAGAAGATCCCATGGCGGGGCGGGTGGTGCCGCTGGAAGAGGCGCTGCTGATCAATGAGCCTGCTATGCGCCGGGAACTGATGCTGGAGATTATGTATGAGGACCCTTCCAGCTATATTTCACAGCTTCAGAGCGCCCGTATGAATGATGATACGGAAGTCGTGCATTATGCTGTGACTGCGCTGGCGGAGCAGCAGAAAAAGTATGACCTGCAGTTTCAGGAACTGGAATATCAGATGGAACAGGATCCGGAAAATGTACAGCTTCAGGAGGATTACCTGGAATTGCTGGAGCAATACCTGGCAAGTGGTCTTCTGGAGGGAAATGCCAAAAAGATCCGGCTGCGGCAATATGCCGATATGCTTGGGAAAAAGTGCGGAGAAGACGCCGATATGGAGAGGGTTTACTGCCGGTTGGCAGAGGCCAACCTGATGCTGGAGGAATATGAGGAGGCATGGAAGAATATCCAGACACTTCTGGAAAAATGGCCGGAGCAGGAACAGGGGTATCTGTATCAGATTCAGTATTATGCTTTGAAAAAAAATCGCGCGGGAATCACTGAGACCTTGGAGCTGATCCGTCAGCGGGAGGTGTATCTGTCCCACAAGGGGCGGGGAATAGTGGAATTCTGGAAAGAGGAAGAGTGGGAAAGGATAGAGGCATGAAGAAAAAAAGAAAGTTTCCGGTGCTGCGGTTTTTGGATATGCAGATGACATTCGCGATTTTTCTGGCGCTTGCCGCTAGCCTGCTTGTCATGCAGCAGAATGTGATTTATGAGTCAGAAAGCCGTGTCCTGGAACTTCTGCCTACCATGACGGCACAGGGGAAGGAACAGGAAGCTATCCCTGTTTCAGTGAGTGAGGCAGAGGGGATAGAATGTCTGTTTGTCTGGGAGGATGATGACAGCGGACGGATGGGGCTGGAAGAGATGGAAGCGATTCTGGGGCAGATGCGTGTTCCTCATCGCTGCGTTCAGGCGGACCATTTTGAACTGTCCGATCTGGAGGGCTGTAAGAAAGTGGTGCTTGCGGTTTCGCAGCTGGGAGTTTTGGGAGAGAAAATCCTGGATCTGATGGACTGGGTAGAGGACGGAGGAAATCTGATGTTCCTTTATGCCCCGGATATGGAAGGAATTTTTACATTGATCGAAGGGAAACTGGGGATCGTGGCATCGGGAGGCAAAAGAACGGTGGTGGAAGGGATTACATTTGATGAAAACTTTCTGGTGGGCGGAGAAGAGGAGACCGTGTATAAAATTGAAGATCCCTTTGAATCCTCCATGGCGGCGGCATTGACGGAGGATTGCAGAGTGTATGCCTGGTCCATAGGAGATTCCCCCACACCTCTTGTATGGAGAAAGAAACTGGGAAGCGGCACAGTGGTAGTGGATAACTTGGGATTTTTGAATAAAGCTTACCGGGGAATCCATTGTGCTGCCTACAGCCTGATGGGGGATGTTTTTGCCTGGCCGGTGATCAATGGCGCTGCCTTTTATCTGGATGATTTTCCTTCTCCGGTGCCGGAAGGCAACAGCACCCGCGTCACAGAGGATTACGGGATGAGCATCAGGGATTTCTACACCCAGGTATGGTGGAACGATATGTACAATCTGGCAGAAAAATATGGGATCCGCTATACCGGAATGGTGATTGAAAATTATTCCGATGAGGTAAGGGCGCCTTTTGAAAGAAACGATGACGTCAGCCGGTACCAGTATTTCGGGAATATGCTGCTGGGGCAGGGTGGAGAGATTGGTTTGCACGGATACAACCATATGCCCCTGGTGTTGAGAAATTTTGACTATATGGGACTTTATGATTCTTACCGCCAATGGGAGAGCAGTGAGGATATGGAAGCGGGCCTTAGGGAACTGCTGGATTTTTCCAAAGAGCTGTATCCGAATGAGAAGATTCAGGTTTATGTACCGCCGTCAAATGTTCTGTCGGAAGAGGGGCGCAGGCTGCTTGCAGAGAAATTTCCCAATATACGCGCCATTGCCAGTACATATTTGCCGGGAGGTCTCATTTATGAACAGGAGTTTGAGGAGGCGGAAGATGGGATCATTGAGACGCCTAGGACAATTTCAGGGTATATCATGGATGATTTTTCACGGCTTGTAGCTCTCTCAGAGCTGAACTTTCATTTTGTCAGTTCTTACTTTGCCCATCCAGACGACGTACTGGATGAGGACAGGGGGGCAGATTTGGGCTGGGAGGAGATGTTCGGTCGGTTTTCCGGCTATGTAGAATGGCTCTGTGATTCTGCGCCTGAGATCCGGATGCTGACGGGAAGTGAACTTGCCGCGGCGGTTCAGCGCTATGACAGGGTCGAAATCTGCCGCAGCAGCGAAGAAGAGGAATACCTGCTGGAGCTGGACGGTTTTGCAGATGAAGTGTGGATGCTGGTGCGTGCAAATGAAACCACGCTGGAGGCGGCAGGAGACGGAATCCTGACGCAGCTGACGGACAGCCTGTATCTGCTGAAAGTGGATGCTCCCCGGGTGACTATAAAAAAGAAGGTGGGGAAATGAGAATCTGTGTGATTTTGGAGGGGTGCTACCCCTATGTGACAGGCGGTGTCTCTACCTGGATGCACCAGTATATTCAGGCAATGCCTCAGCATGAATTTGTGATTTGGGCCATTGGCGCTTCCTCAAAGGATAAGGGAAAGTTTAAATATAAGCTGCCGGAAAACGTGGTGGAGGTACAGGAGGTTTTTCTGAATGATGCGCTTACGAAGCAGTTTCGGAAACAGAAGTACCATTTTTCCAGAGAAGAGTTCAGTGAGTTTCATGCAATGATCAACTGCGGCAGGCCAAAATGGGAAACATTGTTTGCTATGTGCCAGGAAAAGAGAGTCTCGTCCTTGGCATTTCTGACCAGCCAGGAGTACCTGGATATCCTGGTGCGTCTTTGCGAGGAAGAGTATCCGTATACAGCATTTGCTGATCTGTTCCATACGGTACGCTCTATGATGCTGCCAGTTTTGTATCTTCTGCAGTCAGAAGTTCCGAAGGCAGATATCTACCATTCGGTTGCCACGGGCTATGCAGGGCTTTTGGCTAGGCTGGGCAGCTACGTACATCACGTTCCTTATATGATTACAGAGCATGGGATTTATACGCGGGAGCGTGAGGAGGAGATTATCAGGGCGGATTGGGTACTTCCAGCATTTAAACGCTTCTGGGTACGATTTTTTTATATGCTGTCCGCAGGGGCTTATGAGAAGGCATCTGTAGTGACTAGTCTGTTCCGGCGCGCCATGGAAACACAGATCGAGATGGGGTGTCAGGCGGAGAAATGCCGTTATATTGTCAATGGGATTCATTGGGAGCGATTCGGCAAAATTCCGCTCAAGAAGGAAAATGGCTATGTGGATATCGGGGCAATCCTGCGGATCGCTCCCATCAAGGACGTCAAAACAATGATTTATGCGTTCTATGAACTCAAGCAGAGATTCCCGAGAGCAAGATTGTGGATTTGCGGCCCAGAAGATGACAGGGGATATGCCTTGGAGTGCTACAATCTGGTGAAACAGCTCGGCGTGGAGGATATTTACTTCCCAGGAAGCGTGAATGTGCTGGAGTGGATGGAAAAGTTTGATTTTACGATTCTGACCAGTATTTCTGAGGGACAGCCGCTGTCCATCTTGGAATCCTTTGCCGCGGGGCGGCCCTGTGTCGCTACAGACGTGGGGTGCTGCAAGGAACTGTTTCAGGGCATGCATGAGAAGGATTCGTTTGGACCGGCCGGATTATGTGTTCCGCCGATGCATCGGCAGGCTATCTGCAGCGCCATGGAATATCTGTGTACGGATCAGGAGGCGCGGTATCAGATGGGAATAGCCGGAAAGAAACGGGTGGCAACCTTTTTCCGGCACGATGAAATGATTAAAAATTATCTGCAGGCATATGATGAGGTGTTTAGACAATGGCAGGCATAGGATTTTCACTGAAAAAGCTGTTTAACAAAAAAGGAATTATGGCGTTGTGCAGGGCTTACGGATATGCAGGAATCATCACTGCCGGCCCTATGATCCTTGGAGTGGTGCTGCTTTTAGGAATGGCTCTGGTGGCTAGGCTAGGAGGAATGTCCGCCCACGACAGGGAACTTTTGAATTGTATGCTGACCTACAGCCTGCTGGTTTCGTTGACCGTTACCAGCTGGTTCAATATGGCTACGACCCGATACCTGGCAGATATGCTGTATGAGGAAAAGCCAGAGCGGATCATGCCCTCTTTTTATGGATGTGCAGGGATTATGCTGGTCCTTGGAGGGGTTTCCTATGGGGTGTTTTTGCACTTTTCGGGCGTGCCGCTGTCCTATCAGCTGGCATGTCTCTGGTTTTCGCTGGTGCTGATCGTCGTATGGCTGCAGGTGATCTATTTGACAGCGCTGAAGGACTTCAAGGGGATTGTGCTGGCATTCTGTATTTCTTTGATGGTCGGATTTTTGCTGGCTCTGATCTTGGTGATTCTCGGCCGTGTGACCGTGGTTAGCCTGATGTGCTGCGTGATCGTAGCCTATGGGATTCTGATGGTCTGGTACTATAAGATGCTGTTAGATTATTTTCCGAAAAGTGAGGGGAGTAAGTTTGCATTTCTGCGGTGGTTTGACCGCTACCGTTCCCTGGCATTTTCTGGCGGTTTTGTGAATATCGGATTGTTTGCCCATCTGGTGCTCATGTATTTCGGGCCCCTGCGGGTTCAGGTACAGGGCTTGTTTTATGGAGCTCCGGATTACGATGTGCCAGCTTTGTGCGCATATTTTTCCCTGCTGGTTACTACGATTAATTTTGTGACTTCGGTGGAGGTGCGTTTTTATCCGCGCTATCGGAACTATTACAGTCTGTTTAACGACAGCGGTTCTATCAGGGACATTGAAAAGGCAGAGGATGAGATGCTGACAGTCCTGAAGGAGGAGCTGACTACAAACGGACATAAGCAGCTGATTTCTACCCTGCTCTTTATTGTGCTGGGAAGTTTCCTGCTCTCGAATCAGATTTTGGGGATGACGGATCATTCCGTCGCGGTCTACCGGCTGTTGTGCGTGGGCTATGGCGTTTATGCCATAAGCAATACCATCATGCTGATTCTGCTGTATTTTGAGGATTATACGGGAGCGCTTCTGGGCACGGGAGCTTTTGCGGTGGTGAGCGTGGTGGGAACAGTTCTGCAGATGTGGCTCAGTCCGTCGGAATTTTACGGAATTGGGTTCCTGGCAGGAGGCGTGGCCTTTTATATCATCGTATGGGTACAGCTGGAATGGTATACTAGGAAGCTTCCTTACTTCCTTCTGTGCCGTCAGGAATTGATGGCTAGAGATGAGAAAGGATTTTTTGCGATGTTGTGTAATTGGCTGGATGCACGGGAAGAGAAAAAAATGCAGCGAAAAAGGACAGCAGGAACAGGGGGAAAAGGATGAGGCAGGGAAAAAAAGGCAGCAGGGGGAGAACTTCAGGACAGCACAGGCGGCCAATCCGGATGAGATGGCTTCTTTCCCTGCTCTTGCTGGGGCTGCTCACAGGGTGTCAGGTGGCACAGCAGGAGGAAGCTCCAGAAAAGGAACAAACGGAAGCAAATGAGACGGCAGCGGGGGATTATGTGGAAAAGGAAACTCTGAAGGAGGGCGGCCTGCGGGATAATGATGCATGGTATGCAGAGGATGACGAGACTTCCGTGGTGACGATGTATCTGACGGTCTGCGAGGGAAATGAAGGGGACAATACGGATCATACCTGGGATGAGATCAATGCTCATTCTGCCTACTATTATGAAGAGAACAATCTGGAACGGTACAATGTGGACGCGATTTTACAGATCGGGGATGAAAATGGGGTTCTGGGAAGTGAATTTGGGGAAGGGGTGACAGTCCCAAATGCGGCGGTGCAGATTCGAGGGCAGACTTCCTCACTGAGGACGCAAAAAAATTATAAGATCCGGATTAAGGACGGAAAGGGAAAATGGAGGGAGCAGAGAACTCTGGCTCTGAACAAGCATGTGGCGGATGCTTCCAGAATCCGGAATAAGCTGGCCTATGACCTGATGAAGGAGATTCCCCAGATGATGAGCGCCAGAACACAGTTTGTCCATCTGTATGTGAAAGACCAGGCAGGGGGAGACACCGAGTTTGTGGATTACGGGTTGTTTACCCAGGTAGAACAGATTAACAAAACGTATCTGGAAAATCATGGACTGGACCGGAACGGGCATTTATATAAGATCAATTTTTTTGAGTGGGAAAAATATGACGCGGTGATGAAGCAAAAAACCGATCCAGATTATGATGAGAAGGAGTTTGAAACATATCTGGAAATCAAGGGAACGGACGATCATACCAAGCTTCACAGGCTGTTAGAGGAACTGAACGATTATACCATTCCCATTACGGAGATTGTGGAAGCTCATTTTGATGTGGAAAATCTCAGCTACTGGATGGCGTTTCATATGCTCATGGGAAATTTTGACGTGGGCGCCCGGAATGCATATATCTATAGTCCGCTGAATTCGGAAAAATGGTATTTTATTTCCTGGGATAATGATGTGTCTCTTTCCAGAGGGTATTACGAAAGAAGAAATTATTCGGAGGGAGATTCCTGGGAGAAGGGAATGACCAAGTATGTGGGGTGTGTCTTGTTTAACCGGATGCTTCGGGAGGAGATATACAGGGAGGCTCTGGATGCGGCTGTGGAAGACCTTATGAAGCACTATCTTACGGAAGAAAAGGTGGACGCCATGATACAGTCTTATGCGGAAGTGGTGAGGCCTTATCTATTTCGGGAGCCGGATCTGTCCCATATAGATCTGACAGAGGAGATGTTTGAAGAATTGATCCGTGGAATGGCCGCGGAAATTAGGGGAAATTATGAGGGCTATATAGAGAGCCTGGAAAAACCATGGCCTTTCTTTGTGTACCAGGTGGAGCTGGTCGAGGAGGAATTGTGGATCGGCTGGGGTGCCGCCTATGATTTGGACGGCGAGGAGATTACCTACCATGTACAGGTCGCTTCCGATTATTGGTTTGAGGACGTGCTGTATGAGGAGGAAGGCGTGCGTATCCCGCAGATTGTGATGCAGGCGCTGCCTGCAGGCCGATATTTCATACGGGTAAGGGCAAGGAATGAATCGGGCTATGAACAGGACTGCTTCGACTACTGCAGTGTGAACGGAGCCGGAAAGATTTATGGGGCGAGATGCTTTGTCATAGAGGAGGATGGAAGCTGTTCTATGTACGAGGAAAGCCTTGCATATGAGGAACCGAAGAATATCTCAGCGGACCGGTAGGAGACGGAAGCCGAGAGGAAGGAGCGAAGAACGAAGATGAATCGCAGGAAAAAGAAAGCGGCAGGGTTCTTTACACTGCTTTTGGCGGGACTGCTGCTTACCGGCTGTGAGGGCAGTACAGGGAGCTGGGGTTTCCCAGAGCCGCTGGTGAGCCCAGATGAGACCTATGAAAAGACGGACAGTGCCGCGGATTCTCATTTGGAGGATAAGCTCTCTCTTTATGAAGAGGATGACCTCCCGATGGTGACCATGTACCTGACAGTTGGCCAGGGAAATGCGGACGATGGCACAAACCACACTTGGGCCGAGGTAAATGCGTATTCCTTTGAGGAATATGAGGAAATGGGCCTTGATTCCCCCTATCAGTGCGAGGCCGTGCTCCAGGTAGGGGATGAAGCCGGCCCCGTGCAGGGGGAATTCGGCTATGGTGTCACTGCCGCCAATGCGGTGGTGCAGATCCGCGGGGAAAATGCCTCAGAACAGGAGCAGAAGAGCTACCGCATTGACATTAAACAAGGAAAGGGGAAATGGGAGGATCAGAAAGTGGTGACCCTGAACAAGCATGTGGGGGATCCGCTGCGTATCACCAATAAGCTGTGCTATTCTCTGATGGAGGGAATCCCGGGCATGTTCAGCGCCAGAACCCGCTTCGTGCATCTGTATGTGAAAGATAAAACCGAGGGTGAGGACGGATTGTTTGTGGATTATGGCCTGTTCACCCAGACAGAGCAAATCAACAAAACCTACCTGAAGAATCACGGCCTGGATGAGGATGGAAATCTGTACAAGGCGGAGAACTTTGACTGGGGGCGGCATGAGGACAGCATACAGCCTGCCACTGCTTCCAGTTTCGACCAGGATGCCTTTGAACAGTATCTGGAAATCAAGGGCAGCAACAACGACCACTCGGGACTGATCGAGATGCTGGAGGCGGTGAATGACCCCTCCAGGAACATCAGGGAGGTGCTGGATACATATTTTGACCGGAAGAACCTTTATTCTTGGATGGCCTTTCATATGCTTATCGGAAACAAGGATACGGCACACGGAAGCTATTATCTCTACAAGCCTCAGGCCATGGATAAATGGTACTTCATTTCCTGGAATAATTCCGGCGCTTTTTCAGAAATTTTCACTCGAATGAGGGATGAGGGCTACAGCGCCTCCTGGAGCACAGGGATCTTTACCTATACCGGAAATGTACTTTTTGAACGCATTTTCCAAGATGAGAAATGCAGGGAGGAGTTTGCAGATACCGTGGAGCTGCTGTATGAGGAATATCTTACGCCGGAGAAGATCGCATCCCTTGCAGAACCCATGCTTCTGGAAGTGCAGAAACAGGTGTATTCTCTGCCAGATTCCCTCCATGTAAAAGTGACTAGAGAGGAGCAGGAGCAGATCGTGCGGGAGATGGCGCAGGAGACGGAACGCAATTTTTACCTGTTCTGGGAAAGCCTAGAGCAGCCTTGGCCTTTCCATATCCTGGAGCCGCAGGCAGAAGAAGACGCCCTGACCCTGTGTTGGGAGGAAGCCTACTGCTTCCAGGACCCGGAAGAGAAGACTCCGGTAACATACACCGTGGAGCTGGCAGACAACTATCGGTTCCAGGACTGCATTGCGAAAGAGAGTAAGGTGGAAGGTACTTCCCTAACCGTGCAAAAGCTGCCGCCAGGCCAGTATTTTATCCGGGTACGGGCAGAGACGTCCACCGGCTCCAGTCAGGATGCCTGTGAGCACTACTATACGGAGCAGGGAACTACCATTTACAGCACCCAGTGTTTTTATATTCACGAAGACGGAAGCGCAGAGCTTTCCCTGTATACAGAGGAAGATTAGTTATGGCAGATATGGGACAGAAACAGCCGGTGTACCGGAATGAATGGAAATATTATATTTCGCTGTGGGAGGCAGAGGCGCTGAAAGGCAGGCTGCGGCCCTTTCTGCAGCCGGATCCTCATGCGGTGAACGGGAGTTATACAATCCGCAGCTTGTATTTTGACGATTACTGGAATTCCTCCTACGAGGAGAAACTGATGGGGGTGGAGGAGCGTCAGAAGTGGAGGATCCGTATCTATGACTACAGTGACGGCCGCATCAGCTTGGAGCGCAAGAAAAAACAGGGCAGCTATATCCACAAGGATGCGGCGGTGATTACTCGCAGAGAATATGAGCAGATACTGAACCAGGATTTTCTCTTTCTGCTTTCCCATCCGGCGGCATTGTGCCGGGAATTTTATTACGAGTGCGTCTCCAGACTTCAGAGGCCGAAGGTGATCGTGGATTATGAGCGGGAGCCGTTGATTTGCAGTGAGGGAAACGTGCGGATTACCTTTGACCGTGATGTGCGGGCTGCTGTGGGGGGATGGGATATTTTCGACCCAGAGCTTCCCACCCTTGCGGCACTGGATCCGGGGATGCTGGTGCTGGAAGTGAAATTCACACAGTTTTTGCCGGGGCTGATCCAAAAGCTGCTGCCCTCTTTTGGGCAGGAGTTTTGGGCAATATCAAAATATACACTTTGCTATGAGCGGGCACATTATCTGACGGATACGCTCGCGGGCATTACAAAGACGAGTGGGAGGAACGAAAATGAATTTAGAGGATTATTTTAAAAAGTCTGTCTGGGAGTCTTTTATGGCAGGCCAGAGCCTTAGCAGTGATTTCGTTGCCAAAGTGGTGGTTGCCATGGTTCTGGCATTGGTGCTGGGAATTCTGATCAACCGAATTTATGGACATTACTATGGCGGAGTGGTTTATTCCAGCTCCTTTGCGGCAACGCTGGTGGGAATGACGGTGCTGACTTGTATGTTGACGCTGGCTATCAGCAGCAACATTGTGATTTCTCTTGGTATGGTAGGCGCGCTTTCCATCGTTCGCTACCGTACAGCCATCAAAGACCCCATGGATCTTTTGTATCTGTTCTGGGCAATTTCCGTGGGCATTACCCTGGGGGCGGGGCTTTACCTTCTGGTGGCTGCGTCAATGCTCATCATGGTTTTTGTAATCCATCTGTTTTATAACCGGCGCAAAAAGGGGACGATTTTCATTCTGGTAGCTCATTACACATCCAACAATGCCGGGGATGAAATCCTGCGGAGCCTGAGAAAAACAAAGTTTCAGCTGAAGTCAAAAACCATCCGGGGCGAGATGACGGAGCTTACCCTGGAACTGCTGTGCAAGTCGGACAATACCCAGTTTATGGAACAGATCCAGAAACTGGAAGGCGTGAAGGATGTGACCCTGATTCAGTATAATGGAGAATACCATGGATAAGAGAATCGCTGCAAAAATTCCCTACCTGATAATCGTTGTGTTGGGAGCAGCCATCACAGTGCTGCTGTTCTATATCGTACCTTATCACTACCGACTGAACCAGACTGTGTACCTGGATGAGTCGGATGCACTTTTCGACAATCCGCTGACGGGTTTTGCGCCGCCTGCGGAGAATGTATCGGCCTGTGAGGATACGCAGCTGGTATTTGTCCGCCTGACCTGGGCGGAGTGGGAGCCGGAGAAGGGTGTGTATGATATCGAGGCACTGGAAGAAAAATTTCATATTTCCCGGTGGAAGGAGGAGAAAAAGCATGCTGTTTTGCGCTTTGTCTGCGACATTCCGGGAGATACCGAGCATATGGATATTCCGGAATGGCTGTATCTGGAAACAGGGGACGGCACCTGGTATGATACCGAGTATGGCCAGGGGTATTCCCCCAATTATGAGAATCCCTATTTCCGAAATGCCCACAGCGAGGCGATTGCAGCTCTGGCAAGCTATTGCAACCAGGACAGCTTTGTCTCTTATGTGGAGCTGGGAAGCTTGGGACACTGGGGAGAGTGGCACATCAATACAGGCAAAAACACGGCGGAAATGCCGGACGCAGAGGTCTGCTGGGATTATGTGCTGGATTATTCGGATCAGTTCCATAATGTACTGTTTCTGATGCGGCGGAATTTTGTGATGGTTTCCGATGCAGGGCTGGGCGTGTATAACGATATGGCCGGCCAGGAGGAGGCTACAGAGCGGTGGCTGGGCTGGATCGCAGAGGGAGGAGCCTGTGAAACGCAGGGGAAGGCGTTGGAGCTGGTTCCCCTGGAAAAATTCTGGGAGACAGCCCCAGTAGGCGGCGAGCTGACTAGCGGATATGATATGGAGGAGCTGGTGGGAAAACGGATTCAGACGACTCTAAGCCTGATCGAACGTTCCCATATGACATTTCTTGGGCCGAATTGTCCGGTGGGCAGCCAGGCAGAGAGCTATGGGGCGGAGATGATCCGGAAGCGGCTGGGCTATCGGCTGTATATCCCAACGCTGCAGACCCAGTTTTCCTTTGGGGAAAGCCGGTTAAAGGTATTCCTTACTTGGCATAATACGGGATTGGCTCCCATGTATTGGGACTGGCCGGTGATGATGTATGTGTATGATCTGGAAGGGAACATGATTTATTGGGAAAGCCTGGATATGAAACTGTCGGAGCTTGTGCCGGATGCGGAGATTGTTACGGAAAGCAGTATTCCCTTTACGGATGAGATTCGCCAGGGGTTTCAGATTGGGGTCGGCATCATGGATCCGGAGGAGCAGGAGCCGCTGAAGCTTGCCATGGATGTGGAAGAAATCGAAGGGATACAGATTCTTTATACCTATGAACGTGAATGAGCATTGGAAGCTATTTCTGGAAAAGGAGGACGGCATGGGGGTTGACGACAAAAGACAGGATACACATTTTTTTATCGAAAGTATGGTAAATGAGTGCTTGCAATATGCGCTGGGGGCGGAAACGTATCAGGATACTTTTGAACGTCTTCTGTCCTTTGCAGGAGAGTATTTTCAGTGTGCGCGGGTATATATTTTTGAATTAAATACAAATGGCACATTCAGCAATACGTATGAATGGTGTGCGCCAGGGAACGAGCCCCAGAAGGAATTGCTCCAGTATGAGCCGATGGAGACGATTGACTGGTGGATCGCGAGCTTTCAGGAGAACCGCCAGGTGATGATTCGGGACGTGGAAGACATCCGGGACCAATACCCTTCTGCCTACGCGGCTTTAAAGCCCCAGGGAATCCGCTCCCTGACAGTGTGTCCGCTGCGGTCAGGGGAAAAAATCATTGGATTTTTGGGAATTGATAATCCGAAGCAGGAACAGATACCTATGATCAGTTCTTTTTTTCAGGTGATTGAACATTTTGTGGTGTCTTTGCTGAAACGGAGGGATCTCTCGTATCGTCTGTCTTACATCAGTTATCACGACCAGCTGACCGGAGCCCTGAATCGGCGCGCTTACAAGGAAAAGGAGAAGGAGCTGCAGGGGAATCTTTGCATAGGGGTCCTCTACAGTGACATTACAGGGCTGAAACGGGAGAATGACCTGTTAGGCCATGATGCCGGGGACAGGCTGATCTGCCGATGTTATGAAATGATCCACAGGGAATTCGCAGGGGAGCTGATCTACCGCATGGGCGGGGATGAATTTATGGCCATTTGTGTTGGAATTCCATGCGAGGAATTCCAGGAAAAATGCGGGAGGCTGAGAAAAACTATCAGCAAGGAGGACTGCCATCTGGCTACAGGCAGTTCATGGGGTTGTCTGCAGGAGAAGCCTTTTCACATATTGGTGAATGAAGCGGAAGAAGAAATGTACCGGAATAAAAAGCAATATTATAGCGAGGTAGATTCTGCAGCAGGGACTTCCAAGGGCTACGGGGGCAGGGAAATAAGAGGCCTGCCGGTTGGCAAGAAATACCCTGATGACGCGAAAACACTGCGGGAATTCCTTCTGAAAAATCCGGATAGCATAAGCACGCTTGTGGATTCCACCGAGATGCCGGATTCCCCCATCAGTCTTTATGTGGGGGATCTGCAGACGAATGTGTATTATATTACGGACACCATGCGGGATATGTTTGGGTTTGAAAGCAATGTGGTCTATGATCTGCTGACGAAGTGGGAAAAACGGATCTGCCATTCAGAGGATCTGGAATCGTACAGGGAGGATATGAAAAATATCTGGGAAAATAACGGAAAAGAGCATAACTTCAAGTATCGGGTATATGATAAGGAAGGGAAAATGCTGTGGATTCACTGCATGGGAATGCTCTGCCGGGATGAAAAAGGCGCTCCTGGTTATTTTGCGGGATTTGTTTCCAGACAGGAATTTATGATTGATCCGGTTACGAACTTTCCAAGGGAAAAAGGCGCGGTAAATAAGCTGGAAATGCTTCGGGAAAAGGGCTTAGGCACCATTGTGTTTGGGATCGGGCTGAATCATTTTATGGAAATTAATGAAATGAAGGGCAGAGAAATGGCAGACCGCCTTTTGCAGGAGATTACCATGCACTGGGACAATAAGCTGTCCAATCATGTATGGTTTTATCGGATGGATGGGATGTCCTTTATGGTGGTGGTAAAACCCGAGTACGTGGATCTGGTGGACGGGCTGCTGAAAGAACTGAGGGAGAGTGTCTATTATTATTTCAGAAAATGGCACATCCAGATGAAAACACCCTGCAGCATATGTGAGTTTTATTATCCCGCTGACGAGGAGGAGCCGGAGAAATTTGTGGAGAAGGTGATTACCTTCATTGATGTAATGAAATCCTATCCGGAAAACGAGTGTGTCAGTTACTCGGCCCAGACAATAGAGAAGTACAGGGAGAGTGCCGGTATGACGCTGTGCCTGAGTGAGGACGTCTTAAATGGATGCCGCAATCTCCGTATTGTGATCCAGCCGATTGTGTCCGCATACGAGGGGAAGGTGGAAGGCGGAGAAGTGTTGCTGCGCTGGAAATATAAAGGCGCGGATATCCCTCCGGCAGTTTTTATCCCCATACTGGAAAATAAGAAACTGATCTGTCAGGTGGGACGCTGGGTATTTCAGGAGACAGTGCGGCACTGCGTCAGGATTGCTTCCAACCATCCAGATTTCCATCTGTCCTTCAATGTGAGTTATCTGCAGATCAGGGACAGAGGGCTTCTTTCCTTTATGGAGGAAACGATGAAACGATATCGGATCGACGGCCATAACCTGATTATGGAGCTTACGGAGACGCATTTTGATGATGAACCAGAGATGCTGATAAAATTCCTGAACAGGTGCAAAGACCTGGGGATGTCCATTGCGCTGGATGATTTTGGAAGTGGTTATTCCTCCATGGGACTGCTGATCAAATATCCCTCCAATGTCGTGAAGCTGGACCGCTCTCTGCTGACGAACCTGATCGATTCCAAGGATAAACAGACCTTTCTCAAAACCATGATTTTTGCCTGCCATCAGTTGGGCAAACAGGTTTGTACAGAAGGGGTGGAAGGCTCGGAAGAAGCCCAGATTGTGCGGGAAACGGGCAGTGATATGATTCAGGGATATCATTTTTACCGGCCGTTGGAATTGGCGGATTTTTATGGAATCCTGAATGAAAACTAAAGAAATGCTTCCTGCAGAACAAGCAAAGTGGTCATTTGGCAGAAATTCTATTGCATATGATGGAAAAATGTAGTAATATGAACAAGAAGACATGTTCGATTGCCAGGAGCCGACAGTGATGCTGACAGAGGTGTGGATGTTCCCATAACAGAGATAATAACTGAGCTGTTATGTTTCCGGTGCTGGGTGACAGATAAAGGGGGTCAGAAGGTAGAATGTACACATTTGATGATTTGATTCATATTACGGAGGAACTTCGCTCAGAGCACGGCTGCCCGTGGGACAGAGTGCAGACGCATGAGAGTCTGAAAAAGTGCCTGTCAGATGAATGTGAGGAAGTGCTGGAGGCGATTGATAAAAAGGACATGGAAAATCTCTGTGAGGAGTTGGGGGACGTACTTTTGAACTTGGTTTTGCAGGCGCGCATTGCCGAGGAAGAAAATGCTTTCACCATGGAGGATGTGGTGGATGGTATATGCAGAAAGATGATTCGCCGTCATCCGCATGTATTTGGTGAGAGAAAGGCCCTGACACCGGAGGAAAGTCTGCGTTTGTGGCAGGAAATTAAGCAGGAAGAGAAGCAAAAAGAAAAAAAGCAAAATCCTTGACAAATGTAGAAGAAATGTATATAAATGTAGAGTATAGGAACTAACGAGCCGGATTTTTACGGCGAGACAAATCTAGGAGGAAAAGATTCATGAATAAGACAGAATTAATCGCGGCTATCGCTAAAAATGCAGACATTTCTAAGAAAGATGCAGAGAAAGCTCTGAAGGCTTTCACTGATGTAGTAACAAGTGAATTAGTAAAAGGAGAGAAAGTACAGTTAGTTGGATTTGGTACATTTGAGGTATCTGACAGAGCAGCCAGAGAAGGCCGCAATCCGAAAACTGGCGAGACAATGCCGATTCCGGCATCCAAGACTCCTAAGTTCAAAGCTGGAAAAGCTTTAAAGGATATGGTGAATGCATAAGTCATGAGACTTGACAAATTTTTAAAGGTTTCCCGCCTGATTAAGCGCAGAACCGTGGCAAATGAGGCATGTGATGTCGGCCGTGTGACGGTAAACGGCAGAACGGCAAAGGCATCTTTGGATGTGAAGTGTGGAGATGTGATTGAGATTCAGTTTGGTACAAAAGCTGTCAAGGTAGAAGTGCTGAACGTGCAGGAAACTGTGAAGAAAGAAGAAGCTCAGGAACTGTTCAAGTATCTGTAAATATAGATCATGGATAAAAAATGTGTAAATATGTAAAATACAGAATGTGATTTCTGCATTTTATAAACTGACAGGGATGACTGAGCAAAATGGAAAACGGTTTGAAATAAGCTACCGCAATCCCACTGCTCTGGCTTTAGACGGTGGGTAGTTTACAAACTGAAAATGGAATAGAGAGAAAAACCCTCTAATATACTTTATTAGGAAAAGTATATCAGGGGGTTTTTTCGTGGAAGAAAGACAGGGGAATGTTTCGCATAAAATCTTGCTCATAAATCGGGAACGCATGGAGATAACAGGGGTCAGGGACGTGGTGTCTTTTGATGAGAATCAGGTGGTGCTGGACACGGATATGGGACTGCTGACAGTCAAAGGGAAAGATCTGCACGTCAAACGTCTGACACTAGAGAAGGGGGAGGCGGACCTGGATGGGACAGCAGACAGCCTGGTGTATTCCTCCAACGAGTCCTACCGAAAATCCGGAGACTCTCTGTTCGCAAGGCTGTTTAAGTAAATGAGCGAAGAAATCTGGTATGAGCTGCATCTGCTGGGACATAGTTTTCTTCTGGGCATCTGGTTTTTGATTGTGTATGATGGATTTCGCCTATTTCGCCAGATTGTGCCGCATCACACACTGACAGTTGGGCTGGAAGACATCGGGTACTGGGTCTATGCGGCTGTCCGTCTATTTGCACTGCTGTACTACGAGAATGATGGAAATTTGAGAGCGTATGCGATTGCCGGAGTTTTTGCCGGAATGTTTCTGTATAATCTTACAATTAGCCTGTTTTTCAGAAAAGTATTGAAAAAAATCAGAAAATCCATTAAGATGAAAAAAGAGAGAAAAAAAGATGAAGGAAAAGAGAAAAACAAGGGAAACGTATAGAAGGGAAAAGATAAGAGAAGAGCTGATAGGAAAATGGGAAAGAGAAAGACGAGACACAGGGATGGGCAGTGGACGAACCGCATCACGCTGATTGGCGCGACGGTGGTTGTACTTCTTTTAGCGCTGACGCTCCATATTCGAGGATTGGATTTGCAGAAAAAAGACTTGGAATATCATGACAAGGAATTGATTCTGGAGTCTCAGGTGGCGGCAGAGAGTCAGGAAGCGGAAGAACTGGCGCAGGAACAGATTTATGTTCAGACAAAAGAATATATTGAAAAAACAGCAAAAGAAAAACTGGGATTGGTATATCCTGACGAGATTTTGTTAAAACCATCAAATTAGCAGGAAATTTGTCCAAAGATTTCCTGCTATTTGTCATTCGTTTGACAAATATTTTCCTTCCTCCTGTATATAATGAAAGCGATGCAGGTTAGGAGGGATTTTTGTGTTTAAAAAGAGATGGATTCGGGATTGCATGGAAGATGCAGGAGGATATACAGCGAAAAAATTAAAGTCGCTGGCGTGGTCATTTGAGGGACTTTCGCAGGCGTTTTCGGATGATATACAGGGCGGTGCGGAACTCTCCAGAAAAGATGCTCTGGCGGCGATGCAGATGACGGCGACTCTGGTCTGTGGGGATTGCCGGCGCTGCATGGAAAATGGCGAATATGCAGATTACATAGAAGCGGCGGGGGCAGGATATGAGCGGCAGGAAGTGTGTCAGAGACAGCCTGGACGTATGCTGGAAGCATTTCGGGAGAATGGCAGCGTCTGCGAGGAGGATATGCCGGAGCCATTTTTGCAGACATGCCGCAGAAGAGAGGAGTATCTGGGGCAGCTCAACCGGAACCTGGGGCGCGCGTCCATGAATCTGCTCTGGAAAAACCGGTTTCTCGAGAGCAGAGATGCGATGGTAGAGCAATTTCGGGAACTCTCGACGATTATGGAGGAATTCTCGCGCCAGATAGAACAGACTGCAGACATTACATCTGTGTGGAAGGATAAGGTCAGAAAGCAGTTTAGAAAGAAACATATCCGTATGCACCATCTTCTCCTTCTGGAACACGGCGATGCACAGCGGGAAGCATATCTGACGCTGTCGGTCGGGGGCGGAAAATGCATCACGACGAAGGAGGCTGCCGGAATTTTCGGGCAGGCAATGGGAAGCAAGGCCTGGACGCCGGACAGGGATGAAAAACTGGTGATTGCGAAGCGCCCATCCATGATACGTCTGGTAGAAGAGGGAAAATACATGATGCTCTGCGGCGTGGCGAGGCGTCCAAAGAGCGGTGAGACGATTTCAGGCGATAATTATACCTGCAAGGAGACATTTCCAAGGCAGGTAATTTTAAGCCTCTCAGATGGGATGGGAACCGGCGAACAGGCCGCAAAAGAGAGCCGAAAGGTGATTGAGCTGATGGAGCAGCTGCTGGAAGCGGGATTTTCTGCGAGGACGGCGTTAAAAATGGTAAACACAATTTTCTTGCTGACGGGAGACGAGCAGCATCCGGCGACGATGGATTTGTGCTGCGTGGACCTTTACACGGGGGTTCTGGAAGCGATGAAACTGGGCGCAGTGGCAACGTTTATTTTGGGTGAAGATGGCGTGGAAATTCTGGAAGCCGGAGATGTGCCGATGGGAGTTTTAAATCCGGTGGAACCAACGCTGCTGTCAAAGAAACTGTGGAATAATAATCGGATTGTGATGGTCAGCGACGGAGTTTTGGATGCAATGCCAGGCGAAGATAAGGAAGCGTCCATGAAGGAGTTTTTATCACATATTCCGGTGCGCACGCCGCAGGATATGGCAGAGAGGATTCTGCGGTTTGCGGCAGCAGGGGACGAGCCATTGGATGATATGACGGTGTTGACGGCGGGATTGTGGAAACGGTAAAAAAGGTGAGGCAAAAGAATAAAAAGAAAAAAATAAAGGAATGAACATACATGCAGGAAAAAGTTTATGAATATATGAAGAAACATCGGATGACACAGCCAGGTGACAGGGTGATTGCGGCAGTGTCCGGCGGGGCAGACTCAGTCTGCCTTTTTTGGCTGCTTGCACAGCAGATGCAGAGAGGGGAAATTTTACTTCGGGCCGTGCATGTGCATCATGGACTGCGGGGAGAGGAAGCGGACAGAGACGCTGCATTTACCGAGAAACTCTGCCAAAAGTTTGATGTGCCGTGCCGCATTGTGCGGCGGGATGTGGCGCAGATTGCGGCGCAGGAAAAGCTGTCAGTGGAGGAAGCCGGAAGAATGGTGCGCTATCAGATTCTCGAGGAAATGGCAAAAGAGTGGGATGAGGAGGCCGCAGATGGGGGTGCGTGCAGGATTGCAACGGCACACCATCAGGGAGACAGCGCGGAGACCATTTTGTATCATCTGTTTCGTGGAAGCGGGCTGCGGGGCCTCTCTGGAATTGCGCCGGTGCGTGAAAGAATCATTCGCCCGATTCTGTGCGTGCAGAAAAATGAGATTACGGCATTTCTGGAAAAAATAGGGCTGGACTGGTGCGAGGACTCGACGAACGGGGAGAATCACTATATGCGCAACCGGATTCGCAATGAACTTCTGCCTTGGGCTAAGAAGCATGTCAATGCACAGGCAGCAGCGCATATTGTGCAGGCGGGAGAGCGGATAGCGCAGGCAGAAAATTTTTTGGAATACAGCGCTGCAAATGCTTATAAAGATGTGATAAGGGAGGAAACGCCAGCGGGAATTTTGATTCAGAGAGAACCGCTTTTGGCGCTGCATCCTGCGCTTCGTCCATATGTGGTGCGGCTGGCGCTGGAAAAGATGTATGGTGCTGGGACGAATCTGGGGCAGGTGCATCTGGAAGCAGTGATGGATTTGTTTGAGAAGCAGGTGGGGCGCGAAAGAAATTTGCCAGGAGGAGTTCTTGCAAGGCGTGTATATGAGGGGGTACATCTGGAGACAGGAGAACGCAAACTGGAAATGGGTCCGCTTCAGGGATGCGGCATGGGATACGAATTTTCTGTGTTTCCCTACGAAAAAGGCATGAAAATTCCGCAAAATCAGTATACGAAATGGTTTGATTATGATAAAATAAAAGGCATGGTATCTGTAAGACACAGAAAAAGCGGAGATTTTATCACGATTTCCGGAGGCGGAAGAAAATCGGTGAAGGAATATATGATTCATGAAAAGATTCCGAGGGAGTGCAGGGATAAGGTAGAACTGGTGGCGGATGGCAGCCATGTTCTGTGGATTGTCGGCTGGCGCATCAGTGAAATGTATAAAGTTACAGAAGATACCAAAAGGATTTTACAAATACGATTGGATGGAGGAACACAAGATGGAAGATAAGATTCGTGTTTTGCTGACAGAAGAAGAAGTAAACGCAAGAATCAGCGAGGTAGCATCTGCTATCAGCAAGGATTATGAGGGAAAGAAGCTGCATCTGATTTGCATTTTGAAGGGCGGCGTATTTTTTACGTGTGAGCTGGCAAAACGTCTGACGGTGCCGGTGAGTCTGGATTTTATGTCGGTATCCAGCTATGGCTCAGGAACACAGTCCAGCGGTGTTGTGCGGATTATCAAGGACTTGGATGAGCCGCTTGAGGGCAAAAATGTGTTGATTGTGGAGGATATCATTGACTCTGGACGCACACTTTCCTATTTGATTGAGGTATTAAAACAGAGAAATCCGGCAAGCATAGAATTGTGTACCTTATTGGATAAGCCAGAGCGCCGTGTGAAGAAGCAGGTGCAGGTGAAATATACCTGTTTTACGATTCCTGATGAGTTTGTGGTGGGATATGGCTTGGATTATGACCAGAAGTACAGAAATCTCCCGTATATCGGTGTAGTGGAATTATAACAGTCTGGGATATTGGGATATGTGAGTATCTGAATCTTGAAGGATTTGAATATCGGAGGATATCAAAGCTGTTATGTGAAAGTGCAATAAGGAGGATTTTCCGTTGAAACGACAACCCTATAATGGTTTTTTTTATTTGATTTTTGTGGCTATTCTGATTATGATAGCGACTACGCTCTGGAAGAGTACGACCTGGGATTCTCTGTCGCATGCAGAGTATGAGCAGATACTGGAGTCCGGAACGATTAACAGCGTGTCCATCATTCAGAATAAGCAGACATCGACCGGACAGGTCAAGGTGGAACTGAGAGACGGCAGAATCGGTGCCATCAATGTGTCGGATGTGGTGGAGGCACAGAGAGACCTTCTGGAGAGAGGCATTGATTTTACGGTATCGGATGTGCCGCAGGACAGCTATTTTCTCACAATTCTGATTCCCATCGGCGTGTCAGCATTGATGTTGGTGGTGTTGTTTATGGTGATGAATGCCAGGGCAGCAGGCGGCGGAACCAATGCCAAGATGATGAATTTTGGAAAGAGCCGCGCGAAGATGAGTCACGAGAAGGGAAAAGTAAATTTTAAATCCGTTGCCGGCTTGCAGGAAGAGAAGGAAGAGCTGGAAGAGATTGTGGATTTTCTGAAAAATCCAGGGCGCTATATGAAGGTAGGCGCCAGAATTCCGAAAGGTGTGATTCTGGTGGGCCCTCCAGGAACTGGTAAGACTTTTCTCGCGAAGGCAGTGGCTGGGGAGGCGGGAGTTCCGTTTTTCAGCATTTCTGGTTCTGATTTTGTGGAGATGTTTGTCGGCGTCGGCGCTTCTCGCGTCCGTGATTTGTTTGAGGATGCAAAGAAAAATGCTCCATGTATTGTGTTTATAGATGAGATTGATGCTGTGGCGAGACGGCGCGGTACCGGTATGGGCGGCGGTCATGACGAGAGAGAGCAGACATTAAACCAGCTGCTTGTCGAGATGGACGGTTTTGGAGTCAATGAGGGTATTATTGTGATGGCGGCGACCAACCGTGTGGATATTCTGGACCCTGCAATTTTGAGACCAGGACGCTTCGACAGAAAGGTGATGGTCGGAAGACCGGATGTAAAAGGCCGTGAGGAGATTCTTCAGGTACACACGAGAAAGAAACCTCTGGCAGAAGATGTGAATCTGCACAAAGTGGCACAGACAACATCGGGATTTACCGGAGCGGACCTCGAAAACCTGATGAACGAATCTGCGATTCTCGCTGCAAAGCAGAACAGAGGATTTATTACACAGGCCGATATTGATAAAGCATTTATCAAGGTTGGCATCGGCGCGGAGAAGCGCAGCAAAGTGATTTCCGAGAAGGATAAGAAAATTACGGCTTACCACGAAGCGGGTCATGCGATTTTGTTCCATGTGCTTCCGGATGTGGGACCCGTGCACACCGTCTCGATTATCCCGACTGGTATGGGGGCTGCTGGATATACAATGCCGCTTCCTGAGAAGGATGAGATGCACATGACAAAAGGAAAGATGCTTCAGGAAATCATGGTGTCTCTGGGAGGAAGAATCGCAGAGGAACTGGTTTGCGACGATATCACGACAGGTGCTTCCCAGGATATCAAGCAGGCGACTTCCATTGCCCGTGCCATGGTGACAAAATATGGTATGTCAGAGAAAGTGGGTATGATTGATTACGGAAGCGATGAGGATGAAGTCTTTATCGGGCGTGACTTGGCGCACACAAAGGCATACGGAGAAGGCGTAGCTTCTGTGATTGACAGTGAAGTGAAGCGAATCATTGATGAGTGCCATGCAAAGGCAAAAGCGATTATTCAGGCGCATGAAGTGCAGCTTCAAAGATGCTGCGAACTTCTGATAGAGAAGGAGAAAATCGGACAGAAAGAATTTGAAGCATTGTTTGATGAGAATGAGCCAGTATTCGCACAGGCTGACATGGATATGAGCCGGAAAATAGATAAAAATGCAGATGAAACTGCAGGTGGAGAGGCAAATGAGACTCTCGGACAAAAAGTGAATTTGAAGAAATAGACAGTTTGGTTGTGCAAAATAACGGATAGAAAAAGAGGGACAAAAATTAGGAAATGGGAATATGCACAAAAAAAAATTAGAAAAAAATGGAAGTTTGTGCAGACTTTTTTACTATGCTATGCTATTATAATAGACGTAACCCCCCCAATACATTATATAGTTTTTGCTACACCCCATAAGAAACGAAATACCTTCTCCTAAAAAGGTCAGCTACCCCGCTGGCCTTTTTACTTTGTAAAAAAGTAATAATAATTGAGCTGTAACAGAGCTAAATATTTTAGTTGTGGAAATTCTGGGAATCATATAAAATGATGTTGGGGTCAAAAGGTATTTTGACCCCTATGATACCAGATTGCTCCGCACTATGTGCTCTCGCAAGGTCTACGCTCCGCTCCGGTCGGCGCCAAGCAGGCGTCACTGGCGCCTGGCGCCCTCAAAAACATTCATAATTCGCTCATTTTTCTCTGAAAAATGGCTGCTTATTCATGTTTTTGGCGGGTCCCAAAGTCAGAAATCCTCTTGAAAGCAAGCTTTCATCGGATTTCTGACCTTTTGACCCTGGTATCATAAAATAAAGAGTAGAGAGTTGAGTTGTCTCTGAAGATGAAAGGGGAAACTATATGAAAGGGCTATTTACGGCAAAAAAGGGCGTTAATACAGATGCATTATTTTGTGATGAGACTGCAGATTACAGAAATCCAGCAGAGCCGGATGCGGGAGATATTGTGACCATGCGGTTCAGGACAGCTCATAACAATATAGAAAAAGTTATTTGGGTAGAAGATGATACAGATGTAGAGATAGAGATGGACCTTGTGGAGAGTACCGAGCATTTTGATTATTATGAAGCAAAGATTGAAGTAAAGGACAAGCCAGTTCGGTATTTTTTTGAGATAAGAAAAGGGAGCGAAGTCTGTTATTACAATCGCCTGGGTGTGGTAGATGAGACTTGGAGCGGATTTAGTTTTCGCATCACTCCAGGATTTCATACGCCGATTTGGGCGCAGGGGGCGCTGATGTACCAGATTTTTGTGGATCGCTTCTGCAATGGAGATTTTTCCAATGATGTGGTAGACCGAGAGTACATCTATATTGGACAGCCTGTGGAGCGGGTGAAGAACTGGGACGACAAAATGTCTTCCATGGATGTGCGGCGCTTTTACGGCGGCGATATCCAGGGAATTTGGGACAAACTGGACTATCTGCAGAGCCTTTCCGTGGAAGTGCTGTATTTGAGTCCGATTTTTGTGTCGCCTTCCAACCACAAGTATGACTGTCAGGACTATGAACACATTGACCCACATTATGGGGTGATTGTGAAGGATGAAGGATGTACGGTCCCTGAAGGAGAGACGACAAATGAGCATGCAGAAAAATACCGCGTCCGTTCTGCTGCAAAGGAAAATCTGGAGGCGAGCGACGAGCTTTTTCAACGTTTTGTGGAAGAAGTCCACAAGCGCGGCATGAAAATCATTCTGGATGGTGTGTTTAATCACTGTGGTTCCTTCAATAAATGGCTGGATAGAGAAAAAGTGTATGAAAAAAGTGGAGAGTCCTATGCAAAGGGCGCTTATGTATCGGCGGACAGCCCATACCATTCTTTTTTCAAGTTCTATAACGAGAATAATTGGCCGTACAATGGTGACTATGAGGGATGGTGGGGACACAATACCTTACCAAAGCTGAATTATGAGAAAGCGGCAGGTTCCAATGAAGCCGAGAGCTTGGAAGCCTATATTTTGAAGATAGCGAAAAAGTGGGTCAGTCCTCCTTTTAATATAGACGGCTGGCGTTTGGATGTGGCGGCGGACCTGGGACATACACCGGAGTACAATCACGAATTTTGGAAAAAGTTCCGAAAGGCAGTAAAAGAGGCCAATCCAAGTGCTTTGATTCTGGCAGAGCATTATGGCGACCCGAGCCCTTGGCTGGATGGTTCTCAGTGGGATTCGGTGATGAATTACGATGCGTTTATGGAGCCGGTATCCTGGTTTTTGACAGGATTGGAAAAGCACAGTGACGAGAGCAAACAGGAGCTGTTTGGCGATGGGGAGGCTTTTTTTAGGACAATGCGCTACAGTATGGTGCGGATGCAGACTTCTTCTTTGAATACGGCGATGAATGAGCTTTCCAATCACGACCATTCCCGCTTCCTGACGAGAACAAACCGGACAGTGGGACGTCTTGCTTCCAAGGGAAGCGCGGCAGCTGGCGTGGGGATAAATTATGGACTGTTTCGTGCGGGTGTTGTGATTCAGATGACATGGCCTGGATGTCCTACGATTTATTATGCGGACGAGGCGGGTGTGTGCGGCTGGACCGATCCGGACAATCGAAGAACTTACCCGTGGGGCCATGAGGACCAGGAATTGGTGGAATTTCACCGTTATATCACAGGGATTCATAAGCGCATAAAGGCGCTGCGCTGCGGCTCCTTGAAGGAGCTGGTGATGAAAAAGAATCTGATTGCATATGGACGTTTCCAGGGTGACAGCAGAGCGATTATCGCTGTCAGCACTTCCAGTGAGCCGTGCTTGGCGGAGATTCCGGCTTGGCAGATTGGATTTTCGGATGGAGATTTCATTGAGCGAATCATGAAAACCAGTGAAAAGGGTTACAATGTGGGAGCGGTTCAATATGAGATTCACGGCGGTATTCTGAAGGTTGAGATGGAGCCATATGGAGCGGTGGTTCTTACCAATGCATGGAATCTGTAAATGTCCAAAAGACAGGAATGTTTAAGAAATGGGAACCCTTGAAAAGATGAGAATATCTGAAAAACGGGAATGTTTGAAGGGACAGGGCATTGGGGGTTCGCAGTGAAAAAAGGACTTGATTTTTTGTTCTGGCTGTGATATATTTTTGTAGTGTCAGAACGATATGGATGGATTCCCGAGTGGCCAAAGGGGACAGACTGTAAATCTGCTGCGATTCGCTTCGGTGGTTCGAATCCACCTCCATCCATTGCTCAGACAGAGAGCGGAGTAGACATGCTGTCGGTCTGGGAAACTCGGAGAGACTTAAAGCAGAGTCTGGAAGAGCAAATGCCGTAGTGGCGGAACTGGCAGACGCACAGGACTTAAAATCCTGCGGGACTTATACTCCCGTACCGGTTCGATTCCGGTCTGCGGCATGAAAAAAAGAAATCAAAAAAACAAAAAAGAGCCTGGTATTTGATATCAGGCTCTTTTGTTTTGCAAAATTATAAAATCACTTTGTTGTATGGATTTTCTCTTTTATATTGTTCTCATAGATTGTCCTAATTTCCTCTCGGCAGGCTGAATATAAACTCGGTTCCGACACCGACAGTGCTGACAACGTCAATATTTTCTCCATGCGACTGCATAATTTCTTTTACAATCGCAAGCCCAAGTCCGGTGCCTTTCTTATCCTTTCCACGAGACAGATCTGTTTTATAAAAACGTTCCCAGATTTTGTTGATGCTGTCTTTCGGAATTCCTATGCCGCTGTCCTTCACGGATATAAAGACTTTGTCGTGCCGGATGGATGTCTGAATGGCAATCGAGGAATTTGTGTGACTGAACTTGAGGGCATTGTCAATCAGGTTGTAGAGAACCTGCTGAATTTTTCCCAAATCCGCGTAGACCATCTCGACTGGTTCCATGAAGGTCAGGTTAAACACGATATTTTTTGCTGCGCAGACGCCCTCAAACGAGGCGACAGTGTCTTTGATGACCTGATTGATGTCAAAATTGCTGCGGGAGAGAAAGCCCTTGCCATCCATCGAGTTCAATGTCAGAAGCCCTTCTGTGAGTTTTGTCAGGCGCTCTGTCTCACTGATGACGATATGCAGGTATTTCTCCTGCAGCTCGGGCGGGATAGTGCCGTCAATGATGGCTTCCAAGTATCCTTTGATGGAGGTCAGAGGCGAGCGGAAGTCGTGGGAGACATTCGCAATGAAATGGCGCTGGTATTCTTCCATCTGGTTTAATTCACTGGACATGTAGTCCAAGGTTGCGGCGAGATAACTCATCTCATCATTGGTATTCAATTCCAGCTTGTAGGTCAGATTTCCGGCTGCATACTCATTTACCGCTTTGGTGATTTTCTTCAGCGGGAAATACACGGTTTTTGTGAAGACCAGAAGAATCACCAGGGAGAGCCCAAACACGATGCCGCATGTGACATACACGATATTCAGAATGTCATTTCGATTTGACTGCACGACGCTGATGGGAAGGTGCATAATCACATAGCCATGTGTCTGGAAATTGCCGGTAATCGGGGCAGATACACTTAGAACATCATATGGGAATAACCCGAAATAACGTCCGGTCATATAGACGAGATTTCCGGTCGCAGTCGGGTCGAAGTCTTCGATTACGCTTCCGGTTTTTGCGGAGGTGCTGTCAACAATGATGGTGCCATCGCGGTCCACCACCCAGATTTCGGACTGCAGGAAGGTGGCGACTGCCTGAAGCTGCGGGTAGGCGTTCGCCAGGTCCTGCTTTTTTCCCTGATATTGGGTGCTGTAAGTATTGGCAATCAGTGTGGCTTCGTCATACAGGATACTGGCCTTGTCTTTGATAAGATACTGTGATGTAAAGTGCGATGATAAGGTAGCAATCGTGACAAATCCGAGAAGCCCGAATATCAGATAGCCAAGGATGAATTTGGTATATAAAGAATGCATTTTAGTGCTTCACCTCGAACTTGTAGCTTTCAAGAAAAAGCCTGTATTTATGCGGGGTTGAGAGGTACGATTTTATCATTTGACTTTTTTTTGACTGTTTCATAATAATTCTCCATTTTTTCAATTTTTACATCCAGAAATACTAAGAAATTAATTTTATTGTACCAAAATGTAGAAAAATATCAATAGTGGAGAAAATATAATGTTAAGCTGAAAAAAGATTTTATGAATTACCACATCTGAATGCGTGGCAGTGTGACGCCTTTCAGACTTTGTAGAACAATGTAGAAAAAGCAGTCTGATTATGCTATAATGCTTGTGTTACCGCCTCCAATCTGGTAGCAGAAAGGAGGTGTATTGTATGGAGTTGCTGTTATCATTTTTTCTTTCTGTGTTGGCCAGTGTAGTAGCCTACTACATTTGCAAGTGGTTAGATGGAGAGAAATAGTCGGTAGCCTAGCCCAGCGGTTGACTTCTCCGTAAAAAAGAAGAAGAGCCTCTGATTGTACTGGCATACTTTCAGAGGCTCGTTCCTTTTGTATTGCATGAATGCTGTTATCGTTTTGCCTACTGGCATTATAGCATATACGGATTTAATTTACAATATACATTTTTACACAGTATTTTTATGATTTATTATCTGATGAAACAATAATTATATCAATTCTAACTGTATTTTTGACCGCATAATGCTTATTTTTGACTGTTTTTAGATAGTATTAGTTAGTGAAAAAAAATCTTAAAAAATTACACGTTTAAAACAAAAAACACCATTTTTCAATGATTTTTAAAATGCATTTTAGTGCTTCACCTCGAACTTGTAGCCGATTCCCCACACAGTGGTCAATGCCCAGTTTGCGTGGTCTTTGATTTTCTCACGCAGACGTTTGATATGTACGTCCACGGTCCTGGTATCCCCGATGTACTCATAGCCCCAGATGTGGTCTAAAAGCTGCTCTCTGGTGAATACCTGGTTTGGGGAAGCAGCGAGGAAATATAAAAGTTCCAGTTCTTTTGGCGGCATTTCCACGGAATGTCCTTTATAGATGACAGAGTAGTTTGTCAGATTTACAATCAAATCTGGATATTCGACAAAATTTCCCTGCTGCTTGGGAATGGTGGAAGCCTGTGTTGTCTGGGAGGCAGAAGTCTGATAGCGGCGTAGCACTGCCTTTACGCGTGCCACGAGTTCTTTGGAGTCAAAGGGTTTGATGATATAGTCATCCGCGCCCAGCTCCAGTCCCAGAACTTTGTCGAACACTTCGCCTTTGGCGGAGAGCATGATAATCGGGACCTGAGAAGTCATACGAACCTCCCGACATACCTGGTAGCCATCGATACCAGGCAGCATCAGGTCCAAGAGAATCAGATTCGGTGCGAAGGAAGGGAGCGCTGCAAGCGCTTCCTCCCCGTCGTACACAATTTTTGTTTCATAGCACTCTTTGTTTAAGTAAAGAGAGATTAATTCTGCGATATTGGCATCGTCATCCACAATCAGGATGCGCTGTTTTTCGACCATTGTGTCAATTCCTTTCCTGAATACCCAAATGGGGTGATATATGATGGTAGTGTGACAGAGTCCATAGTGTTAGTTCTGTGAAAGAGTGTGAATGGTGTCTGTCATTGAATTTACTGGTTTTGCACAGTTCTTATTACTTAAATACAACGATGGTAACGCCGGAGTCTCCTTCACCAAATTCGCCGAGGTGGAATTCTTTGACATATTTTAGGGTTTTCAGGTGTCTGTGAATCCCTGCCTTCAATGCGCCGGTTCCGCGGCCATGAATCACGCGCACCTGCGGCAGATGGGCGAGATAGGCGTCATCCAGGTATTTGTCCAGAAGTGGAATCGCCTCATCCACCATACAGCCGATAAGGTTGATTTCTGGAGAAATCGCTGCGGATTTGGACATGCGGATTTTGCCGGAACTGCCGCGGTTTGCCTTACCTGAGCTGCCCGCTCCGATGCCATTTTCCAGGGATGGTCCGGTGACGTCCTGTTCGTTTAAAAGCTCCAGGTCCTTGATATTGACCTGGGAGCGCAGAATTCCCATCTGTACATACAGGTCGCCGTTCGCATTCGGAAGCGTGCTGACAGTGCCTTTTAGGTTCATGGACAGAACGAGAACGCCGTCACCGATGTGAAGGGAAGACGCGGAGAGGGTTTTGCGCGGTTTTTTGGCTGCCTTGGCAGCAGGAGAGAGGTGTTTTTCTACCTTGTCCAGCTTTGTGCGCAGTTTGGTGCGCTCCGCTTCCAGTTCCTTCATATTGCTGTTCGCGCCGCCCTGGGCGAGTTTATTGATATTGCGCAGTGTCTGGTCAGCCGTTTCTTTTGCTTCGCGCAGAATCCGCTGTGCCTGCTCGTTGGCATTCTTCAGCATTTTTTCTTTTTTGTCATCAAAACGCTCTTCCTTTTCCTGAAGACGTTTCTTCAGATTCGCAATTTCTGTCTTATAGTTCTGGATTTCTTCCCGCTCCTTCTCGATGGTGACGCGGCTGTGCTCCAGGTTGGAGAGGAGGTCTTCAAAGGTCTCATCTTTCGTCTCAAGATGGGATTTCGCATCCTCAATGATGTAGTCAGGAAGGCCGAGCTTGCGGGAAATCGCAAATGCGTTGCTCTTTCCTGGAATACCGATGAGAAGGCGGTAAGTGGGCTGCAGTGTCTCCACATTGAACTCGCAGCAGGCATTTTCCACACCTTCGGCTGTGAGCGCGAAGACTTTCAACTCGCTGTAATGTGTCGTTGCCATGGTGCGGCATTTCATATTGTGCAGGAAGGTCAGGATGGCAATCGCCAATGCCGCGCCTTCGGTCGGGTCTGTACCGGCACCGAGCTCATCGAACAGGCAGAGGGAATGGCTGTCTGCCTGGTTTAAGATGGATACAATATTTGTCATGTGTGCGGAGAAGGTACTGAGGCTCTGCTCAATGCTCTGTTCATCTCCGATGTCCGCGAACACTTCGTCAAACACCGTCAGCTCCGAACCCTGGAAGGCCGGAATGTGAAGACCAGACTGGCCCATCAGCGTGAAGAGGCCCGTGGTCTTTAAGGAGACTGTTTTACCACCGGTGTTTGGACCTGTGACAATCAGAAGGTCGAAGTCTTTTCCAAGATATACCTCAATCGGAACCACTTTTTTCGGGTCCAAGAGCGGGTGGCGTCCATCCTTGATATGCAGATACCCTTTATCATTAAATTTCGGTTCACTGCAGTTGTAGTGGCGGGACAGTGCGCCCTTGGCGAAGATAAAGTCCAATTTGGCAAGAATTTCCTGGTCCATGCGGATTGTTTCCGTGTAAGGCGCGAGTTCATTGCTGAGAGAGGCCAGTACTGCCTCAATTTCTTTCTGTTCCTGAATTTCCAGCTCACGCAGCTCGTTGTTCAGCTTGATAATAGCCATCGGCTCAATGAACAGAGTAGAGCCGGTAGCGGACTGGTCGTGCACCATGCCAGAAAACTGCGATTTGTACTCGGATTTTACCGGAAGGCAGTAGCGGCCGTCGCGCATCGTGATGACAGCGTCCTGCAGATAGGCGCGGCTGGAGTTTAAGATGCTGTTTAACTGCGTGTGAATGCGGTCCTGGGCGTTTTTCATAGAGCGGCGGACGCGGTGCAGTCCTGGACTGGCATCATCGCTGACCTCCTCCTCAGAGATAATACAGCGCTTGATTTCATTGTTGACTGGTGTAATCGGGTCGAGTGTGCGGAACATCTCGTCAAGGGAGTCGTCTGTCAATTCATCTTCCTCGCGGCGTCCGTAGATGCGGGCGCGGGAAGCAGCTGTCAGCAGGGAGCTGATGGAAAGAATTTCCACAATTCCCAGAGAACTGCCAATTTCCAGGCGTTTGAGGGATGCAGTCACATCGCGGACACCGGAGAAGGAGATGCTCCCCTTCATGCGGACGCGGGTGAGGGCATCAGTAGTTTCCTGCTGCATATGGCGGATTTCCTCAATATCGGAGGAAGGAACCAGTGCCAGACAGAGTTCCTTTCCCAGAGGGGAGGACGCATATTCAGCGAGTTGATGGATTATTTTATCATACTCTAAAGTTTTCAGAGCTTTTTGGTTCATAATTATGATTCATTCCTTTCTCTCCGCATAAAAAGCAGAGATGCAAATAGGGGGTCTTGTGTGTTTTATATTATGGTGGTGTCGCCATCAGGCGACATGTCCATTTAGGGGAGATTCCCATAAGCTATTATATACCAAATTTGGAATTTGGGGAAGGCATTGTGTAACAAAATGAATGACAAGGGAAGAAAAGGATAGTATAATGATACCATCAAAAGCAGGAACCAGAGCAAAGAAAAACAATTTCCTTGCAAAGGCCGAGGAAGATAAGTATAATAAAGAATAACTGAGCACCATGGTGCGAAGTTATTCGCTACGCAAACGGAGCGAAGCGGAGTTCGCGGTTCCCGTAGGTTATGGAGCGAAGGATGAGCGGAATAAAGATAACTGAGCACCATGGTGCGAAGTTATTCGCTACGCAAACGGAGCGAAGCGGAG
>JAUNGE010000006.1:85529-100945 GCA_030524675.1 bacterium
TTCGCGGTTCCCGTAGATTATGAGCGGAAGCGCGGTCATGTATTATGGAAAATAGAATATAAGTCACTGTAGATGCGGACAGGGGGACTTTATCCTGTGGATAAAGGGTTCGCAAAGCAACAACAGAGGAGGAGGGCAATGCCAGAGTCAGATAAGAAGAACTTTATGAACGAAAAGATTATTGGCCGGCAGAAAACCCGAAAGAGCACTGTAAAGAGAGTCATTTTGTTTTGTTTGGCGGCTATCTTATTTGGCGCCATTGTGACAATGACTTTTGTGTGTTTCAGACCATGGCTGGAAAAGACATTGGGGAAGGGCCAGAAGCGTGAGACAGCTCATGTGACGATTCCAAAGGATGAGTCGGAGCCAGAAGTGATACCAGAGACGATGGAGACAGTGACTCCAGTGATGGAGACAACAACTGAGTCCGAGAGTACGGAGGAGTCCGAAGAAGCACTGGAAAGCAAGATTCAGGAAGTATTGGAAAATTATACGTTTACTATGGATGATTTGCAGCAGCTATATGGAAAACTCCGGCAGGTAGCGGTACAGGCAGATAAAGGAATTGTGAAAGTGCGTTCTGTGACGCAGGGCGTGGACTGGTTCGACAATCTCCTAGAAAAAGAAGGGCAGTTTTCTGCTGCTCTGATTGCAAGGACAGAAGATGAGCTGATATTTATTGCACCTCTGCAAGCTGTGCAGGATGCGGATGTGTTAGAGATTTCGCTGTCTGCCAATGTGGTTGCGGACGGTTATGTGAAGCAGCGGGACAGCAAGATGGGGATTGCGGTAATCAGTGCGGATGTACATCAGATTGAGGATACTGGACTGTACAATCTGCTCCCGATTCCTCTGGGCAATTCCTGGAGTGTGAGCCAGGGAGATTTTGTCATTGCAGTGGGAAGTCCAGCTGGAATGGTACATTCCACAATGATTGGCTCTGTCTCCTATATTGAAAAAAATGTGCGTGTAACAGATGGTGTGAGCCGGATGTTGTATACGGATATGCAGTGTGAGAGTGCAAAAGGGACATATTTGATTGATACCAAAGGACAACTCATCGGATGGGTGACGGACGGCGCAAGCACAGATGAGAGCAGCATTGGAAATACTTCTGGGAGCAATTTTGCGGCTGCATATGGAATTTCTGATTATAAGGGAATACTGGAAAAATTGAGTAATGGAGTGGCTGCGCCATATCTGGGAATTTATGGGCAGGAAGTCAGCGCATCTATGATCGCAGGCGGAATGCCGGCTGGTGTATATGTGGTACAATGCCAGAATGACAGTCCGGCATACAGCGCAGGAATTCAAAATGGAGACATTATCACGGAGATTGGCGATACGCAGGTACACACAATGAAGGAATTTCAGGTGAAGATGGAGACTTTGCAGACAGGTCAGAATGTGACGGTGAAGGTGATGCGCAACGGGCGCGATGCGTACAAGGAGATTGTGTATCATGTTGTGCTGGGCAGCAGATAATAGAATGGATATGCCTAGTGTGAAAGTCGATTGCTTCAGGCATTTGCACTCTCGTAATTGTCGCCTAGGACTTTCATAGCATAGAAAACAAATTTAGTAGATGGGAGAACAATATAAAATGAAGTATATCATGACGTTTCAGGAAGGAATGCGTGTATCGGATGTGTACTTATGCAAACAGAAACAGATTGCACTGACGAAGAATGGAAAGGAATACGGTTCTTTGATACTGCGGGATAAGACAGGGACTGTAGATGCAAAAATCTGGGATTTGGGTTCTCCTGGAATCGGAAATTTTGAGGCAATGGATTATGTACATGTGGAAGCTGATGTTGTGGCATTTCAGGGAGCAAAGCAGCTCAACGTGCGCCGCATCCGGAAAGCAGACCAGAGGGAGTATATTCCAGCGGATTATCTTCCGATGTCATCGAAAGATATCGGCAAGATGTATCAGGAACTGGTACAATTTATTCAGTCCATGAAAAATCCATATTTAAAGGAACTGGCGTCGTCCTTTTTTATCAAGGATAAGGATTTTATTAAAGATTTTCAGTTCCATTCAGCAGCAAAAACCGTGCATCATGGTTTTGTAGGCGGACTTTTGGAGCATACTTTGGGCGTGGTGAAACTCTGCGATTATTTTGCAAAGAATTATACGATTCTAAATCGGGATTTGCTGCTCTGTGCTGCGATGTTCCATGATGTGGGAAAAATGAAGGAAATCTCAAAATTTCCGGAGAATGATTATACCGATGACGGGCAGCTTCTGGGACATATCATCATTGGGACGGAGATGGTGAGCGACAGGATTCGGGAGATTTCGGGTTTTCCAGATAAACTTGCATCGGAATTGAAGCACTGTATTTTGGCGCATCATGGTGAGCTGGAGTATGGTTCTCCGAAAAAACCAGCATTAGCAGAGGCGATGGCGCTGTATTTTGCAGATAATGCAGATGCAAAATTGGAGACTGTGACGGAAATTTTGAGAGGTTCCTGGGATAATGCAGGATGGCTTGGATTTAATCGTTTGCTGGAGACAAATATCCGTAAATCTTCAGATGTATAAGAGTTGATATATAAGTATATAAAGTATAGATGCATGAAAAGATACATACATAAAAATATAGATATATGAAAACATAGGGATTCCCTGTACCTGTATGATACCGAAAATCCGGACGCAGCGGCGGCGGAAACGGGTAGACAGGTATGGGGAATTTTTTCAGATGGGCAGAGACTACAGGAGCTATGAGATAGATGAAGAAAAATGATGTGTTTACTGTGACAATCACAGATATGGATGAAGAGGGAGCTGGAATCGGAAAACTGGATGGATATACCTGGTTTATCAAAGATACGGTAATCGGTGATGAGGTGGAAGCTGGTGCGATGAAGATGAAGAAGACCTATGGTTTTGCCAGACTGATTCGCGTGATAACCCCATCTTCGGCGCGGACAGAGCCGAAATGTCCAGTGGCGCGCCAGTGCGGCGGATGCCAGTTTCAGGCGATGGCATATGACAAACAACTTCTGTTTAAGGAGAATAAAATTAAAAACGCCCTTCAGCGAATCGGAGGAGTGAAGAACGTGGAAACTTTGATGGAACCGATTCTGGGGATGGAACATCCGTGGCGTTACCGCAATAAGGCACAGTTTCCGATTGGACTTGACAAAAACGGAAAGATTGTTGCCGGATTTTATGCCGGACATACGCACTGCATTATCCCGCAGGAGGACTGTCTGCTGGGGGTGGAGGAAAATCCAAAGATTTTGGAGATTGTGCGCAAATTTATGGAGGAGTATCGGATTCGTCCGTATGATGAGGACACACATACCGGATTGGTGCGCCATGTCCTGATTCGCAAAGGCTTTCATACTGGCGAGATTATGGTATGTCTGGTGATAAACGGAAAGAAGCTTCCGGCGGCGGAGAAGTTGCTGGAGGCACTTCTCACAGTACCAGGAATGACAAGCATTTCTATTAACCGAAACCAGGAAAAAACGAATGTGATTATGGGGCAGGAGATTGTGCATCTGTATGGAAATGGCTATATCACAGATTGGATTGGGGATGTGAAGTATCAGATTTCGCCCTTGTCCTTCTACCAGGTGAATCCGGTGCAGACAGAAAAGCTGTATGCGACGGCACTGGAGTACGCAGGGCTCACAGGAAATGAGGTAGTTTGGGATTTGTACTGCGGAATCGGAACCATTTCGCTGTTTTTGGCAAAAAAGGCGAAGATGGTGTATGGCGTTGAGATTGTGCCACAGGCGATTGCGGATGCGAACGCGAATGCGCGGCTGAATGGAATGGAAAACACAGAGTTTTTTGTGGGGAAAGCGGAGGAAGTGCTGCCGGAGCAGTTTGAGAAACACCAGATATACGCAGATGTGATTGTGGTGGACCCGCCGAGAAAAGGATGCGATGAGAAATGCCTCGAAACAATGGTGAAAATGCAGCCAGAAAAAATTGTGTATGTGAGCTGCAATCCAGCGACTCTGGGGCGGGATGTGAAGTATCTGACAGATGCCGGATATGAGGTGAAGCGCGTGAGAGGATGCGACATGTTCGCGTGGGGCGGACATGTGGAAACGGTGGCTCTTCTCGTTAAGAAACGTTGATTTTCAGGGCTTTTTCGGCGTTGTTGGAAAAAATGGACTTGTGTTTTTATGGGGAAATAAGATGTGAATTAAATGTTTTGCTTCGGGTGGGGTAAGTTGACAAGAAGAAAACAAAACTGTATACGTTGATTCATGTGCCAATTGGTTTAAGTTTGTCGCTTTTATTGGCAATGCTGCTAAACTCAGCACATCGATTATGATCAATTTATCATTCGACAGGCAGTTTTTAGGGTATATTATTTGGTTTTTGAGTATAAAAAGAGGATTTGACAGAATAGAGTATGATTCTCGTCTATTCTGTCAAATCTTTTTGTGTGGTAAGTGGTGGAACCTGTTGCTAGTCCAAGAACGGAATCCGGTTCCATAATAATTTGAGCAGGAATACTATCTGCAGCTTTACTGCTTAAGCCCTAGGTATTTTTTGTTGTATAGATTTTCATAATGAAATTTTGTCAATCACCCCGTCCCGTAAAGGGGCGCGGCTTCAACCGAGTTATTTATTTGTGAAAGAGCGGTAAATATTCTTTATTCTGCTCAATAATGTCATCTAATATACAGCGGGCGATTTCTGCTGAGCCAACCAGGGGATGAATTGTGAGTGCCTGAAGTGCAGCGCTGTAGTCTCCGGTGATAGCAGCCTGAATAGTGAGCTGCTCATAAGCTTTGACAACTTGTAATAAACCACGTATTTTTAATGGAGTATGACCAATGGTAATTGGATGAGCCCCATTTCCGTCAATCACGCAGTTACGTTCGATTACAGCATTGTATGGAAGATCCAGGTTGGTTCCTCCGTTGAGTACATTAACGGTCTGGATATCTCCCTTGTTATTGTAAATAGAATCAATGAGAGAGCAGGCTGCATCAGAGTAATGAGCCCCTCCGCGTTCTGCAAGCTGTGGTGGTTTGATATTTAATTCTGGATTTTTATACAGCTCGAAAAGCTCATCTTCCACCTTTTTGACTACTTCACCGCGTACACCTTTGTTTTTCTGAGCATACAGACAATCATCCAGCATTTCTGGCTGCATATAGTAATATTTCAGATAACTGACAGGAACCATGCCAAGAGTTTTTAAAAATTCTGGATGATAGTGGATTTCTGGTATGTTTGCCATAACCTCTTTGGCGGTTTCATCACAGATCAAGTCTACTGCTTGGCTTGTTACATCTTTTCCACGAAGAAGAACCCGCTGTGCCCAGACTAAATGATTAATTCCGACAAAGTCACAATAAATCTCTTCACTGTTGACATGGAATTTTTCTGCAAGGTCATTTACCATATTGATTGGGCAGTTGCATAAACCGATTGCTTTGATATTTGTATGGTTTAAGACTGCTTCAGTAAGAAGACCAGAAGGATTAGCGAAATTAATGAGCCATGCATCTGGACATAAACGTTCCATATCATGACAAATATCCAATATGACAGGAATGGTACGCAGTGCGTTTGCAAATCCACCGGCTCCGGTTGTCTCCTGGCCGATTTTTTTGTATTTGAGAGGGATTTTTTCATCCCGAATACGTGCATCTAAAAGGCCGACACGAAATTGTGTAGTAACAAAATCTGCATCTTTTAGAGCTTCTTCACGATCAAGGGTGGCATGGATTTTTAAATCTATGCCGCTTTTTTCTACCATTCTGGAAGCGAGCTCCGAAACAATTTTTAACTTTTGATGTCCGGCTTCGATGTCAAGAAGATAAATATCCTTGACTGGAAGAGCTTGATATCGATTGATAAATCCCTCAATTAATTCAGGGGTGTAACTGGAGCCACCTCCAATAGTGGCAATTTTTAGACCTCGTTTTGTCATAGCAAAAATCTCCTTTTCTACTACATTATATTTATGGTTAATAACCCTTACAGCCAGTAAGGAATTATCCACTTGTTGCTTAAGCTGTATAATGATAGAGCAATCGGTATGTCGGTCCTTTTCTTTAATTTGTATATGTGTGTACTGATTAACATCCACCTGAAAATTTACACCGCGATTTTGCGGCGTGTTGCTTGGCATGTAATGTTTAAGAATTGTCTTGAAAACGTGACCTTTCATCCTATTTTGTATTTTCCAGAATATATTCCATAAATTTTCTTGCAGGAGCTTCCAGTTTTTCATAATCTTGAAAGGTGAATGCGATACTGTAAGTCAGTGTGTCGTCATCAAATGGAACCATGACGATATTTCGAAACAGGATGTTGACCGCCGGATTTTTTGTTGCGAGAAAAATGCCCTTTCCAGTATTGACCAGATGGCAGATATGGTTGACATCGGAGGACTCAAAGGCAGGCGTGGGCCTATATCCATATGGTATGGAATGGGAGTAAATGACTTTTCGGTAATAGGATTTTTTGTCCAGCATAAGGAAAGCCTCGTGTTTCAGCATACCAAAATTGACGACTTCCTGTTTTGCCAGAGGATTGTCCTTGTGGACATACAGGTACAGAGGCAGTGTTTTGACAGGAATGTAATCCAAGCGTTCTCCGTGCCGGTTTTCCGGAATTGCCAAAAGTCCCAGGTGTCTCGGGTCAGCTTCCACATAGGCGTCGCAGTCAGAATCAGAGAGTTCTATCATGTCGAGTGAGATTTGGGGGTATTTTTCCCGAAAAGACAGGAGAAGTTCCGGCCCCAAAACCCCGAAAATCAGCGGTGCACAGGCAAAAGAAAACGTTTTTGGCTTGTTGTCGAAGTAGGAGATAGTCTGGTTTCGTGTGTCCTGAAATTGAATTACCAGCGGATAAAATCGCTCATAGAGATATTTCCCTTCTTCTGTGAGGGAGATCCCTTTTACTGTTCGGCTGAAAAGGGTACATCCCAGTTCGGCTTCTACATTTGCAATGCAGCGGCTTAGGGCCTGCTGCGATATGAAAAGACTTTCGGCAGCCTGTGAAATAGATTTGTGGCGGCAGGTCTCGATGAAATATTCGATATGTTTGAATTCCATATTGTTTTATATCACCTTCCTTTTTCTGGTTCGTTTTTCTTCTGTTTCTTCCAAAATATAACATAATACCAGAGTCAAAAGGTCAGAAATCCGATGTGAGCTTGTTTGTAAAATATCCCAATGTCATAACATGTGATGATACCAAAAGTGACAGGTCATGTGCTGGTTATAAGAATAGTATATTACAATTTCAAGTTGTGACAAGTACAAATTTTCGGCCATTTTCAAATTGACATCCATTCACTATACTGTAGTTGCAACGAAGGTTACAACAGAGAAAAACAAAACAGCAAAGAAAGCAAAAGTAACAAAGAGAAGAAACGCAGCAAAGAGAACAAAAAGAAACATGGAAAAAAGAAAAATCAGAGAAGAAAGAGAAATCAAGGAGGATACGAACATGACAACGAATACAAACATGCAGAACGCACTGGAACTCATCAACACATTTGCAACAGGTGACACCGAAAAGGCAGCAGGTCTTCTGACAGAGGGCTATATCCAGCACAATCTGGCTTATGGCACAGGTCGCGACGCTTTCGTAGGTTCCGTTGCTTACCTGGCCGCAGCGCCGGTAAAAACCACAGTAAACAACATCCGCGCTTTTTCTGATGGAGACAAAGTATTTCTGCAGACGGTATATAATTTTGCAGGTGCGGGCGAGCAGGTAGCCTTTGATATCTTCCGTTTTGACGAGAACGGAAAGATTGCAGAGCATTGGGATAACCTGGCCCAAAAGGCAGCTCCGAACCCATCCGGCCATACACAGATTGATGGCACACTGGAGAAGAAGGATGTAGATGCAGAGGAAACCCGCAGAGTAGTTTCTGGATTTGTAGGAGATGTGCTGCGCGGCGAGAATCCAGATAATCTGGTTTCTTACTTTGAGGGAGATACCTACATTCAGCACAATACCGGTATTGCAGACGGTCTCTCCGGCCTTGACACGGCACTGGCAGCGTTGGCAGAGCAGGGAGTTCAGATGATTTACACAAAGACATATCAAGTGCTGGCAGATGGAAACTACGGTTTAGCCGTCAGCGAAGGTACATTCGGCGGTGTGCCGACTGCTTACTACGATTTATTCCGCGTAGAGAACGGAAAAATCACAGAGCATTGGGATGTGATGGAGACGATTGCAGATGCGTCCACCTGGCAGAATCAGAACGGAAAGTTCTAAGAGTTCAGAAACTGGTAAAAAGGTACGAGTTAGAGAATCATCAATATATTGTATCATTTCATAAACAGATAAACTAGCTGGAAAGGTTAGGAGAACGAGACAGAATGTATAAAGATAGGAAGAAGCGGGAAGAAATAAAATAAAAAAAGAATTGACATTTTCCGATTTTGCTGTCATGATACATTTAACAAATACATTCAGAGAAAGCATGCCTGTTGCATCTGCAGCTGACATGCTTTTTCTGAAAACAGAGGGAGTAAAATAAGGGAGGAGAGACTGTATTTATGATTGGACGGGGAAACAGGGGAAAAAAGAAAATGTCAGCAGAAATTCCAAGTCTGGAGCGGGGAGTGAAAAAACAAAAGAGGAGAACACTGCCAGATTGGAAATTTGTGAGGAAACAGTTGGTGTTTGCGGTCAAGATAGCACTGGGGACATGTTGTGCCATTGTGGTTGCGGAAGAACTAAAGCTGGATTTTGCCAGTTCGGCGGGGATTATCACACTGTTGACAATATTGAGCACAAAATGGGAGACACTCAGGCTTGCTGCGAGCCGTATCGTATCGTTTGGCATCACCATCTTTTTATCATGGTTGATTTTCGGGCATATGGAAGGAACATGGATGACATATGGAATTTTTGTTCTGTGCCTGACTAGCATCAGCTGTATTTTGGGCTGGAAAAACACGATTTCGGTCAATGCCGTGATTGGCACACATTTTCTGTCCACCCACCAATTTGGTATGCACGCCATACTGAATGAATTCTATCTGGTCTTAATCGGCGTTTCCGTGAGCATTGTCATCAACCTGTTTCACAACAACAAAAACCGGAAAGAGACAATTATCAAAGATATGAGGGATATCGAGATGCAGCTGAAAAATATTCTGCTGCGCATTGCTGACTATCTCATGCAGAATGAGCAGCACAGCAGTGTGTGGGATGATATTATACGCCTGGAACAGCATCTGGAGGAATCTCTGGAGCGCGCCTGTGAGTACCAGGGAAACACCTTTGTGTCGCATCCGGAGTACTACATCCAGTATATTGAGATGAGAATGAAACAGTGTGGCGTTCTTCACAACCTGCACTATGAGATAAAGAAAATCAGAACCATGCCGGAGCAGGCCAAACCTATGGCGGCGTATATTGTCTATATGAGCGACTATGTAAAGGAAATGAATATTCCTGCCGAACAGCTTCAGCGGCTGGAGCAAACAAAAGAGTATTATCGTATGGAAGAACTCCCCAGGACAAGGGAGGAATTTGAAGGAAGAGCCGTCTTGTACCATGTTATGATGGAACTGGAAGAATTCCTGATTTTTAAGCGCCGTTTTGTAGACAATCTCGATGAAAAGCAGAAAAGAATTTACTGGAATAAGGAATTAGACAGAGGAAATTAGTCGGAAACGTGAAAGCAGTCATACACAGACAGCCGCCGGCAGACTGGGTTTTGAAATCCGCAACCATCTCACAGGAAAGTGACGGAAAGTTTTATGTTTCCGTACTTTTCGAGTACAAAGAAAGCATCGTTCCTGTTCCTGTATCGGATACTGCAATCGGATTGGATTATACATCAAATGGTCTGTACATGGACGACAAAGGCAATGTTGGCAGTCATCATAAATACTATCGTGAGAGCCATAAAAAACTAGCCAAAGCCCAGCGTAAGCTGTCACGAATGCGAGGTTCAAAAAAGAATGAAACGAAATCGAATCACTACATGAAGCAGTTACACAAAGTAAACAAAATTCACAGGCATATCGCCAATCAGCGCCTGGATTCTCTGCACAAAAAATCAACTGAGATAGCCAATCAGTACGATGTGGTATGTGTGGAAAGTCTGAATATGCGTTCTATGTCTAATAAAAGGTTTGGCAATGGGAAAGCCACTATGGACAATGGATATGGCTTGTTTCTAACTATGTTGGAATACAAGCTTGCTGAACGAGGAAAATACTTTGTTAAAGTAGATAAGTGGTTTGCATCCAGTCAGATTTGTCATTGCTGTGGAAGCATGCATCCTGAAATGAAAGACTTGTCTGTCCGAACAATGAAATGCGAGTGTGGTCTGGTGATGAGCCGTGACCAAAACGCTGCAATTAACATAAAGAAGGAAGGTTTACGCATACTGAGAACGGCAGCGTAAGCCTTTAGATAATGGTAGGGCTGGAATAGCCCGAACCTAACGCTTGTGGACATTATGTAAGACTGAACCTGACCGCAGCGTGTCAGCTAAGCAGTAGTGGTTGAAACAAGAAGCTCGGTAACTTGTTTCCGAGTAATTCACAGATGCCGTTTGTGATGCGGGACATGCCAATCTGGCCCAGAATTTTGCGGTCGCGTCTTTTTCTGTTGCGTCTGGATATGAGAAGATGGGAGAATTGCTGAAAAAATGCGAAAATCTGGATGGCCTGCTCTGTGCGACGGATACGATGGCAGCAGGCGCGATGCAGTATCTTCGGGAACATGGAATCAAGACTCCGTCGCAGATTCTGGTGGCTGGACAGGGGGATTCGGATATGGGAAAGGTGACAGTGGCTCCATTGATAACGGTTCATTATTCTTATCAGAAGAGCGGGGAAATTGCAGTGCAGATGCTGCTCGAGGCACTCAGCCAGGGGGAGATGATATCCAGAGAAATGAAGCTGGGATATTCGATTGTGGAACCTGAAGAGTTGGAGAAAATGGTTTAGGCATGTCCATTACTATTTGAGAGAATACAGGAATATATCTAAAATCTGCTCTCCTAGATTTGTGTTGGCAATCTAGGAGAGTATTTTATATTTGAGATTTTCGTTTGCCTTACAAACTGGAATTTATCTTCGTGTATAGATTAAATCTGTCATGCCATTATATGACTGTGTATTAAGTAACTTTAACTTAATCTCATATTTCGCATCTTCAAAAAGCCGAATACCTGAACTCAAAATTGTGGGAATGATTGTAATGTAATAGTAATCAATCAAATCTTCCCTCACCAACTGCTGAATAAGATTTGCACCGCCGCATATCCAGACATCTTTTCCGATTTCCTTTCGTAGTTTCTTTACCAATTCAACAGGACTTTCATCGGTAAAACGGATTTTATCAGAAGATGCATGTTTGGTGTGTGTCACGACATAAGTTGTAAAATCTTCATAAACCCATTCGTTGGGGGAAAGCTCAGTGGTAATTTGATAATATGTATTCCACCCCATCAAAACAGTATCAATGTCTTTCACAAAGTCGGAATATGCGTCGATGTTCTCATCATCATTACCCTGTCCAATTAGCCAATCAACACCGCCCTTGCTATCTGCAATATATCCATCAAGGCTCATCGCAATAAATAAACTAATTTTTCTCATGTTTCTATATCTCTCCAAATTCCGATTTGTTAATTTGCTTGATGTCCCAAGTCTGACTGCTCCCACGGGCAAGCCCGTGGGGTTCTGATTGCCAAGTGTAGCTTGTAATCGTACATCATTTTCAGACTTTGGATATACAAGTATAAGTCTGTTTGAATCAGGACTTTCATTACCAAGCAGTCCAACGACCACATTAGCGGTAAATTTCTGCTTTTCAGCAAGGAAGTACAGTCAATCTCCCTGATATTACGTTTATTAAGCTACTTTGATTCCACTGTTTAATATTTTAATTTTATGAATCTTAATCCAAGTAATTAGAGCCTTTTCTTCATTGTAAAAATCTTTAAATATCGTGTTACATTTTCCTTTATCTATGCTCTGCGTCCTGTAATCGTAGCAGTAAAGCAAAAACGATGCGTACCAATCCCTTTGCACTTCCGTTCCGTCCTGCAGCTTATATAGTCTGTCAGACAGTTTCTTTTTTATGTAATCATCTGCGGTATGGTCATACTGCGAAGCCCTGTAATTATTAGGGACTTCGATATATGTACCACCCGTAACCTTGAATTTTTTCTCTACGGTAGTCTGAAATCCGCTCGGACAACGGTTCTTTATGGATTTACCGAAACGCTTTTTCTTGTTGAACTTACCTTTCCTGTTTTTAGTGGTCTCTTTTACACGTTTCATTAACTTACCTGCATTCTTAGGTTCTGTTATAAATGTATCCCCAAGGCTGCGCAGATGGTTGGCATCCTCATTGATTGCAAGCTGCCTGTTTACCGCATTGATACGGCATAATTCGGAATGTCTGGCCTTTCGTTTCTTATAATGGTTCGAATATTTCCAAGTCTTGCGGCCTTTTTTAACGGTTCCATCCGGATTATAATTCTGTGGATTGGTAGCCCGTCTTGACCTGTCCATCGCACGATAGAGCAGACGTTCTTTTCTCTCGGAACTCTGGATACTGTTTCCTCGTTCTGAAAGGTTCTTTAATCCTACTTCCGTATCAGAGGTATAGGCAACTGTCTGTGTGCCAATATCAGCACCTATCATGCCTTTCCCGTATTTGTAACGGCGATTGCCAAATCTGTCGTATTTCAATTTGGATTTACCTTCTATAGTCAGATGCAGATATACTCTGTACTTTCCTCGTATCATTTTAGGAACAAGAGTTGCATAGCATGGTCTGTATGTATCTATACAATAACCCTCTTTGATAAGTGTATCAACCGCTTTTCTATCCATGATTTCAGGTTCAGCAAGATAGGAGAGGACAGCATTTACCTCATCCTGCCGAAATCTGTCGTCTACCCGTATTTTGAACGTCGTTTTACCAAGCTTAAATTGTAATTCTCCATCCTTGACCGATATCGGAATACCACGGTTCATCTGTTTTGCTCTGATACAAGGCAATTCTCCGTATTTAGAAAAATGGATGGTATTACCATTTCCATAAAGGCATTTTTCAATACCTCTCCATACATCTTCCGCTTTCGTAAGAGCAAATACAGCATCTATGCCGTATTTCTTTCCTATCGGAATCATGCACTTCCTGCAATCATCCCATGTAACATGATAGGATTTCTGCATCTCATTAAGCTGAACAGACAATTCTTTCCTTTTTGTCTTATCATTGGTATTTCCATACAAAGAAAGCAGTTTACGGTACCTTTTTGTACGCATGAGCTGCTCCCAATTCTTTCTCATAAGACCAACAAGCTCGTTGCCTGCTTTGCGAATCTTATCAGAAAGATCCACGACTTTAAGTACATCCATATCAGACATATCAGTCTCAACAACTAAAATATGCCGGTCAGAAATTTTATGATATTGTTTCAGTAGCTTGCTGTAATCTCCATCCATCGTGCTTTTTCTTTTTTCTGCAGCTCTTTGCATAATTATTCTCACTTTGTCTTTGTTTTCTGTACATAGATTATATATATTCTATGTAAATGTCAAGCAAAAGAAAAGCAGCTTTCATCCCACAGGCAAGCCTGTGAGTTTTTCGCTGCAAATTTATAACACATCTTCTTGCTGTAAGCAATTTTTGCGATATTTTGTCGGCGTACAACCATACTCCCGAAGAAACAATTTGGAAAAATAACTCAAATGATTGAATCCACAGGAAATTGCAATCTGCGAGATACTGGAATGAGTATGTATCAACAAATATCGGCTGACCTCTAAGCGGTATTTATTTAAAAATTCAACTGGCGACAGTTGGAGGTAGCGCTTAAAAATGATACAACACTTACTTCGGCTGATATTCGCAGATGCAGCGATTTCATTCAAAGTTAAAGAGTCCTGATAATGTTCATATTGATAGGTAGTTGACATTGAACAATCTCCGAAGCATCTTACATTGTATCTATAATTTATCATACCGAAATCCTCCAAAAATACGATTGTTATAGTAACTAAAGTGAAAAGTGATAGTAATTTACAATATTCCACACTATAATTGTATTATATTGGAAATCGAGCAGGAAAGCGAGGAGGACAGATGATATGGGGAAAATTGTATTTTTGGATGTGGATGGCACGCTTGTAAATTATGAGTGCCAGTTACCGGATTCTGCAGTATTGGCTGTCAGGAAAGCTAGGAAAAACGGGCATCGGGTCTATATCTGCACAGGAAGAAGCAAGGCAGAGGTATACGAAAATTTGTGGGATATTGGCTTAGATGGGATGATCGGCGGAAACGGAAGCTATGTGGAGGATCATGGAACTGTGGTTATGCATCAGTTCATTACCATGGAGCAGTGCAAAAGAATCGTGGACTGGTTACACAGCCGGAAACTGGAATTTTATCTCGAAAGCAACAATGGACTATTTGCCAGCGAGCATTTTGAAGAGAAAGCATTGGACTCTATGCGCGAATACTGCAAAAGAAAAGGAGCGCAAAATGCAGATGAAATGAGCGTCAGGAGTATTTTCCCAGAAATGATATTTGATGGAGAATTGTACCGTGGTGATTTGAACAAGGTTAGCTATCTTCTGAATGACTATCAGGACTATCTTGATACAAAGGAGCAGTTCCCAGATATGGAAAATGGCACATGGGGTGGGGCAGGAGAAACAGCCTTGTTCGGGGATCTTGGAGTAAAGGGGATTACAAAAGCGAATGCTATCGATCATCTGCTTTCCTATCTGGGAGAAAAACGGGAGAATACGATTGCGTTTGGTGATGCGAAAATCGACATCCCCATGCTTAAATACTGTGCTTTTGGCGTAGCGATGGGAAGCGGCGGCGAGGAAATCAAGGCAATGGCAGATTATGTCACAGACGGTGTGGATGATGATGGACTCTATAAAGCGTTTGTGCATTTGAAGTTGATTGATACTGTTTAGGGAATCTTTGTTTTGTTATCCGCCAGATTGGTGAGCGGGGGATACACAAAATACAATGCAGTCAGAAAGCATCTGGTGAGAATTCAGCTTATCTATTTCATAAAAATTTATATTCACAAGTGCAAGATCCAGAGCAAGAAAGAACAAAGATGTACGAGGGTATTCGATTGTGCAACCGAAACAACTGCGGAGGCCTGAGCAGTTAGTTTCGATATAAAAGAAGATATATAAGAATAAAAAGAAAGACAAGAAGAAAGGAAAAATCCGGTTGAGTACAACCGGATTTTTTATTATAATAGGAAATAGGCATATGACCCGACAGAAGTTTCAAAGTAAAGGAGGAAAGTTGAGTAATTAAATATATTGATAAACGTGATAAAATGTGTTAAAATAGGTTCAAAGGAGAGGAATCGTTATGAACACATTAAATATTACGAATTACAAGCCAAAAGATTTTGCTGAACTGTTAGGCGTATCTGTCAAGACAT
>JAUNGE010000045.1 GCA_030524675.1 bacterium
ATCAGACTTCTTAAATAGAGCCGTCAGGCTCTTAGAAGCTCATTACCTTTAGGTGGTGGGTAGTTCACGCAATGAAATACAAGATAGGAGGGACACTTGTGTCCAATATAGCAGAAGAAATAAAGAAAAGAAGAACATTTGCCATTATTTCTCACCCAGATGCCGGTAAAACGACTTTGACTGAGAAGTTTTTGCTTTATGGCGGTGCCATCAATATGGCAGGTACAGTAAAGGGAAGAAAAGCGGCAAAACATGCTGTTTCTGACTGGATGGAAATCGAGAAAGAGAGAGGAATCTCTGTTACATCTTCCGTACTGCAGTTTAATTATGACGGATATTGCATTAATATTCTGGATACTCCAGGCCACCAGGATTTCTCGGAAGACACGTACCGTACTCTGATGGCAGCAGATTCTGCTGTGATGGTGATTGATGCTTCCAAAGGTGTGGAGGCGCAGACGATTAAACTGTTTAAAGTATGTCTGCTGCGCCATATTCCGATTTTTACATTTATCAATAAAATGGACCGAGAGGCTAGAGATCCGTTTGAGCTGATGGATGAGATTGAAAAAGTTCTTGGAATCAAGACATGTCCGATCAACTGGCCAATCGGATGCGGAAAGAATTTCAAAGGAGTGTATGACAGAAATACACAGATGATTACTACCTTTACAGCTGCCATGAATGGCCAGAAGGAGATTGAACACCACGAGTATCATCTGGAAGATGAATCTTTGGATTCGGTTATCGGTCAGGATTATCACGAACAGCTGCTGGAGGAAATTGAACTGTTGGATGGAGCTGCAGATGAGTTTGATATGGAGAAAGTCAGCCGCGGCGAATTAAGTCCTGCGTTTTTTGGCTCTGCACTCACAAACTTTGGTGTGGAGACATTTCTGAAACACTTTTTGACAATGACAACATCCCCGCTTCCGAGAAAAACGACAGATGGGGTAGTGGACCCGTTTGAGGAAAAATTTTCTGCTTTTGTGTTTAAGATTCAGGCAAATATGAACAAGGCGCATCGCGACAGAATTGCGTTTATGCGGATTTGTTCTGGTAAATATGAGGCCGGTATGGAAGTCAACCACGTACAGGGAGGACGAAAACTTCGCTTGTCACAGACACAGCAGATGATGGCGGAAAGCCGAAAAATTGTAGATGAGGCGTATGCGGGTGATATTATTGGTGTGTTTGACCCAGGTATTTTCTCCATTGGAGATACACTCTGTGTTTCTGATAAGAAGTTTGAGTTTGAGGGAATTCCTACATTTGCGCCAGAGCATTTTGCTAGAGTGCGTCAGATGGATACTATGAAGAGAAAACAGTTTATTAAGGGTGTAAACCAGATTGCGCAGGAAGGTGCGATTCAGATTTTCCAGGAGTTTAATACCGGAATGGAAGAAATCATTGTTGGTGTAGTCGGTGTACTGCAGTTTGAAGTTCTGACCTATCGTCTGAAGAATGAGTACAATGTAGAAGTAAAGCTGGAAAAATTGCCATATGAATATATTCGCTGGATTGAAAATAAAGATGAGATTGATGCTGCAAAGATTCAGGGAACCTCGGATATGAAACGAATCAAAGATTTGAAGGGAAATCCGCTGCTTCTGTTTACAAACAGCTGGAGTCCAGGTATGGTCCTGGAGAGAAATCCAGGTTTGAAGCTGAGCGAGTTTGGACGAAATTAAGCCTGCTTTGTGCAAAGCAGGCAAGTCCCTTATGAGAGATGGTTCTGTACATTTGCAGTTTTGCGGGAAAACAAAAGTATAGCATATAGAAAGGGTGATTTTAGATGAGTAAGATTGATGTAGTAAGAGCGGCAATGGTGGAAGCGATGAAGGCAAAGGACAAGGAGAGAAAAGAGTCTTTATCTATGCTTTTGAGTGCTTTAAAAAATGCACAGATTGATAAGAGAGAGCCTTTGACAGAGGAAGAGGAAAATGCAGTTGTGAAAAAGGAGATTCGTCAGACCAGAGAGACGTACGACATGGCACCGGCAGACCGTCAGGATATCCGCGATGAAGCAGCCGCAAGAATAGTAGTTTACCAGGAGTTCGCTCCTGTGGATATGACAGCAGAGCAGATTGCGGAAGTGATTGATGGAGTGCTGGCAGAGCTTGGTATTGAAAAGCCATCTCCAAAGGAAAAAGGTGCTATCATGAAGGTGCTGATGCCGAGAGTGAAAGGCAAGGCAGACGGGAAGCTGGTAAACCAGGTTCTTGCTGATAAAATGAAATAATTGATGAATAGGAGAAAACCTTATGAGCCAGTCAGAAAGCAGAGCGTGATGACAAAGTGACTGGTTTGTAAGGTCACTTGTATTTTCGGTAAAACTTTTATGCTATAGGTATGTTTCGTCGGGGATGCCTGCCGGAGCAAGTCAGAAAACATCAAGTATAGACACAGAAAGGAAGAACGCCTATGTACAGAAAAGAAATCGAGGCCTATGTGGAAGCGCACAAGGAAGAAATGATAGAGGATATTTTTACCCTCTGCCGCGTAAACAGTGAGAAAATGCCATACAAGGAAGGCATGCCATATGGTGAGGGAGCCGGCAAGGCACTCAGCCTGGCCATGGAGATGGCAGAATCTTATGGATTTTCTGTCACAAATTATGATAATTATGTGGGGACGGTTGACCTGAATGATAAGCCACAGCAGTTAGACATTCTGGCACATCTGGATGTGGTGCCCGCAGGTGAGGGATGGAAGGTGACAGAGCCGTTTCAGCCGATTCTGCTGGATGGAAAATTGTATGGCCGCGGCACGGCGGATGATAAGGGACCAGCAGTAGCTGCTCTGTATGCGCTGCGCTGCGTAAAGGAACTGGGAATTCCAGTGTCCAAGAATGCGCGCTTGATTTTAGGAACTGATGAGGAGTGCGGAAGTTCTGATATTGCACATTATTATGCTGTGGAAAAAGAAGCACCTATGACATTCTCACCGGACGGCGCATATCCGGTTGTGAATATTGAAAAGGGAAGTCTGAAAGGCGAGTTCTCGGCAGAGTGGGAGGAGAGCACAGCACTTCCCCGCGTTTGCTCTGTGGAGGCTGGTGTGAAGGTCAATGTGGTTCCGAGCAAAGCTGTGGCAAAACTGGAAGGTGTGGATATCGAGGTCTTGAAGGATACCATCGAGGAAGTGGAGAAAAAGACAGGAATTCAGTTTGAAATCAAACTGGAAGAGCAGTACATGATTGTAACTGCAATGGGAAAAAATGCACATGCATCCCGTCCAGATGAGGGAAATAATGCTCTGACAGGTATGCTGGTGCTGCTGACCCATCTCCCGCTTGCGCCATGTGCTATGACAGAAAAAATGGAGAGTCTGTTGAAACTGATGCCTCACGGCGATACCAGTGGTACAGCACTTGGCATTGCTATGGAAGATGAGCTGTCCGGTGATCTGACTTTGGCCTTCAGCATGCTGACGATTTCTCTGACCGGCTTTCAGGGAATGTTTGACAGCCGTTGCCCGATCTGTGCTACCGAGGAAAATGTACTTCAGGTAGTAAAGGCGAAAATGGAAGAAGAGGGAATTTCTTTCCTGACAGAGCGTATGAATCCGCCGCATCATGTTTCCGGAGATTCCGATTTTGTGAAGACACTGCTGCGCGTGTATGAGGAGTATACAGGAAAAGAAGGAAAATGTGAGTCCATGGGAGGCGGCACATACGTACATCATTTGAAGAATGGTGTGGCGTTCGGCGCTTCTATGCCAGGCACGGACAATCGTATGCATGGTCCAGATGAATTCGCTGTTTTGGATGAACTTCTGGTAAGTGTGAAAATATTTGCACAGGTTATTGCAGATTTGTGCAAATAAAGACTTGACAATATGAAAAAAGTGACGTAAAATCGCATCATAATCGAGAGATGAAAAAACCATTTTTCGGAGGAAAATCATATGAGAACATCAAACACAGCTATGATGATGAATATGGATATGATGAGCGGGATGTACATGTGCCGCACACTTTTTAATGTCCAAATTCATAGAAAGTCTGCATATAGGTTGTGATTTGATCGTGACAGAAACGTGAGGCAGCGAAAGAGCTGTTTTTGTGGAGGGGTCACAGGCTGTATGGTCTGTGACCCCTTTTTGTGCGGTATCCGTGCCGGCAGGTAGGATACAGTAAGACAGATGCAGGAAAATATAGATAGCAGATGTAGGGAAGCATATACAGTAGATGCAGGAAAACACATATCTCAAATGTAAGAAAGCGGGTATGTAAAGACAAATATATCAGGACTCATATATCAAAATATACAGGAAGCATGTAGATGAGAAAAAGGAGGAACCATAAAATGGATGCAGGAAGTCCAATCATACGTATGGTAGATTTGGGAAAAGCGTTTCAGACCAGCAACGGAGTGATACAGGCACTGAATCATATCAACTTGGACATCAACGCCGGAGAAATTTTTGGAATTATCGGTCTGTCCGGAGCCGGAAAAAGTACCCTGGTGCGATGTATTAACTTTCTGGAGGAGCCGACTTCTGGAGAGGTCATATTCGAGGGACAGCCCCTCTCCAAATTGACCTCGGCACAGTTGAGGGAAGTCAGACGTTCTATGGGAATGATTTTCCAGCAGTTTAACCTGCTGGCCCAAAGAAACATACTGCAGAATGTTTGCTTTCCGATGGAGATTGCAGGAATCAAAAGGAAGGAAGCAGTAGGAAGGGCGAAGGAACTTTTGGATATGGTAGGACTGGGAGACCGCTGCAGTGCCTATCCAGCGCAGCTTTCCGGTGGGCAGAAGCAGAGGGTGGCGATTGCCAGAGCACTGGCGACAAGCCCGAAAGTGCTGCTGTGTGATGAGGCGACCAGTGCTCTGGACCCAAACACGACAAAGGCGATACTGGCACTTTTAAAGCAGATTAACAAAGAGCTGGGCATCACAGTGATTGTGATTACCCATGAGATGTCTGTGATTGAGTCCATTTGCGACAGAGTGGCAATCATCGACAAGAGCCAGATTGCAGAAGTGGGAAAAGTATCTGAAATCTTCTCGGAGCCGAAATCCAGAATCGGCCGCCAGCTTATTTTGGGGGACGCTGTGAAACATGTGGACTTTGGAGAGGAAAAAATGTACCGTATTCTTTTTGACGGGCGCTCTTCAAACGAACCAGTGATTTCTAATCTGGTTTTAGCATGTAAGGTTCCGGTGAACATCATGTATGCAGCCACCAAGGACCTTCATGGAACTGCGGTTGGTCAGATGATTATCCAAGTGCCAGAGGATCCGGAGGATGCAGCAAAAGTATTGCGCTATCTTCAGACAGCAAAAGTACCATTTGAGGAGGTTGGAAGAAATGACATTTGATGCAGCAACCATACAGATGATTGGACTAGGAATTGTGGAGACCCTGTATATGACCCTGGTGTCCTCTCTGATTGCATATATTATAGGAATTCCGTTAGGAATTATCCTGGTAGTGACAGATAAGGACGGCATAAAGCCGATTCCAAAGCTACAGGCAACTCTCGGGCTTATCATTAACCTGATGCGTTCTGTGCCGTTCTTGATTTTGATGATTGTAGTGCTTCCTCTTACCCGCTACATTGTGGGAACGACGCTCGGTTCTACCGCCGTTATTCCGCCGCTGGCATTTGCGGCTGCGCCATATGTGGCACGTGTGGTGGAATCTTCCCTGCGTGAAGTGGATTATGGTGTGATCGAGGCAGCGAAATCCATGGGCGCTTCGACCATGCAGATTATTTTAAAGGTCTTGCTTCCAGAAGCAAAACCATCCCTTCTGGTAGGTGCGGCTCTGGCAGTCACCACCATTCTGGGATATTCGGCTATGGCAGGTTTCCTGGGAGGCGGCGGACTTGGCGCGATTGCCATCAACTACGGATATTACCGCGGTGTGAAGGATATCATGTGGGCGGCAGTGATTCTTCTGGTTATCATTGTGCAGATTCTGCAGGAAACCGGTATGAGACTTTCCAAAAAGGGAGATAAGAGAATTCGATAAATGCGATGAAATACCGCATGAGTGGCAGTGGATTTCAACAAAATAAGCGAGGATTGAAACAACGTGTTGCCCGCTTTATAAAAAACAGATAGAAACATCAGCACAATAAAAAAGCAAAAAACAGCTGAAAAAGGCTAAAAAGCTGGAAGAGAAAGCAAAAATAAAAGCTGATGTTGATATAAAAGGGCTGGAAAGCAATATTCCAGACAAAAAACAAAAAAGGAGAATGAGATTATGAAAAAAGCATTTTTAACCGCAGCAGTTGTACTTTTAACCGCAGCAGCTCTTGCAGGGTGCGGAGCAAAGAAGGATTCCAAGACGTTGACAGTAGGCGCAACTCCTGCGCCTCATGCAGAGATTCTGGAAGTGGCAAAGGAAGTGATGGCAGAAAAAGGATACACTCTGGAAATCAAGGTGTACAACGATTATGTACAGCCAAACACCGCAGTGGAGAATGGCGACTTGGATGCAAACTATTTCCAGCATGTTTTATATTTGGAACAGTTCAACGAAGAGCAGAACACACATCTTGCAATCGCAGAAAAAATTCACTATGAGCCATTTGGTATCTACGGAGGCAAGACAAAATCTCTGGATGCGATTCCTGACGGCGGAACGGTTGCTGTTCCAAATGATACCACAAACGAGGCGAGAGCATTGCTTCTGTTAGAGCAGCAGGGTTTGATTAAGCTGCAGGAAGGTGTCGGCCTAAATGCAACAAAGAAAGATATCATAGAGAATCCGAAGAACCTGGATATCAAGGAGGTGGAGGCAGCACAGATTCCGCTCTCTCTGCAGGATGTGGATGTCGCAGTTATCAATGGAAACTATGCGATTGGAGCTGGTCTCAGCGTAGGAAAAGATGCTTTGGCAATCGAGGATGCAGAGTCTGATGTAGTACAGCAGAACTATGCCAATGTAATTGCAGTGAAAGAGGGCAATGAGAATAATGAGGCCATAAAAGCGTTGATAGAGGCATTGAAATCTGACAAAGTGAAAGATTTTATCAATGAGAAGTACGATGGTGCTGTTGTACCGTTATTTTAAAGTTTAGAAATGTGCAATATGGATTTCCCGCAAAGTCTTCTGCGAAATTGGGATACTGTTTTTGCAGAGCTTTGTGGGAAATTTTGATTTTACAGAGTTTTGCAGAAACTTTATAAGCTCTTTATAAGCTGTTTGTGATGTTGATGAGAAACGAATATGTCAATCACCCCCTCCCGTAAAGGGGCGGCTTCAACAAAATTATGTATTGTGAAAGTGTTAAAAAGCGAAACCGATTCATGAGACATGCACATTGCTGCCAAAACCATCATATTTTTTTGTAAGGAAATCTATAAAGAAATGTGGGAAAAGGTGGACAATGCGGATTTGTGATTTGAGACAGAAGGAAGTCATCAATTCAAAAGACTGTAAGAGACTGGGCTTTGTGGCGGATATTGATTTTAATATTGAGACAGGATGCATTTTGGCGATTATTGTGCCTGGACCTGGATGTTTCTGCGGGTTCCTGGGAAGAGAAAAAGAATATGTAATTCCCTTCTGCGACATCAAAAAAATTGGGGATGACATCATTCTGGTGGATGTTTCACTGAAGGATGTGACCGAAAAATGCGGAATTTAAAGCGAAAATCAGAATTTCCCCTTGCAGGAACAGCAACTTTCGTATACAATGAGAGAAATAAAGGTGACTATCTGTGCCTGTAAGAAAATAGAACGATCTGCATGTAAAAAATACGTGTATGTTGACAGGAACTTAAGATAAAATGTACAGCCGAAAAAAAGCGTTATCAGGAGGAAATGCAGCGTGAAATGTCCATTTTGCAACGAACAGGATACCAAAGTAATTGATTCCAGGCCGGCAGATGACAACAGCTCTATTCGCCGCAGGCGTCAGTGTGAGAGATGCGGAAAACGTTTTACGACATATGAAAAATTGGAAACCGTGCCGCTTATGGTGATTAAAAAAGATAATACCAGGGAAAACTATGACCGTTCCAAAATTGAGAAGGGAGTGCTTCAATCTTGCCACAAACGCCCGATTTCTCCGCAGCAGATAAACGATTTGATCGATGAGATTGAAGGACAGATTTTTGCTATGGAAGAGAAGGAAATAGCGACTTCTCTGATCGGTGAGCTGGTGATGGAGAAACTGCAGAAAATTGACGAGGTTGCCTATGTGCGTTTTGCATCTGTGTATCGTGAGTTCAAGGATGTGGATTCTTTCATGCAGGAGATTGGAAAATTGTTGAAGAAGCAGGAGTAAATTATGCTGGAAATTTTTTATCCGCAGAAGATATTGGATTCTGCCTATCATATTCCATTTGAAAATTTGTGGGAGAGAGGAATTCGCGGTCTGATTTTTGATATCGACAATACGTTGGTTCCTCATGGGGCACCGGCAGATGAGGCGGCAAAGGAACTTTTCCGGCATCTGCATCAGATTGGGTTTAAGACTTGCCTGCTCTCGAACAATAAGATGCCGAGGGTTGCCTCGTTTGCGGCTGAGGTGGATTCCTATTATATTTTCAAAGCCGGAAAACCGTCTGTAAGAGGCTACGAGCAGGCGATGGCTCAGATGAGAACACAGCCGGCTACCACTATGTTTGTAGGAGACCAGATTTTTACTGATATATGGGGCGCAAATCGTGCGGGAATTTACAGCGTTCTGGTAAAACCGATCAATCCAAAAGAAGAAATACAGATTGTGCTGAAGCGCTATCCGGAAAAATTGATTTTGTTCTTTTTCCGAAGAAAGCGCTTGAAGTGCCATCAAAATGAGTTTAAGAACGGTTGAATGGAGCAGATACAAAACGCAAGAAGGAAGAAAGAAGGGATACCCGATGAAGTTATTGGTATTGAACGGCCCAAATTTAAACTTTCTTGGGATTCGTGAGAAGGGAATTTATGGAACCGAGAATTATGACTCGCTGGTGGAGCGCCTGATGGCGAAGGCCGCGCGGGAAGGGCATGAGCTGGAAGTGTTCCAGAGCAATTATGAAGGCGCGCTGATTGACAAGATTCAGGAAGCATACCATACAGGTGTGGAGGGGATTGTGATCAATCCAGGTGCATTTACGCATTACAGCTATGCACTCCATGATGCGCTTGCCAGTGTGGAGATTCCAAAAGTGGAAGTACATATCTCCAACGTTCACAAAAGAGAAGCTTTCCGTCATGTGTCTGTGACAGCTCCGGCCTGTACCGGACAGATTGTGGGGCTTGGTCTGAAGGGATATGAGATGGCTTTGGATTTTCTTACCGGAAAATAACTTTTTTTGTAAAAACCAGTTGAAAAACCCTTGATTTTATTATAGAATACAGGGGATAAGAGATTACAAGGAGGACTATTATGATATCAGCAGGTGATTTTAGAAATGGTATCACTCTGGAAATCGAAGGAAACGTAGTACAGATTATCGAGTTCCAGCACGTAAAACCAGGTAAAGGTGCGGCTTTCGTTAGAACAAAACTGAAAAATGTGATAAATGGTGGTGTGGTTGAGAGAACATTCCGTCCGACCGAGAAGTTCCCAGCAGCCAGAATTGACAGAGTAGATATGCAGTATTTATATTCTGATGGAGATTTATTCCACTTTATGAACGTAGATACCTATGACCAGATTGCATTATCCACCGAGACAATCGGCGATGCACTGAAGTTCGTAAAAGAGAACGAGATGGTTAAGGTATGTTCTTACAACGGCAACGTATTTTCTGTAGAGCCGCCATTATTTGTAGAACTGGAAATTACAGATACAGAGCCAGGCTTTAAGGGTGATACAGCAACAGGTGCCAGCAAACCAGCAACTGTAGAGACCGGCGCTATCATCAGCGTGCCGCTGTTTGTAGAGATTGGTGATAAAGTGAAGATTGATACACGTACCAGCGAGTATCTGTCCCGTGTTTAATAACATGAACGAGGATTCCTCCATCCGTTGCAGGGTGGAGGGATGAATTGCCAAAACAAACGTAACGGTAGTGGTGGATGGAGAAAAAACGGTATCCTCCACTGGCATGAGGTCAAGCCTCGCATCCATATAAAATGTGGTCGCATTCTGTGAAATTACCGAGCGTGGATTGAAACAATGGATAAAAGCTTTTAATCAGAAAGCCTCATGGCCAAAAGCTGTGGGACTTTCTTTTTGCATGATGGACTGCAGGCGGAAAATAAAAATCCGCTTCAGTAAAAATAAGATGAAAAAAAACGAAAATAGGATAGATTGCAGAGAAACGCCGAAGAGGCAAGGAGAGTAAGGAGAATGAAAAAAATTCTGGAATTGATTACGGACGAGCTGAAAACTGCATTTGCTGCAGGCGGATATGATGCCGCTTACGCAAAAGCAGTTCTTTCCAATCGTCCGGATTTGTGCGAATATCAGTGCAATGGCGCGATGGCAGCAGCAAAGGCGTACCACAAAAAGCCGATTGAGATTGCGCAGGCAGCCGTGGCCGAGCTGGAAGGAAAACCGATGTTTGAAGAAGTGAAGGCGGTTATGCCTGGCTTTATCAACATCAAGATAGCGAAAGAGTTTCTGGCAGAGTACATGAACCAGATGCAGGAAGATGCATGTCTGGGATATGAGAAGGCAGAAACCCCAAAGACAATCATTGTGGATTACGGCGGCGCCAATGTGGCGAAACCGCTTCACATTGGTCATCTGCGTTCTGCCATTATTGGAGAGACCGTGAAGCGCCTGGCGAGATTTGTCGGTCATAAGGCCATTGGAGATGTGCATCTGGGAGACTGGGGCCTGCAGATGGGACTGATTATTACAGAACTGCAGGAGCGCCAACCGGAACTTCCTTATTTTGACCCGAATTTTGAGGGAGAGTATCCAAAAGAGGCGCCTTTCACAATCGGAGAGCTGGAGGAAATTTATCCGGCGGCCAGCGCGAAATCCAAGGTAGATGAGACATTCCGTGAGCGCGCGCAGGAGGCGACCTTAAAACTGCAGTCAGGATATGCGCCGTACCGTGCCATCTGGAAACACATTATGCATGTTTCCCTGGCAGATTTAAAGAAAAACTACTCCAATCTGCATGTCGAGTTTGACCTGTGGAAAGGGGAGAGCGATGCGCAGCCGTATATTCCTGACATGATTCAGGACTTGGTTGACAAAGGACTGGCTTATGAGAGCGAGGGCGCCCTGGTGGTGGATATTGCAGAGCCGAGCGATACCAAGGAGCTGCCGCCGTGTATCGTGAGAAAATCGGACGGTGCAGCTTTGTATGCGACCTCGGATTTGGCGACTATCGTAGAGCGAGAGAAAGATTTCGCGCCGGATATGTATATTTATCTGGCAGATAAGCGCCAGGACCTGCATTTTACACAGGTGTTCCGTGTGGCGAAGAAGGCCGGAATTGTAAAACCGGATGCGGATATGCGATTCCTTGGATTCGGCACAATGAATGGAAAAGACGGAAAACCGTTCAAGACACGCGAGGGCGGTGTGATGCGTCTGGAGACGCTGACACGCGACATCACAGACGCCGTGTACAATCGAATCATGGAAAACCGCACGATTGACGAAGATGAGGCAAGACAGACAGCAGAGATTGTCGGACTCTCCGCGTTGAAGTATGGCGATTTGTCTAACCAAGCGGCCAAAGATTATATCTTTGATATGGAGCGATTTATCTCTTTTGAGGGAAATACCGGTCCGTATATTCTGTACACGATTGTGCGCATCAAGTCGATTCTGGCGAAATACCACAGCCAGAAGGAGCAGCAGACGGCAGTGGAGGATGCAAAGATTCTTCCGGCTGCGGGGGATTCTGAGAAGGCGCTGATGCTGTCTCTTGCGAATTTCAGTGAGATGATTGACAACAGCTTTGCAGAGCTGGCGCCTCACAAAATCTGCCAGTATATCTATGAACTTTCTAATGTGACAAACAAGTTCTATCATGAGACAAAGATTATTGGCGAGGAGGACAAGGCACGCCAAGCAAGCTATATCCAGCTGATTTCTCTGACGAAGAATGTTTTACTGCAGTGCATTGACATTCTGGGGTTTGAGGCGCCAGAGAGAATGTGACGAAAATGTAACAAGAATGTAGCTCAAATAAGAGAGGGCAAAAAAAGCCTATGCATGTTACAAAAATTTCAATAAATGCCTTTTGGAAGGGTGAAACAGAGGTAAAAGGAACTGTTGAGGAAAACGGCAGTTCCTTTGCCCCAAGACTTTACATCAAGGGTAGTCACGTATATGACTACTCTTGTTCGTGTATCCAGGGAAATTCATATCAGGGGATGTGCGCGCATTGTGCAGCGCTGCAGCAGGAATATCAGAAAAGGGAGAAACAGCTGAACCAGAAACCGGTGATTACGACACCGAGTGTGCGGACCATGATACGGGAATATACCAATCACGAAGTGGCGCAGATTATCCGCGCAGGCGAGGAGGAGAAGGTCACGCTGGCTGTCAGACTTTCCCTGTCTGGACGGGATGTCAAAGCAGAATTTAAAGTCGGGCGGGACCGGATGTATCTGATAAAAGACCTGTCTGCTTTTGTCAAGGCGGTGCAGGAGGGCGCCTATGTGGAGTATGGAAAACAGCTGGCATTTCACCACAACAGAGAAAATTTTGCGCCCGAGTGCAGAGACCTGCTGGATTTGGTGGAAAATGCGGTTTTGGTGTATCAGGAACATTTTAAGATGTTTCAAAAGAGCGCTTTTTCTTCGGCGCCGACGCTTCGTGAGCTGAGTCTGGGACCAGCTCTTTGCGATGGGTTGATGCATCATTTTGTGGAGAAAAATCTGGAAATTACAGATGCTGCAGGAAAAAGCCGCCGTGTGTATGTGGCGGATGGAAATCCAGTATTGGAAGTGAGTGCGCGTCCTCTGGGAAGGGATGGTATCTGTGTCGCAGTGTCAGCTGGAGTACAGGCATTTTTCGGGATATCCCATCTGTATGTTCTGGATGGACCTGTATTATATGTCTGTGATGCGCAGTGCAGCACCAGTCTGAAAGTCTTTTTGGACCTGATTTTATACAGTTATGGAGGAACTGCACAGGTGGATATCCAAAAAAGGGATATTCCACTGTTCTATGAACGTGTCTTAAAGAAGATTGAGCCCTATATCAATCTGAAATCGCCGGAAATTCACTGGGAAGAGTATCAGCCGGAACCGCTGCGGGCCAGATTCTTCTTTGATTCTGACGGGGAATCGCAGGTGAGTGTGGAACCTGTGCTCTCCTACGGGGATGTCTCCTTTTCGCCGATGGAGGACGAAAATCTGCCCAGGCAGGTCTGTCGGGATGTGCCGGAGGAATTCCGCATCAGCCAGACATTGCTGCGGTATTTTAAGCACAGGGATGTGCAGGGAAAGCGTCTTTTTATCCAGAACCAGAATGAAGAGCTGTACACCCTGATAAAATATGGGATTGGGGAGTTCATGGGACTGGGAGAGGTCGTTCTCTCTGATGCGTTTCGCCAAATTCGGATTCTTCCGCCGGAAAAGATACAAATCAATGTGAGTATGTCAGAAGGATGGCTGGATTTGGGCCTGGATGCCGAGGCTGTGTCCAGTGAAGAACTGATGCAGGTGCTGCAGAGCTATCAGGAGAAAAAGAAGTTTTACCGCATGAAAAACGGAGATTTTCTGGAGCTTGGAGAGGATGGACTTCTGACTGTGGCACAGATTGTGGGAGACTTGGGATTGACAGAGGAACAGATAAAGAGCGGGCATGTGCATCTTCCGGCCTACCGCGCTATGTATTTGGACCAGATGCTCAAAGAAGGAAAGGGTGTCAGTTTGTATCGGGATGCTTTGTTCCGCTCTGTGATTCGCGGTATGAAGGCGATGGAGGACAGTGAGTTTGAGGTTCCAGACAGTCTGAGTACGATTCTTAGAGAATATCAGAAGACGGGATACCGCTGGCTGAAAACGCTGGATTATTATGGATTTGGGGGTATCCTCGCTGATGATATGGGCCTTGGAAAAACGCTGCAGATGATTGCAGTGCTCGTGAAGGAGGCGCAGGAACATCCGGACAGTCTGTCTCTGGTGGTTTGTCCGGCGTCTCTGGTCTATAACTGGCAGAGTGAATTCCAAAAGTATGCTCCCAAAATGCGTGTGACTGTGGTGGTCGGAAGCGCTTTGGAGCGCGCGGAAATTTTGGAAAAGGTCAAAGAGGAGCAGCCCCAGGTGCTGATTACTTCCTACGACCTTTTGAGGCGGGATTTGGAGAGTTATCAGAAGTTTGCTTTCCGCTATCAGGTGCTGGATGAGGCACAGTATATTAAAAATGCAGCGACGCAGAGTGCGAAGGCGGCAAAATCAATCGCGTCCCAGACGCGATTTGCGCTGACTGGCACCCCGATTGAAAATAGTCTGGCAGAGCTGTGGAGTATTATGGATTTTCTGATGCCTGGATTTCTGTTCTCCTATGCCGAGTTTCGCAGGGAGATTGAGGTGCCGGTCGTCAAAAACGGGGAGGAAGATAAACTCTTAAGGCTGCATCGCTTGATTGGACCTTTTGTGCTGAGACGCCTGAAGAAGGATGTTCTGAAAGAACTGCCGGAAAAGATGGAGATGGTCGTGTACTCCGGCCTGGAGGAGGAGCAGAAGCGCCTGTATGAGGCAAATGTGATGCTGCTGAAAAAACAGCTTCAGGAACCGCAGGGCAGCAGTACGATGAAGATTTTGGCCGGACTTACCAGACTGCGTCAGATTTGCTGTGACCCTGGATTGTGCTATGAGGGATATCAGGAGAATTCAGCGAAGCTGGATACCTGTCTGGGACTTGTGGAGAATGGAATTGCCGCCGGACACAGGATTCTTCTGTTTTCTCAGTTTACTACCATGCTCGATAAGATAGGAAGCGCACTGAAGGAGCGGGGGATTTCGTACTATCTTCTCACAGGGGCAACTTCAAAGGAAGAGCGGAGGCAGTATGTGATGGAGTTTGGAAAGAATGATACAGCAGTCTTTCTGATTTCCCTGAAAGCTGGCGGAACGGGGTTAAACCTGACGGCAGCGGATATGGTGATTCATTATGACCCGTGGTGGAATGAGGCGGCACAGAATCAGGCCACAGACCGCGCGCACCGTATCGGGCAGGACAAACAGGTTTCTGTGTTTAAATTGATTATGAAGGGAAGCATTGAGGAAGGAATTTTGAAACTCCAGAGCCGGAAACGCCGGATTTCGGAGCAGGCAATCACAGAGGGAATGGTCTCTCTGGAATCTTTGAGTCGGGAAGACATTATGCAGATACTCGCAGAGCAGTAGGGCTTCATTTTACACATGGAGCGGCGACGGCACAGGAGCCTGCATTTGTGAGACCACTGGATGTACAGCGTCTGCCGACTGCATATGGACCAGACAAAAGCTGCTGCAACGCAAAAAAATGTGCTGTAGCAGCTTTTATATTGCATCAAAATGGGCAAAAATAGTCATATTAATAAAGAAAAATTAAGCGTATTACTTTCTTGGATGGAGAAAAATGAACTGTTACACTTACATCATCATGGAAAATGGGCGGTAATACAGATGACTATGAATAAAAAACAGAGATATGAATTAATCGGGTCTCGTATTCGTGAAATACGCAAGGCAAGAAATCTGACACAGGAAAGATTTGGGGAGATGACCAACACATCACTGACGACAATCAGTCGGCTGGAGCTGGGAAAACAGATGGTTTCTGTCAATACCCTGTTTTTGATTGCAGAACAGCTGAGTGTCGGAATTGATGATATTTTGCAGGATTTCATGAAACCAAAGCCGAAAAGTGATGAGGTGGATGGAGAGGTCTATCTGATGTGGGAAAATATGTCGCCGGAAGAAAAAGAGTATACAAAAAAACAGATGCGGTTATTCTGTGAGTACAATAAGAAAGTGAAGGATGCAAAAGAAAAAAAGACAGAGAAGTGAGAGAAAAGAAGAATTCCAGGCAGGAATGAGAGCGTAGTAAGAGAGTAATAAGGAAAGAACATGAGGAAAACATGCGAGGAAAGCGAGGCTGTGTTCATTGGGGCGCCTGCAAGCTTCCCGTGATTTTTTGTGCGTCAGAAAATCATGCGGAAATGTGAGGATGGGCGAGGGAATACGGCATCGCTTTTTCTTTGGCTGCCGTCAGCCAGTATGTCAGGACAAGAAAAGAAGAACAGAAAAAGGAAAGAATAGCAGAAAATGGAATCGTAAAGAAAATTTTTGAAAAGTATAGTGGAAATTGTAATGATTCTGTGATAAGTTAGTATCGTTGTAGCTTTTAGAGATAGTAGGAGGCAAAAAATGGAAAGAAAAGACGATTCCAGAAGAAGGACAGGCAGTGGTACTTCCAGAGAGGGAAGGCGGCAGAGCCAGTACAGCGGACCGCGTTCCACGAGGGAGGACGAATATCATAGAGGGCGCGGCAGAGCGCAGAGCGGTTTTAAGCAAAGGCAGTCATCTGCCATTCATTCCAGAAAAAGAAGGCGCAGACAGAGAAGAAACCGAATATGGAAGACGATTGGTATTCTTCTTCTGCTTGTTGTAATTGGTATTGGAGCGTATGGCTACAAGCTATTTTCTTCGATGGACAATGTCGCAGGCGTGGATATTAAAAAAATGGCGAATCCGAACCTGAGTGTGGACACCATAAAAAATATGAAAAAGTACTGGACAATCGCCGTGTTCGGTGTGGACGCAAGAGAAGGGGAAGGCCTTGGAAAAGGAGTCCGCTCGGATGTCATTATGATCTGCAACATTGAGCGAAAGACAGGCGATATCAAGCTGGTATCGGTGTATAGGGATACCTATGCGCAGATTGACGGCAAAAAATACGGAAAAATTAATGAGGCGTATTTTAGAGGCGGGCCGGAAATGGCAATCGAGGCTCTGAATAATAACTTTGACCTGCAGATTGATGACTATATCACATTCAACTGGAAGGCAGTGATCGATGCGATCAACATTCTGGACGGCGTGGACCTGGAAGTGACGGACAAAGAATTCAAGTACATCAATGCCTTTATCACAGAGACTGTCAACGAGACAGGTGTGGGTTCCTATCAGTTAAAGAACCCTGGAATGCAGCATCTGGACGGTGTGCAGGCTGTGGCCTACAGCAGACTGCGCCTGATGGATACCGATTTCCAGAGAACAGAGCGCCAGAGAAAGGTGATTCAGCTCTGCATGGATAAGGCCAAAAAGGCGGATTTTGCGACCTTGAATAATATTCTGGTGACAGTTCTAGGACAGGTCTCCTCAAGTTTCGAGGTGGGGGATTTGGTTCCTCTGGCACAGAATGTGGCAAATTATAACATTGCTGAGACAACTGGATTTCCATTCAATTTGAAAGATATTTACATAGGAAAGCAGGACTGTGTGGTTCCTGTGACACTGTATGACAATGTAACACAGCTGCACGCATTTTTGTATGGAGAAGAGGGATATGAGCCGTCCTCCTCTGTGAAGACAATCAGTGTAGCGATTGAGGATAAATCCGGACTGGGAAAGAGCGCTGCTTCCACGACGACCCAGAAAAGCAGCACGAAAGTGACTTCGACAGCAGCGGAGAAGGCAGCGTCCCAAAAGGAGACGGCGGCAGCTGCAAAGGAAAATACATCTGAAAACGGGACAACATCTGTGGATGAGGCAGAGAAAAATCAGGGAGAAACCACATCACAGGAAGCGGAAGAAAGTAGAGCTACTGAGGAAGTGGAAGAGACAAAAGAAATTTCTACAAAAGAAGCAGCGCCAGGCGCCGACCAGGATAGTCAGGCAGAAACTGGCAGAGAGACAGCAGCGGAGTCCACAAAGAATGGTACAAAAGGCAGCACAGAAAAAGAGAATGAGCAGGGAAATGTCGTGAAAGAAAGTGTGCCAGGCCAGACAGATGCGCCGAAAAAGCCTGTCAGCACAGGGGAGAGCGGTGTGACTGTCAAAGTGCCGGAGAGTCAGGACAATTTAGGAAATACAGAGAAAACAGGAAATGCAGAAGCAACGCAGAATCCTGGAGCGGCGAAAGAGACAGCATCAAATGTATTTACAGAAAAACCGACTGCAGATTCCACGGAAGCTGCAGATCCAGAAGGGCCTGGAAAGGTGGGAGGGAGCGCCGGAGTTTCTGAGCCAGGAGTATATCCGCGTCAGTGAGCTAGGACAGCTGCTGACTAGAGAGATAGAAGTATGCAGGCAGAGATGTCTTAAGAAAAAATTGGAGGAGAAAATGAAACTAGAACACTATTATGAAGATCCCCAAAAGCTGCACATTGGAACAGAGCCAATGCGCTGTTATTATGTTCCAAGAAGGACATCGGGGGAGGAAAGCCGGCGGTATTTGTCCCGCTGTGACTGGAAATTCGGGTATTATCCTGATGTAGAAGCTGTGCCGGAGGGATTTTTCCTGCCGGAAAGACAGGCGCAGCTGGATGCAGCGGACAGCACGGTTCTGTATGTTCCGTCCTGTTGGCAGATGAATGGATATGACCAGAAGCAGTATACCAATGTGCGGTATCCCTTCCCGTATGACCCGCCGTATGTGCCGGATGAGAATCCGTGCGGCGCCTACCGGACTGTATTTTCTCTGAATAAAAAGGAGGCAACAGAGCGCCAATTCTTATATTTTGAGGGAGTGGATTCCTGCTTTTATGTGTGGGTAAACGGAACATTTGTAGGATACAGCCAGGTTTCCCACAGTCCGAGCGAGTTTGAGATTACAGATAAGACGCAGGAAGGTGAGAACCTTCTCGCTGTTTTGGTTTTGAAGTGGTGTGATGGAAGTTATCTGGAGGACCAGGACAAATACCGCTTCTCCGGTATTTTCCGTGATGTCTCTCTGATTATGCGCCCGCAGGAGTTTGTGCGCGACTATACGGTGACAACCCCTGTGATATTTGAGCATATGCTGGAAAACACAGAGGAACAGGATGTGCAGAACGAAATTTCTGAGTCAAAAATCCGAAAGGCTAGCCATGCACAGGTCTGTGTGAAATTGGATGCAGTGGACGGCGCATGTCCGCTCACTATCTCCCTCGTTGCAGAGGACAGCACACTGCTTGAGGAGAAAACGATTCTGGCAAAAAGCGGTGAGATGGTTACGTTTGAAGTGAAACATCCGGTTCTGTGGAATGCGGAGAAGCCGTATCTCTACACATTGACTTTAAAGACAGAGCACGAGAGCATTGTGCAGCAGGTGGGTATTCGAGAGATAAGTATCGAGGATGGTGTTCTTCTGGTAAACCGTGTGCCAGTGAAATTCCGCGGCGTCAACCGCCACGACAGCCATCCGGTGACGGGAGCGACCGTCAGCAGGGAAGATGTGATGAAAGATTTGATGCTGATGAAAGAGTTCAACATCAACGCCATCCGTACCAGCCATTATCCGAATGCACCATGGTTTCCGGAGCTGTGCAATTTCTATGGTTTCTATGTGATTTCCGAGTCTGATGTGGAGTCCCACGGCGTCACAAAGCTTCTAGGCGGCGGTGCGGACATCAACTATGGACTGCTTGCGCAGGATGAGCGGTTTGAGAAAGCATATGTTGACAGAACACAGAGAAATGTCATTCGCGATAAGAACCAGTGCGCCATCGTGATGTGGTCGCTCGGAAATGAGTCCGGCTATGGCAGAAGTTTTGAAGAAGCAGGACGCTGGGCAAGAACGTATGACCCAACCCGTCTGGTACACTATGAGGGCGCGCGCTGGGAGACACTGGGATATACAAATGACACGTCCATGCTGGATGTGGAGAGCCGCATGTACGCTTCCACAGAGTGGATTGATGCGTACTTTGCTGCGCCAGGCCCGAAGAAGCCGTTTATTCAGTGCGAGTTTGTCCATGCGATGGGAAATGGTCCTGGGGATATAGAAGAATACTGGCAGCAGATTTATCAATACGATGGCTTTGCCGGCGGTTTTGTGTGGGAGTGGTGCGACCATGCGACCTATGAGGGAACGACAGCAGACGGAAAAGCGCGCTATTTTTATGGAGGAGATTGCGGTGAGTTCCCGCATGACAACAATTTCTGTATGGATGGTCTGGTATATCCTGACAGAACCCCGCATACAGGTCTGTATGAATGGAAAAATGTGGTGCGTCCGGTGCGTGCTGAGTGGCTTGGCGGCGGAAAGGTGCGCCTGACCAACAAGCTGGATTTCACTTCCCTTGGCGAATTTGTGAAAATTTCCTATGAGGTGAAACGCCACGGAAAACTGCTGGCACAGGGAATTTTGACGGATGTGGACGCACTGCCGCATGAGAGTGTGGAAGTGGATTTGATGGAGCAGGCGGAATTTGCGGGAATTCTCGGAAGTTCCTGTGAGAGCGAGCAGGCAAAGCAGGGCGCTGCTTTTGGAATGGACTGTTATTTAAAATTGACATACCTTCAGAAGACCGATTCCAGGCTGGTGAGAGCAGGCCATGAGCTTGGATTTGACCAGATTGCGCTGTTTGATGAGACTATGCGCGATACAGACACGGTATTTTTGGCTGATACAGCAGGTGAGTGTGAGGCATGTGAGTTTCAGATTGAGGAGAAAGACAGAAGTTTTGTGATTGCCTGCGCATCCTGCGGACATGAGGTGAAGGAATTGTTTTCCTATGAACTCTCAAAGAGAACCGGAACCTTCATTTCCATGAAAAAAGAAGGAAGAGAACTTCTGGAAAGCCCAATGGAGTGGAATGTTTTCCGCGCTCCGACAGATAATGACAGAAAGATTATCAAAGAGTGGAAGGAAGCTGGTTATGACAGACGCACTGTGAAGGTATATTCCTGCAGTGTGAAAAATGAGGGCAAGTTCGTGTCGGCGCATTGTGACCTCTCCATCGGCGCTGTATTTTTGCAGAACTTCCTGAGAATTCAGGCAGAGTGGAAAATCAACCAGGCAGGCCAAGTGAAAGTGTCCATGCATGTGCTGCGCGATGCCGCGTTCCCATTCCTGCCGAGATTCGGACTGAAACTGGGCATTGCGGGAGCAGAAGAGACACCAGTTTCCTACTATGGATATGGCCCGAATGAAAGTTATCAGGACAAGCACCGTGCCTGCTGGGTGGACAGCTTCCAGACGACGGCGGGTGAACTGCATGAGGATTACATCAAACCACAGGAAAATGGCAGCCATTACCACTGTACCAGCGTGACAGCCGGCGGATTCTATGCGCATTCCGCGCAGCCGTTTGATTTCAATGTCTCTGTATATGAAATCAAAGAGCTGGCGGCAAAGAAACATAACTTTGAGCTGGAAAAGGCAGGCTATCTGACAGTCTGTGTGGACTATAAACAGAGTGGTCTGGGAAGCAATTCCTGCGGACCAGAGCTGAAGGAACAGTACCGCTTAGATGAGACGGAGTGGGACTGGAACATAGTCTTTGGATTTGCAAAATAATAGACTCTTTTCAAATTTTTCTTTACAACCATGCAATTTTATCTTAGTATAATAAGCAGGGCTTTTTTCAAATGATGTATTTATAAGAAGGAGGACTAATTTTGAAAAGAAATGACATCCACAAAGTACTAATTATTGGCTCTGGCCCGATTATCATCGGACAGGCCTGTGAATTCGACTATTCTGGTACGCAGGCGTGCAAGGCATTACGGCAGCTTGGATATGAAATTGTACTGGTGAATTCCAATCCGGCTACAATTATGACAGATCCAGAGACAGCAGATGTGACATATATCGAACCTCTGAATGTAGAGCGCCTGTCTCAGATTATTGAGAAAGAGCGTCCGGACGCCCTGCTTCCAAACCTTGGCGGACAGTCCGGTCTGAATCTCTGCGCCGAGCTGGCAGAGTCCGGCGTGCTGGACAAATACCAGGTGAAGGTAATTGGTGTTCAGGTTGACGCGATTGAGCGCGGTGAGGACCGTATCGAGTTTAAGCACACGATGGAGAGTCTGGGTATCGAGATGGCAAGAAGCCAGGTGGCATATTCTGTCGATGAGGCGCTTGCGATTGCGGATGAGCTGGGCTATCCGGTTGTACTGCGCCCTGCTTACACCATGGGCGGCGCAGGCGGCGGTCTGGTTTATAATAAAGAAGAACTGAAAACGGTATGTGCGAGAGGACTTCAGGCAAGTTTGGTGGGACAGGTTTTGGTGGAAGAATCCATTCTCGGCTGGGAGGAGCTGGAACTGGAGGTAGTCCGTGATGCGAAAAACAACATGATTACCGTATGCTTTATTGAGAATATCGACCCGCTCGGCGTGCACACCGGAGATTCTTTCTGCTCTGCACCGATGCTCACGATTTCTGAGACCGTGCAGAAGCGCCTTCAGGAAAAATCCTACAAGATTGTGGAGGCGATTCAGGTCATCGGCGGTACCAATGTGCAGTGGGCGCATGACCCGAAGACAGACAGAGATATTATCATTGAGATTAATCCAAGAACATCCCGCTCTTCTGCGCTGGCGTCCAAGGCGACGGGATTCCCGATTGCTCTGGTATCTGCAATGCTTGCAAGCGGGTTGACTCTGGATGAGATTCCATGCGGAAAGTATGGTACTTTGGATAAATATGTGCCAGGCGGCGACTATGTGGTAATCAAGTTTGCGCGCTGGGCATTCGAGAAGTTCAAAGGCGCAAAGGACCAGCTCGGCACACAGATGCGAGCAGTGGGCGAGGTGATGAGCATCGGAAAGACCTACAAAGAGGCATTCCAGAAGGCTATCCGCAGCCTGGAGATTGGCCGCTATGGCCTTGGCGGTGCGAAGGATTTCGGTGAGAAGACAAAAGAAGAACTTTTGCATATGTTGATTCATCCGAGCAGCGAGCGCCAGTTTATCATGTATGAGGCACTCAGAAAGGGCGCCACGATTGAAGAACTGTACCAGCTGACAAAAATCAAACACTGGTTTATCGAGCAGATGAAGGAGCTGGTGGATGAGGAAGAAATGCTTAAGACTTACAAGGGCAGTGTTCCAGGCACCGGCATCTTAAAGACGGCGAAACTGGACGGTTTCTCCGATAAATATCTGGCAAAAATTCTGGAGGTCTCCGAAGATGAAATCCGTGAGGCCAGAGAAAAAGCGGGCATCGTGGAAGCATGGGAAGGCGTACATGTAAGTGGAACCAAAGATGCGGCCTATTACTACTCCAGCTATCATATGGAAGACAGAAGTCCATGCAACACGGACAGACAGAAAATCATGATTCTCGGCGGCGGCCCGAACCGAATCGGTCAGGGTATCGAGTTTGACTATTGCTGTGTGCATGCGGCAAAAGCGCTGAAAGAGCTGGGATTTGAGACCATTATCGTAAACTGCAATCCAGAGACCGTTTCTACAGACTATGACACATCCGACAAGCTGTACTTTGAACCACTGACTCTGGAAGATGTTCTGAGCATTTATCATAAAGAAAAGCCGGTGGGTGTGATTGCACAGTTTGGAGGTCAGACACCTTTGAATCTGGCAGCAGAACTGAAAAAGAATGGTGTGAATATTCTGGGAACCACTCCGGAGACTATCGACATGGCGGAGGACAGAGATTTGTTCCGCGCAATGATGGAAAAACTGGAGATTCCGATGCCAGAGTCTGGCATGGCAGTCAATGTCGAGGAAGCACTGGAGATTGCAAACCGCATCGGCTATCCGGTTATGGTGCGTCCTTCCTATGTCCTCGGCGGACGCGGCATGGAAGTGGTGTATGACGATGAGGCAATGCGTTTCTATATGAGCCAGGCAGTTGGTGTGACACCGGACCGTCCAATTCTGATTGACCGTTTCCTGCACCATGCGACAGAGTGTGAGGCAGACGCCATCAGCGACGGCGAGCATGTATTTGTTCCGGCTGTGATGGAGCATATCGAGCTGGCAGGTGTTCACTCAGGTGACTCTGCTTGTATCCTGCCTTCCATGAACTTGACAAAAGAGCAGGTGGCGACAATCAAGGATTACACAGCGAAAATCGCAAGAGAGATGCATGTTGTGGGGCTTATGAATATGCAGTATGCGATTGAGGACGGCGTGGTATATGTGCTGGAGGCAAACCCGAGAGCGTCCAGAACCGTTCCGTTAGTTTCCAAAGTCTGCAACATCAAGATGGTAAAACTGGCGACAGAGATCATGACGGCAGAACTGACTGGGCGCAAATCTCCTGTGCCGGATTTGAGAGAGAAGAAATTTGCGCATTACGGTGTGAAGGAAGCCGTATTCCCGTTCAATATGTTCCAGGAAGTAGACCCGATTCTGGGACCAGAGATGCGTTCCACCGGAGAAGTGCTCGGCATGGCATCCGATTTCGGCGAGGCATTCTTCAAAGCACAGGAAGCGACAAAGACCATGCTGCCGTTGTCCGGATGTGCGCTTATCAGTGTCGGCGACAGAGATAAGGGTGAAGTGGTCGAGGTGGCACAGGGACTGTACGACTGTGGATTCTCCATTATGGCGACGGGGCGCACATATGAGATGATTGTGGCCGCAGGAATTCCGGCAGAAAAGATTGCAAAAATCAATGAGGGAAGACCGAATATCCTTGACAAAATCACAAACAATAAGATTGACCTGATTGTCAATACACCGGTTGGAAAGAAGGGGGCAGTGGATGACAGTTATATCCGCAAGGCGGCTATCAAGTCCAGAATCCCGTATATGACGACCATGGCAGCGGCAAAAGCGACTGTGGCAGCGATTCAGACTGTGCAAAAAGAAGGCATGATCGGCGTGAAATCCCTTCAGGAGTTCCACAGCGAGATTACCGATCTGTAAGTGATGGTTGGTTAAACAAAAACCGGCATTTGGTCTGTTAAATATTAGGCAAAAAAGGATGTTGGAAATAAAATAACGGCAAAAGGTTATTTTACTTTCGACATCCTTTTTGTATGGATTTTTTTATGCTTTTTTATTTTCATGTTTTGTTGTCTCAAGAGAAGAATACCATAAAATGCCGCCCAGAATGACAACGCCTCCCACTAACTGCATGGCAGTCGGAATTTCTGAAAACAGGAAGACTGCAAAAACAGAGGCGCCCACGGGCTCTAACAGTTTTGTGGCGGACACGAAAGAAGGGGACAAAAATTTCAGGCACCAGCTGAAAATACTGTGGCCCAGAATCGTGGAGAAAATACTGAGAAGCAGTCCGACAATCCATGCAGAAGGTCCGTATCCTGTCAGAGAAATGTGGCCGACTGCCATGGCAATGGACAGAGCAATCCAACAGAAAATATATACAATATAGGTATAAATGGTGGTGGATGTGTAGGTGCGCACTCTGCTTCCTAAAATGGTATATCCTGCTGTCATGACAGCAGCCAGAAAGGCCAGGATATCTCCGTACAGACTGCCTCCACCTGCGGAGGAATCAGAAAGCGCAATCAAAATGCTGCCAAAAATCGTGATGGCAATACAGAGAAGTTCCTTAGCGGAGAGTTTTCTGCGGAAGAATAGAAAGCCGCCGAGTGCAACCCAGATGACTTCTGTGCAGACAATCGTGGTAGAACTGGCGACAGAAGTATAGTACAGCGAATCAAACCAGAGTGTAAAATGAAGAGCCAGAAAGATTCCGCTGGCAGCACATAGAAACAGCGTCTTCCTGCTGGTGGAGAAAAGCTCCTGGCGGCACTTTGGTTTTGCGAATACAACAGGGGTCATAAAGAGAATCGTCCAGAGCATGCGGTAAGATGCCGTTACCAGAGAAGGCGCCTGAGAATATTTTACGAAAATAGAAGACAAAGAGATGCCGATAACGCCTATCACAATCATAATCATCGGATGCTTTTCAATATAGTTCATGATTTCCTCCGTAAGTAAGGGCTGCCGCAAAAGGAAGGATATGTTCCGTTTCGCAGCAACCCTGTTCTGTTTTTTATTGCTTTTTATTACAGCATCGTAGAATCAGAACAACCTGGAAGATTATTCTTCTTTTGGCAGACTTTGCATATACTGGTGCATGGATTCCGCTACGATTTTACTGTGGGCAACGGCCTCAACAACTGTTCTGGCTCCATTTACAACATCGCCGGAAGCAAAGATACCAGGTCTTGTGGTGTGGCCTGTCTCATCAGCTACTAGCAGACCTTTCTGGTTGGCAGCAAGCCCTTCTGTCGTGTTGACAATCCGGTTCTGCGGACCCTGGCTGATGGAGATAATAACACTGTCAGCCGGATAGAGCTGATTGGAATCTGGCACATCTGTAAAAGAGCCATCCTCATTTTCAATGACATCCTTAAAGATAACACCGTCGTCTGTAATCTCCACTGGTGCTTTGTTGTACTCAAACTGCACACCTTCCAGCTGTGCGTAGCTGAACTCGTGCTGGCTGGCAGCTACTTTTTTGGTGATGGAGAAGCAGGTCAGATAACGCACACCCTTGCGCAGTGCGGTTCTGGCAACGTCCATAGCAGCATTGCCTGCGCCGATCACGATCACGCGCTCACCCAGACGGTAGCTGTCTGGATTGTTTAAGTAGTTGATTCCAAAATGTACATTTCCAAAAGTCTCGCCTTTGATATGAAGCGCGTTTGGTTTCCATACGCCAGTACCAACGAAAATTGCCTTGTATCCGTCGCGGAACAAGTCGTCGATACCGATGGAGCCGCCGATGTGAGTGTTCGGACGGAACTTGATGCCTTTCAGGTCAATGTGACGGTATTTGATGTCATCCAACACAGATTTTGGCAGACGAAACTCGGGAATACCATAGCGAAGGACGCCGCCTAACTTATCTTTTCCTTCAAAGATAGTAACATCATAGCCGTAGCGGGCCAGAATGATGGCGATTGTGATTCCGGCAGGGCCAGAGCCGATGATAGCTACTTTCATGCCGTTGGAAGGATGAGGACCCTGTACCATCTTGCTGGCATAGGTACTGGAGATATAATTTTCAATAGTAGAAAAATGCACGGGAGCTCCTTTTCTGCCGAGAACGCAGTGCCCCTCGCACTGATTCTCATGGTTGCAGACCAGACTGCAGACCGTAGTCAAAGGGTTATTTTCAAAGAGCATCTTTCCAGCTTCATCCAGCTTGTTTTCTTTCAGTAATTTGATGACATCCGGAATCGGAGTGTTGATAGGACAGCCTTTTTTACACTGGGGAACCTTGCAGCCCAAGCAGCGATTGGCTTCATCCATTACATGTAATGCCATAAATATTCCTCCCTTATTAATAGTATAATTCACTTGTGCTTGCAGTATCTGCATCTTCTGTTTACAGAAAATAGAGTGTTCTGCAATATCCATGTTCCTAGTTTATCATAAACAAATCGTTTTTTCTATAATAACTCTGTATTTTTTTGCATAATAGGGCGACTTTGGAAAAGAAAATTTGGAAGAATTTAAAAAATTGGAAAAGAATTTAGAACAGAATTTGGAAAATAAAAATCAGGTGACAGAAAATGCAAGGGGCGCTATAATGGGGAAAAGAAAGTTTGTTGTTTGCGGCTGGCAGAGATGTATACTGTTTTTACATGCCATGCTGTGGTGATTCAGGTTTATAATGCAGGAAAGAGAGAAAGATGATATGAAGAGAGAAGAGCTTCGCAATGAACAGGGACTGACTGAACAGGAATTTCTGGCTGCATACAGACCAGGAGATTATGAGAGACCGTCTGTCACCGTGGATATGATGATTTTTGCAAAAGAGAAAGACAAACAGGATTCTGGTTTAAAGCTGCTGCTGATTCAGAGGAGAAATCATCCATGTATTTATCAGTGGGCGATTCCAGGTGGTTTTGTGGAAATGACGGAATCTCTGGAAGAGGCAGCTGCCAGAGAATTAAAGGAAGAGACTGGCTTGGAGGGGATTGCCATGACGCAGGTACACACATTTGGAAATCCGAAGAGAGATCCCAGAACCAGAATCATTTCTTGTGCTTATATGGCGGTTGTTGAGGAAGGAAGCCTTGTGCCGAGAGCCGGAGACGATGCGAGACAGGCTGTGTGGTTTCAGTTGTCTGTGGAAAAAACAGAAAAACCAGGAAGCTGGAGTTTTGTGCTGGAAAATAAAGAGCAAGGAATTTGGATGAAATACCTGGTGGAGGAAAATACTCCGGCGGCAATGTTCACTCATCAGGATACCAGAATTTGGCTGGCGCCGGACAGCAAAGATGCGCTGGCGTTTGACCATCCAGAATTTGTGTATTGTGCTCTGAAACAGATGCAGCTGTTAAATATGCTTAAGAAAATGGATTTGATAAAAGGGATTCAGGAGAGAAGAAGTATTCGGAAATTCAAAGATATGCCAGTACCCCATGAGGTGATGGAAGCAGTTGTGGCGGCCGCTTCCTTTGCACCGTCTTGGAAAAATACACAGACAGCAAGATATATTGTGGTGGAACAGAAGGAGCTGATACAGACAATCGCGAGTGATGCATATATGGCGGGGTTTTCGTATAATGTAAAGACTGTAGCAGGCGCACCGGCGTTAGTGATTCTGACAACAGTAAAAGGGCGTTCTGGATATGAGAGAGATGGAAGTTTTTCTACTCCAAAAGGGGATAAATGGGAAGCGTTTGACGCTGGAATTGCAGCGCAGACGTTCTGCTTGGCGGCGCATGAAAAAGGTCTGGGAACCGTTATTATGGGAATTTTTGATGAAAAGAAAATTGCAGAACTTATCGGCCTTCCAGAGGGACAGGAGATTGCAGCGCTGATTCCTGTGGGATATCCGGATGTGAATCCAGAGGCGCCAAAGAGAAAGGCAGTTTCGGAGCTTCTGACTTTTCTGTAAGGCAATCGACTTTCATATTATGGTGGTGTCGCCGTTAGGCGACATGTCCGTTTAGGAAAAATGAAAATAACAGGAAAATGGAAAGAAGAGAAAGCAGAAGGGATGAAGCGATGATCGATTTATCAGGGATGATTTCGATTGCACTGCTGAAAAAAGAGGTTTTTTGCGGCAGTGAGAAGGGAATGCGGTTTCGCCTGGCGAAAGTGAGCAATGAAGGAAACGAAGATGTGCTGGAAGCCGTTATCTGGCCGGAGCCTTTTAATTACGCGACAACGGAGGAAGAAAAAAAAGAGAGGGAGCAGTTTCCGTTCACAAAAGAAGGAATTGGACAGGCGGTGGACTGGATGAATCAAAAGCATGACAGCGAACCAGAGCGGTGGAAAAAGAAGCGTATCATACAGGCATAGTCCTTTATTTTTCGCATATAATAAAGAAGACTGACTCTTTTATCATTCTTGTATCATAAGAGGGCAGAAGCAGTCTTAAAATAAAAATCTGGGAGAAATGGAGACAAAGTATGGAAAAAATCATTCGAGTTGGGTGGAATATATTGATTTTAGCAGGAATGGTTTTAGTCACAATACTTGGAAGAATGAGTGTGTAGTACATAATATGCAGTGCTTTTCTTTTTAGACCGCGGTTTTACTCTTTTGTGCCGCAGAAGAGAGAATAGAAATAAGAAATACCTGTAGAATAACACGCAGTATGGTAGGACAGATTCTTTTAAAGAAGAGGGGCCAAAGAGACCAGTATTTTATGAATGTCTGCATGTACTGTGGCAGCAGAACAGGAGGAAAACAGAAGAAATACTGGTTTTTGTCAGAGACAGAGGAGCAAAGAGATACAGAATGAAAGAAAATAAGTATGATGAGGAAGTATTTTTTAAGAAATACAGTGAGATGGGGCGCTCTAAAAATGGATTAAAAGGTGCTGGTGAGTGGTCGGAACTTCAGAAAATGCTGCCTGACTTTACTGGAAAGCGTGTGCTGGATTTGGGATGCGGGTATGGCTGGCACTGCAAATATGCAGCAGAGCATGGTGCCACCAGTGTGTTGGGAATCGATATTTCGCATAGAATGTTAAAAAGAGCAGAAGAAATCAATGCAGATGAAAAAATCATATATCAGTGCGCAGCAATGGAAGATCTGATAGTTCCAATACATTCGTTTGACGTTGTGCTGAGTTCTCTTGCTTTTCATTATGTGAAGGATTTCTCGATGCTGACAGAAAACATCAGTAAGTGGCTAAAACAGGGAGGTGAATTTGTATTCTCAGTGGAACACCCTGTTTTTACTGCTTATGGCACACAGGACTGGTATTATAATGAAAAAGGAGAAATTTTGCATTTTCCTGTAGATAACTATTATTATGAGGGAAAGCGGGAAGCTGTCTTTCTGGGAGAAAAGGTGATAAAGTACCACAGAACACTGACAACGTATCTTGACACTTTACTGCAGAATGGCTTTGAAATATGTAAGATTGTAGAACCGCAGCCGCCAGAGAATATGAGACATTTGCCAGAGATGAAAGAGGAAATGCGGCGTCCAATGATGCTGTTGGTGTCTGCAAGAAAAAATAAGGCAAAATAGGTGATTGAAAAGTGTCCGCACTCCCTCAATTTTGGAAAGAGTAGCTTCTACCCTAGGGTGGAAGCTGCTTTTGCGAATACAATAAAAAAGTAAGAAAAAAATGAAAAAAAGTGTTGACAAAAGAAAAACGTTTTGCTATTATAATATTCGCGCCGTGAAGCGGACGCAAAAACACAGAAGAGAATTGTTTAGAACAGAACGACAATTTTGATAGTTATAAGAAAAAAGAGAATAAAATCAAAAAAAGTCAAAAAAGTTCTTGACAGATTCAGAAATGTGTGATAATATACAAAAGCTGATGACGAGCAGACTTGAATAATCTTCTAATCTGCAAAGCAGAGAAAAAGAAGTGTATGAAGTACGAGAAATCTGTGAACCAGAGAGAAGAGCCGATAAGCAAGCTTATCAAAAGTAATTGAAAAAAATAAAAAAAGTTGTTGACAAACGGCGGATGATGTGATAAACTAATAAAGCTGTTGAAAGACAACAGAGTAAGAAACAAAAATAAGAAGTTGAGTATTAAGCACCTTGGAAATAGAAGACTGAACAATACACAGACCCTGAACGATTTCTTAA
>JAUNGE010000046.1 GCA_030524675.1 bacterium
CACGGTGGTGTGAGAGGTCGGGAAATTTATTTAAATTTCCCTCCTACTCGATTATGTGGAAGGGAATGATGCTCTATCTATTGCAATATACGGGATATGTATGGAAAAGTATAGAAAAAACGAGGCAGTAAACTGGAAAGACCATGACTTTGGCAGAGGGGAATGTTATAATAATAGTATATATATTTGGGACTTCAGAGATATTGGAACAAATGCGGCAACAAATACAGCGAAGACAATACTAGGGAGGGAGCAATATGATGTACAATACAGAAATGATAAGAAAGAGATATAATGATGGCGAAGTGCTGAAATTTGTGTTTTTCTGGGGACATACAGAAAAGGCGGGATACATTGGGAAAACCTGTCTGAGTCAGTGGTATCCATGTGAATTTGAGGTGGAAGGAACCAGGTACTGCACCGCAGAGCAGTATATGATGGCGCAGAAGGCCGTTTTGTTTGGGGACCAGGAAATCTGTGAAAAAATCATGCATGCAGGTCATCCGCGGGAATATAAGGCATTGGGAAGACAAATCCGCAATTTCAAACAGAATGTCTGGGACCAGCATAAGTATGAGATTGTCTTGAAGGGAAATGTGGCAAAGTTCTCGCAGAATGTGGAACTGAAAGAATTTCTGCTGAGGACAGGACAGAGGGTTCTCGTGGAAGCCAGCCCTTATGACAGAATCTGGGGTGTCGGCATCAAAGCAGAGGATAGGGCAATTCAGAATCCGAACAACTGGCAGGGAGAGAATCTGCTGGGATTTGCACTGATGGAGGCGCGCAGTTTGATTGAAAAAGGCGACCGCTTTTGACAGGGGAGATAGAAATGTTTTAGAAAAGAAAAAGCTGCAAAAAAATAAAACAGGTTGACAAATGGAATAAAAAGGAGTATAAACATACTAAACCTATAGGTAATATATGTTTATGGAGGAAATCGTATGAAAATTCAGACTCATGCATGGAAGGAAAAAATGGAAATAATGTGTTGCGGTATGTGTTGTATGGCAGTATGTTTTATGATTACCAGTTTTATCATGACATTTTCCATGATGATGTATGTTACAGCTGCAGTCTCTTTTGGTGCATGAGGCGTCTGATACAGAATAAAAATGTTTTTGTGTTGTGCAGACATTTTGTAGGCAGATACTTATGCAGTATCTGCTTTTTTGCGCTTGTTCGCCAACCATGACGCTTGGACAGAGCATGTTTTGAAGGGTATCTGTACTCACATGCATAGAAAAGAGAACATGCAAAAACAATCCATACAGATACCGTATATAGGATATAAAAAGAAAATGCGTGAAAAGAGAATGTGTGAAAAGACAATACATGAAAATACGACACATAAAAAGCGAAAGAGCTTGAGAGAGGAGACCATTATGAAAAAAAGAACAAGAATTGCAGGAATTATTTTGACAGCAGCGCTGGCAGCCGGCAGCTTGGCAGGATGCGGCGGCGCGAAGGCAGAGGCAGCATCAGGGACAACAGCAGGAAGTACAGCCGCAGTGGAGACAACAAAAGAAAGTACGGCTGCAGAAAGCACAACAGCGGAGAATACAACTGCATCAGAGGCGGGAGCAGAAAGCACAAATGCAGCAGAAGCGGCAGGTACATCCACGGCGGCGGACGATGCTCTGGCAAAGATTCAGGAAGCTGGCGTACTCACAATAGGAACCGAGGGCACATATGCACCGTACAGCTATCACGATGAGTCGGGAAAGCTAGTGGGGTTTGATGTGGAGATTGCGGAGCTGATTGCAGAAAAACTGGGTGTGAAAGCAGAGTTTGCAGAGACTAAGTGGGATGCAATGATTGCTGGACTGGATGCAAAGCGGTTTGACATCATCGCCAACCAAGTGGGTATTACCGATGCGAGAAAGGAAAAATATGATTTTTCAGAGCCATATACGTACATACATGGAGCTTTGATTGTACAGAAGGACAATGAAGATATTAAGACATTTGAGGACCTGGCAGGAAAGAAGAGCGCACAGACACTCACAAGCAACTGGGGACAGACAGCAGAGCAGTATGGTGCCGAGCTGGTTGGCGTGGATGGATTTGAGCAGTCTGTAGAGCTGATTGCCAGCGGACGGGCGGATGCAACCATCAATTCGGAAGTGGCGCTGTATGACTATTTGAAACAGAAACCAGATGCCCCGATTAAAGTAGTGGCACTCTCTGACAATCCGTCTATTGTAGGAATTCCGGTCAGAAAGGGTGAGGATTCTCTGTATGAGGCAGTCAACAAGGCCATTTTGGAATTGAAAGAGGACGGAAAATTGACGGAACTTTCTCTAAAGTATTTTGGAGTGGATATCACACAGGAATAGTGTAAGAGAATGTGAGATAGCATAAGATGATATAAGATAGTGCGAGAAACACAAAAAATATAGAAAAGCACAAAGAAATACAAGAGAAAAGAAGGGGAGAGCATATGACAGAGCGAATTGTTTCTATTTTGCTGAGTTCATTTTGGCAGATTCTGCTGCCTGGGCTCATCACAACCATACCGCTGACTGTTCTTTCATTTTCGATTGGTCTGATGATTGCACTGGTCACTGCGATTGTGCAGGTTGCGGATATCAGAGGGTTGAAGCAGGTTGCCAGATTTTACGTGTGGGTAATCCGAGGAACGCCGCTGTTGGTCCAACTGTATATTATATTTTATGGTTTGCCTGGCCTGGGCATTTTGCTGGATGCATTTCCTGCCGCTGTCATTGCTTTCTCCATCAATGTAGGAGCTTATACTTCTGAGACGATACGAGCGGCGATTCTGGCGGTTCCGGCAGGACAGACAGAAGCGGGATATTGTGTGGGATTGAATTATGTGCAGATTATGAGAAGAATTGTACTTCCACAGGCGTTAAAGATAGCGTTTCCAAGCCTGTTTAACTCTCTGATCGGATTGACAAAAGATACTTCTCTCGCTGCCAATATTACGGTGCTGGAGATGTTTATGGCGACACAGAGAATTGCGGCCAGAACATATGAACCGTTTGCATTGTACTGTGAAGTGGCGGTTATTTACCTTATGATGTGTACCATTTTGACAAAATTGCAAAAATATGGGGAATATAAGCTGACACATGGCCGGTCTCATGGGAATGACCGGTTTCTTCAGAAAAACAGTGCAGGAAAGGCGGAGGTGTGATATGCTGGAGATAAACAATATTCATAAATCTTTCCATGAAAATGAAGTCTTAAAGGGCGTCGATATCAGGGTGAATAAGGGAGATGTGATTGTCATTTTGGGGCCCAGCGGTTCGGGAAAGACAACATTGCTTCGCTGTATGAATTTCCTGGAGAAAGCGGATTGTGGGACTATGATTTTTGACCAGACAAAACTGGATTTACAGAAGGTACATAAAAAACAGATTCATGAAATCCGCCTGAAAACAGGGTTCGTGTTCCAGAATTATAATCTTTTTTCCAATAAGACAGCATTAGAAAATGTGACAGAAGGACTGCTCATTGCCAGAAAGATTTCCAGGAAGGAGGCGGAGGAGAGAGGAAAGCGAGCATTGGACAAAGTGGGGCTTTCGGACCGCTATCATTACTATCCGAGTCAGCTGTCTGGCGGGCAGCAGCAGAGAGTCGGAATTGCCAGAGCAATCGCAGTAAATCCGGAAGTGATTTTCTTTGATGAACCCACATCCGCTCTCGATCCGGAGTTGATTGGGGATGTGCTGCAGGTGATGAGAAAACTGGCCGAGGAAGGCACAACGATGGTTGTGGTGACACATGAGATGTCGTTTGCAAAAGAGGTCGCCAATAAAGTATATTTTATGGACGGCGGTGTGGTTGTGGAGTCAGGAAGTCCCGAGGAAGTACTGCTGCATCCAAAGGAAGAGAGAACAAAACAGTTCTTTCGGAGAATCCATCTTGCCGCCTGATAAAATGTCTGAAGAGAGGGGCAAAAAGTATGGCAAAACAGGAAAAGGAATGGATTGATACATTTCAGTGGTTTCATCAGCATCCGGAATTGGGATATGAGGAGTGGGAAACCACTGCAAAAATTCGTGAAATTTTACAGGAAGAGGGAGTTGAAATACTTCCTTCTGGTCTGAAAACAGGCGTCATCGGAGTTGTAAGAGGAAAACAGGCGGGGGCGCCAAGAAAGCGTATTTGCCTCCGTGCGGATATTGATGCGCTTCCGATTGCAGAGGCGACACAGCTTCCTTATGCATCGGAATATCCAGGAAGGATGCATGCCTGTGGGCATGATTTTCACATTACGGCGGCGCTGGAGGCGGCATCTGTACTGGCAGAGCAGAAAGAAACTTTTGGCGGAGAAGTGTATTTTGCGTTTCAGCCGGCAGAAGAAGTGATAGGCGGCGCGAAGATGGTATGTGCCACCGGACTGCTGGATGACATAGAGGAATTTTATGGATTTCACGCAGAACCCTCACTGAAGGCTGGACAGATATCCATAGAATCCGGAAGTGTGATGGCGGCAGTGGATCAGTTTTCGGTGACAATTACCGGAAAAGGGGGACATGCAGCTGCGCCCCATCTGAGCAACAGCCCGATTCCGGTTTTGGTTTCCATGGTGAACCAGATTCAGATATTGGCAGCAGGACAGATAAATCCTCTTTTCCCGAAGGTAGTGGCTATCACGCACATATCTGCAGGAGAAACCTGGAATGTGATACCTGACAGTGCCTTTTTTGAGGGGACCGTCCGCAGTATGAATCAGGAAGACAGAGAAAAAATCCGGCAGACAATCCTGAAAATTGTGAAATCGTATGAGGAGACAACAGGGGTTCTGACAGAAGTGAAGTGGCATCAGGGACCAGCTGCAGTCGTCAATGATGCAGAATTGAGTGAGGCGGCAAGAGCTGTCTGTGAAGAGACAGGACTGGAGAGAATATCTCTGATGCCAGCAATGTTGAGCGATGATTTCAGCGAGTATGCGGACAGTGTGCACGGCTCACACAGCCTGTATGTGAAGATAGGGACTGGAATCGGTCCAACTCTGCACAGCCCACTGTTTCAGGTGGATGTGTCAGCTATCAAAACAGCAGCCGCGTTTTTGGCACAGCTGCTGTTTTGCAGAAGCAGGTAAAAAAGCAATAAAACAACGTTTACTCCAGCTTTTATTCCAGCTTATCGGAGTGTATCAGATCTGCCAGCGTGATCTGTGTCAGATAATCCCGTATCACTTTATCCAGACCCTGCCACATTGGCAGGGTTTTGCATCCTTTGCTGCGGGGGCAGACATCCTGTCCAGGCTCCAGGCAGGAAACAGGGGAGAGGGAGGTTTCTGTCAGGATTAAAATGCTCCAGATCGTATACTGCTCGGGCGATTTTGCCAGGCGGTATCCGCCGCCTTTTCCACGAAGTCCAATCAGCAGTTTGTTTTTGACAAGAATTTTCAAAATTCCCTCCAAATATTTTTCAGATATCTCCTGACGGCTTGCCGTCTCCTTGAGCGGAACATAATTCTCCTCTGTCTGATGTTCTGCCAGATCTATCATGATTCTTAGCGCATAACGCCCTCTTGTAGAAATTAACATCTTTGTTTTCTCCATTCTCTTAAAAGTCTCAAAAGTATTGTGTAAAGTATCACATAAACCTATTATACAACAAGGTAAGTATGGAATCAAGAGCCGCCGCTTTTGGCAGAAACAAAATATCAGCTATTCCAAATCGTGATATTTTTTGGTATAGTAGAGAAAATAAAAAGTCAAAAGAGTTTAAGTTCACGAAGAAAGAAGGAGAAGGAAGGATGGAAATTGTATTTGTTACAGATTTTGTATGCCCATATTGTATTGTCGCAGAGGAGGCATTAAAGCAGGCACTTGCAGAGACTGGAATGCAGGCCGTGATTAAGATTCATCCATATGAGCTGACAGAGGAGCCGAAGGAGAGGGTGGACACATATCACGATGAAAAGCGCAAAGCAGGTTATCAGGTACTGGTAGAACCAGCAAAAGAACTTGGGCTGGATATGAAGCTTCCGCCAGCTGTAGTTCCGCGCCCATACACCAGACTGGCATTTGAAGGATGGCATTATGCGGAGGAAAAAGGCGTTGGGGATGCTTACGCAGACAGCGTGTACCGCGCATATTTTATCGATGAGAAAGACATCGGGCAGGTAGATGTGTTGGCAGAACTGGCCGCTTCTGTGGGACTGGATACAGAAGAATTCCGCAGAGTGCTGGCAGAGGGAACCTATACACAGGTGCAAAAAGCAGCTGTGGCGCATGCAAAGAAGGATTTGGATATCCATCATGTGCCGACAGTGTATATTAATGGAAAAGAAGCTGATTTTGCAATGTATCAGAAGGAAAACTGGGTTCAGTTTTTGACGAATCAGAAAGTGGAGGCGGAAGAGGCCGAAGAACCGACAGAGTTTTTTGGATGCGGTCCGAACGGATGTATGTAATCAAAAAAGGGGAGAGAAGGAGTTAGCAGAGGGAACAAAACAGGATACAGAGTATGGATGTGATACCTTATAGTATAAGCATCACATCCATATTTTTGGCGTTATCTTTGTTTCTTCAGAATGATAATGATAGTGGTTATTTTAGCGCTTGTTTCAAAAGGATACTTATAGTGGCTGTTTTAGAATAAAATGATTTTTGTGGAATTCCAGCAATCCGTCATCGCGCATTTTGCACAGTTCGGAGGACAGGCCGCTTCGTTCCACAAAGAGATAATCTGCCAGCTGCTGCCTGGAGAAAGGAATGTCAAATTCAAAACTTTCATGTTTTTGTGCTTCTGCCGAGAGGTAGGACAACAATTTGGCGCGTGTGGTGCGCTGCCCCAGATGTGTGAGTTTTTCGTTAAAACGCAAATTTTTGACAGCGAGGTCGGAGAGGAGATTTCGTATCATCCGGCTGTGGTGTCCGCACGTTACCGGACATGTCATCAGGATGCGCCTGACGTTCAAAAACAGCACTGTGCATGGGGACTCTGCGGCAACACTCACGTTTAAAACCGCGCCAGGTGCACAGGCAAAGGTTTCCGCAAAACTCTGGCCCTGTCCTATGGAGGAGATGATGTTTCTGTTCCCCCAGAAATCTTCCTGAATAATCAGGGCATGTCCCAGTAGCAGCAGTCCAAGTGAATCTGTCGAATCACCGGCGCGGAGAATGTAGTCCCCCTTCTGATAGGAGATGCTTCTCGCATCGAGACAGGTGAGCATATCGGCAGTCTCCTGTTCGGAAATGCCGGCAAAAAGCTGTGAATGGTGTATAACAGGCAGAAATGCATTTTGATATTCTGCTCCGTTTCCTTTTTTACTTTCACTTCTCGTTTCTTTCTCATTTTTCATATCCATCATAAAGCTCCACATAATGAAAATTTTAGTTGAAAGATTTATTGAAAGGCTGTATGTAAAAGCTTTGTTTAGAAATTTTATTTTGTACCATTTTATGTTTGGCGTCCATTATAAATTTTTATAAAAGCTTCATTTCCGTTGAATATTCAACCGACTTATCATATGAATTGTACTATACTCTGGATGTAAAGTCAAAGTAAAACCTGGAAGAACCAGATATAGGGTTTGTGAGATAGTATAAATATAGAATGTCCAACAGGGAGGAAAAGAAAGATGCTTAGAAAAATTATTCAAATTGATGAAGAAAAATGCAATGGCTGTGGATTGTGTGCGCGGGCCTGTCATGAGGGCGCGATTGCCATGGTTGATGGAAAAGCAAAGCTGATGAGAGACGATTACTGCGATGGACTGGGGGATTGTCTTCCAGGATGTCCGACGGGAGCTATCAGCTTTACCATAAGAGAAGCGGCTGCGTACAACGAGGCGGCTGTGATGGCGAACAAGCAGAAAAAAATGCAGGAGAAGATGGAAATGCAAAATCAGGAAGAAAATCGGATGAGCGAGATGCACAAATCTATGCAGAGCGAGGGACAGACTCTGCCGTGCGGATGTCCAGGAACGCAGTCAAAGAGAATTGAGCGTGCGGAATGTGAGCATGGCAGCACAGATGCTTTGGAAGAGCGTCCGAGCCGTCTGTCACAGTGGCCTGTGCAGATCAAGCTGGCTCCAGTGAATGCGCCTTATTTTAATGGTGCAAAATTATTAGTGGCCGCTGATTGTACGGCATATGCCTATGCGAATTTCCATGAGAAATTTATAAAGGGCCGCATCACTCTGGTGGGATGCCCAAAACTGGATAGTATTGATTATTCCGAAAAACTTACCGAGATTATGAAAAGAAACGATATCAAAAATGTGACGATTGTCCGCATGGAAGTTCCATGCTGCGGCGGACTGGAGAAAGCAGTGAAAATAGCATTGCAGAATAGTGGGAAATTTATTCCGTGGCAAGTAGTTACAATTTCCATAGATGGCAGAATTCTGGAATAAGCAGTTCAGCGTATTCTGTGTTTATGAGCAGTGTTGCTTTGTATTCTTAGCTTTTCTTCCTTTTTCTGCAAAATGATAGAATGTGACGAGTTTACAGTGGGGGATAGTATGGCACAGAGGTTTGCGATTCTTGCGAACGTATTGCTTTCCAGTGTGTTTTTTAGTATGATGTTGTAAAGGGAATAGAAACCGTGGACAATAGTCAGAAAAAACACTTTATAGACAAAAACAGTTGATATCGTTTAAACTGGAGGAAACGTAGAAGTATGGCACATGAAAAATTTCATTACAGGACTCTTGAAGAAGTACAAAAGAAAGCGGCGGAACTGAATCTGCACCTGCCGTTTGCGAAGGATACCCATATTTTAGCCCAACCGCTGATGGTGAGGAATATCACATTGCAAAACCGTCTGGGGATTGCTCCGATGGAAGGAGCGGATTCTCGGCCGGACGGCTCCCCGTCTGAGTACACGGCGCGCCGCTATGTGAATGAGGCGATTGGAGGAAGCGCTGTCATCTGGTTCGAGGCGATTTCCATTGTGGAGGAAGGCCGCTCTTCCAGGACACAGCTGCTTTTGACGAAGGACAATGTGGATGCCTATAAAAAACTGACGCAGCAGGTGAAGGAAGCAGGCAGGAAGGCCAATGGATTTGCGCCGTATTTGATTATGCAGGCGAACCACAGTGGGCGTTATTCCAATCCAAACAATAAGCCGGCGCCGATGATTGCCTACCGCCACCCCGAGCTGGAGCAGTATCGTGCAGCGGACGATTCCTGCATTGTGACAGATGATTACCTGAAAGGACTGGAGGAGAAGTTTGGGGAGGCGGCAAAGCTGGCGAAAGAGGCAGGTTTTGACGCAGTGGATATCAAATCCTGCCATGGGTATCTTCTGGCGGAACTGTCCTCGGCCTACCATCGCCCAGGTATGTACGGCGGAAGCTATGAAAACCGTACCAGGCTTTTGAAAAACGGAATTCTGGCAGCAAAGGTGTATGAGGATGACACGTTTATGGTGACGTCTAGACTGGGCATTTATGATGGTTATGCGTATCCGTATGGCTTTGGCGTGAGTGAGGGGAGTGGTCTGACGCCGGATTTGACAGAGTCGGTTCGTCTGGTGAGAGAGCTGCATGAGCAGTACGGCATGGACCTGGTTGACCTGACGATGGGAAATCCGTATGCGACAACCCATGTGACGAGGCCGTTTGATATGGGAAAATACGTAGCGGACGAGCATCCGTTTGTGGGACTTTCACGCATGATTTCTGGAATCGGCACCGTGAAAAAGGCAGTTCCAAAGATGACTGTGTTTGCATCTGCACCGACCTATCTGAGACAGTACGCCGATTTGTATACGGCAGGTGCTGTGGAGGAAGGGCTGTGCGACGGAATGTTGTTTGGAAGAATGGCTTTCGCAGACCCAGATTTTGCAAATGAGATATTACATATGGGGCGAATCGACGCGAAGCGGGTGTGCTTGACCTGCGGAAAATGCGGGGATTTGATTCGGGCGCACAAACCGACGGGCTGCGTGATTCGTGACCCAAAAACGTTTATGCCGTTTTATAAAGAATTTGTGGATACAAAGGCAGAACTTCCAGCAAATTTCAGAGGATAAAGGAAACAAGAAGATACAGGAGGCAGAAATGAAGAAGACAGCGATTGTGACAGGCGCGAGCCGCGGCATCGGCTATGCGGTTGCAAAGCAGCTCGGGCTTGACGGGTGTCAGGTGGTGCTGTTTGCCACAGGTGAGCAGGCAAAATATCAGAGAGCATTGGATGCACTGACGGAAGAGGGAATTACCTGGCATTATGTGCAGGGGTCCATTGACGAGAGGGAGAGCAGAGAACGCCTGGTGAGAGAGACCGTAGAGCGGTTTGGGCGGATTGATATTCTGGTAAACAATGCGGGGGTTGCGCCAAAGGAGAGAAAAGACCTTCTGGAGATGACGGAGGAGAGTTTTGACCGTGTGGTTGGAATCAACACAAAGGGAACCTTGTTTTTGACCCAGCTTGTCGCCAGACAGATGATACAGCAGGAGCAGGTGTTTGCAAACAAGGGGCATATCGTCAATGTCGGCTCCTGCTCGGCGGAAGTTTCCTCAATTTCAAGAGGCGAGTACTGTATCTCCAAGGCGGCTGTCAGCATGGTGACAACTCTGTTTGCGGATAGGCTGGCGCCGGAAGGAATCGTGGTGAATGAGGTGCGCCCAGGTGTGATTGCCACAGATATGACGAGTGTTGTGACAGAAAAATATGACAAGATGATTGCGGATGGCGTTTTCCCGATTGCGCGCTGGGGAAAGCCGGAGGATGTCGCCGAGATGGTGAGTCTGTTCTGCTCCGACAAGGTTTTGTATACGACTGGAAACTATGTGGATGTGGACGGCGGATTCCATATCAAGCGCCTGTAATTGTCTGTAGGAAGCGTATACTTATCTAAAACAGGCACCACGATATAAAAAGTTGGGTGAGAGAGAAAAGTTGAATAAAAAAGAAAAACGAAACAGAATAGAAATTCTGAGCCGAAAAGCGAAATGGAATAGAGAATCTCGAAATCGAGAGGAGTTGTATACCGGTGGGTATACAGCTCCTCTTCTGTTTTTGGTGAAATAAAAACGCTTAGGAAAAAAATGTTTTCGCTTAGGAAACTTTTAGGAAGCGTTTTAGAAAACTATGAAGTCCAGCTGCGTTTTGGTAGAATTACGAGAACTTACATTCGAAAATTTGGCGATAGTTAGCATATTGCCGCATGATACAGGAACTTTTTTCGTATATATTGCACAAAATAAAATGAAAATAATTGTCAAAATCTTAAAAAATGAAAATAATTTTCAAATTTTCATTGCATTTTATATATGACAAAGTTATAATGTACTTACAAAGCAGACATGCCTGTCTCAATAGGTATCGCCATACGTGAAAAAAGTGCCTGTTACATAACATACAGGTCAGCCCGTTTGACAGCTATATACCTCATCCGTGCATTGGCCAAGCACGCCATCTGTAGCTGTCAGACGGGACTTTCATGGCAACAAAACAAGAAAGAAAGGAAGGATACGATGAACAGAGTCAATGCATTGGGAAAGCAGAACGTAAAGAAAGAGCTGAAAAAATATTTACCTTTTTACATGTTCCTGCTTCCCGCGATTATCCTTGTAATCCTGTTCTGCTATATGCCGATGGATGGATTGGCAATCGCATTTAAGGATTATAAGATGGCAAGAGGAATTGGAGGTAGCGATTGGGTTGGACTGAAACATTTTAAGGCATTGTTTTCTGATCCGAACTTTTACAGAGTATTGGGAAATACGCTCAAGATAAGTATTTTAACACTTGTCACGACCTTCCCAGTTACGATTATTTTTACTCTGTTGATGAATGAGGTCGGAAATCAGAAGTTCAAGGGCGTGGTGCAGACGATTACATACATGCCGCATTTTCTCTCCTGGGTTGTAGTTGGTACATTTGTGTACCAGTTATTGTCACCTACCGGCGGTGTCGTAAATGCAATCCTTGTGAAACTTGGGGTCCTGGAAAAACCACTGTATTTTATGGCACAAAAAGAGATGTTCGTCCCGATTTACCTAATCACGAATCTCTGGAAGACAACCGGTTACAGCATCGTGATTTATCTGGCGACCATCGCGGGAATTGACACGGCGCTGTACGAGGCAGCATCCATTGACGGAGCCAACCGCTTCCAGAGGATTCTATACATCACATTGCCTGCCATGTTCCCGACCATGTGTACCATGCTGATTCTCAGTATCGGAAGTCTTGTGAGCGTAGGATTTGATCCGGTTTTCAACTTGTACAACGATGCGACCTATCAGACAGCCGACGTTATTTCTACCTATGTGTACCGCAAAGGTATGGTGGAGAGCCGGTATGATTTCTCCACTGCGATTGGACTGTTCCAGAACGTAGTGAGTCTGGCTCTGGTGTTGATTGCAAACTGGTTTGCGCGCAAGGCGAATCCGGAATATAAGATTATCTGATACAGCATATAAGGAGGAGGAGAGAGATGGCTCACAAAGTGAAGGATGAAAGTCCGAAAATCAAAATGAAAAAATCTGTGGGAAGCCACATATTTGATACCTGTAATGTGATTTTCATGGTTCTGTTCTGCATTACAATTATCATTCCTTTCTGGGATGTTGTGGTTCGGTCATTTTCCAGAGCGCAGGATATTTCTTATATGCATATCAATTTCCTGCCGAAGGTCTGGACGCTGGATGCATACAAATACTGCTTCCAGGATAATGAAATTATTTCGGCATTTTTTGTATCCATTCTGCGAACCGTATTGGGGACAGTGATTCATGTCATTGTCTGCTGTATGGCAGCATATGCACTGACGAGAACAGATATGCCGTTCCGCAAGGTGATTACCGCTATTTTGCTGATTCCGATGTTCTTTTCCGCCGGCATGATTCCTGCTTACCTGAATATGAAGAGACTCGGACTGCTAAACAACTTTCTGGTATACATCCTGCCGTCAGGATTTTCCATTTATGACACAATCATCATAAGAAACTACTTTTTCTCCATCGATAAGGGAATGGAGGAAGCGGCAAGCATTGACGGGGCGTCCCAGGTCAGAATTTTTGCTTCTATTATCATGCCGCTCTCCCAGCCGGTTATCGCGACGGTTTCTCTGTGGCAGATGGTGGCGCACTGGAATTCCTGGTTTGACAATATGATCTACTGTAGAAGAAGCGCAGAGTTGACTACGCTGCAGTATCTGCTCCGAAGAATGTTAGACAGCCTGACAGCATCCACCACGACTTCCAGTTCCGGTGTTGAGGCAATCGGAACGCTCGTTGACACGAATCCAGATACGATCAAGGCAGCAACCACCATTCTGGTCGTGCTTCCGATTGTCATGATTTATCCGTTCCTGCAGAAATATTTTGTAAAAGGTATTATGGTAGGCGCAGTGAAGGGCTAAATCCAAGAATACAGTGACTGGGGAACGGAATAGGGCGAATGGTGAATATAAAAAATGAGAATGAGAAACATAAAAAATGAGAAGAGACAAATTTCATAGACGTCATGGAGGAAGATATGAATAAAGTGGAATTGGGAAGCATTGTGGCAGAATATCCGCCGGTATTGGAAAAAAAGAATCCGAGAAACAGTGAGGGTGCATTTCTGACACTGCGAGACGGTACGATTCTGTTTGTCTACAGCAAATTTAAGGGAGAGAGTCAGGCAGATTTTGCGCCCTCGGATATCTGTCTTGTCAGTTCAAAAGATGGGGGAAAGTCGTTTGGAGAAGAAAAAATCGTGCTGAACTGTGAGGACGAGCAGGCAGTCAATATCATGTCGCTCTCTCTGCTGAAAATGGAAAACGGAGATATTGGACTTGTTTTACCTGGTGCGCTCCACATATACGCGGTTGCAGATGTTTATGCGGCGCTCGTCGGATGGTGGGCAGACATTCCAGGAGAGAGTGCTGTGCACCCCGCAGGAAGGATTTTTCGTAGTCAACAATGACAGAGTGGTCCGGCTTTCAAGCGGAAGGATTCTGATTCCGGCAGCGAGCCACAGGACAGGATGGCAGGGAGACAAAGACAGCGGAAAAAATTTCTTTGACAGCCGCTCGGAAGTTGTTTTCTTTTACTCGGACGACGATGGAAAAACATGGGATGCAGCCTCAGGGAAATGTTGTATGCCATACACAGCATACTGTGAATCGGGATTGCAGGAGCCTGGAGTGATTGAGCTGGAACCTGGAATTCTTTGGGGATGGGCCAGAACGGATCTCGGCAGACAGTATGAGATGTATTCTATAGACAACGGAACTACATGGACGGCTGCTTCTCCGTCCCGCTTTACCTCACCAAACAGCCCGCTGTCCATGAAACGAGACACGAAAGGGAGGATCTATGCAGTATGGAATCCGATTCCTGAGTATAACGGCAGGGAGAAAAAGACCGAGATCTTTACAGGAGGAAGAACTCCTTATGTGATGGCCGTCAGCAGGGACAACGGAAAAACCTTCACGGAAGCGTGTGCATTTGAGACTGAGGAGGACAGGGGATACTGTTACTGTGCTATTCATTTTACGGACGACGCACTGCTGCTGGCATACAATGCGGGCGGTCCGAAGGATGGCAGCTGCCTGGCGAGAACAAGGATTCGCCGTATTCCCATTTCCGTGCTGGAAGAGATTTTTAAAGAAAATACACAGTAGTGCAGAAATCAGGCATGTCTGTGTCAGCAGGCACTGCCATGTATGAAAGGCAACAGATTCAGAAAAAAAGGACGAGGAGTGTGTAAACATGAGAAAGAGAATGAGTAGACTTTTAGCAGTGGCTCTGTGTGGTTCTATGGTACTGACAGCGTGTACCGGCTCGAGCGGAAAAGGAAATTCTTCCGCTGGGGAGAATGTTTCGGCAGAGGGAAGCAAGGATACAGCAAACGTTGCAGAGCCGGACCCGAACAAGACTTATGACATCAGTTATACTGGATATTGGTGTTTTTCTGACTATGAGGATGATTCCTATATCGAAAAAATGATTGAGGATGCGCTGAATATCAATATCACGGTAGAAAAAGCAGAGACCAGCGATACAATAGACCTTCTGCTGGCTTCCGGAGAGATGCCGGACTGCATGTGGACAGATAGCAAAACTGTGAGCTGGATGAAGAATCAGGAATTGATTCGGACCATTCCCAAAGAGATGGTAGAGCGCTACTGCCCGAAATTACTTGAAATTTATGAGGAGTATCCGCTGATTTATAAGCAGGTATTGAATCCACAGAATGAGGACGAGTTCGATTATCTGGCAGGAGTCACCTTCCAGTTTGTGGACTATTATCTGCCAGGAGATTTCTACCGCTATGACTGGATTGAGAATCTTGGCATCGACCTGGGTGTGAATGTGGAGCAGGTCTCTGACAGACTGTATGTGGCGGATGACGGCATTGCACTCAGCAAATTTATTGAAATTATGGACGGATTTGTGAATGGAGACCCAAATCAGACAGGTAAGAAAGACACGGTGGGCGCTACTGCGCCAAGCCTGGATGTAGGACAGTTCTACTCTGCTTATGGTTTTACCAGAGATATCAACAATGTAGACGGAAGAGCCGAGCAGGCTTACGCAACGGAGCAATACAAGGAATTTCTGAAAGGATTTGCTGAACTGTATAAGAAAAACCTGATTGACCCTGAGATTATCACTGGAGACAGAACACTCTCCTGGGATAAGGTAAACACCGGCGTTGCAGGATACTGGATTACCTCCACAAACGCACTGAACAGCTGGGCGGTGGACAGACCTCCGCTGACGATTATGGAGCGCGACCCGAATGCAAAAATTCTTGTGACGCCTGGCATTAAAGCGGACGGCGGTGAAGTGATGGCAATCACGAATCCATCTCCGGCTTATGGAAAATTCTATGTCAATGCCAATGTGGATGACGAGAAGCTGGCAAAAATTCTTGAATTTTTAAATTATACCTTATTTGGCAATGGAGACAAAGATATCGTGGCATCCCTGTTCTTTGGAGAAAAAGGTGTGGACTGGGAGTGGGATGAAGCAGGAGAGATGCCGGTTAAGCTGAATAGCCTGAACTCCGGCGATAAGGGAACCTGGACCTTCAGTCAGTTTGGACAGACAAAAGAAGTTACCAAGTGGTCCGGAGAAGAGGAACTGTTCCAGACAGGTGGAAAGTACTGGTCTGAGAGCGAAGATGGCATTTGGATGAAGTGGCAGCACCGTCCATACAAGGCAGATATTGCGAATGAGACCGATTACGAGACAATCAACCAGGAAATCAGCAGCGATCTGGATGCGTATGTGGCAAACTACCGCACACAGGCAATTATGGGAAAACTGGACGTCGATGCGACATGGGATTCCTATCTGGCAGAACTGGACCGTCTCGGATATAACCGGATGATGGATGAGCTTGAAAAGATTGATTCCTTGGAGGAAATGATTGCAAACTTTGAGCAGTAGGGGCAAGTAAAGGCGAAAGCAAGTAGAGGCGAAATCATGAGAAAAGAAGAATTTTTGAGTGCGATTCGTGGGAAAATGATTGTTTCCTGCCAGGCAGTTGCTGGAGAGCCGCTCTATGTGGAAGAAAAATCGGCGATGTATCTAATGGCAAGAGCTGCAAAGCAGGCGGGAACTCCTGCCATCCGCACGAGCGGGATACGGGACGTCATCGCAATCAAGGAGGAGACAGGACTGCCGGTCATCGGTCTGGTAAAAATCCAGTATGAGGGATTTGAGAGCTACATCACGCCGACAATGAAAGAGGTCGATGAGCTAATAGCTGCCGGTTCCGATGTTGTCGCATTGGACTGTACGCTGAGAAAAAGAGGGGACGGAAAGAGCGTGGCAGAGTTTATCGGAGAAATCCGCGAAAAGTATCCAGATAGTATTCTGATGGCAGATATTTCCAACTATGAAGAGGGAATTCATGCGTGGAAATGCGGTGTGGATATTCTGGGAACTACCATGAGCGGATATACCTCCTACACACCAAAGACGGAAGAGCCGGACTATGAGCTGATGAGACGGCTGGCAGAAGATGTGGATATTCCGGTAATCGGGGAAGGGAAAATTCACGATCCGGCGGCTGCCGTGAAGGCACTGCAGACTGGCGTGTGGGCGATTGTGGTCGGCGGAGCCATCACAAGACCGCTAGAGATTGCCAGACGCTTTATGAGGGCGATCGAGGATGCAGAGAAAGAAAAAGGTAAAGGTGAGAAACATGAGAATTGCGGCGCTTGATATCGGAGGAACTTCGATAAAATCCGGTATCTGGGACGGCAGCAGGACAGCAGAGTACAGGGAAAGGGATACGCATGCGAAAGAAGGTGGTACACGCCTGATGGAGCGTGCAAAAGAGATTCTGCGTGGTTACGGGGAATTTGACGCGATTGGAATCAGCACAGCAGGTCAGGTGGACACATCGAACGGAAGCATCTGTTATGCCAATGACAATATACCAGCGTATACGGGGACGCCGGTGAGAAAGATTCTGGAGGACGAATTTCAGGTTCCAGTGGCAGTCGAGAATGATGTCAATGCGGCTGCACTGGGAGAAATGTTTCACGGGGCGGCAAAGGGCCTGTCGGACTTTCTGTGCCTGACATACGGAACCGGAGTCGGAGGCGCGATTGTGATGAACGGTAAAATCTATCCAGGGAGCAGGTATGCGAGCGGAAGTTTTGGAGGAATTGTCGTTCATCCAGAAAAGATTCAAGCCGGCGAGGAATTCAGCGGATGTTATGAGAAATATGCCTCTGTGACAGCGCTCGTCGCCAGCGCTATGGCGATTGACCCGTCAATAAACAATGGACGGAAGATTTTTGAGGCTTGGGACAGGCGGGAAATCCGCCGCCTGGTGGATGATTGGGTGGATGAGATTGTGTATGGGTTAATCAGCCTGATTCATATCTTTAATCCTTCTGATATTATACTTGGCGGAGGGATTCTGGCACAGCCCTACATCATCGGTGAGGTGAGACGGCGCGTCTTTGGCAGCGTCTGCCCACAGGCGAAGCAGGTGCGCCTTGAGAACGCAAAACTTGGGAACCAGGCGGGACTCATCGGAGCTGCCTGCCTGGCAGAAGAAATGTTATAACAGCTTTTTCGCAACAGCTTCTGAAACTGCAGTGCGGGCGGCCGCGGTAACTTCCGGCTGTCGGCTGCAGTACCCATAATACAGACAGTCAATGAGCAGCAGTTGGCCGATTTTGGCGGCGACGGCGCCAGACTGAAGAGGACTTTCATTGTATCCGCAGATAAGGGAGACATCCGCGAAGGATGCAGCGTGAGAGTTGCGGAAATGAGTAATCAGGATAATCGGGATGGCGCGCTCTCTTGCAATATCCAGAATCTCTACCATGTCCTTGGTGGCGCCAGAGTAGGAGAAAAACAGAATGACGTCGCGGGGAGTGGACAGTGCCGTGGCTATGGCCTGCATGTGGGAATCCGCAATGTGAATAAATTTTCCGGTTATCGTGGAAAAACGCGCCCAAGCCTCCATCGCCATCACCATACTGCTTCCCTGTCCATAACAGTATACATGCTCTGCGCGGGAGAGGAGATCCACAGCGTGATTGAAGGAAACGACGTCCAGCTGTTCTACGGTCTCTCGAAAAGAAGTAAAATAGGAATCATTCAGCTTCTTGCACATGGTGAACAGGTCGTCATTGGAGTGGATAGCCTGCGGCGTATCACTCGTATCACCCAAATCATTGGTGCGCTCACATTTCGCGAGAGCGAGTTTTAAATCGTTGTAGCCGGAAAGGCCGAGAACGCGGCAGAAACGGGTAATCGTGGCTTCGGAAACACCGCTGTTAGTTGCGAGGGATGTGATGGAAAGATATTGTGTGTCAAGTCTGTTTTCCAGAATATAGTTTGCAAGTTTCTTGCCAGATTTGGTCAGAGAGCTGTATTTTTCTGTAATGGAATCAAGAATGGATTCAGTCAATGGATAATGCCTCCTTAAGCTGCTGCATACAAAAAGGGTATCAGGTATCATAGGAACTCTGTACACGGAAAAGGTATTTTTGTTATCAGTGTGTGGGTATGGATATCGCTGCAAAATTTGACAGAGTCGGTGAAGCGACATGGATTATTATAATATGATTATTTGGGGAAATCAACCAATTTTTGGAAAGGAGAACGGCATGAAAGATAAGTCGAAGTATCAGGGGATTTTTCCCGCGTTTTATGCATGTTACGATAAAGAAGGAAGAATCAGTCCGGAGGGAGTGGAAGAGCTGACAAGCCATTTGATTGAGAAAAAAGTAAAAGGGGTCTATGTCGGGGGCTCATCGGGGGAATGCATTTATCAGAGCGTAGAGGAGAGAAAACTGGTTTTGGAACATGTGATGGCAGCAGCACAAGGAAAATTGACGGTGATTGCACATGTTGCCTGCAACAATACAGCAGACAGCCGAGAGCTGGCGGCACATGCGGAAAGCCTCGGTGTGGACGCAATCGCGGCCATTCCGCCGATTTATTTCCACCTGCCAGATTACGCAATCGCAGAGTATTGGAACGACATTTCCAGTGCAGCGCCGAATACGGATTTTATCATCTACAACATTCCTCAGCTGGCAGGTGTAGCGCTCACACTCTCTCTGCTCGATGAGATGAAGAAAAATCCGCGCGTGATTGCAGTGAAAAATAGCTCCATGCCAGTGCAGGATATCCAGATGTTTAAGATGGAGGGCGGAGAAGATTTTGTTGTATTCAATGGCCCTGATGAACAGTTGGTTTCTGGACTGGCGATAGGCGCCGACGGCGGAATTGGAGGTACATACGCTGTGATGCCGGAACTCTATCTGAAAATAAAAGATTTGTGCGATGCGCATCAGTTGGAGAAGGCGAGAGAAATCCAATATACCGTGGACAATATTATCTATGAAATGTGCAGATGCCACGGAAATTTGTACGCAGTGATGAAAGAAATCATAAAGCAACGCGACAATCTGGACCTGGGAAGTGTGCGCAAACCAATGCCTGGGCTGATTGCGGAGGATATGCCCCAGGTTCAAAAATGTATTGGATTGATTGATGAGGCAATCTGCAAGTATGTTTCCTGATGCGCCTGGCGCCACAAATCGGCCTGTCGGCCTACTTACTCATACAGTCTTGCCCATCCGATGCCCATATGTCTGTGCGTGCTCGCACGCACATCCACATGGTCGCCGTTTGGGACTTTCATAGTAAATAACAAAGTTTCTATTGACAGGGGAAGAGACGATTGCTATAATAAATGTGCTGGTTAGTTCTGACAAACTCGTACATTTTTGGAATGGGCGTATCTGCTGGTGCAGGCGCCATCATACAGGAAAGTCCCCCACAAGATATGGATAAGCCGCTTTTTCCAAGCGGCTTATTTTGAGAATGTAGATTAGCTAGAACTAACTATTTGCGGAGAAAGTTTGACAGTCGATTGTCCGGAAATAGAGGTACTTGTAAATGATTTCTCAGTTTATAGAAGAAGCGAGTGACACAGAGAAGAAAAAGACAACAATAGATTCATGGGAAGTATTTCCAGGAATGACAGTCTGCTATGTGCAAATGCAGGAGAACGGACAGGATGGGCAGAAAGCCAAGGACGCGCAGGAAATGGTTTCTTTAGAGCGTGTGGAAGCAATCTTTTGTATGAGGGGAAGGATTCAGGTGCGAATGTGCAAAGAGGCGGCGTTTACTATCCGTCCAGGAGAACTGTTTCTTGTGACGGAGAAAGCGGCTGCCTTTGAACTTTCGATTCTGGGTTCTTCCGCCAGCTTCCTGACAGCAGATATTTTGGTAGGAGAAACAAGGACAATTCCTGTTCCGTTTGACGCACTGCTGCATCCAGGGCAGCTGAGGGAGTTTTTTGCTGCAAACCGCAGCTTTTATGTGGTGCAGGATTTGATGTGGGGAAATTCGCTGTTGGATGCCCTTTCCTGCCTAAAAAAAGAGCAGTATAGTGCTTATTTTGCTCTGCGCCTTCTGGAACGCCTCTGCCTTCTGAGCTGCAAGGCGGCACCGGAGTCAGAATCGGAGTCCGTCCAGGAGAAAGAATTGTATTATGATTCTTACCAGAGAGAAAGAATACAGGACGTACACACGTATCTTGAGGAAAATTATGGAATGCATCTGACAATACAGAATCTGGCGGACCGGTTTCAAATTTCCCCTACTTTTTTAAAGGCCTGTTTCCGCCATGTGTACGGCCAGCCGATTCACTCGTATCTGCAGCAATACCGTCTGCGCATGGCGGCGCATCTTCTGGCGACTACATCGGATAGCGTTTTATCGATTGCAATGAAAATCGGTTACAGCGGCACAAGCCGCTTTGGTGTGGCGTTTAAGGAAATGTATCATATGACACCGACAAAATTTCGCGCGCAGAGCCGAAGAAAAAATGTCTAAAAACGTGTTTTTTTGTCCGTTTGCAGGTGATTTTTCTCGGGTCTTGTGTTATTCTACTGCATTAATGATGAGGACAATAGAAAAGAGATGGCATCATATTGTTGTCTTTATCATAAAAAACAGAAGAAATGACAGGAGGAATGTTTTTATGGATAAGAAGAAAATCGCATTGTTTGCAGGCGGCGCATTGTTTGGTTCTGCAGGTATCAAGCTTTTGAGCAGCAAGGATGCAAAGAAGGTGTACACATATGCCACAGCAGCTGTTCTCAGAGTGAAAGAGTGCATCATGACGACAGCGACAACCGTACAGGAGAACTGCATGGATATTCTGGCAGATGCGAAGGAAATCAACGAGAAGCGCGACGAGGAAGATGAGATTGTCGAAGATTGTTCCGAGGATTTCAAAGACGATGATTCAGACAGTTTGGAAGATGAGGAAACCCTGTAAAACAGGCAGGTGCTGACTATGAAATTCAAAATTTTACATGAGAGCAGAGGGCGCATCCGTGTTCAGGTCATGCAGCGGCGAATGACAATGGAACAGGCGGATGTGCTGGGAAGCTGGCTGCTGCACATCAAAGGGGTACAGCATGCGACAGTGCACGAGCGCACCTGCTGTGCAGTGATATGCTATCAGATGCCGCGCGAAAAGCTGCTGCGCCAGCTTGGCAGTTTTTCTTATCAGAATGAGGAGACGGCGGAACTCGCGCCTGTGCACAGCAGCCGTGAGCTGAACCATATCTATCTGGATAAGTTGGTTGGAATGGTGGCGGGGAAAGCATTTCGCAAGCTCTTTTTTCCGGCGCCTGTGGAGATGGTGTATACATCGCTGCGCGCCATTCCCTATGTGTTTCGGGCGGTGAAATGCCTGGTCCAAAGAAAGATGCACGTCGAGTTATTGGATGGAATTTCCATCGGAATCTCTATGGTGCGTGGAGATTATGGCACGGCGGGAAGCGTGATTTTTCTGTTGGGACTCGGCGAACTTCTGGAAGAATGGACACACAAAAAATCGGTGGATGACCTGGCTCGCTGTATGTCGCTGAATGTGGATAAAGTCTGGCTGAAGACAGAGGATGGGGAAGTACTGGTTCCGCTCAGTCAGGTGAAGGAAGGCGACTTGGTGTTCGTCCGCATGGGCGGAATGATACCGGTGGACGGCGTGATTGAGAGCGGTGAGGCGATGGTGAACCAAGCCTCTCTGACTGGCGAATCTGTTCCAGTTGCAAAGAGAGCGGGAATGTCTGTCTATGCAGGAACGGTCGTGGAAGAGGGCGAGTGCGTCATCCAGGTAGCACAGCAGATAGGAAACAGCCGCTATGACCAGATTGTCACTATGATTGAACAGTCAGAAAAACTGAAATCCTCAACAGAGAGACGTGCTGTTTCCCTGGCAGACAAACTGGTACCATACACATTGCTGGGAAGCGGTCTCACCTATCTTTTAACGAGAAATGTGACCCGCGCCGTGTCTGTTCTGATGGTGGATTTCTCCTGTGCCTTAAAACTCGCCATGCCGTTGGCCGTGCTTTCTGCCATGCGGGAAGCGGGGACGCACGGTATGACCGTGAAAGGCGGAAAATTCCTGGAAGCTGTGGCAAAGGCGGATGTGATGGTGTTTGATAAGACAGGCACTTTGACACATGCCTGCCCGACTGTGGCTGGAGTGATTCCGTTTGGCGGGCGCGACGAGCACGAAATGCTGCGGCTTGCCGCCTGTCTGGAAGAGCATTTTCCACATTCTATGGCAAATGCTGTGGTGCAGGAAGCGCGCAGACGCGGCCTGCTTCACGAAGAGATGCATTCTGAGGTAGAATATGTGGTGGCGCATGGTATCGCGAGCAAGGTCAGAGGCGAGCGGGTCGTGATTGGAAGCGCCCATTTTGTGTTTGACGATGAGGGATGTCATGTTCCGGCGGACGAACAGGAAAAATTTGACACTCTGCCGGAGCAGTACTCGCACTTGTATCTGGCAATCGGGGAAGAGCTGGCTGCAGTTATTTGCATTTTTGACCCGCTGCGCGAGGATGCGAGAGAAGTCATCCAGACACTGCGCAGCTTGGGAGTCCGAAAGACTGTGATGCTCACCGGAGACAGCGAGCGCACGGCGGCGGTGATTGCGGCGCAGGTAGGTGTGGACGAGTATCGGGCAGAAGTGCTGCCGGAGGACAAGGCTGCATTCGTGGAAGAAGCGCGCAAACAGGGACACACAGTGATTATGCTGGGAGATGGAATCAATGATTCACCGGCACTCTCCGCGGCAGATGTGGGGATTGCTGTCAGCGACGGAGCGGCGATTGCGAGAGAAATCGCGGACATCACCATCTCTGCGGATGAACTCACGGAAGTGGTAAACCTGAGACGTCTGTCAGACAGGCTGATGCGCCGGATTGATTCCAATTACCGGTTTGTGCTTGGATTTAACGGCAGCCTGATTGCACTTGGAGCCATTGGCATTTTGCCGCCGGCGTCTTCGGCGATGCTGCACAATATGTCTACTTTGGGCGTGAGCCTGCGGAGCATGACAAACTTACTATGAAAGTCCCGTCAAGCGGTCAGACGGCAGGCGTGCTTGCACGCCATGACGCCTGAACATTTGACGGGCAAGGAAGTATGAGCAAAAAAGGACAGCGTTAGCTGGCCGATTTGTGGCGCCAGGTGCCAGTGACGCCTGCTTGGCGCCGACCGAAGCGGAGCGTAGACCTACTGGCGGCGATTGCGGGAGTGCGTGAGCACGGAGCAATCGACTTTCATATCATAGTGATGCCTGCGTCAGCAGGTATGTCCGCGAAAGTCCCGTCAAGCGGTCAGACGGCAGGCGTGCTCGCAAAAAAACTTTTTTTGATGACACAGACTTAGATGTACATGTCCTGAAAGATGTAAATATAAATGAAAATGACAGAGAAGAGATATGTTCTGATTTTAGAGCATATCTCTCTTTTTTTGTGCTATAGGAAGATGTCAGCTAAAGCTGCCCACGCTTGGCGCGGCAAGAAAAGCTATGCGAAGCACACTTTTATTGTTATTCTTGAATAAAAAATAAGAATAAATTTCACAAATTTTATAAAAATGATACAATAAAATCATAATGTGAAATGTGATTTCATAATCTTTCATATTTATTGAATTATTATTTTATGAAGATTATGATAAGAACAGGAGGAACTATATGAGAAGTGTTTTGATCCGGTTGAATGAGTATCAGGACCAGATGACGTCGGCCGAGAGCGGAGCAGTGCAGTATATCTTGGAACATCCGGATGCGGTAGTAGATATGTCCGCACAGGAGTTGGCTGAGAAGGCGTTTTCTTCTCCAGCTACAGTCGTGAGATTGTGCCGCCATCTGGGGTTTGAGGGTTACAAAGAGATGCGCCGTCTGCTGCAATGCGAGCTTTTGGAGCGCAGGCTTTCCAGGCAGGAAAGGCTGGGAGAACTCTCGCGGGAGGATTCTCTGGAACAGATGGCAGATAAGATTACTTACAAAAACATCATGTCCTTGGAGGCAACGAAAAATCTGCTGGATTTTGCTGTCCTTCAGGAGTGTGTGGATGTGCTGTATCATGCGAGAGTGATCTATCTGTTTGGGCTTGGGTCGTCTTTATGTGTAGCCAGAGATGCGTATCTAAAGTTTTTGAGGCTTGATAAACCCTGTATTCTCAATGATGACTGGCATTCGCAGCTGCTGCAGTCCAGAAATATGACAGCAGAGGACGCAGGACTTTTTATCAGCTATTCAGGGCAGACAGCAGAGCTGATTGAGTGTGCAAAGGCGGTAAAAAAATCAGGTGCAAAAATGATTCTGATTACCCGTTTTGCGGCCTCTACCTTATCGGCTCTGGCAGATTATAACCTGTATGTGGCGGCCAATGAATCGCTGTTTCGCAATGGGGCTATGAGCAGCCGTATCAGTCAGCTGAATGTGGTGGATATTTTATATACTGCATTTGCAAACGTGGATTACCCACATTCTATGGAACGACTTTATATGACGCATATTGAGAAACCAAAGTACAGGAATCAGGGAAGCACTGAGGTGTCAAAAACGCAGAATAAAAAAAGTCAGGAGGGGTGAAGTAATGGTAAAATTGGACCAGTTGACAACGGAAGCCAGAAATCCGAACACCAGCAGGCTGGACACGATGACGCCACTTGAGATTGTCACAATTATGAATCGAGAAGACGAAAATGTGATACAGGGGGTCAAAGAGGTTCTTGCGCAGGTAGCTTCCGCCATAGAATGGGTAAAAGAGGCTTTTGAGGCAGGAGGACGTCTGATTTATATGGGAGCGGGGACTTCTGGCCGTCTGGGTGTTCTTGACAGTGTGGAATGTCCGCCGACATTTGGCGTTTCACCCGATATGGTGGTTGGCCTGATTGCCGGAGGAGACAGAGCGTTTGTGAAAGCTGTGGAAGGAGCGGAAGATTCCGAAACTCTGGCACAGGAGGAACTTGAGGCACAGGGACTTAGCAGCAAGGATATTGTAATCGGTATCGCTGCTTCCGGCCGAACTCCTTATGTGATTTCTGGTTTGCAGTATGCACATGCGGTGGGATGCCGGACGGTGGCTATTGCCTGCAATAAAAACAGTGCAGTCGGAGCCGCTGCTGACCTTGCCATTGAGCCGGAAGTGGGACCAGAAGTGTTGACAGGTTCGACCAGACTCAAGGCTGGAACGGCGCAGAAGATGATACTAAATATGATATCTACTGGAGCAATGGTGGGAATCGGAAAGGTGTATCAGAATCTGATGGTGGATGTGATGCAGACCAATGAGAAACTTTGTGTGCGCGCCCATAATATTGTGAGAGAAGCCACTGGATGCAGCAGTGAGAGGGCAGCGGCTCTGTTGGAAGAAGCGGGAGGGAGTGTGAAGGCAGCGATTGTGATGGAACTGACTGGTTGTACGGCGGACGAAGCAGTGCAGAAACTAGAAAAGGCACGTGGACATATCAGAAACTGTATTTGAATGTAAAATATTTTGATGATGCAGGTACATTGCGATATTCTAAAAAAGGAGTTAGGGAAAGGAAAGGTGATTTTATGGGTAACGAAGAGTTAGCGAAAAAGATTGTGGAACTGCTGGGAGGCAGTGAAAACATATTGCATGCAGAAAACTGCATGACACGTATTCGCGCAAACATCAAGGATCCAGCGAAGGCTGACAGAGACGGACTGAAAAAGCTTCCAGGTGTGCTCGGAGTGGTTGGCAATGAGCCAGATTACGTGCAGATTGTTCTGGGACCTGGAAAAGTGCGTGACATTATGACAATCTGCACTTCAAGTCTGGGCATAAAAGAACAGAAGAACGGAACTACCCAGAAGGTCGGTGATTGGGAGGCAAATAAGCAGGCTGTAAAAAGCGGGCAGAAGCACACGAAGCTGATTAATAAGATTCGTGTACTGGCCGACATTTTTACTCCTATGATTCCTGCATTTATCGCTTCCGGTATCTGCAACGGCCTTGGAAAAGTCATCAAAATCCTGATGAATAACGGCACTCTGCCGGATGTGGTTGCTGTGGTGGTAATTTACAATATTTTTGTGCTGATAGGCAATGCTTTCTTATCCTATATGGCAATCTTTACCGGTGTTCGTGCAGCAAAACAGTTCGGCGTCAATGAGATGTTAGGTGGTATGATTGGTGCGGCATCTCTGAATTCTGTTGTAAATACCATCTCCAAAGCGATTGGCTGGTACAATGAGGAAGTGGTTAATGATTCCGTGCTCGCTACCGGCGCAGGCGGTATTATCGGAGTTGTCATCGGCGTGTGGATTCTGGCGAAAGTCGAGCACTGGGTACACAAACATATGCCAGAAGTTCTGGATGTGTCCTTTACACCGCTTATTTCCATGCTGATATCCGTACCGCTGTTTGTACTGATTGTTATGCCAATCACAGGATGGCTGTCCACTCTGATATCCATGTTCCTGAACCTGTTTATCAATTCCAGCAACCCTGTAGTCAGTATTCTCACAGGTTACATTTTGGCAGCTACGTTCCTTCCGCTGGTTCTGCTGGGACTTCACAGAGGACTGGTGCCGATTTATGCCATTCAGATTGAATCTCTGGGCGGAACAACACTGTTTCCGGCAGTTGCTATGGCTGGCGCGGGTCAGGTCGGAGCAGCGATTGCACTGTATATGAAGTCCAAAAAAGTAGGAAATGAGCGGCTGAGACAGGTTATCACTGGTGCAATTCCGGCAGGTATTCTTGGAATCGGAGAGCCATTGATTTATGGTGTCACCCTTCCTATGCTGAAACCGTTTATCACAGCTGGTCTGGGTGCTGGTTTTGGAGGTGCCTATGTCATGTTGATGCACGTTATGAGTACAGCATACAGCCCGTCCGGTATTTTGGCTGTCACTCACATGCTTCCAGAATGTATGCTGAACTATCTGATTGGTATTTTGATTTCCTATATCGCAGGCGCAATTATCACTTATATTTTCATTTCGGATGAGGATGTAAAAAATGTGTAGACAGGATGCCAAGGGCGGATATGGAAGAATTGATTTGCATATGCACACTGTTTATTCTGACGGAGCAGACGATGTTGGGACGCTTATGGAACATGTCCGTGAGTTGGGCTTGACTGTCATATCTGTCACCGACCACAACTCTGTGGGGGCTTACCGTGACCCCGCAATCAGGGCGTGCAGTGCGATATTGATTCTTGGTGTGGAAATCACATGTATGTATGAAGGGGAGGTGGTGGAAGTCCTCGGGTATGGATTTGAGCTTTCTGCCATGGAACAGGAGTTGAGGCAGCATGTGCTCACGTTTGAGGAAAAGCAGAAGCGCGAATTCGCACTTTTGTGTGAGGCTTTTACTTTGGCCGGAGTCAGGTATGATGCTTCGAGGGTGCATTTTGACCCCAAAAAGGAATCCTGTCGGAAAGCCTTTCTGGCCCATCTGAGAGAATATCCGCAGAACCAGACGTTTTTCAGTTCCCAGGAGTCATGGAAGAGTTCACGCGCATTCACAAGGCAGGAAATCTACAATCCGCAGAGTCGGCTGTATGTGAATGAGGCACCGCTGTACCCTGACGTAAAGACGGCAGTGGAGATGATTCACCGAAGCGGCGGAATCGCTTTTCTGGCTCACCTTTATATCTATGCACATGCAGAGCAGTTTCGGAGCCGTCTGCGTGAGATTGTGAGAGAAAATGGGTTGGATGGCATAGAATGTGCCCATTCCGCCTTTACAGAAGAGCAGATTGCAGACCTCAATCAGTTTTGCAGAGACCATGACCTGCTTCGCAGTGGCGGCAGCGATTATCATGGTTCACGCAAACCGGATGTAAAGCTGGGAGTCGGGTGCGGGCAGCTGCATATCACAGAAGAATATCTGGCTAACTGGCCTGAAAATGCAGTAGACTTTGATAAAAAGAAATAGAGAAGAATAGAGCTGAAATAACAGCGACAGATAGAGAAGGATAAAAGCAGAATGATAATGAGGATATTTGCAGATGGCGTATGCTGACTGCAGACATCCTCATTTGTGTGTTCTTGTGGAGTAGTTTCTGAATAGACTTACAAATTGAAAAGAAATACCGATAGTGTAAACTTACTGTAGGAAATTTAAGAAATAAAAAAATAAGGCATTTACTTTTTGTGATATAATAGTTTCGACGAAAAAACAAAAAACACAGAAAGGAAAATGCCTTATGTTTTATAGTATACAACATTTTTTTGAAAAAGACATCTCAAATCTAGTACAAATAAAGGAAAATTTTTATCAAAATCCCAGGGAGGTGTATGAATTCATAGAAGGAATCCATACAGAAGTGCTGAAATTGGGAAGAAATGTGGTGGAAGAAACGCTGGAAGAGCTGGATGGAATGCTGTGTACAAGTGGAAAGAGAAGTCAGAAGTGGAACATAGAAAACACAGTAAGAAAAAGCCTGCTGACAACAATGGGAATGATTGAATATAAAAAGACGTGTTTTGAAGAGAAGGAAAGTGGAAGGCACAGATACCTATTAGATGAAGTGATGGGAATCGAGTCGCATGCACGAATGACAGAAGATGTGGAAGTAAAGATACTGGAAGAAGCAGTGGAAACATCATATGAAAAAGCAGGAAGCAAGGCAGTAAGAAACGAAAAGATAAGCAGGCAGACAGTAAAAAATAAAATAGAAAAGCTGGAAATTCCGATAGAAAGAGAGAAAAAGGAAAAGAAACGGGAAGTAAAATATTTGTATGTAGAAGCAGATGAGGCGCATGTAGCATTACAGTACAAAGAGAAGCGTGGAGATTTAAAGGGGAAAAAGTACAAGGGATGTGAACTGGCAAAAGTAGTGTATGTACATGAAGGAGGGAAGAAGAGAGGAAAAAAAGCGGCGAGAAAAGAATTGAAACATGTACATTACTTTTGTGGAACATACCGAGGAAAAGAGAGAAATGAAGAACTGTGGAAAGAAGTAGAAGAATACATGTGAGGTAGAAAAGATAGAAAAAATCTATTTTCAGACAGATGGAGGAAGTTGGATGAAAAGGGGAAGGGAGATAGAAAAGAGTGAATTCGTGCTGGATGAATTCCATCTGGAAAAATATAAGAAAAAGGCATTGTATGGGATAGAAGAAAGGGAGAAAGAGGAAAAGCAGCTGGAAGAATGGCTGAAGGAGAAGAAGAAAAGGAAGCTGAAAGAGTGGCTGAAGAAAAGAACCGAAGGAGAGGAAGGAAGCAGTACAGAAGGGCATGTAAGTTTTGTACTTGCAGAAAGAATGAGTTCGCGGCCAATGGGATGGAGCAGAAAAAATGTAGACCAGATGTCAAAGTTGAGAGCTTATGTAAAAAATGGAGGAGACATGCTGAGTCTGTTAAGAAAACAGAGAAAAAAGGAAGAGGTTTTAAAAGAAGAAGTAGAGGAAATGTTAAGCTGCAGTCAGATGATACACAGTGAAAGGAAGAATAAAGCGGGAAATGGAAAATGGATAGAGGCGATTCAGGCGCAGTTGAGTCCCACCATAAAAATGCAGTATTATTTTCATCAACATGTATGGGGATTATAAAAGAAAAGGATGGCAGAAACAAAGAATTAAGCTGGTATCTATGGGGAAGTATGCCCTAATGAAACCTATAGTAAGTTTACACTATCGTTAAGTAATTAAATATATTGATAAACGTGATAAAATGTGTTAAAATTGGTTCAAAGGAGAGGAATCGTTATGAACACATCAAATATTACGAATTACAAGCCAAAAGATTTTGCTGAATTGTTAGGCGTATCTGTCAAGACAT
>JAUNGE010000047.1 GCA_030524675.1 bacterium
AGCCTTTTTCTTTAAGAAATCGTTCAGGGTCTGTGTATTGTTCAGTCTTCTATTTTCAAGGTGCTTTGTTGTTTTTGTTTGTTTCTGTCGTTTTCAGCAACTCCATTATCATATCACATCATTCGCTGCTTGTCAACAACTTTTTTTACTTTTTTCAACTTTTTTCGAGTTGACTTTTCGAGTGAATCTGAATCTTTTTGAATATTTTCTTCTTGATTCGACGCCTCACTCACAGCGCGAGTATTATAATAGCAAAAGTCTTCCCTTTTGTCAACAAGTTTTTTCAAAATTTTTCTGTTTTTTTAAACATTCTATATATTGTATATTTTTACCCTAATTTATACAATATACGTCTATCCTTTTCCTCTTTTCTCCGTTTACGCTGCTTCTATATCTCCCGTATTCCTTCTTATCCCTTTTCTATTCTCTCTCGCCTCCTAAATCTCTGACACAAAAATACTACATACTTTCATTTGCAATCTGTCCACATTTTATAGTTTTCCAGATTTTCCTGAAACTATGCAGTATTCTCATATTTTGTGATACATTTTGTGATACCAACATCAAACCAAAGTTAAAAGCTAGCAAACGATATATTGCCCTTGATATTGAGAAGCGCTACATAGAGGCGCTACATATTTGTTTTCTCCAGTTCAAACCAGAATTCCACACCATCTTCTACGTTCTGTACTCCATATTTCTGATGATGAGAATCCATGATAGCCTTCACAATCGACAGGCCCAGACCGCTGCCGCCGTACTCTCTGGTATGTGCCTTATCCACTTTATAAAATTTTGTCCAAAGTTTCTCCAAATCTTCGTCATCAATCCTGTTTCCTGTGTTGAACACGGTCACATGGACTGTATTTTCCTGCTCCTGCACTCGAATCTGGATTTCCTTTCTGCCACTCAGGTGATTTAAGGCATTATTCAGATAATTGTTCATGACTTCTTCTATTTTAAATTCATCTCCAAGTACCAGAATTTCCTCCGGCATATCAATGTGAACCGAGGCTTCCTTCTGCTCAATCAAAATCTTGGCAGCCCCCACAGCACCCTGAATCAATTCTGACAGGTCGAATGTCTCTATTTTTACATGGTCATACCCAGACTCCAGAGCCGACAGGTTCAAAAGTTGGCGCACCAGTTTATTCATTTTGCCCGCCTCATCCATGATAACTTCACAGTAATAGTCCCGATTTTCCTTATCTTCCGCCATCCCCTCCACGAGACCTTCCGCATATCCTTGAATCAGTGCAATCGGCGTTTTCAATTCATGGGAAACATTGGCGATAAATTCCTGGCGCATCTGGTCCACTTTTTCTTTCTCCTGAATATCCTTCTGCAGCTGTGCATTGGCATCCTGCAGCTTTTGAATCGTCTCCTTCAGTTTTTCAGACAGCGTATTCATGCTGTTTCCGAGAACTCCGATTTCGTCCTCCGCTGTTCCCTCATATTTTACATCAAAATTCAAATTTGACATTTCCTCTGATAAGTCTGCCAGTTTCAGAATCGGCCTGGTAATTCGGTTGTTTGTGACATACAGCACCACAGCGCCAATCAACACCGCTGCCGCTCCCACATAGGTCAGAAAACGGTTCGCCAGCTTCACGCTCTCCTGAATACTGATAATCGGAAGATTCATCAAAAATACTGTGCTGTTGTCCGAGAAAAATCCCCAACATTCCAGATAGTAAGAGTTCGTAATCGGGTCATATGTCTTCTGAATGGCATAATTCTCCTCCTGTTCAAGTATCTCAAACACAGGCGTCTTTTTTCCCAAAATATACTGGTAGGCGCGCGCCACTAGGCGGTCAATATCCCTCGATGTGGAAATCACCTTGTCATTCATATTGTCAATAATCAGCACCGAAATACTGGACTGCTCGTTCAATTCACGCAAAAGCCAGGATAAGCTCTCCTTCTCCGCATAGCTGTCATCGTCATACTCCTCAGAAATACTCTTTCCGTCTTCCTGAATCTCCATTACCAGCTTGTCCAGGGAAGTATACGCGCTTTTCAGCGCCCCGCGCCGCTCCGCAATATAAAAATCTTCCAAAAACCAGTTATTCAGGCACCAGATACTCAAGAGAACAAGAATCATCAGCCCTTCTGTCACCAGCATAAATCTGGCTCGGATTGAATGTTTCATTCTCCCACCTCGAATTTATATCCCATGCCCCAGATCGTCTTGATATAATCTCCTTTATCCTGCAGTTTGCTCCTCAGCTTTTTCACATGTGTATCAATCGTCCTAGCATCTCCAAAATAATCATAATTCCATACATTGTTCAAAATTTTCTCCCTGGAGAGCGCAATCCCCTGGTTCTCCATAAAATAGGTCAAAAGTTCAAATTCTTTATAGCTTAAATCAATCTCTTTTCCGTCAATCATTACCTGATGCGCCAGTTTATCCACAGTAATTCCGCCCACTGTAAGCGTGTCGCTGCTCACTTTGCTGCTTCGTCTCAAAATAGCTTCCACGCGGGCCACCAGAATCTTCGGGCTGAATGGTTTTGTGATATACTCATCCACTCCCAGCGAAAACCCCTGCAGCTCGTCTCTCTCCTCACTTCTGGCTGTCAGCATGATAATCGGTACTTTGGAATACTGGCGTATCGTCTTGCAGACTGCCCATCCGTCCATTTTCGGCATCATCACATCCAATAAAATCAGCGCAATATCTTTCTGCTCAAAAAACAAATCCAGCGCCTGCTCTCCATCTTCCGCCTCTATCACCTGATACCCCTTCACAGTCAGGAAATCTCGAACCAGCTTACGCATTCTGCTCTCATCATCTACCACTAAAATTTTTACTCGTTCCATGCGGTTCACCTCATTTTTTCTTTCTCTCAATCCGACTCTGCTTTCGTGCCATCTATTCTTTCATAAACTATATTAACATATTAACAAATTCAAGCAGCGAATTCCACATATTCACAAATATTTCACAGGAAACCAGCAAAACTTTCACATTTCTCACGATTTACGCAAAAGGTCCAATCTCAGGGTCCAAAAATTCACACATAACCTGATTGCTGACCGAAATTCCATCTTCGGTCAGCCAATAGCGCCATCCTCCCCGCTGCTTTCCTTTTTCCAGCAATCCCATACCACAAAATTTCTTTAAGATTTCTCCATACACAGCTTCCATCGGCCTTCCAAATCGCTCCTCAAACCCATCCAAGCTCACTCCCGCCATCAGACGAAGCCCCAGAAACATGAACTCCTCCATAGCTTCCTTCTCTGTCACAAAGTGCATCTCCCCCCGCACAGCCGACAGTGCATCCTCTTTTGCCATATCTGCCCGCATATACAGAGCCATCTTCTCCGTGTTTGCAAAACGATATCCATTATAATAGGAAGAAGCGCCCAACCCAAATCCCAGATATTCCACACCGGTCCAATATCCCAGATTATGGCGGCACTCTTTTCCCACTTTCGCGTAATTGGAAATCTCATATCGGGAAAATCCATATTCCTCCAGAATTCTGCCTGTCCGCTCGTACATCTTACGCTCGGTGTCCTCATCCGGCAAATCTTTCTCCCCTTTTCCTGTATACCGCTCATAAAAAGGTGTACCCTCCTCGATAATCAAGCTGTATGCAGAGATATGTTCCGGCCCAAGCTCTGCTGCCAGGCGCAAGCTGCTTTCCCAAGACTGCTCTGTCTGTCCAGGCAGTGCGGACATCAAGTCAATATTGATATTGGAAAATCCAGCTTCTCTGGCACGTCGAAAACTCTCCAGAAATTGCTCCCAGGTATGAATCCTCCCCAAAATGCGCAGCTGCGCATTGTCTGCCGACTGCAGCCCGAGGCTGACGCGGTTGATTCCTGCGTTTTTGTATCCCAAAAGCCTACTGTTCTCCTCCTGTCCCTCTCCCAGCGTTCCAGGATTCATCTCCATAGAAATCTCCGCATCCTCTCTCACATCAAAATGCGCTCGGACTACATCCAGAATTCTCTGAATCTGCTCCGGTTCCAGGACAGAGGGAGTCCCCCCGCCGAAAAATAGAGTGACAACCTCATACTCGCTCGCAGATTGTTTTACAGACTCCCCAACTGTCTGTATTTCCTGGCAGAGCTGCTTCACATAAGCCTCCCTCTGCTCTTCTTTCGCAGAAAAAGAGAGGAAATCACAGTATCCGCATTTTCTGACACAAAACGGAATGTGAAGATACAACTCCAATGCTCTCTTTCTGCCGCATGTTCTCCTCTTCTCTTCGCCTCGTATCATTGCCCCTCTGATTTCCTCTCTCTTCTCTTTTCCGGTGTCACACAGATTTCATCACTCGTCATCCAGTTTCAGCACGCTCATAAATGCCTTCTGCGGAATCTCTACATTTCCGATTTCGCGCATTCTCTTCTTTCCTTCCTTCTGTTTCTCCAGAAGTTTTCTCTTACGCGAAATATCACCGCCATAACATTTTGCCAGCACATCCTTTCGCATCGCCTTCACAGTCTCTCTGGCAATAATCTTTCCTCCCACAGCTGCTTGGATCGGGATTTCAAACAGATGGCGCGGAATCTCCTCTTTTAATTTCTCGCACATCTTTCTCCCTCTCTCATAGGCAGAACCCTCAAAGACGATAAAGGACAATGCATCCACTTCCTCGCGGTTGATTAAAATATCCAGTTTCACTAGGTCAGAACGCTGGTATCCCTTTATCTCATAATCAAAAGACGCATATCCTCTGGAGCGGGATTTTAAAGCATCAAAAAAGTCGTAGATAATCTCGTTTAACGGCAGCTCATATTTCAGCATGGCTCTCGTCTTCTCGATATACTCCATACCGAGGTACACACCGCGCCGTTCCTGGCAGAGCTTCATAATCGCACCGACAAATTCAGTCGTCACCATAATCTCTGCGCTGACAATCGGCTCTTCCATATAGTCAATCTCGGTCGGACTGGGCAGATTGGATGGGTTTGTCAGCTCAATCATCTCACCGTTTGTCTTGTGCACATGGTACACAACGCCAGGCGCCGTTGTTACCAGGTCAAGATTATACTCACGCTCCAATCTCTCCTGGATGATTTCCAGGTGCAAAAGTCCCAAAAATCCACATCGGAATCCAAATCCCAGCGCGATGGATGTCTCCGGCTCAAAAAACAGGGATGCATCGTTTAGCTGCAGTTTTTCCAGCGCATCTCTCAAGTCATTGTACTTTGCGCCGTCTGCCGGATACAGACCACAGTATACCATAGGTGTCACTTTTTTGTAGCCTGGAAGCGGCTCACTGCATGGATTGTCATCATTGGTAATCGTGTCACCGACTCTGGTATCGCGGACATTTTTAATGCTGGCTGTCAGATAGCCCACCATTCCAGCTGACAGTTCTTCGCATGGGAAAAACTGGCCCGCGCCAAAATATCCGACTTCCACCACGTCCTCCACCGCACCTGTCGCCATCATGCGAATCATATCGCCTTTTTTCACAGTTCCTTCCATAATACGGCAGAATACAATCACACCCTTATAGGAATCATACACGGAGTCAAAAATCAACGCCTGAAGCGGTGCGGACGGGTCTCCCTTAGGAGCTGGAATCTTCTCCACAATCTGCTCGAGCACTTCCTCAATATTGATACCTGCCTTAGCAGAAATCCTGGGCGCGTCGTGCGCCTCCAGTCCGATCACATCCTCAATCTCCGCTGCCACGCGGTCTGGGTCCGCACTTGGCAGGTCAATCTTATTGATAACTGGAAACACTTCCAGATTGTGGTCCAGTGCCAGGTATACGTTTGCCAGCGTCTGTGCCTCAATGCCCTGTGCCGCGTCCACGACCAGAACCGCTCCGTCGCAGGCTGCCAGACTTCGGGATACCTCATAGTTAAAGTCCACATGTCCTGGAGTGTCAATCAGGTTAAAAATATACTCTTCCCCATCGTTTGCCTTATATACGGTTCTGACCGCCTGGGATTTGATGGTAATACCACGCTCTCTCTCCAACTCCATATTGTCCAGCACCTGCGCCTGCATCTCACGGCTCGTCAAAAGGCCCGTCTTTTCGATAATCCGGTCCGCCAGTGTGGATTTTCCATGGTCAATATGAGCAATAATACAAAAATTACGAATTTTACTTTGGTCAATCGCTGCCATCTATTCTCATGCCTTTCTCTACTTTCCTCTGTCTACTTTGTCTACTTATTGGTTTGTACTTCAATATACCATTTTTTTGAATACCGTGCAAGACGCTTTTCTCTCCTTTTTTATTCTGCTTTGTCTTATTTTTGTCATGTTTTTCCGCCCAACACCGCATCCAAAACATCCGCCAGAGGTTCCATCGCATTTTTTGCCTCCTCGAACGTGTTCGTCTGCGCTCCGGCCTCAATCAGCAGTGCGCGCGGCCGCACATGGAGATTGTAGCGCAGTCCTTTCAGATAAATCTTTCTCGTAAGTCCAGGATATTTTGCCATCGCCTCCATCTGCATCTGAAAACTGAATGCCAGATTTTCCTCCCGATACGGATTCTCCAGATAGGCAATCGGCCCTGTCGGTGTCTGACTCATACCGTTGAAAAACATAATCTGCGCTGTCGGTTTTCCATCAATCTCCGTCACCAGATGGACATTTTCCGCAACTCCATCCCTGTGCAGATCAATCACTACCTGAATGGACGGATGTTTCGTCAAAATCGCCTGCACGCCCTCCAGTGCATATGTATACGCCTTGCTTCTGTCCAGCTTTCCATCCCGCAGGTCATAGACCGTTGTATCATGATACACAGAATATCCCCGATTCTCCAGATTTTCAGTCAGAATCTTTCCTACTGCCACGACGCTCGCTCCATCTTCCCCCGCCCCTTCTTCCAGGTACAGTTCCTGTGAATGGCTGTGATAAATCAAAATCTGTGGCTCTCCCTCCTGTTTCTCAATCGAGAAATCCTTCTCCAGAAATGTGCTGGTATTCATCACGTCCCGCTGCGCGGTGGTAGAAGAATGTACATTGTAAATTTTCTGAATCAGGAAGTCATAATCCGCCAGCTGTTCCATCGAGTATGGGAGCGCAATTTTACCATTTGCACTCATATTTTTAATAGAAATCACATCCGCTGCATTTTCCTTTGAACTTTCTTCTTTTTCCTGCTCTTCTGCCGCCGTTGCCGGTGTTTCCTCCGTCTCTTCCCCCAGCCCGTTTTTCATAGAAATTTCCTCATACAGCCGTATCATTTCCTGATAATGTGCATAGGACGGGTCAAATGGGTCCATCTTCCTTTCCGATTTCTGTGCTTTCCCGCTCCAGCTGTACCGGATAATAGGAAGAATCCCCGCTATCCAGGATTCTTCCGTCGATACGTCCTCATCCGTATTCTGTCCTGCCCGCTGTTTTTCATCTTTTACAGACGAGAGCGGATAGAGGATGGAGAGTGTTTTTCCAAGCAAATCTGAACTGTACTGGAGAGAACTCTGCGCATTTCTCAGGCAAAAAATCCCTGCAGTCAGCAAAAACAGCCATACAGGGACATAGCGAATTTTTACCCCTATTCTGCACATTCTGTGTCTTCTTCCTGCCACACACTCACCCGCCTTTTTTCTCTCTCTTCATCATAATATGAGGCGGCTCTTCTGATTTTTCGTCCCATTCTCAATTTTATCAATGAATTTTCCAAACAAGAAGATGTGCGGCTGAAACGTTACCATATTCCTCACGCATACCACTCTGTTTCTGAGACGATTCGCTCCTTTTTACCCCTCCCTCTCATCCTCCGGATAAACTGCTCTGTGAATACCGTCCGAAATCAGCATCCCGAGCTGGCGGATGGTCTCATCTATATCCGGCTCTGTCACATACATGCTTCCAAACTCAGGGTCCAAAATTTCCCGAATAAATGCATACTGCTCCTCTGGGTCCATATTTTCTATATATTGTCCGATATTCTGTGTAATCTGCTCCCGATTCAACACCTGAATCAAGGCCCCGACGGTATCATGAGCAATCGCTGCTGCGCCGACCACAGTGGGCACACCGACAGCGAGCACTGGTATTCCTAACACTTCTTCTGTGATAGCAGACCTGTGATTCCCCACACCTGACCCAGGAGAAATACCGGTGTCTGAGAGCTGAATCGTGTTTCCCAGTCTTCTCACACTGCGGGCAGCGAGCGCATCAATCACCAGCACCATATCCGGTTTTGTCTCCTGTACTACACCGCGTATAATTTCCGCTGTCTCCATCCCCGTCTGCGCCATCACACCAGGTACCAGAGCACTCACTGACCGGCCGCTTCCAAACATTTCTTGGCGGTATTTCTTTTTTAGATGCCTAGAAATGCGAAGCTGTGAAACCACCCTCGGTCCAAGAGAATCTGGCGTCACAGCCTCATTTCCCAGACCCACCACCAAAATATTTCCGTCCTCACCAATGCACTGCCGCCTCATCAGACGTTCTATCTGCCTGGCCAATTCCTTTGCCAGCGCTGTGTGGTACTCTTTCTCTCTCCATTTCAAATTTTTTGCCTCCAGGGTCATGTATGTGCCAACTGGTTTTCCCATCGCCCGCGCGCCCTCTTCATCCAAAACCACCACCTCTGTAATCTTAAAATTACCGCCTTTATCCTGCCACTCCTTCAGCGAGACCCCATGAATCTCCCCGCCGTCTCCAGGAAAGCTTTCTTTCTCCTCCAACGCTAGGTCCGTCCGAATTTCAAATTCTTTTGCCATCTCTGTCTTTTCTCCTTCTTCTATCCTCTTTTTTGCTTGACTTCTGTTTTATGAAATATATTTTTTGCAAAAAAAATCCGAAATATGTATTGACATTCCCCGCCACATTCGCTAAGATAATAAAGTATGTTTACATTAACTGTCCGTGTCCAGGTTTTAATGCAAACCAAAGAAAATATCAAAGTATCAATCATATATAAAGATGGAGGTGTCCAAATTGGCTAATATTAAATCCGCGAAGAAAAGAATTTTAGTTGCTGAGACCAGAGCTGCAAGAAACAAAGCAATCCGTTCCAAAGTAAAAACCGTGTGCAAAAAAGTAGAGGCTGCTGTTGCTGCTGGCGACAAAGCTGCTGCACAGGCAAACTTGCTGGTTGCTATTTCTGAGATTGACAAAGCTGCTTCCAAGGGAGTATATCACAAAAATACTGCTTCCAGAAAAGTATCCCGTCTTTCCAAAGCAGTCAACGCTATGGCTTAATTATAGAATAAAATAAAAGACAAAAATAAGAAAACCTCTTTCCGCTGGGTGTACCGGAAAGAGGTTTTTTGCGTTCATTTTTGTTTTGTACTCATCTTCTACTCTGCTTCTCAAAGAAAATAGTAATATGTCGTTTCATGAAACGCTTCACAAATCCGTTCCATAAACTCTTTCTGCAGCTCATTCAAATGACTTCCCTTTCTGCAGATGGCGAGCTTAGTCACTTTTGGATGGAAGGGCAGTGCAATCTGCACCATTTCTTCTGGTAAATGGCTGTATGGAATAAAACAGTACAAATCCTCCAGATACAGAGTACTCGTAAAAAACTCCAGATTGTCATCTACCGCTACATATCCGGCTGGCTCCACCCCCATAAAGGGCAGTATCTTTTCGACAATCCGCTGCCGAATCATAGGCATATCAGATATGGTAATCCTGCCAGACTGTAAAAGTCTATACTCGTCTTCTTTCAGTGTCCCATCCTCCAGATGCAGTTTTTTATAGAGGGGATTGCGCCGCGCCATACACAGCACCAGTTCATATTCTTGGAGAATGTGGCACTTTGCCTCTGGAAACAGCGTTTCTGGTTTTTCTGCATAAGAAGTGACAAACCCCATATCCACATCCCCTGCGAGCAAAGCATTATAAATCCCCTCTGATTTTTTCATCAGCGGGCGCAGCGTTGCATAAGGATACTGCGCCTTAAATTCCTGCATCACCCTCTTAAAAATCGGGGCGCTGCTGGAGAGCACTCCAATGCGAATCAAATTCTGGTCCTGTGGATACAGGTCTCGATACAATCGGTCTCTCAGCTTCAAAATTTCTTTACAGGTACTCACATACTTTTTTCCTGCCTCTGTTATGGTAAGGACATTGTTCGAGCGGGTAAACAGCTTTATATTCATCTGCTTTTCCAGTTTACTCAAATAAATGCTCAAAGTTGGCTGAGAAATATGCAGACTTTCTGCTGCTTTGGAAATACTTCCCTTGTCCGCTATCGCCACAATGTATTCCAAATAATATAAATCCATAGCTATTTTCCCTCATTTTTTGTTCAATATGCACATCTATTTTTTCTATAGCCATTCACTATACCTTCATTTATAACGCAAAGTGTACATTTTTTCAATATGTTTTATAATTATTAATATAAAGTTGCACAAAGAAGTCAGCAATCAGGCGTCTGAACATTTTTTCTAATCTCAAAAAATATACTAGGAGGAAACACAATGATAAAAGTACAGGCAAATTGTTCCAGCCGAATGACAGAGGAACAGATGCAGTCCATCCGCGGAATGGGAATTCGCTACCTGGCTGTAAATTTTCTTATGGACGATGCAAATTATGACGGAATCCTGAAATTTCAGGAAAAAGCTGCAAAATATGAGCTGGAGATTGCAGATGCAGGATGTCCAAATCTTCAGAAATGCCCCGATATTCACTTGGGAAAGCCAGATCGTGACCAGTGGATTGACCGCTACAATGACTTTACCAGAGCCCTCGGAAAAGCCGGCATTCCCGTCAATTACATTGCCTGGCAGCCAAACGGCATCTTTCGCACCCGTATTGGCGCCGGAAAATATAACCATGGAGAAAATTCTTTTATCTGCGACATGAATGAGATTCTGTCCAGACCAATCTCTAATGACCGCGAATATGGCGAGGAAGAAATCTGGGCAAACTTTAAATATTTCTGTGATCGCGCCCTCCCCGTATGTGAGGAAGCCAATGTAAAGCTCTCCCTGCACCCCAACGACCCTCCAGTGGCATGTCTGGGTGGCGTGCACAGTCTGATCTGGAATACAGAATGTTACAAAAAAGCATTTGCACTGGTGGACAACAATCCCTATCTGACTATGAAAATGTGCATCGGCTGCTGGTTGGAGAGCGACAATTTCGGCGATTTAATGGAAGACATCCGAACATTCTGTGAGCAGGACAAAATCAGTGTGGTTCACTTCCGCAATGTGAGTTCTAAAATGCCATATTTTGAAGAAACTCTCCTGGAAGACGGCTATGCTGACATGTATGCTATCATGAAACAACTGATTCGCTGCGGCTACAATGGACAGATCAACATCGACCACCCATTCTTTACTCCTGATGGCAAGGGCATGTCCGATATGTCAGCAGCCTACTTTATGGGATACATGAAAGGACTTTTGCACAGCGCCGAAAAAGAACTTCTGGGACAATAAGCAGAAACTCAGACGGGTAAAACAGCGCGCAGGCGGCGAAAGAAACGCAAAAAGAGAGACAAAAAAGCAAAAAAAGAGACAGAAAAACAAAAAACAGTCAACAAAGTGGGAGGTTACTTTATGAATACACAATTAGTCATCACGCTTGTGGTGCTTCTTCTTATGATTATAGGATTTTTAAGCGGTAAATTTAAACTTGGACTGGTTGCTATGACAGCATCTACCATTCTGTGTCTTACCGGCGTACTGACTTTCAATGAAGCTTACGCCAATTTCAGCAACAACAATGTTGTTATGATTGCTGGCATGTTTATTTTAAGCGGTGCTCTTGGAAAGACAAGCCTGGTACCACAGATGCGCCAGTTAGTCATCAAACATTCCGGCAAAAGCCAGCTCATTGTCTTTATTTATATGCTGGCATGTGCAGTGCTGATTCAATTCAGCATGCCCACTGCCCTTATCAGTATGTTTCTGCCATTCATGGCTGCATTTGATGAAGACAGCAAGGTGAAACCGTCTCATCTGTTATTCCCAGGCGCCGTTTTGGCGCACTGCTGTCAGGGTCTGCTCCCAGGCGCTTACTTCGTTATGATTAACGGTCTTCTGGAGGCGAACGGCGCCACAGAAATGCTCGGACCTCTGGATTATTCCAAAGTGATTCTGCTTCCTGCTTTACTGGCATTTTTGTATATTGTATTTATTGGATGGAAAGGACTTCCAGCTTCCAACATCAATACTTCCTCCCTCAAAGAGCAAAAAAACAGTGCAGCGCTCCTGACTCCCGTCCAGGAAAAGATTGTGTATGTGATTTTCATTTTGAACTTTGTCGGCATTCTGTTCCAGCAGTATCTGCCATTCGGCATGTATGTACTTCCGATTGTTGCAGTGATTATTCTGTGCTATCTGAACATTCTGACCTTAAATGATGTGAAGAATTTCATCAACCTGGACACAATCTTTATGCTGGCAGGCGTTATGCCTTTAGGAACTGCCATGCAGAAAACAGGTGCCGGAGCTGTTGTATCTGATTTTATCCTGACACTTCTAGGCGGCAATCCTTCTCCTATGCTGATGCTCTTCGCATTCTACTTTGCAGGCGCAATCCTGACTCAGTTTATGAGCAACACAGCTACCCAGCAGGTATTCGTGCCGCTGGCTATTGTAACCGCAATCGCACAGGGACTGGATCCAAGACCTTTCACAATGGCAATTTTTGCAGGCTGTACTGCAGCAATGCTGACTCCTACCGGTTCTCCGTCCATCGCCATCGCTTTTGGCGCCGGACAGTATAAGATTAAACATATTTTAAAGGTATTCGTGCCGATTTGGATTATTTACGGCGTATCTACCTGCCTGTGTGCAAATTTCTTCTTTCCGATGGTGTAATCGTTGCGGGGAAGCACTCCACTAACCCCTGTAATCAAATTGCAAAAAGACCCTTCAAGCCATGTCACGGCTGGAAGGGCCTTTTTCTACAATTTTCTTTTTTCATCTTAATGCTGATTTTACAGCCTAATGCTGACTTTTACAGTGTGTTCACAAGGAAATTATAAATCTTTCTTGTCATGCGTTCATATCCGAGGCGGCTCGGGTGTAATCCGTCACACAGGAGTTTTTCCTTGCACGCTGGAATATCCGGTGTCAGATTGCTCTGAGAAAACAAATCCAAAACCGGAATGCTGTAATAATTGCACACCTCAAGAATGGCATTGCGGTAATCCACCAGGCGGTGTCCATCCGCATTCAGCGTGTTCCAGTGCGGGTAATCCTTGAACCCAAACGCCTTCATCGGTGTGATAAACATAATATCTGCCAATGGATACTGCTCTAACAGCCCTCTCACGATTGTCTTCACGGCCCCGTAAAAACTGTCCTCGCCCTCTGATTCCATGGTTCCAAGCGGCAGGCTGTGGTTAAAATCATTGATACCGCCAAACACAATAATCACATCTGCGTCCTTGTCCATATCGCGGAAACGGCTGACGAACTCTTTTCCTTTTTCCGGAAACAGAGACACCGTTGTGCCGGAAATACCGTAATTGTTTATTTTCTTCACCGGAAGCAATTCTTCCAGCATCGACACCCAGCTGTGGTTGTCATTTCCCACACCCTGCGTAATACTGTCCCCAAGACAGTTGATAATCTTTCCCTCAAAATATGCGGTTCCCACCGGAAGCGTTTTTTCTGCTTTTGTCATAATACTGATACTCTCCCTCTATAATTTTCCCTTATTGTATCTTTTTATTGTGTGAGTTCTTCTACTTTTCCGTCCACAATCTGGTATCCCTTGAGGCGGATATAATCCTTGATAATCTTTGCGGTCTGTTCTAGATCGATATCACTGGTATTGATTGCCAGGTCATAGTTTGTCATATCCATCCAGTCTTTTCCAGTATAGTAAGAATAGTATTCTTTTCTCTCCTTATCAATCTTCTGGATTCGTCTCACGGCTTCTTTTACATTCACGGTATCCACATCCATAACACGCTGAATCTTTGTCGGCATATCCGCATACACAAACACTCGAATCAGAACGAGATCCAGCTGATTTGCCTCATACAAAATATAATCGGCACAGCGCCCTGCGATAATGCATGCTTCCTCTTCCCTCGCCAGACGGCAGATCATCTCAGACTGGAAGAGAAACAGATTATCTGGTGAAACTACATTTCCTGCCAGAGACGGCTTTTTCATCTGCGGCTTTAAATGGTCCACAATCCGGTACAGCAGGTTATTTCCCGCCTTCTCATCAGCCAGACGGAAATATGTCTCCCCGATTGCACTCTTCTCTGATGTCAGTTTGAGAATCTCCTCATCATAAAAATGAATTCCCATCTCACTCGCCAGATTTTTTCCTGTGATACGTCCGCCGCTTCCGTACTGGCGTCCAATCGTGATCACTATCCTTTTTCCCATATCCATTCCTCCTTTTTCTGGGAATTTGTGCAGTATGTTTTCTTCTGAATTTTTATTGAAATACCAAGAACCTTCCTTTACTGTACAGGAGTCGGACGTGCCGGATCAAACACCGACTTTACATCAAACAAGTCTGAAAGTTTCTCCTTCTCCGGATTCTGCATATCCAGCCACATTCTGTCACCATCCAGATTCCGGCGGCCCTGTCTCATATAGTTGGAGCCGAGCTGAATCCAGTATTTTGCGGAATCCACATTGCAAAAATAATCAAATCCCATACTCTTTAAATATTCAAACTTCTCGCCTTTATATGGATGCCAATCCCCGATATCCTCGCCGAACGGATAGACCATCACATCCACCTCACCCAAAAGAGGTTCCACGCGCGTTTTCCACTTCTCCGTATCGGTCTGTACTGCCTCCATACTGCGCTCGTACATGTGAATATGCCCCCAGCTGTGGCTGCCGAAATACCAGCCCTTCTCCTTCAGCACTGCTGCTACTTTTTTGGCCGTCTCAATGTCTTGCGCATATGTCGGATTATTTGCATATTCCGTGTCCGTGCGGTATCCCAGAATACCGTTGTATCCAGTCAGACAGAGCATACCTTTTGCGCCTCGGTAGGAGAAATCCGGATGCTCCTTCACAAACTTCTCAATCAGCGGCACCATGTCAAAATCTCCCTGCACAACGCTTCCATCGTCCATATCCATCTCGCAGGTCAGCTCTCCGTCCTCTGTCACCACAATGCGGTTCGCAAATCCGTCCCCTGTCATATACTCATAATAGCTCACATCGTCCTGGGAGAGCACAAACGGCTTCTTTCCTTCCGGCAGATAAATCTTCTGATATACCATCTTCTCCGTGCCATCCTCAGCCGTCTCTATCTTCGCGATATCGTGAATATCCACCATGACAAATCCTCGCTCATACATGGACTGCATGATTTTATTGAACTCGTCAATCGTTGTCATCACTTTATTGTAACCGGCGGACGTACTGCCGCCGTCAAATGCCTTGCTCGTATCCGCAATCAGGGAATGGAAAAAGACATGCGTAATCTTATCCATATCCGGATACTCCACTGTTTTTGCCTTCTCCTCTTCATAGCGGCCGACTGCCTTCTTCATCTCCGCAGAGTCCTCATATCCCGCATACGCCTGCAGCGTCTCGATTGCCCTGTCATAATCATACATCGCCGCCATGCGGTCCGTCTGCGCAATCAGCAGTTCCTCCTCTGAATCTGTCTCTGGTTCTGTCTCCGAGCTTTCCTCACTCGTCTCCGTTTCCTGCAGGCTTCCAACCGGATTTTCTGGGTTTTCATTTCCCCGTCCCATCCACCAACGGATGCCCGCCACAATTCCCAGCAATAGTACGACCAGAATCGCCACCAGAAATATCCACTGCAGCACACGGGCAGCCGCACGCCGCCTGCGGTATCCTGCCCGATTTCCGATTCCTCGGCTTCGTCCACTCATCATCCAAATCTCCTATCCTCTGTATTCCGGTTCTATTTTCCCAGCTTTTCCATTTCTCAATCCACTGTTTTTCTTTTTTTCTTGCTTTCATGCATCGTGGTACCTGCGCTTGCAGGCATATCCATTTACTATCTTCATTATATATGACTTGCCATAATTATTCAACGACATTTTCTCTTACAGCTTTTTTAAGTCCAAACATACCGATTTATAACAAAAGAAGATGCCCAAAGCATCGCGTCCTTCGCATAACGCTTTTCTTTGCAGCATCTTCCTAGTATTTCTCTTATGTCTTCTTTCTTAATATTACACTATCTCAGCTCTGTAGTCGGGATGTTGTCCATATCGTCGAATGCCTGGTTCTCGCCGCCCATAGCCCAGATGAAGGTGTAGTTGCTTGTGCCGGCGCCGGAGTGGATGCTCCAGGATGGGCTGATAACTGCCTCCTCATTCTGCATTACAATGTGGCGTGTCTCATTTCCCTCGCCCATCATATGGAATACAACGTTGTTCTCCGGTACTTCAAAGTACATGTAAATCTCCATACGTCTCTCATGTGTGTGGGATGGCATGGTGTTCCATACACTGCCTGGGTCAAGAACGGTCATACCCATAGAAAGCTGGCAGGTCTCCAGTACATCTGGATGGATAAACTGGTTGATAGTACGCTTGTTGGATGTCTCCATTGCGCCGAGCGGTCTCTTTGCAGCCTTCTCAATCGGGATAAAGGTGGTCTTACAGGACTTGTGTGCCGGTGCGCTGACCATATAGAATTTTGCCGGATTCTCTGGATCTTCGCTCGCAAATGTCACGGTCTTTGTGCCCTTTGTGATATACAGGCAGTCCTTATATCCCATAGCAAACGTCTCATCATCTGCTACGATAGTTCCCTTGCCGCCGATGTTGAAAATACCAATCTCACGTCTCTCCAGGAAATAGCTGGTACCGAAGTTTGCCCAGATATCGATGCCCTTATCAATCGAGACAACTTCTGTTGTCGGCATACATCCTAATGTCACCATACGGTCAACGTGAGAATACACAGCAACTACCTCGTTCGGAACGTACAGGTTCTGAATCAGAAATTCCTTTCTGGTTTCCTCTGTGGTATAGCGCTTAAAATCTCTCTGATTACAAGAATAACGAATGTCCATTGGTAATATCCTCCTCATGATATCTATACAGCGGGTCCCCCGCCGTTTCTGCTGTTTTCATTTTAACATATCCAAAGGAGAAAAACAACCGTATCCGGCCGATATTTCCGCACCAGTTCCCTTCCTGTTTCCTTTTTTGGCTATCTTTTTGGCTGTCTTTTCCGCTGCCCTTTTCATGCTGTCTCACACTTTTATAACAGCGCTCTGTCCAGGCAGCGTTCCCAACAGAATCCTCTCTTTATTTTTCTTCGCAGACAGCGATTCCCAGCTCTTCCAGCTGCTTCTCATCCACCGGAGCTGGTGCCTCCGTCATCAGACAGGACGCATCTTTTACCTTCGGGAATGCGATAACATCGCGGATACTGTCAGCGCCCACCATCAACATCACCATACGGTCCATACCATAGGCAAGCCCTGCGTGAGGCGGAACACCGTACTTAAATGCATTTAACAGGAAACCAAACTGCTCCTGGGCTTTCTCTTTTGTGAAGCCCAGCACTTCAAACATCTTTGACTGAATATCAGACTGGTGGATACGGACAGAGCCGCCGCCCATCTCTACACCATTGAGTACAATATCATATGCTTTGGCGCGCACAGCACCTGGATTCGTGTCAATCAGATGCCAGTCCTCATCCATCGGCATGGTGAATGGGTGGTGCATTGCCACATAGCGGTTTTCCTCCTCAGAATACTCCAACAGCGGGAACTCTGTCACCCAGAGGAACTTAAAGTCATCCTTCTTCAGAAGGTCAAGCTGTCTTGCCAGTTCCAGACGCAGGTTTCCAAGTACATCAAATACCACTTTGTCCTTATCTGCAGCAAACAGAAGCAAATCGCCTGGTTTGCCACCCATGGCAGCGACCAGAGCCTGCAGCTCTTCTTCCTTCATAAACTTCGCAAAAGAAGATTTGAAGCTGCCGTCCGGCTGAATGGCGAGATATGCCAGCCCCTTTGCACCGAATCCTTTTGCGAACTCTACCAGCGCATCAATTTTCTTTCTCGGCATAGCGCCCTGGCCCTCAGCATTGATACCACGGACAGAACCGCCATTTGCCAGCGCATTTTGAAATACCACAAATTCACAAGTTTTCACCACATCAGAGACATTGTGAAGCTCCATGCCGAAGCGCAGGTCCGGCTTATCGGAACCGTAGCGTTCCATTGCCTCTCTCCAAGTCATTCTCTGAATCGGAAGCTGCAGCTCATATCCACAGATATCGTGGAACAGCTTTTTCAGCAGTCTCTCATTGACCTCCAGCACTTCATCTACATCCACAAAGGACAGCTCCATATCAATCTGGGTAAATTCCGGCTGACGGTCTGCGCGCAGGTCCTCATCGCGGTAGCAGCGGGCAAGCTGGAAATACCGGTCATATCCAGAGCACATCAGCAGCTGTTTGAAGAGCTGCGGGGACTGCGGCAGTGCATAGAAAGAACCTGGATGCACACGGCTCGGAACCAAGTAATCGCGCGCGCCTTCCGGTGTGCTCTTAATCAAAGTTGGCGTCTCAATCTCCAAAAATCCCTCTTCTGCCAGGAAGGCGCGGGTCAGCGTCGCCACGCGGCTGCGAATCATCAGATTCTTCTGAATGTCTGGACGGCGCAGGTCCAGGAAACGGTATTTTAATCGCAATTCCTCTTTTGTCTTGCTGTTCTCCTCAATCGGAAACGGCGGCACTTCGGACTCAGAGAGGATGCGCAGAGATTTTGCACGCACCTCAATCGTACCTGTCTTCAAATTCTCATTTGCTGCACCAGAGCGCTTCTCCACGATTCCTGTCACAGCAGCCACAAACTCACTTCTCAGCTTTTCTGCCTTCTGGAAACTCTCAGTTCCGCAATCGCTCTCCTCAAAAATAATCTGTAAAATGCCGGAGCGGTCGCGCAGGTCCACGAAAATAATTCCACCTTTATTTCTGCTCTTCTGCACCCAGCCCATCACTGTCACTTCACTGCCGATGTTGGCCTCAGAAACTTCTGTACATCTGTGAGAGCGCTTCAGCCCTACCATTGACTCAGCCATTGTCTTTTCCTCCTGCTATCTATACTCACATGGTTCTGCCATCATACAAAACCATAGTCCTCTGGTATTACCAGATAAATAATTCCTACATCATGATTCCTATGTGGTCCATACATGATTAATATTTTCATGATTAATATTTTAAAGTATCTTTGTAAAATTCCTCAAATTCCTCATAGCCCTCTTTCATCAGCTGCTCTTTCTGGAATTTTTTATTTTTGTTCATCTGCGCCACAAGCACCTGCACGCCGTTCTTTCTCTCCTCCATCGCGCGCGCCATCAGCTGCGCAAGGACTGTGGAATCCACACCTTTCTCAAACAGGTACGCCTTTTTGTTTTTCTGCCCAGGAATGGAAAATCCTTCTTCCATCAAAATGGAAACAAGGCGCTCAAATCCAATCGAGAAGCCGCACGCCGGAGTTGGCTTTCCGGTGAATTTTCCAATCATCTCATCGTAGCGTCCGCCGCCGCCCACAGAGCCGCCGAATCCTTCCATCGCCACCTCAAAAATGGTGCCTGTATAGTAGGACATGCCGCGCACCAGAGTCGGGTCAAACTCCAAGCCAATATCCGTGGCGGAAACGCCAGCAACTGTCTCCATAATGTGCGCTAGGCCCTCTGTCACAGACTGCGGCATCACCTCAGCCAGTGTGCTGCCCAGATTTTTCACAGCATCGGCGTCTTTTCCGATAGTTTCCAACAATTCTTTGTACTTTTCCACACTGGAAGCATCAAAACCCGCTTCCAGAAGTTCCTCCTGCACGCCGGAAAGACCAATCTTGTCCATCTTGTCCAGGATGATAAACACCTGGTCATAGGAGTCTTCCGGAAAACCGCAATAGGCAGCCATTCCTTTTAAGATATTTCTGTCGTTGATGCGGACTGTGAACGTTTTCTCTGGACAGATGCGGGAGAGCGCTGTCGTCGTCGCCAGAATCAGCTCAATCTCTGCGAAGTTGGTAGCATCGCCCAAAATATCAATATCGCACTGTACAAACTGGCGGAAACGCCCTTTCTGTGGGCGGTCTGCGCGCCAGACGCTTCCCATCTGAAGCGCTTTGAACGGACTTGGCAGATTTGCCGCATTGTTCGCATAGTATCTGGAGAGCGGCAATGTCAAATCATAGCGAAGGCCGGAATCCACCACCTCATCCTCTGTTGTGGCAGCTTCCACATTCAGCTTCTCGCCTCTCTTTAAAATCTTAAAAATCAGCTTTTCATTGTCCCCGCCCTGTTTGCTGGTCAGATTCTCGATGTGCTCCACACACGGAGTCTCAATCGAGGAGAACCCAAAGCTGCGGTATGTCTCTTTAATCTGGTTCATCATGAAATCCCGAATCTGCATTTCCATCGGGAGAACATCTCTCATTCCCGTCACCGGTTTCTTTTTCAGTGCCATGGCAATTCCACCTTTTCTACAAAATATCTTTTTCCTGTTATTTCTGCTTTCCGTTATACCATGATTACGTCAGGTTTACAAGCAGCTTTTCCTTTCTTGCTATCATTTCCTCTATCCTTGTAGTATACTGCTCGACTTCCTTGACATTTTCCACGCGCTCTTTGCGGTTTTCCGCCGGAAAAACCACCTTTGTCGTCGTTCCCGCGCCGCACGCCACAATGGTCTGCAGCTCTTCCATAATCAAAATATTGTACAGGCACGCCTTTCCTGGTCTGGCATAGCCCACATTCTCAAAATTTCCCGCCATATTTTTCTGACGGTACAGATAATATGGTTCCAGGCCCATCTCTCTGGCATACGCTGCCGTCAGCTCAATCATCTCCTGGCTTCCATGAATCTTTCCCTCATACTTCTCCCGAAACAGATTCAGCCGCGCCGCACGCTTAATCGCGAGAGAATGGACTGTCACACTGTCAGGAGCGAGTTTTTTGATTTCCTCCATCGTATGGCGGATATCCTCCAGGTCTTCCCCTGGGAGCCCCACAATCAGGTCCATATTGATGTTGTCAAACCCAAGCTCGCGCGCCATGAAAAAGCAGTCCTTCACCATCTGCACGGTGTGATGCCGCCCGATGATGTCCAGAGTTTCCTGCTTCATGGTCTGCGGATTAATCGAAATCCGGCTGATACCGTGTGCGCGCATCACCTCCAGTTTTTCTCTGGTGATGCTGTCCGGCCGTCCCGCCTCCACAGTAAATTCCAGCGCATCCTGTATCGGAAACAGACTTTCCATCTTTGTAAAAATCGCATCCAAATCTTTTGGTGAGAGGGAAGTCGGCGTGCCGCCGCCTATGTACACGGTATCCAACTTTCTTCCCTGCATTTTCTGCGCCGTGTACTCCATCTCCCGAAACAGAGCGTCCAGATACTGCTGCGTTCTCCCCGCCCACTTCCCAATCGGGTAGGAGGTAAAGGAGCAGTACAGGCAGGTGGTCGGACAGAACGGAATTCCCACATACAGGCTGTATCCCTTTTTATAATCCAAAACCGAGAGCAGCTCGCGCTCGCGCTTTGCTATCTCAATACTCAAATCCACCTTTTCCTGGCTTGTCAGGTACTGCTGGCGCATAAAGCGGTCAATCTCCGCCTCCGTCCACCCTTGCTCCAATCTCGTCATGGCAATCTTTGTCGGGCGGATTCCTGTCAGAGTCCCCCATGGAAGCTCCCGCCCATCCTGCATTTCCCTCAAAAATCCATACAGAAGGCGCTTGATTGCGCTCTTGCTCTCCGTGCGGTCATTCTCATAGATTGGCGTGCTCCCAGAAAAGCGCACCCACTCTTCTCCCTCTTCTACTTGTACCAATTCCATTGAGAACTGCGCGGTCTCCTGCACTCCCCTCACATAAAAGGAAACCTCTGTCCCTTTTTCGTGAACAAAGGTTTCTCCTGGATAGTACGCCATCAGCAGTTCCCGTATATCCTGCTCAAATGCAGGATTGTTCAACACAATCCCAATCATATCGTCCTCATTCTTTCCTAACCCTGATGCGCTGCACTTGCTGCCTGCTGCATCAGATTTTTATATCTGTCTTCTAGTCTATCGTCCGCCTATCTTCCGGCTGCCGGATTATACTGCTTCTCATATCCGATTGTAGTCGGATTTCCATGCCCTGGATACACCATAATGTCATCCGGCATCACAAACAGACGCTTTCTGAGAGAATACACCATATCTCTCATGCTGGATGTCGGAAAATCCACTCTCCCGTAAGAACCAGCAAACAAGGTATCTCCAGAAAACAGTACCTTGTCATCCTTCAGATAATAGCACACCGAACCCGCTGTATGCCCTGGTGTCTCCATCACTTCCAGGGAAAATCCTGAGAATTCCAGGATATCTCCCTCCTTCACCCATGTGTCTGCCGCGAGCGTCACCGCGCGTCCCATCAGCATCATGGACAGATTCTTTCTGGCATCCTGCATCAGCTCTTCTTCCTTTTTGCAGGCAATCACTGAAATTTTGCAGGCATCCCGCAGGGCATCTGCCGCCAGCACATGGTCCGCGTGTCCATGCGTCAGAAGAATCGCCTCCGGCTCCAGGCTAAGTTTCTCACAGGCGGCCAGAATCGCATCTGCCTGGTCCGCCGGATCAATCACAACCGCCTTTGGATTTCCTTCTCTCCATACAATATAGCAGTTCGTGCTAAGTTCCCCCAGCACACATGTCTTCACTCTTATCTCCATCTGTTCTCTCCCGCTGCTCTCTGCGCCTCACATGAGCGCCCCATCCGGCCGCATCGCGTGCCATGCACACAATGGCACGCATACCACATTCTGCCTGTGTTCAGCCGCATCAGCCCATCGCGCGCTCGATATCAATCACACCGTCAATCTGCGCCAGCTTCGCCACCAGATTGCTCAGTTCTTCTTTTCCATGAATCTCAAAAGACACGGTAATCGTGGCTTTTCCCTGCTTGCTCGTGCGGGATGCCACATTTGCAATATCAATCTGGCGCTCTGCAAAAATCTTGGAAATGTCAACCAGCAGCCCCACACGGTTGTTGCTGTAGATTTTGATTTCCGTCATGTAGCGCTCTTTTCCCTTTTCGTTCTCGTCCTGCTGCCACTCTGCATCAATCAGGCGCACGCGGTCCTCCTCCGGAATATGAATCATATTGATACAATCCGTTCTGTGGATGGAAACACCGCGTCCTCTCGTGACAAACCCAACAATCTCGTCCCCTGGAACCGGATTACAGCACTTTGAGAAACGCACAGACAGATCGTGCATCCCCTTCACCACAATTCCACCCTTGGACTTTTGGCCCGTCACCGGAACCGGTTTTGCATTCTCAGCAGTGCTGTTTAGGATAGTGGCATCTGTGACCTCGCGTTTGACTTTCTTATTATGTTCCTCCAGCATCTTGTTGATGACTTGGCCCTCTTTCAGGCCGCCGTGTCCAATCGATGCCAGCACAGAATCCCAGTCCTTGTAGGCGTAGCGCTTCATCACCTTGTCCATGTACTCCTGCTTGCTGATTTCGGAGTAATTGATGCCCTTCGCCTTACAGTATCTGTCAATCATTTCCTTGCCGCGCACAATGTTGTCTTCCTTGAGCTCGGCCTTGAACCACTGGTTGATCTTGTTCTTCGCCTGCGCGCTCTTTACGATATTCAGCCAGTCGCGGCTCGGTCCCTTGAAGTTCTGGGATGTCAAAATCTCAACCTGGTCGCCGCTCTTTAACACATAGTCATTGTTCACCAGACGGCCGTTTACCTTTGCGCCGACCATCTTGTTTCCGACGGCACTGTGAACCGCATATGCAAAGTCAATCGGCGTGGAACCGCTCGGCAGAGTCTTCACATCGCCGGTCGGCGTGAAGCAGTACACATTCTCGTTAAACAGGTTCAAATCACTCTTAATCAGACTCAGAAAACCTTTGTTGTCATTGTCCTTCTGCATCTCCAGAATCTGACGCAGCCACGACAACTTTGCTTCCTCGCTGTTGTTTGCCGCCTGTCCGCTTCCGACTTCCTTGTACTTCCAGTGTGCAGCGATTCCGTACTCAGCCACACGGTGCATGTCATACGTGCGAATCTGAATCTCAAACAGCTGTCCATTGGAGGCAATCAGCGTCGTGTGCAGCGACTGGTATCCGTTCGGCTTCGGCATCGCAATATAGTCTTTAAAGCGCCCAGGAACTGGTCTATAAATCTCATGAATCGCACCGAGCGCCGCATAACAGTCTTTCACAGAATCCACAATGATGCGAACTGCAAACAAGTCATAAATCTGGTCGAGTGTCTTGTGCTGGTTCACCATTTTTTTGTAGATACTGAAAAAATGCTTCACACGACCGTCCACGCGAGCAGTGATACCGACCTTCTCCATCTGCTGTGTCACTTCCGCAATAATCTGTTTGATGAAGGCCTCGCGCGCCTCTTTTTTCAGTTCAATCTTTTCTGCCAGCTCATAGTAAATCTTCGGCTCCAGATACTTTAAAGAATAGTCGTCCAGCTCAATCTTAATTTTGGAGATACCCAGACGGTGCGCAATCGGTGCGTAGATATCCATCGTCTCACGCGCTTTCTCTCTCTGTTTTTCTGGTCTCCAGTACTGTCCGGTTCTCATATTGTGCAGGCGGTCTGCCAATTTAATCAGAATGACTCGGATATCCTTCGCCATTGCCAGAAACATCTTTCTGAGGTTTTCCGCCTGAATCTCCATCTTGTCCTGTGCCCAGCTTATCTGCGTCAGCTTTGTGACGCCGTCCACCAAAAATGCAACTTCCTCTCCGAACTCCTTTGCCATCTCATCAAATGTGACATCGGTGTCCTCCAGCACATCATGCATCAGACCTGCCGCGATACTCTCCTTGTCGAGTTCCAAATCTGCAAGAATAATGGCCACACAGAGCGGATGGATGATATAAGGCTCGCCGGACTTTCTTTTCTGCCCTTTGTGCGCCTCATCTGCAAGGCGGTACGCCTTTTCAATCATGGAAATATCATCCGATGGATGGTATCTGCGGATACTTGCAATCAAATCCTGATACAGCTCCTCAGGGCTTGTAAAATCGGCCGGTGCTTCCAGCTCAATATCGAGTTTTTTCTCAATAGGCGGCAATGTTTCTGCTGGCAATACTTCTGTCGGCACTTCCTGCTGTTTCATTTCTGATATTTCGCTATTCTGACTTTTTCCCATACCCCTCACCCTTTCTGTGTGCTGCGGTCTGCGCAGCAGTTTCCTCATATTGCCGCGCAAAAGCTTTGCTTTTCTTGAATTTCCTTGAAAAAAATATACTAAGTATTATAAATTTATTTGTCGAAAAAAGCAAGAAAACATTTCATTCTCTGTTATTTCTCCAAATAGTCTAAAGTTACCTGTCCTGGATAGACTTTTTTGTTGAACATTACCCGATAAATGTCGTCCATTGCCTGATAAATCGCAGAATCTTCGACTTTTTCCTCTCCCCAGCAGATGATGGAAAGGTGCTCTCCGAATAATGTACAGTACAGTCCCGTATCTGCAAAACCGAACCGGTGGTAATACCGCATCCTCCTCTCGCGCACAGCCTTTTCCGTCTCGTCATGTCCAAACTCCGGCGTCTCCACTTCCCCAAGAATTCCGTCATATGCCTTCATTGTCTCCTGAAGAAGCGGCAAGATCTGACTTCCGTACCCCTTGCTGCGGCAGTGGCCGCACACTGCGAGATAATCCAAAAGTACATAGTTTCCCAAATTCCCCTTACTAAAAAACGCATATGCCATCCTTGTTCCGTGCTCAAAAAATCCATATCCCTCATAGTTTCCCTGCTCAAACAGTTCGGCAATCTGTGCAAATGGTTTCAACTCACTCTCCGGAAAGTCCTTTTCCATATCTGTATGATAGACTTCCTCCATCTGTGATAATGTCAATTTTTCTACTGTCAGCATAACACATGTCCTCCGTTTTATATGTAACTTTTTTCCGTTTTGCGAATCATCCTGCGGATTTTTCCAAATGTATCCGCATGTACCCTCTGTATACAGAAGCCAGAAATTAGATTCGCCCCTGTGATGATAGAAAATATTACCATATTTTTCCACTATTATACAATGAAAAAAACCGTCTCAGCAAGTTTCCCTGCCAAAACGGTCTTTTTCTATTTTTTAGCTACATGCACATATTCTACGCTCATGTATCTCATTATTCCTTAACAGCACCTACGTTTACACCCTGTACAAAGTAGTTCTGGCAGAATGGATAGATAATCATAAACGGAAGAATCGCAACGATAACGGCTGCGTTGTTCAGCGTGTTGGTAGCGATGGACTCGGAAGTCTGAACCATATCAGAACCCTGAATCATATCACGCAGCTTCATCTGGAAGTTGTACAGATCACGGTTGCTGATGTACAGCTTGAAGTTTGTATAAGTGTTCCAGAAAGATACACCGAACATCAAACCGATGGAAGCCAGCGCTGCTTTGGAAAGAGGAAGCACAACCTTAACGAAGATACCCATTGGCGAACATCCGTCAATCTGAGCTGCCTCCAAAAGGCTTCCTGGAATTCCCTCAAAGAAGTTTCTCATCAGTACCAGGTTATACACGCTCATACTACCTGGAAGAATAACTGCCCACAGAGTATTGATTAATTTCAACTGTCTCATAACCAAGTATGTAGGAATCATACCACCATCGAAAATCATGGTGAACAGCAGGAAGTAGGAGAAGAAGTTTCTACCAGGCATTTCCCACTGAATCAGCACGTAAGCGCCGAGTGTAACCAGTGTAAGACCCAACAGAGTACCAACAACTGTTACATATACAGATACCAGGAATGGTTTGTACAGAGACTTTGTTGTAAGGATAATCTTATATCCCAGGAAAGAGAACTGCTCCGGCCACAATCTCATACCATAGCCGCTCTTTAAATCCAGGGAGTCAACCAATACCTTATAGATCGGTACAATAATAAATAAAGCAACCAGTACAAATACGATGTAAATGACAGCATCGCCGACTGTAAATTTTTTCTTTCTTCCCATATCTGTACCTCCTTATACAATACCGCGGCCGCGGACTTTGTTACTTGCATAGTTACAGAACAATACCAGTACACAAGCTACCAAAGAACGGAACAGACCAACGGCTGTCGTATAACCATAGTTCGGAACACCAACACCGAATGTCTGGCGGTAGATATAGGTCTGAATAACGTCAGCTACATCATAAACTGCCTCGTTGTACAATACGAAGATCGGTTCAAACAGATTCAGAACCTTTGCCAGATTCAGAATCAGAACAGTAAGGATGGTGTTATAAAGTGCTGGTAATGTAATATAGATAAGCTGCTGCCAACGGTTTGCACCGTCCATCTCAGCCGCCTCATACAAGTCTGGGCTGATGCCTGCTAAGGTTGCCAGATACAGGATGGTTCCCCAACCGGTATCCTTCCAAACGTCGATGATGTAGTACACCGGACGCCACCACTGCTTACTTGCAAGGAAGTAAATCTCACTGCCTGGTTTCACAACGCCAATCTGCTTTAAAAATGCATTTACAAGACCAGAATCTGACGGAGACAGAATCAAAGAGAATACAGATGCAGCAACTACCCATGACAGGAAGTGCGGCAGATAAATAATGGTCTGGAATGTCTTCTTTGCGTAGATATTTCTCATCTCATTCAAAAGAAGAGAAACGACAACGGCAAGCAATGTGGTTAATAACAGCTTGGTAACACTCAGCTGTAAGGTATTCCAGAATGCGCTCCAGAACGCCGGCTTTGCAAACAGGTCGTTAAAATGCTTGAAGCCTACGAACTTCGGTGTACCTATCGGCTTGTAATCATAGAAAGCGAAGCGAACTCCCAGCATAGGAAGATAGCTAAACAAACATACCATTACCAGAACTGGCAGAGCCATAACGTAGAACCATCTGTGTGTATAAATTCTAACTTTTAAAGGCTTAGAGCTAGTTCTCATAGGGGTAGATGACTTTTTTTTGCTCATATTCAATACCTACCTTATCTTTACTTGTTTACAGATACATTATCTCTCGCCATTTTACAGGAATCTATACTTCTTTCCCCTCAATACAAAAGAATCGAAAAACGGTGCGGCACTGTCTTCCCTTCTCATCTTGGCAGCTCCCCACTGCCAACCATCAGAAACAAGGTATTTCAAAACAATGCCGCAGGCCTTCTTTCGCCATAAATTTTTAGTAAAACAGATTCACGTACTCTGTTTCACTGCCTGTAATCGGCCGCCTGCAGTGCAGGCATTTTTTTGTGCACTATCATGTACAAACAGCGTAGTTTTGGTCACTACTGTGCGTTCAGAGAAGCCAGAACCTGCTCGGAGATGCTGCTAGCCTGCTCTTTGTATTTAGCCAGACCTTCTTCAGGTGTTGTAGTACCAGTAACAACCTCTGTGATAATCGGCTTTCTGATATCGTTCAGGTCAGCAACATAGGTGTTATATGCTTCATCATAGTTCGGGCTCTTGTGTGCCTGTACAGCCCAACCATTGAACAGTTCCTGAGACTCTTTTGCATCTGGATCCAGTGTAGACTCACCTGGGTCTGCACCCTCAAATGTAGCAACTGCCAGCATAGTATCGATGTGGTTCTTGTTGTTCAGAGTAGTCGGTGTCTCCAAGTTTGGAAGCATATGGAACTGTCCCTCTTCGTATGTAGCGCTGTTATCACCCCAAGTTACAGTCTCAGCCTTTGTATCCCAGTGAACGCCCTGTACGCCATAAGTCCACAGAGTCTGTACAGCGCCGCCGTCCAGCATCGGCTCGATAAAGTACTTGAATGCGCCTTCCGGATTCTTGCAGTTTGCTGTGATACACCATACGTTTGCTGCTGTTCTCTCCACATAATTGCCTAATTCTTTAATCGGAGGAACAATAACCAGTTCGCTGTCACGTCCCTTAGCTTCCAGATTGTTCTTCAGGTTGCTTGCCCATGTTCCTGCCCAGTATGTAAACACACCACACTTGTCATCGTAGAACTTGTTACGGCAGTCAGAGGTCTTGTTTGTGATGATTTCCTTGTCAATGTAACCTGCGCTGTATGCATCTTTCAGTCTCTGCAGAGCGCCAACCATAGCATCTTCCATAAAGCCATCTACCCAAGTACCATCTTCTTTCTGGTAGAAGTCCGGATATGCATCCTGATAGAACTCTGGCAGGAAGTTGGTGTATGGAGCCTCTGCACCAACCAAACCAGCAGCTGTGATAGCGTAAGTATCGCCGTTCACACCGTTGCCGTCTGGGTCTCCCTCAGTAAATGCCTTCAGTACTTCCATGTACTCATCAAATGTAGTCGGAACATCCATTCCTACATTGTCCAACCATTTTTTCTTGATGTAAGTCACACATCCGTTTCCTCTAGTCGGTGCAAAACCGTACAGAGAGCCGTTCAGATACAGACCGTTGATAATGTCCTCATTGATGATTCTGCCGGATGCTCTCAGGTCAGAATTCTCCCATGCAGATGTCATATCCCACAGAGCGCCCTGAGATGCATAGCTCCAGTAGTAAGAACTTCCTAACAGAATGATGTCAGGAATATCCCCCCCTGCAAAAGTCATAGCTACGTTATCGTAGTATGCAGAGTGGTCTGGCTGAATAAACTCAAGTTCAATGCCCAATTCCTGCTCCAAAGCTGCCTCAAACTGGTCACGTCCATTCGCTGTACTGAATACAGTACCGTCAAACATAACTCTCAGCTTGTCTGGCTTCTCTACATCGCTTGCCGGAGCCTGAGCCTCAGAACCAGAATTTCCTGCTGCTGCGGTAGTTGTTCCGCCAGCGTTTCCTGCTGCAGTTGTAGTATCAGAGCTGCCGCCTCCACAAGCTGCCAAGCTTGCGCACAATGCTGCACTTAAAACAAGTGCTGTTCCTTTACGAAAGGTCTTTTTCATAAAGTTTTTCCTCCTTCTTTCTCGTATAGTCCCCAACTATACGTAATACGGCTGAACTCAGCCTGAATCACAGGTTCCTCTACGTCTCCCCACAGATACCGTTCTGCCCACTCACCATCGCAAAGGCAAGTCTGCCTCAGCACATCCCCCTCTGGATGTGTGCATATGCATGAGAGCATATGAATCGGTATAAGGCACGATGAAAGTGCTTACATTTTGGTTCCTGCTCTTGATTCTTTTTGTAGTATATACCATTTTTATCATTTTTGCAAGTAAAAAACGCATTTTTTTTGGACAGTTCTTACATTTTCTTTTAACTTTTATGTAAGCGCTTTTATTTTTTTTACAATCCCGTCTTTAAGTTTTAGCACCATAATAGTTTAAGACTTCTCTCCATACCATAT
>JAUNGE010000048.1 GCA_030524675.1 bacterium
GCCTCTCTAATTTGCCTCTCTAATCCGGCCTCTCGATTCCAGCCTTCCAACACGCAGATTTCAATCCTCGCTCCTGCGCTCCTACAGAACTTCTACGGAAGATATATCAGCTATAAAAAGATTCCTGTTTCAATGGAATCACAACCTGTTTCTTTCCTGCACCCTCAATGGAAATCTTCACCAATTTCTTTTTATCCTCTGTCACAAAGCCATCTGGCAGCAAAATCTGGTAAGTACTTCTTGTATCAAAGAGAGCGTTCATCTCAAATATCAGATTGTGATTCTCCACCTTAAGCACATCCACTTCGCCGCCCATGGAATAATGCGCATCGCTTCCCACAATGTATGGCATTTTCCTGTCATACGCAGCAACCTTAAAGACAGCGCTTGCGTGAGGCAAAATGGTTCCCAGGCATACCTTCTGCCCTGGCAAAGCATCCGTTCTGTATGTACCAGAATAAAATTCGGCAACCAGATACGGCTGTTCCTCTGCATCTTCTGTTTTTTTCGCTGTTCTCCCCTCTGTCACTTCCTCTGAGAGAACCAGTTCAGCTGGAATCTCCTTCTCATCATCCCAGTTGATACACACTACCGTGTGCCAGCCTTTCTTTTTCACCAAAACATCCACCAGGTGCGGGAAACGCCCTTCCCCAAACAGATTCATGACCGTCACTTCCCGCTCCAGTACTGGCAGAATGTGCTTTAACTGATACAGTCTGTCTTTCTCAATCGTCTCAAGCGGCTCCGTCGAGCAAACCAGCCCGCCGCCTATATACTGATTTACAACGGCAGTTTTTACTTCCTCGTCATGCAAAAGCCCCAGAGTCAAACGCAGCCCGCGCTCCATCTCAGGCTGCCGCCGCACCATCAGCGCATCTGGATCGTTGTTCCACCACTGATTCATATAGTAGCGCAGCAAATTCTGCTTCACTGTAAATGGCAGTGCTTTTCCGTCCCGATTCACGTTAGACTGCCACATGGACAACACATCCGCACCCATACGCTGCCCGTCCACGAGACCAATAATCGGGTCATAGAGTCCGCCGCACATAAGAAAATAGGATTCCTCTCCCATTCCTTTTCGGATAGCAGCTACCGCCCTGTAATAAGCCTGCGGCAGAGAAACAGTCTTGTCAAAAAAGTCTGCATTTTCATAGATAACGGCTGCTCTGGTAAAATCCAGCTTGTGATAGGTATACCCCCAGTCAAATGTCAATTTCTCATAAAGCTCTGTAAAGTATGGATATGTCGCTGGATTTGTGATATCAAACACATGGTAAACGGTATCATTCATATGAAACAGGCAGGGATTTCCTTCCTTATCGCAGAGCTTCCACTCTGGATGCCGTTTCCAGATGCTTGCTGTCTCGTGGGCAATGAAAGGACTCGTCCAGATTCCGGCTGTCATGCCTGCACGCTTAATCTCCTCTGCCACTTCCTTCATCGGCTTTGGAAACTTCTGATTCGGCTCCCACTCTCCCAGTGTAATTTCCCAGCCTTCATCCACCTGAAATACATCGAACGGCAATTTTTTCTCCTGAATCTGCGCCAAATTTACCGCCACATCTTCATACGTGACTGTCAGCCCATAATAATACCAAGTACAGAACACAGAAGGCGCCTTTTCACGCCTTCTGGCTCCGTAGCGCTCTGCCTTTTTGGCCGCATACGCACAAATCAGCTCATTTTCCTTCTCTCCGGTACAAATCCAAAGTTCCTCCCCGACAAATTCCTTTCCAGGCTCCAAAAACACATGGATAGAACAGCAGCCACATTTTAACAACTCACCTTCTAACAATGCACTTTCTTCTTTCGCTTCTTCGCCTCTGCCTGCATGAATCACACAGTCCACAAAGCTGTTTCTCCCCGTCAAAAATCCAAACAGCAGATTCATTCCCTCCGCATGAAACATTGTCAGAGAATCGCTGTGTATCACTGCCGCCTCACCTGCTGCATTTTTATCCCCTGTTTCCAGCATCCCACCTGCTGCATCCTGCAGGCGTTCGTCCTTCACACCTGGACAAAATACAGATGGAATATCATTTTTATGGCGCCCCTGCCGATATACCAGGCACTCATCAAGACGTGTTCCTCTGATGGAAAAATCTTCTGTCCTGTAAATCCGCATATAATTCATATCCCGCAGCACAATCGGCACGCTGCCCACATTCCGCACAGTCATTCTCATTTTCAGACCATTTTCTCGGCAGACACTCACATGCACTTCTATATTTTCATCGCGGCACACATCTTCCGTCAGTTTTAAACTCTTTCTATTGCCGTCCACCTCATAAGATACGTCCTGCGAAAAAACCAGACGTACCTGATTCTCTTCATATTTCATGCCAAATCTTCCTCTCTTTGTCCGTCGGCCATGTATGTCAGTTTGTATGTTTCCTATTCTTGTACAGTTCCACTATTCTGCATCTTCTTTGAAATTCAGATAAGAGGCGTCTGGATATGCATATTCCCCGCGGTAATTGGACGCATTGTAAATCGGGAATTTTACTGGATGGTAGGTCTGCGGTTTTGGATTATCCTCCTGTGTGTAAATATACATGCTGTGATAATCCCAAACTACCAGTTCATCCCTCTCGTCGCCAGTCAGATTGATGGCCTCGCAGCAGAAAGTCGGATGTCCGTCGTCCGGAAACGCCACAGCGCGAATACCGTTTCCGTTGAGCAAACCGCCCTTATGCGGGTCTGCATTGGTCAAAATCAGCTCCTGGCCGTTTCCGTCCCAGTTGACCGGAGACAGAATGTTGCCATTCATCTCATTTTCCATCTCCCAAATCTGCTTTCCGTCTGCATCATACAGATACAGCACTCCCTGGTGTCCCCAGAAGTTTACAACCGCAATCTCAAATCCTGGACGCTCTGGACAATAATTTGCCACACTCACCCTCTGGGCATGGCCGATATAGTCTCTCGCCACGATATTTCCATGGAAATCCCCAATAAAGAATCCCTGTGTTCCGGAAACGCAGGCAAAATACCCGTCTTTGCCGCCGCGGAATTTTCCAGCTACAATCTCGTCCGTATGGTCTTTCTCAATCGGGTAGGTCCACATCTCGCGGCCCTCGCTGTCCAACATCGTATATCCCACCAAAAGTTCGTCTTTTCCGTCTCCGTTGATATCTATCGGCATCGGACAATGCCCCGTATTCTTGGGACTTTTATATTTCCACATCAGATTCAGATTTTCATCCAGCGCATAGACACGGCAATAGCGGTCTTTGATTAAGATATCCGCCGGACGGTCTTTCCCTCTGAAATTACAGATGCGGATTCCATCCGGATTGATGCGGTCAAATGCGTAGATGTGGTATGGAACACTGATGATTTCGCTGTCATCATCATCAGAGAGCGGGGTTTTTGCTGCCTTTTTCACTTTTCCGGTAGCCCCGTCCAAAATCTGAATCTCAAAATTTCGGCCCACAATCACCTCGTCTTTTCCGTCTCCGTCAATATCATACACCTGAAACGGCATATCTGCGGATACCTTGCCCAGAACGTCTGCCTTCTCCGACGGCTCTCCCAGCTGCCACAGGATGTTGCCGTCCAAATCAATGGCTGTCAGACAGCTGATAAATCCATACGCATCACGGTTGACCCGCTTCTGCATCTGCGCCAGCACCACAAACCACTCCTCTGTGCCGGTCAAATGTCCAAAACGAACCTGTCTGCTGGTTCCGAAATTTTTCAGATTGATTTTCTTCCACAGCTTCATACCTGGATGAAGCGCCCTCTCCGCCTGTTCCTCTGCTTCCCTCTGGCGTCTGCTCTCCAGGATTGCCTCATATTCCTGTTTTGATACAGTCACTGTCACATCTGTAAACTGTGCTGGACAATCCGCTGTGATTCCCACTTTTCCACCTCTTCGAGACAACTCTGTGGGAACAGTAAACAAATGCCTGCCGTCGATGCTGCACTCCACAAGTCCGTCATGGCAGTCCGCTTCCAGACAGTAGTACACATCACTGCTCTGCAAAAACTCCGCTTCCTTTAACACTGTCACATTTTCCTTGTGCCGATAGGAAAGCATCGCCCTGTCACGCCCATCCAGGCAGAATACCAGCGTATCCAGACTGTTGTTCAGACAGAACGCAATGCCAGCCATTCCTTTTGTGGATAATCTCCTCACACTTGCAGAAACCGTGTACTCCTTCCATTCCTTTTTTCCTGTTTCCAGCGTCGGAAATATTCTGTGAGGTCTGTTTTTCTCAATCCTCATAGACTCCATATAGTGCGTTCCTTCATACTCTGTGATAATCCAGGTCGGCCCTGTTCCATTGTAGGTATAATTGCACACAGAGTCATACCAAGCGCCATGATACCCGTCCTCCACAATATAATGGTACTCTCCTGTCGCAGAATGGTCTCTGTCATATGGAAATTCCCCAATCGAAAAATCCTGAAATGTTTCTCTGCAAAGTACAATCTCTTTTTTCATCGCCAATCTCCTTTTCTGTCACATGCTCTGTCTCACTGCTCACTGAGGTACGCCAAAACCTCCCTGTATGTATTGTACCACATTTAAACGCATCAAGCCAGACTGAACCAGGTTCTACATATTCGGTCCAGTCTGGCCTGACAGGTCTCTGATAAATCTATATCGTTTCCGGCACGTCTACCAGAAATAAATTATCACTCCATCGATCTGTGTCTGCCGCATACAGCAGTTTCTTTCCATCCCAGCTGAAGGTCGGGTGGCAGTGAGAGCGCTGATAATGCCAGGTAGTGTTGTGATTTGCCAAAATTTTTCTCTTTATCGTTCCATCTTCTGACGGTTGAATCAACAGAATATCCTCCACTGCATCGCCCACAAACATGGACAAATCATGGTTGGCAAAATAGTGATTGCAGTAAAACGGCATATCTATCTGCTGATATACTTTGCCGTCCTTGTGTGCAAAACCAAAATATGGGGTTTCTGTGCTCACATTTTCTGTCGCGTACACCTGGCTCTTTGTGTTCGAGATGGTCCCATCGTGGCCGCCGCGGCGATTATCAAAAATGATATCTCCATTCTGCGCCCAGAACTCATGCCCCACACAGTCGTCTTCTTTCTGGCGAAAGCACGGCCACACTCTGCCATTTTTCATATCAATCAGCCATATTCTCTGCTGCACATAATTCCATGGACCTTCGTGGCAGAACATGGCAATTTCAGGGTTGTCCGGCGAAAACTGGAAATGACTCAGCCAATGGGTATCGCAGAACACATCATGAAACTCTGTTCCATCCAAACGAATGACGCTGACTCTTCCATCTTTTGTCGCAAACATTTTCTCCTTAAATCCAGCATAGTTCGGTCCCCCGTCTGGAAGCGCATCCACGTCCTCATTGCGGTTAAATCCCAGCCACTGCTTGTCGCAGCCAAACGAAAGGTTCTGAAGCAGCATTTTCTCCGGCTCCTCATACAAAAGCGTATTTTCTCCCGTCTTCGTATGATACAGGCGAATCTGGTTTCCTGTGACATAAGCGATGTACTCTCCGTCGGGAGTTTTCGTGATTCTTCCCACTTCCACGCCTAATGGGTCGTCTGTCAGCTGCACCATCTCGCCGTTCTCTAAGTCCATGCGGAACAGATTGCAGATTTCTGTTCCTTCATGTCCTCGATTCGACAAAAAGTAAATGGTCCTGCCATCCAAATCAAACGAATTTTCAGTGAAGTAAAAATGATAATTAATCGCCTGATTTGTCAGCTGCGTAATCAATGCCCCGCTTTTTTTATCTGTAAATGTCCTCTTTTCGGAAGGATATACTGTTCCTACCATACTCTCTGTCCTCCTGCTTCTACGCTTTTGCACATTGTGCGCCTGCAAGTACAGCCTTGTACTCTATACTCTGTCGCTTTTCTCTTATTCTGCCATATAATTTGCATATGCCTCATTCAGATATTCTGCCCACATATCCAACAGTTCTTTGGCTGTCATATCGCCGGACATCACAGACTGGATACCTGGTTCAATGTAAGTAGAATTGATGGTTCCCCACTCAGGCAGGTAAGATGGAGAAGTGTAGGTGATGCAGTTATCCATGCTGGTTGTCTCTATCGCGCACTGAATATGCTGCATTTCCTTCATCCAGTCATCCTCATAGCAGGATGTATTGACCGGCAGCTGGCCGATGGACTCGTTCCAATAGCTGTTTGCATCGTGGCTGCACATATAAGTAATCCACTTCCATGCTGCTTCCTGATTCTCGCAGGTATCAAACATACACAGACCTGTCAGAGCACCGCCATAATTTACATATTTGCCATTGTCTGCTGTCGGCAGCGGATTTGCTGTAAACCCTTCTGTTCCGCCAAATGCTGTCACATGGCTGCCGTAAGAGCCCAGGTTATGCGTAAACATAGCGCTCACGCCGGAATCAAAGTTTGCAGAAATCTCTTTATACCCTGCAGTGATATCACTCTCCGGTGTGTACTCGCCATACAGTCCCAGGTATCTCTCGAGAAATGCCACTGCCTCATCACAGTTGATGGTGGTCTTACCTTCTGCATCAAACACTTCATTGGTTCAGATAGGAATAGATAAAGTCAATCAGCACGGCCGGTGAAGCGGAACCGCCTCGAATCGTATAGCCATACTGCCCGTTGTCCTTGTCTGTCAATTTCTCTGCTGCCTCAAAGAACTCGTCCCATGTCTTCGGCGCTTCCAGTCCTGCTTGTTCAAACATGGCGTCGTTCGTCCACAGAGTGATAAAGTTCGCAGAAGTCGGCATCATATAAAGGTTTCCATTCTTGTGATAGGTCCGGCAGATTTCCATATATCCCTCTTCAATGTCCTTTGAACCTTCCCATGCGGCAAACATGTCGTCAAACGCCACACAGTGATTCTGTCCGATTACTGTCGCTGCCCAAGAGTTGTTCAATCCGCCGACATCCGGTGTCTCGCCCGCTGCGATTGCTGTCTGATATTTGGAGAGCGCATCGCTGGAGGACAAACCGAGATATTCAATATGAATATCCGGATTTTCTTTTTCAAAGTTCTCGATAATCTGCATATAATACTCCGTGCGCTCATCGCCTGCGTTCTCGTCCCAGAAAGTGACAGTCACTTTTTCACCGGACGATGCAGCCTCCTGTGTTGTCTGCGCCTGCGCCGTAGTCTGCTGTGCTTCTGTCTGGGTAGATGCCGTTGTCTGGGCGGTTGTCTCCGTGTTAGAAGAGCTGCATGCCGTCATAGAGACTGCCATAGCCGCTGCCAGTGTACCTGCCAATACGTTTCTCATTTTCTTCATAATCCTACACTCCTTTTCTCTTTTTTCTTATGCATTTTTTCTTGCGCATTTTTTCTTACACATTTTTCTATTGCAATTATCCCTTCACTGCTCCTGAACTCAGGCCGCCCACCAGGTTCTTCTGCACATAGCTGAATAAAATCAGGGTCGGCACAACTGCGATGATGGCTCCTGCTGCCAGCTGTCCATAATTGATGCTGAATTCACCTACCAGATTTTTTAAGCCCACTGGAAGTGTCAGCTTGTTCTGTTTGCTAATGAACATAAAGGAAAACAGAAATTCATTCCAACAGGAGATAAATCCATACGCTGCAATCGTTGCAATGCCAGGCTTCAAAACCGGCAGAAGCACATGCCAGATGGCTCCCAGACGGCTGCAGCCGTCAATCTGCGCCGCTTCCTCAATCGTATAATCAATGCCGCTCACAAACCCACGCATCAGAATTGAGTTGAATGGAAAATGGAACGTGGTATTTACGAGCACCAGCGCAAATAGGCTGTTTAACATTCCCAGATTCTTGAAAATGATAAAAATCGGGGTAATCAGCATCGCTCCTGGAATAAACTGGGTGCACAGGAGAACCAGCATGAAAATATTTTTTCCTTTGAACTGAAAACGGTCCAGTGCATATCCGGTCAGAATGGAGAGAATCACAATAAACACGATTCCAAACACGGAGATAAACAGACTGTTTTTAAAATAAATTTTAAATCCGCTCCGGTTCCACGCTTCGATGTAATTCTGGAATGTAAAGGCAGTCGGCCAATATGTCACATTTTTGGAGGTAATCTCCGCAGACGGCTTAAAGGAAGTCACCAGACACCAGTAAATCGGAAACAGGATAAATACCAGGAACAGAAGAAGCGCAGCCGCAAACAGAATCGCTGAGAGTCGCTGTTTCCCGCTTTTTCTGCCACTTTTGCTTTTTTTGCCATACTTGTATGCCATACTATGCTTCCTCCTTTCCGTAACCGGACAATTTCAGATAGATTCCTGCAAAAAGCAGGAGAATAAAGAATGCGATGACTGCCAGTGTAGAGCCATACCCATAGTTGCCGTTCTTGACGGACATGTTTGTCATGTACATAGTCAGTGTCGTCGTTCTGTAGGAAGGACCGCCTCCGGTCAATGTAAAAATCAAATCGACATTGTTGAATTCCCACACGCCTCTTAACAGAGTCGTCAGGATGATGGTATCTTTCAGCATTGGAAGTTTTACCAGAAAAATTTCCTGCATTGCGGTCGCGCCATCCACCACACATGCTTCATGCAGGTCGGCCGGAATATTCTGCAATGCCGCTAGCAGAGTAATCGCAAAAAATGGAATACCTCTCCAGATTTCTGCAACAGCAGTTGCCTTAAACACCGTCTTCATATTTCCCAGCCACGCCATATTTCGCGTAATCAGCCCCAAATCCTTGCAGATAGAATTTAAAAGACCAATGTTTTCATTGTAAATCAAGGACCACAGCATCGACGTCAGAACACCGGAGACTGCCCATGGAAAAAACACAATGCAGCGGTACAAGCCGCGCCCTTTAAATTTCTTATCCAGAAGCAACGCCAAAATCATACCTAGGACAAGCTGAAAACTCACTTCTGTCAGTACCCACTTCACGGACACTTGCAGAGACCGGTAAAAAATCTTGTCAGAAAACAGTTTTTTGAAATTGTCCAGTCCGACAAAGCCTTTCGATGCAATTTTTGTCACATCATAACTCTGAAGACTGTAAAAAAAGACTGTCAGCAGCGGATATGCCAAAAATGCCAAGATAAAAAATGCAGCTGGTGCGAGAAACAGATACGGCATCCAATCTTTTTTGGAAATCTTTCTGGAAACACCCGCCTTCGTTTTTGGTTTCATATTCGTTCCTCCCTTCTGTTACCTACATTTTATAGAAACAGAAGGAGCATTTACAGACAATTTCTTATATAAATTGTTCAAGATTTTATAATCTTATCCCTATAATTTTACTATTTTTCACAAACGCAGATAGAAAACATCATTCCATCATTCTGGCTGTTTTCTGTAAGCTCCAGGCGACACACCTGTATATTTCTTAAAGCACACCGCAAAATACTGCGAACTGCTGTATCCCACTTTTTCCGCAATCTCACTGACAGAAAAGCTAGTCGTTCGCAGCAGCTCCTTTGCCGCCTCCATGCGACTTTCCAGCAGATGTGCGCCAAAATTCTGTTTTGTCTCCTGCTTGAACAGCACAGCCAGATACGGCACGCTGATATTCAAATACTCCGCAATGTCATTCAGACTCAAATCTTCTTTCGCATAGTTTTGCTTGACATACTCCAACGCCTGCTCCGCAATCTTCTTTTTGTGATTTCCGCCCTCTTTCCTTTTTGCCGCAATCTGGACCGCAAAGCGTGTGATATCCTCCTCCATCTCATCCAGCGTATTTAACTGCTGAATATGATTCAGATAGTACAGATAACTGACAGACTCATCTTTCGACGCCATCTCCCCCTTAAAAGCTGTGATTGCCAGCTCAATCGTCACCATCTTTGCAGACGCCAAAGAAATGTACTCTTTGTGCCGGAATGGCTCATAAATCTTTCTGATATCCTGTTTCACCTCCTCCACCATACCCATGCGGATGTGATGCAGAAATGTGTCCGTCGGCAATATCACTTTTTCCTCCTTTGGCTGTTCTGGCACTGAATCCGAGGCATATACCACCTTGCCCCCTTTCCCTTTCAGAATATGACGATTATCCGCCGCATACATCACCCTTGTAAAAGATTCTGGTATTTGCTCAATTCTTCTCTGCCGCCTTCCCACTGCCAAAGTCAGCCGGTACTTCGCATTTTCCTCCACCAGCGTCAGCAGACTCTCTGTAAATATCTGCACAAAATCCGGCATAAAAAGTTCTTTCTTCTTCGCAGTCAGAAGCATATGGATGTTCGGGCTGAGGCTTCTGGCAAAGTAAATTTCAAAACTCTCGCCTGTCTTCTCCTCCACTTCCTGCTTCTTCCACAGAATCTTTTCCTGAAACTCCCGTTTCAGCTCTCCGACTTCTCCATCCGCAATTTTCTGTCCTTCCAATGTGTCAATCACTGCCACCATAACCAGATAACAGCCCACATTTTCCGAAATGCAGACCTCTTTCGCCTCCTTTTGGATGTTCTCCTTCTCAATTTTTCCATACAGAAGCCGATTGACAAAATCGCTTCTGGAAAGCTCCAGGCTCTTATCTGCCGCTTTCTCAGCCGCCTCCTCCCGCTCAATATCAAATGCAGCACGCTCTACCGCATTCAGAAGTTTTTCTGTCGTCACCGGCTTCAACAAAAAATCAAATGCCTGCAGCTGCAGCGCCTTATGGGCGTACTCAAAATACTCATACCCTGTCAAAAACAGCACTCGGGTCCTGATATTTGCCTTCCGTATATTTTCCAGCAGGTCAATTCCATCCATGAATGGCATATTGATATCTGTCACAATAATATCCACGGGATGATCGGACAGATAATCCCAGGCTGACTCTCCATTTTTGAAAACACCCGCCACATCAAACTGATGCGCTTGCCAATCTACCAGCTTTAAAAAACTTTCTCTGATAAATTCTTCATCATCAATAAATAAGATGCTGTATCTTCTCATTCCTCTCCTCCTGTTTTCATTTCTTTCATCGTGAACCGTATTCTCACACAGGTATCCCGAGGAGCGGATTCAATCTCCACTCCGGCTCCCTCTCCAAATTCAAATTTAATTCTGGAATCCACATTTTTGATACCAAAGCCCTCTTTCTTGTCACACACATTCCCGCTCGCATTTCTACGCGCCGTTCCACATGCATTCCCGCTCACATTTTCATGAACATTCTCATCCATATTTTCACATACATTCTCACTCACATTTTCACGCAGGCGCGCTCGAATTTCCTCCAGACGTTCTTTGCTCATTCCTGGCCCGTCATCATGCACTTCCAGATATGCATGCTTTCCGTCGTAGCTGCCTCCCAGAATACAGATATTGCCAAAACCATGTGCTCTCTTGATGCCATGATAAATCGCATTTTCCACCAGCGGCTGCAGAGACATCTTCGGAATCCGACATTCTAAAATGTCAGGGTCGCAGTCGATTGTATAATCAAACAAATCCGAGTACCGAAAGTGCTGAATATACAGATAGTTTTTCACATGCTCCAGTTCTTCCTCCACAGTAATAATATTCTCTCCTCTGCTTAGTCCAATCCGATAAAATGTCGAGAGTGCCGATAACATTTTGCTTGCCTTCTCTGGCTGCCTGAGTTCACACAGCTGCATAATGGAGTACAGTGTGTTGTACAGAAAATGTGGATGAATCTGTTCCTGCAAAAGCGCAATCTCGGCACGCCTCTTTGAGTCCTGCTCCTGCTTCACCTGATTCAGCAAATGATTGATTCTAAGACGCATATCCTCCAAGCTGTTGCTCAGTGTCGTAATCTCCGCATACGAGTGAACAGAAATCTCATGTTCCAGCATATCTTTTGCTTCCACCTTTTTTGTCAACTCACACAGCGAGTAACTGACTGCCTTGGACAACCATCCTAAAAACAGCCCCGCCGCTACAATCGTAAATACTGTAATCAGCATCATATCACGCATAATATAGTGTGTATTGGAAATACTGCTTTCCTCCACGTTATAAACCAATTTCCATCCGGTCAGATCAATGTCTTCATACATGAAATAATAGCCATCCAGAACTTCCGTATTCACACTGTCTTCTTCTACTGTACAATTCAGAAGATATTCTCTGTTTTTCTCGACCACCTTCCATGCATCTTCATTGCCAAAATGCATGATTCCGCCTTCTGTCACAATATTTAAACTGGCTTTCTGGTCCAGCGACGTTGTATCCAGGATATTTCCAAAAAATTCCTTCCTGATGGCAATCAGAATGATACCACTGTAACTGTTCTCTGTCCCTCCATACAGATGAAACAGCACAGCCCCCACTGCCGGATCGGGAATCAAATCACGGCAGGAATCCGCATCCACCCAATAATACCGATTCTCGGGGAATCGCTCTTTCCAGGTATCATAGGTGTACTGGATTTTAAGCAAATCCTGTTCATACGCCTGCGTCCAGACTCTTCCATCTCCGAAATTGATATACACATTGTGAACGCTGGCAGAATTGGCGTTCAGGAACTGTTCCTGAAGTTTCTTTATATAGATATAATTTCCTGCCGTGTAGGACAGGCTGCTCTTTTTGCGGGAAACCTCACGCAGCTGCATCAGATTCTGATTCGACTCAAAACTCTTAAACCCCTGAAATATGTTCGCAATATAATTTCCCAGATACACATCAAACTGACGCATGACAATCGTCATGTTGTCCTTTGTATTCTGCCTGATTTTTGATTCCGACATAAACACCACAATCATGCTGAATACCAGGAATACCACGCTCACAAATGTTACCATCGTGATTGTCAGAAGACGCTGGAATGTGATTTTCTCATACCCTTTTCTGATATCTACGTATTTTTTTCCCGTATTTTTCTTCTTATTTTTCATTGTGTCTCTTTTCTCTCCTCACACATCTCACATACCTCTGCTTCGTATCCTGTTTTTCACCATTTACAATTCCAACTATTATATATTTCCCAAAATCGTCTGCATCCTGCTCAAATATTCATCATCTCCAAAGTTCCATCTGCATTTTCCCAAGCATCAGGTGTCTCCAAGACTTCACCTATATACTGCTGCACAACAAAAGAGTATAAATCCCCCAGTTTATATTTTTATTATAGTCAAATTCCAAATGCGCCGAAATACAATATCTTTTTGTATTTGTTCAGATTTTTAATCTTCATTTTATGATACCTATTTTATTATTCTATTTTTTCTAACAGGGCAGTTTTCTTGATTGAAAAGTTAAAAATGCCGCCCTAAAACCCTTGAAAAAACAAGAGCTTTACAGCGACATTTCAAAAAATATGATACAAAAATGTACCAACCACGATTCGTAACTCTTACTTAAACTCTTACTTACCTGAAGCTATAAAGACATATTCGTTCTCTGTAGAAAGTGTCTCCTCATATTGATAGCCCAGACGATGAAAATTTTTTACCTGCTCCGGCTCCAAGATCTGATTTTCCGCCATGAACCGCACCATCTCGCCTCTCGCCATCTTCACACGGACGCCTTTTTGCACAATCTTCTCTCCATCCAGTTCACCAAATATGCAGGAAATATACGTATCATCTGGCGCCAAATATGCCTCTATGCATTTGGAATACTCTTTTGACGCCAGATTCAAGACAACACGATTCTCATTGTCCCTCATCACTTCCTGATACAGGCGGTCTCCCCAGTACTCATACAAACTGCCCGTTCCCGAAATTTTGGCTTTGGCCTGCATCTCCAGCCGGTACGGCGTCACTCCGTCCATCGGTTTTAGTACCCCGTAAAATCCCGAAAGAATTCTAAGATATTCCTGTACATACGTAAACTGACTGTTCTCGAACACAGCCGGAGCCATATATTGAAATGCAATTCCATCATAAGCCAGAATCGCCGGTGTCAGCCCTTCCTTCAGATTCATATGTGCATACCGCCCATAATTCAGCTTTGCAATCTGGTCATTGCACGCCCACAATTTCTTCGCCTCCTCATAGGATAACTGCTGCATCCAGTGCAGAATCGTCTTCGCCTCATTCAAAAATACCGGCAGCCCCTCATAGTCCAGTGTATCAGAATCCACTTTCATTTTCTTTGCAGGTGATAGTATAATTTTCATACATGCATACCACTTTTTATTCTGTTTTTAGGCTGCAGTACAATAACCTGGGCATCATATTCATATATGGATTCTATCTCACTGCGAAAACATGTCATGACACTCCTCATGCATTCCGTGAACGTATCCACTGTTCCGATTACCTGAAAACCAAATGCATCCGCTTCGCTTCTGTAATGCATCGGCACCACAATTCTCGGTTTTATCTGCCGAACCAAATCTGCTGCCTGTACAGCATCAATGGTGTAAAATCCACCCACCGGAATCAGCGCCACATCGAGACCCTTCAATTTTTCCAGCTGTTCCGGCTCCAGCTCACAGCCCAGATCTCCAAAATGTGCCACTTTGTTTTCCCCATCATCCAAAATGTGAATCACATTCGGACCTCTCTTTGCCCCCTTCACTTCATCATGGTATGTCTCAATCTTCGTAATCTGAAACGGACAAACCGCATTCTCTGGAGTTTCTTTCACAGTGACACAAGTTCTCGCATTGTGATCCCCATGCTCATGGCTGCACAGTATCAGATTTGCCTCCTCCTTCACTGGCGCAAGCCCTGGCACAGAACCTTCCGAATACGGATCTGTAATAATCGAATATCCCCCGCTCTCCACCTTAAAACACGAATGTCCAATCCACTCAATTTTCATAGCAATTCCTCCTTATCCATTTTTTGAACTTCATAAATTTCATCATCACTTAAAAATCGTTTCACTTCCGGATGCAGCACAAATGCTGCCACGACCAGGGCGGCTATCGCTGCATTCGCCATAATAAGAATTCTCGGGTCAATAAACTCACACAGCACTCCGCCTGCAAAATTTCCAAACGGAGAAACCGCCATTCCCAGTGTGGTTTTTGTGGCAGAAACTTTTCCTCTCTTGTCAGCAGGTACTTTCAGCATAATTGTCGAGTTCAATATGGTATTGAACACAAACTGAAACCCAAAAGCAAGGAAAAAGAATACCAGAATCAGCAGATACCGATTGAAAAATGCCCCTGCTCCTATACTTGCAATAAATGCAAATATGGCCATTATATAAACCCTGTATTTGTGCTTTGTCCTGATTGTGACAGCAGACAATATGAGCATTCCTGTCATAAATCCAACGCTCTGCACACCATTCAAAATACCATACTTCGCCATTCCCAGATGAGCGCTGTCTGCAAACCACGGAATAATCAACACTCTTATCATGCCAAACAGAAAATTAAAGAAAAATGCTGTAATAATACATCTTACCAGACCTCCATACTGCATGATAAAACGGATTCCATCTTTAAAATCTTCCCAAAATGTAACATCCAGATTCTTTCGCTCTACTTTGGGAACATCAATCCATGTTTCTGTGGCAGCAGAAAACAAATAGGATATACCGTCAAGCAGAAACATGGCTGGCGCACCCACCAGCACATACAGGACGCCGCCAACAGACTGTCCTAGGATATCAGCCCCTGTGGTTGCTATCTGATATGTAGAATTTGCTCGAATCATCTGTTCCGGTGAAACAATATCCGGCAGAACGGATTCGATAGCAGGATTAAAGAACGAAGAGCATAATCCCGATACAACTGCCACAGCCAGAATCATCCATATCTCTATAATCTCTCTGTTCGCAGCAAAAGCCAAAAGCAGAATGGATACCCCTCGCATCACATCACCCAGAATAATCAGTTTTTTTCTGTCAGAGCGGTCTACCACCACTCCTGACAGCGGCCCGCATAGAATCCGCGGCACTGTCACCAGGGCCATCACAGTTCCCATAATAGCCGTCGAGCCTGTCACATCCAGCACAAAGAAATTCAAAGCGATTGTGTACAATGCATCTCCCAAAACCGACACCAGTTGTCCCTGCCATAAAAGGAAGAAATTTTTGTTCCATAGCTTTCTCTTTTTCTCATCCATACTCCACAAATCTCCTCCTTCTATCTGTTTTTTCAAATTGTTTTCCCCCACACACTCTGTACTTACAGTGTAAATGCAAAAATTAGCCTGTGCAGGTAAAACGTTTGTCAACATTCTACCACAATCACAGACTGATTCACAATCATTCTTCTGTATTTTTCAGTTTTTTTGATTTTAAAATTATTTCTCACAAACCAAAATTTCAATCTCTGTATCCGCGAACACTTCGTAGAATCACCTTTGTGGTTTAAAAAAGTATACAGGCAGCGCTGTCCGATGTCATACCAAATCCATCCTCGTCCGCCCAATATCTTCCATCCAGCTGTATCTGCCAGAGCATACTATATTTTTCATTACAGAATTTTCGTTTTAGCATGTTTTTCTATCCGCTAAAATCCTGTGGCTCTTCTTATCTCCTCTGCTGCCTGTTCCGGAGTGAGTTCTGTGGTATCTATCACAGGGCATTCCGTCTCATACGCATCATAAAAATGAAATGTATTTTCTATTCCGCGCCGTATTCTCTCCTCTTCCCGCCTGTCGTGCACTGCACGTTTTATATTTTCATCCAGAGAGCACTTCAAAATCAAAATATGCAGCTTAAACTCTATGTTTTCTTCCTGCAGCCGCCTTATCACTTCATCGAAAATATTTTTTCGCTCTCCATGAAACGCATATGGAAAAATGACTCTGTCAATATCGCTGCACAGCAGATAATTCCTGAAAAGGCAAAAAATATTTTCTGTCACTGCCGCTTTGGTCTCTTTTGTAAAAGGAAACGGATTGATTGCCCGACACCAGTCGGCATCCACATATGCACTCCTCGGACATTTTTCAAGCAAAATTTCTGCTGTTGTTGATTTTCCCACTCCATTTGGACCAATAATTACGATTACTTTTTTCACTGTCTTTTTCCTCCATATCATTCCACTCCCTGCGAGCGTCATCCTACTGGCTGCCTCCTGTATTTTTCCAGCATTTTTCCCAATATATCCTGTATCTCCTCCCGAAGTTCCTTAGGTTCCAATATCTCACAGCTCTCTCCATAGCTCAATATATGTTCCACCACCCAATCTGCTTTCGCCAGATTTGCCTGCACAATCACACTGCCATCCTGCTGCGTTTCGCAACAGGAAAAGTCATCATATGCACGGTATGCATTCTCCCTGTCTATTTTCAGCTTCACATCCATCCTTTCCTGCTGCCGCCTTCCATTCATGTCTGCTGCCTCATCTTTTATGAAAATCCTTGCAGGTATGGAGTGTTCGTGAAATTCCTCTGTCAAAATCAGATCCTGCATCCGTTTCAGTTTGAAAAAACCGAAAGTCTTCCCGCACTCTGCAAAATCCGTATACATACCACGCAGTTCCTTTAAAAATCAATTTCAAAGGTTCCACTCTTCTTGTCAAACTCTGCCCTCTCACACTCGCATACTGAAACTGAATGACCTGTTTTCGCAAAATCGCCTTCTTGATTGTCTCAAACAAAATCGCTTCCTTTTCTCCATCCGCCCACAATCCAAAATCCACTTCTATCCAGTCCGTATTATATTCCCCAAACAATTTTTCCATCTTATGAATGGTATCCTTCATGGTGGAAAATTGAACTGCTTCCAATGCGCTGAGAGAGGACAAAATATCCTTCTTTTCCTGTTCTGTGAGAACGGACTTGTTCAGCACAAATTCCGGCAAAAGCCGAATTCCTCCACCCTTTCCTTTCTGCATGTAAATCGGAATACCTGCCTCCGACAAACGCTCCATATCCCTGTAAACAGTCCTGACTGAAACTTCAAAATATGCAGCAAATTCTCCCGCTGTCATCTGTTTTTTATCCATCAGGATATAAACCATCTCAAACAATCGACTCATTTTCATAAATGAAACCCTTTCGTTTATCATAGGTTATCTTTCTTCCTTCTTATTTTCCTGCCGCTTATTATACACACCATAATTGCAAGATGGTTTCGGGGCACCATGAAAACACACTTGTTATTAAGATATAAATAAGATATAAACATCATACAACGCAGGTACTAGAATCAGATGTGATACTAGAACTCGATTCTCTGGTTCACTGTCTCACATCTGACACACCTGCAAAGAGAGTGCCGTCCAGCCTCTCCTTTAACAGTGTGTTGCGCTTTGTCACTGTCACATTCCGCACTGCATAAGCCAATGCTTTTTTTGTTCCGACCATCACCAGGATTTTCTTTGCTCTGGTAATCCCTGTATAAATCAGGTTTCTCTGCAGCATAATAAAATGGCTCATCAGCACCGGCATGACCACAATCGGGTACTCGCAACCCTGGGCTTTGTGAATGGTCGTCGCGTAGGCGTGCACCAGCTCATCCAGCTCGGTCGCATCATACACAACACTCCGGTTGTCAAAATTGACCCGCAGGGTTCTGTCAGCTGTATCAACAGACTCAATCACCCCGATATCCCCATTAAACACTTCTTTATCGTAATTATTCCGAATCTGCATCACTTTATCATTCACCCGAAAAATAAATCCGCTTCTGCGAAGCCCCTCCCCTTCCGGATTCAGTGCTTCCTGCAAAGCCAAATTCATATTGGTGGCGCCCACTACGCCGCGCTGCATGGGTGTCAGCACCTGAATCTGTGAGCTTGGCACCTTATAATAAGAAGGCAGTTTTTTCTTTACCAGTTCCACAATCGTCGCCGCCGTTTCCTCCGGCTCCTCTCTTGTCATAAAGAAGAAATCCGTATGTTTTCCATTGGCAAACTCCGGCATCTTTCCCTGATTGATTCTATGCGCATTCATGATAATCTGGCTGGTCTGGGCCTGGCGGAAAATCCGCGTCAGACGAATCACCGGAAAAATACCCGAATCCATCACATCCCGCAGGACATTACCCGCCCCAACAGACGGAAGCTGGTCGATATCTCCCACCAGAATCAGCCGCATATGCGGAGGAATCGCTTTCATCAGAGCATTCATCAAAATAATATCAATCATGGAACATTCATCCACAATCAGCACATCGCCTTCGAGCTGATTGTTCTCATTTTTCTGGTATCCTTCCGGCGGCTTGCACTCTAAAAGCCGGTGTATCGTCTTCGCCTCCAGTCCGGTGGCCTCCGTCATGCGCTTCGCAGCCCTTCCTGTAGGCGCTGCCAGCAGAATTTTCAGCCCAAACATGCGGTATGCCGCAATAATCCCCTGCGTGGTGGTTGTTTTTCCCGTACCAGGTCCTCCTGTCAAAACCATCACTTTCGACAGAGCTGCCTGCCGTATGGCATCGGCCTGCACTTCATCATACTCCATATGCAACATTTCCTGAATTTTTGTCACATCCACGGATAGGGAATCATTCCCCGTCTCCTGACGGGCTTTCGTAAGCTGCACCCACAGTCTGTCCGTCGCCGGCTGTGCTGCGAGCTTTTTCAATTTGCTCGCTGTCCCATTTTCCGCGAAGTAAAATGGCGGCAGATAAATCGCCTGTATCTCCTCTCCCGCTTCTGCCGAACTGCTGCTCGCAAGACTGTCTTTTATAAAATTCTCTTTTACAGAACTGTTCTTTATAGAATTCTCTTTTACAGAATCGCTTTTTATAGAGTTCTCGTTTGCTGAACTTCCCCTTATAATTTTTTCCCGTATCAAATCTTTATCTACAAACATCTGGTCCATTGTCATGACAATGCAGGACTCATCTGCCTCCAGAAGTTCGGCCGCCTTTTGAATCAACTGCTCTTTTTCTGCATACACATGTCCCTCATCTGCCAGAGTGCTCAAAGTAAACATAATACCACTGCGCAGGCGGACAAATGCCTCCTTGCTGATGCCCATCTTCTCCGCTATGCTGTCCGCAGTCTTAAATCCGATTCCCCAGATATCATTCGCCAGGCGAAACGGATTTTCTTTTACCTTCTCTATGCTCTCATTTCCATACTGTCTGTAGATTTTTGCGGCAAACGAAGTACTCACTCCATGGTCCTGCAAAAACAGCATCACATTTTTGATTTCTTTCTGCCGCTCCCAACTGTCAGCGATCATCTTCACACGTTTTCCGCCAATGCCAGGAACTTCAATCAGACGGTTTACATCCGTCTCAATGATATCCAGCGTGTCTGTGCCGTAGGTCTGGACAATCCTTTTTGCAAATTTGGGACCAACCCCCTTAATCAGACCGCTCCCCAGGTACTTTTCTATGCCATAAATCGTGGCAGGCATCGTCTCCTCCCACTTCTCCGCAGTAAACTGTCTCCCGTACTTCGCATCAATTTTCCAGTTTCCATCAATGAGAAGAACTGAACCCACATTGACATCCAGCAGATTTCCGACCACCGTCACCAGGTCGGCCTCATTTTTTACCCGAACTTTCAGAACAGAATATCCGTTTTCCGGATTCTGGTAGGTGATTCTCTCCACCACGCAGCGAATTTTCACCATTCTCTTCTATCTTCCCCTTCCTGTATTTCCCATCTGTTACATTGCTTTTTCCATGTTTCTTTTTTTCTCTCACCGTCTCTTTTTACAGTCTGCTCTTGCCATCTATCTTTATCATTTACTCTTACCATCTATCTTATTATTCTACCATACTGTCCACTGCATTTCTATCTCATCCACTGCATTTCTATCTCAAATGCTCACCTACAAAGCGCTGAAAACAGGTTCCTCCATGCTCAAAGTTTCCGCAGAATATACAAATATACATCACAGTAGATGCCCCAAATGCGGGAGTATCCACAAGGAGAATCGCCATCATGACATACATGAGCATATCTGTGATGCGTGCGGCTATCCATTGAATAATGAGCGTGTCGGAGCAATGAATCTCTACACACGTGGAACGATGTATGTGTCCGTAGATACCAATCCAAAGTTGAAATTTTTCTGCATTTATGCTATATTTACAAAGAATTGTGCGAAAAGCCCACTCCTTTCGGTGTGGGACGGATAACTCAAAAGGAGAGAATGAAATGAATCACACCATCGCCTGCGGAGACACACTCGAGCTTATCAAACAAGTTCCACACCAATCTATTGATCTTCTGGTTACTTCTCCCCCGTACTGGGCAAAGCGTGTATACAATGGAGAGGGCGAAATCGGCTCCGAGGCTACCCCTGAACTTTACGTTTCCCGCCTGGCCGACATCTTTGACAGTATGCGCCCCTACTTAAAACCATCTGCAAATGTTTTTATCAATGTTGGAGATACCTATTTTGGCTCCGGTGCCGGAGCCTGGAACAAATATCTTGATGAGGACGGCAATGTCACGCAGGTCCAAAAAGACAGAAAAGAAAAGTATTTTACCACCAAACCGCTGCAGCCAAAAATCAAACAAAATGGAAAGCTCTATCAAAACAAACAGCTATTGCTGATTCCATCCCGATTTGCCATTGCCATGCAGGAGAGAGGATGGTTGTTGAGAGATGATATTATCTGGCAGAAGCCCAACCGCATTCCTGCGAGTGTGACGGACCGCTTTAATAATACCTATGAACATGTCTTTCACTTTGTTTTACAGAAAAAATATTATTTCGACCTGGACGCTGTGAAAGTCCTCGGTGCCAATGGAAGAATGAAAAATCCTGGAGATATCTGGGCCATCAACACACAACCCCTGAAAGGAAATCATACAGCCACTTTTCCGGAAAAACTGGTGGAGCAGATCATTCTCTGCGGTTCTCCTGCCGGTGGCACCGTATTTGACCCTTTCCTCGGAACAGGTACTACCTGGATTGTCAGCGAGAGACTCGGCCGAAATTGTGTGGGATTTGAAATCAATGAAGAATTCTTTCAATTTGCGCAGGAGCGATACACAGAGAGTGTGCTTTACAGACAGGAAAAACTGACATTCCAGTAAAATGGACTTTAAAAGTTTCATTAAAGGTATATATTTAAAAAAAGACATTTCATTTAGATAAGAATAAAAGGGCAAAAGAACAAAATAAGAGAGAAAATAAGAGTAAAAAAGGAATTACAAAGAAATCACAAAGAATCACAAATGAACTGTGAGATATAAAACAGGGTAAGGCCAGCGAAACGGCCTACCCTGTTTTCTTTTCAACATACTCTGCACTTTCTTTCTGTACTTTTGTTATACTTTTATATGTGTCTGATACAGTTCACTTTTACCTGCTGGTCTGATTCTAAATTTCGTGCCATGATTATGACCGGTGCGGGCATCAAAATCCACATAAATCATTCCCCGCTCCATCAAAACAAGAAACTGTTCCAGAGTAGGGTCTATGTATGCCTCGATCTCCTCATATTTAAAATATTCTTCGCCATCTATCTTTTTGGAAGCCGCCTTCACATACATAAGGTTTTTCAATTTTTTATTTAATTTACCTGAGATATCCTGAAACGTCCAAAACGGATTGGGCGCTATATCCTGCGTGCCCACACCATTCTTCACAGAATCACGCCACTCAGCATGCCGGTCATCAATTTTTGAGAAATCAAAGGAAATAAAAACCCGCTCATTCTTTCTGTCTACATTCACTTTGAAACCTCTGTCACTGTAGGATACGGCATTGATAGTCTGACGAAAGCTGCGCTCACTCTCTGGATACGCGGTTCCGGCCTCCTGGTGGCGCCATCCATATTTCGGCAGAAGAATCTTAGGTACTATCCTTGCATTCCTCGGTTTTGGTTCACAGTGAAACAACGTAAGCAGTGAACCTGTATCGGCGCGCTGGCTTTTCAGCTCCCACTCTCCAAAATCCGGCAGCTGCATATTATTTTCATCCACATCCAGAAGGTCTTCCAGCGTATTTCCCACACCGCCCACATTGCCAGGCCTTCTGTTCTTAATCCATCCCATCGCTTTTATCTCTTCCAATCTCAGTTTCAATACATCCAAATCTGTATCTCTCATATATTACCTCCATTTCTGCTGTCAAATTCCTGTTCTCAACTTTCTGTCCTTAAATTCCTATTCTCAAATTCTTATTCTCAAGTTTCTGTTCACTTCTAGGTATTTTTCCATGCCGTATTTTCATGTATGATATTTTCCCGTTTTTCTGCCGAAGGCACGATTTCCCTGTACTTCTCCTGTATTCTGGCAAAGTCCGTTTTTGCCTCCTCCATCTTCGCCGGATCGCGCAGAATTGCCGACGGATGATAGACTGCTGTCAGCCATGTATTTTTCCGGTAAAGGAAACTTCCGTGCTCTCGAGTGATTCGATAGTCCTCCCGAATAATGCGCTGAGCAGCAATTCTCCCAAGACACACTATGATTTTGGGCTTTATCAACAAAGTCTCGTATTTCAGATAGACAATACACGCCTCTTTCTCCTCATTTTTTAGTTCCTCATATGTATACATCGGCTCACCCTTGCGTGTTTGCATCCTTCCCATTTCGCCATTTCATGAATGGAGAGCGCCACTGTTTATGATTGCAGATTCCTATTGTACAGGTCCGCAAAGTATGTATTGTTGTTTATCAGCTCATCATATGCCCCTACACCCACTATTTTGCCCTTGTGAAAAACCACTATTTTATCGAATTCCGCTATAGAATGGAAACGATGTGTGATGGATATGACAGTTTTTCCCTGAAGCATACTCATAAGATAACGCATAACGGTCTCTTCTGTCAATGTATCCATCGCTGATGTTGCCTCATCCAATACAACAATGGACGGGGAATCAAACCAGATTCTTGCTAATGCAAGCCTTTGTTTTTCTCCTCCGGACAGGCAGGTTCCCCGCTCTCCTATCTCTGTGTTCCATCCATTGCTCAACTGTTCAAACAGAGGCCGCAGATTTACCTTCTGCAATACATCCAACAATTCTGCTTCCTCCACCTTTCTGTCAAAAACCAGATTTTCCCGAATCGTTCCATCAAAAACAGGGGAATCCTGCGACAGATAACTGACCTTTTCATATAAACCATTCAGACAAATATTTCGCAGTTCTTCACCATCCAGATAAATATGTCCCTCATCATACTTCAACAGTCCAACTAACAGTTTTGCCAAAGTTGACTTTCCAGAACCACTTTCTCCCACGAAAGCCACTTTTTCTCCCTGTTTTATAGATAGATTCACATCACTGAGAACCCTTCTGTCTCCATACTGAAACGACAAATTTTCCACTTTTATATCGCCCAAAACGCGGCTCACATACTTTCCATCCTGCAGCATTGTATCTTCCTTCAACAATAATACTTCTTCAAATCTGCCAAACGCCGTCCAATCCAGCTTATACTGAACATAGAGTACGTTAAAAATAGCAATCGGTGTGTAAGCATTTTCAATCAAAGACAACAGAGCGACGACTGCGCCAACGCTGATACTCTGCGTTTTCCATGCAAACAGCAAAATCCCGACATCCAGAACGGCAACCAATATTGCAAAAATTGTAAAGAATGCTTCGTGTATCATATTCATCTTTACTTTTGCAGAGACAATCTGCTCCTTTGCGTTTGAAGCCTTTTTCATTTCGTTTGGGAACTGTCTTTCCATACGAAAGACCAGCATTTCCATAAACCCTCTCACCAGGTAATGATTCAGTCTTTCCTCACTATCCAGTATTTTTTCCTTAATCTGATACAAAAATTTCAATAACGCATTTGTAACAATAAAAACGATTCCATACCCCGCAAGTAAGATACAGGTAACAGTTCGATTCATTTTAAATATAAAGTAAATGCTGAACAGAATAGTCGGAATAAGTTGTCTTATCAGGCAAAACCAGAAATGATACAGAACATTCCTGCCTGCAGCGGCGCCGCTCTCAATTCTCTGGACCATCATGCCCGTTCCTGCTCTCTGATACTCCAGATAATCAATACAGCTGATTTTTCGGAGTGCCAAAAGCTTAAAATCCAGGAACATGCCATGTTCCAGCTTCTTTGCCGGATACTCATCCACATAATTCATGATATAATCTACAAGCAAGATAGCTCCATACATCAAAATACCACTGAAAAGCACGGTTCCTGATGCCAGACCATCGACAACCTTTTGAAAATAATCTGCTTTAAAGTTTGTCATAAATGAATTAAAAATTCCGATTGCAATATAAACAAATACCCATATTCTGTTTTTCTTTACAATTTCTTTCATATAACGCATAACTGTACTCCTTTTATTTATGTTCGCTCATCATTATGTTTGCTCGCTATTATGTTTATTCACTCTTATGCTTATTCACTATTATGTTTACTTATTGCCATAATCATGATCGTAACAGTACAGTTGTGACTGTCAGCAAGTTCATTTTCCTCAGCACAATCTGCTAACAGTTTTTGTCAACTGTACTGAGTAGTTATCTCGGATATCCTTCATATTGAGTTTTCCTCCTTTCCATGCTTTATTTGGATAACTTCTGTATTCCTATATCTTTAACATTGACTGACGCCCCTCATCAGCCTTAATTTTCTATGTATTTTCTCAACATTTCTTCTGAAACATTGCCCACGCTACACGCAAAATATCACCCTATTTTCTTGTATTTTTCCAATCTGTAATGATGTTCATTATCTAATTCTTTTATTCCATTTTTATAGTCATACCCAAATTTTCGGTAAAATTCCGTCGCAGTAACAGAAGCCGGAATTTCAATTCTGTTTGCTCGTATATATAATTCATCTTGCTCTAGTGTTTGAATAATCGCTGTGCCTATTCCACATTTATGAAATTCTGGCAATACAAAAATAGTCAACAATATACTTTCTGTTTCACTTCCCCAGAAACTTGAAATCGCCCCTATTCCAACAATCTTATCTCCTAGTTCAAATACATACATATGGGCATAACTGGCAATTTGTAACACCTTATCCACTCCATAGTTATCTGCCAATTTCTGCATTGCTTTCATTCCATAATCTTTACTATTTACCTCAAGGAAATTACGAACAATCAACTTTCTTACTTCTTCTGCGTCCTCTTTTTGAAACCTACGCGCATTTACTTTGGTTTGTATATCACTCATTTCATTTTCCCTTCCCTGACAAAAAATCTCACCAAACACTCTATGTCTAATGATTACCTGAATACTCTTTTCCGCTTACATAAAAGATATCGTACAGAGACTTTCTAAAATGCCGGAGGCAATCATTGACAATCATTACTATTGGCGCTGCGTTTGTATTTTTATCCATAAAAACTTCATGTATCATAATTTCCTTAATTCATCCATCATAGCTGGACGATTTTTATATTTTATTTTCCACTCGGCAGCTATCTGTTCCACAAATTTTGGACCGCCCTTTATCTGTCTCATCTTTCGCAGCAAGGATACCAGATAGGCGTAATTCTTTCGGTCGCTTGTGCGTACTGCCATTTTATTTACTTCATTCTTATACTTATCCAATATCTGCTCTGGGTACTTCTTTTTCAAATCTTTTTCATACTCCTGTAATGCATATAGCCCCGGAGAATTTAATACACATGCCAACAATCTGTCATATAGTTTTTCTTCCTGATACAGTTTTTCTACAAGTGCGTTCGCCGGAAGCTTTTTGAATATTTCTTCTCTTTTTACAAGCCACTCATCTGCAGTATATTGTTTCTTTAATTCTCTATACAGTTCCAAGTCTCCGGCTTTATATTCAAGCACTAATTTCCAAAGCTGTTCTATGTAGGCACTTCTATTTCCCTGCAAAAGATAAATCTCCTTTTTCTTTTCACTGTATTCAGAAATCAAACCTCTATATTGCTTATCCAACAATATACATTCATCCAAAATTTGAAGAACATGGTCGTATTCCTTTTTCTTCATACAAATATCAACATAGTATCTTCTTACCGATGAATTCTTCCAGTACCTTTTACACACTTCCTTTATTTTCTCATCCGATGCTTTTTTCTCCTGCAGCATTTTCAAATATCGAACTGCCCATTTTCCTACTCCATACTCTCTGCTCCAATCGGAATCTTCACGCTCCGCTCTCGCAATCCTATCCTCTATAAAATCAAGCTTTGCCTGCTCATACTCTTTTTCTTCAAATTCTTCCATGATAATCTGTTCTATATACTCTTCTAAATAATCTATAACAGAGCCATCCAAATGAGAGGTAAACCAGTCAAGCATTTTTCTTTTTTCTTCCGAATTTACTTTTTCAAGCAACTTTGACCATAGCTGAGAAATCCTATCAGCTAACATACCAGTGCCTCCGTCAGAATCATCCATATCAACATCCCCAATTAATACAAAGATGTAATTCATCACCTCAAATGCACTTAAATAGTTGCCATTGTCTATCATTCGACATATATCTTCATCAATTATTTCTTCTAATTCTGATATAAAACCATTCGCTTTATAATAATTGATAAAACGCTCCCTTCCAAGGTATCGGCTAGTAATACTATCCACTTGTCTAATGTAGTTATTGATGTCCTCCCTCGTCACCTGCTTATTCACTATATTATGAAAACGAAGCAGCAGCTTTTCATCTTCAGCCAAAACAGCCGCCAAAAACGAACGCACATCCTCTTCATTGGCGCCTCTAACAAGTTCCTCCACTGCAGTCATTTTTTTCTTGTGGGCATTTATAGTATATGCAGGTTGAAACAGGCCCGCATTTATCGCATTTTTTTCTTCTTTCTTTTCTGCCCCTTCATTTTCCGACCATTCATACAGTACTGCTGCCATATGCTTGCAGTTTCTGCCGTCCAACGCGTAAGGGCATGAACAATACATATCTGTAATTTCCCCATTATTTAAAGATATCTCTACTTCATAGTCATCTGAACCTATTACATCAGCTCTGATACTATCATCTGAGATATCTAAATTTTCAACGGCATTTTCGAGGTAATAACCATAGCCTCTTTCAAGAATATGCTTTGCGAATAATTCTTTCCAATTCATATAGCATCTCCTATTTATCCAAATATATCTTTTTCTGTTCCCTTTTCATAGCAGCGCTCTATTTCTTATCTGCACGCTGATTGCCCTTAAATTCCTTCTCCATATGGCAATATTCTTGCTTACCGACCAATTTATCACCTTCAAAATCCAGTTCAACAATATATGGCATCCAATCTATAATTCTCAAAAAATCTTCACAACCAAAACTATTATCATAAAAATTCAATATGGTGCTAAGAGCGGTACCATGGGTTCCCACAACAATCTCTTTATCCGTATTGTCTAAAATAATTTCGTTCAAGGCTTCCATGTTACGTTTCTGAACCATAGCAATGGATTCTCCACCCTCTTCATGATAATCGTGATCAGCCCAGCGTTTCTGAAACATTTCGTAATTGTTGCCATCTGAACCTTTTTTACGCTCTCTAAGTCTCTCATCTGTTACAATTTCTTTTCCAAAAAAATCTGCCGCATCTACAATGGTATCCAAGCTACGCTTGTACGGACTGCAATAAAACGCATCTATTTTCTTATCCCTCAAAAATTCCAAAACAATCGCAGAATCTTTCTTACCTTCTTCCGTCAAAGGTCTTGTTCTATCTTCTTTCCAATTATATTCCGGCTGTGCATGACGCACGAAATACACTCTTGTCATACTGTGTCCTCTCCTATTTTCAAATCACTTATAATCACATAAATATGATGTTGAGGTCAAAAGATATTTTGCCCCCTGACCCTAGTATCATAAATATTACAGGAACCGCCTCGCGAACCCTGTAGCATCTTCTGATAAGCTATATTATAGACAGAAATATACAATGACGCAATCAGCCTTTCGCCATTCTGTTATGTAGCTAAAAATATGGTCTTCTTAAACAAATACCATTCATCTACCCTATTCTTTTTCTGCTTTAGAAATTAAATCATTCATTTCACATATCAATTTTCCGACATTTTGTGGAATGTGAGCATCTGAAGCGGTCAATATTGGAACATTTTGCAATATCATAGTGGTCTAGCATTTTCATATTTTTTCTATACCAGTTATTTTGATATTCATTATAGCATGACATTTCATCATATAAACTAGAACATTCTTTAAATATATGTGTATGTTCCAGAAAGTAAATTTCGTTAATATTCCTTGATAAAGCATACTGTATAAACTCTTGAATCCATTCCATACAATAGCTTCATTTTTCTAAACGGACATGAGCATCAACCATGTACTATTTCCTCTCTACAACTATTTATCTTCTTTATCAGCGTTTCTATATGTATGTTATTAAAATCTGTTGTATCTATAACAATATGTGGACCATTCGCCACGAAGCTGTCCATCCCTCTATCCATAATTCCACTCACAAAGTTTTCATATAAAATAGGTTTCACATCTTTATTTGGAGTTTTTTCGGGATAGCAGTCATTTACAACATGACCTCGATGCCTGTCCGAACTATTATTTCTCTCTACAAAACGCTCATATATTCTAGAGTAATTTCCTGTCAATGTTACAGTAATCGCTGTATACGAATATCTTTCAAGAATTTTTATTAAAGGTTTTTTTGATATTTTTTCAAAATTATTTTCAAGTATAAATGGCTGATTATGTTTCATTAACTGTGTCGCCATATAATACATAATGTTCATACTAGCAATGCCTAATTTCACTTTTTCTTCCCTAGAGTTAAATCCTATATCATCATACATGAATTCTTTTATTTTATCTTTTGAAATAACAGGTAATCCGAAATATTCTGCTAAAAATGCTGCCATTGTACTTTTTCCCGCAGCAGGAATTCCAGTCACTAATATACAATACATGTTCAAACCTCCGTCTCAACCACAATACACTCAATCCCTATTTCATGTATTTGTGACAAAAAATCTTCAGAAACATTTTTATCTGTTATCAACAAATCATAATCATCTATTTTACATACAGAGTGAATCGATGATTTCCCTATCTTTTCAGATGGATATAGTCCTATATTCATGCTGCTGTTCTCCATAACTGCTTTTCCAAACTCTACCCCCGCGCTATTATGTATAGATGAACCAAACTCCACAGATAACGCAGAATGGGATAAAAAAGATTTATCTATTCGTATATTTTTTACCATTTGTATCGTATAATAATCATGACAATGTCCTCTATGTGACATTTCTCCTCCCAGAAGAATAACAGAAATATTTTCTTTTTTTCGTAAAACTTCTGCTATTGTGACAGAGTTTGTTAAAACGGTTATATCGAAATGGTCCGGCAGATTGATAGCCATATAATATCCTACTGATGAGGTAGTAATATAAATTACATCATGCTCCTCTATACATTCTACTGC
>JAUNGE010000049.1 GCA_030524675.1 bacterium
AAGAGGAGCAGATTATGGAAAAGAAATATACGATTGCAGTTGCCGGTACCGGCTATGTGGGATTATCTCTAGCGGTTCTCCTGGCACAGCATAATAAAGTATTTGCTGTGGATATTATCCCGGAGAAGGTTGATCTGATCAATCAGAGAAAGTCCCCGATTCAGGATGAGTACATAGAGAAGTATCTTGCAGAAAAGGAGTTGGATCTGACCGCTACGTTAGATGCAAAGGAAGCCTATTCTGCTGCGGATTTTGTTATAATCGCAGCTCCTACAAATTACGATTCTGCCACACAGCGGTTTGACACAAGTGCGGTAGAAACTGTGATCGAGCTGGTCATGGAATACAACTCGAACGCTATCATGGTCATCAAATCTACGATTCCTGTGGGCTACACTGCTTCTGTTCGTGAGAAGTTCAACAGCAAGAATATCATTTTCAGCCCAGAATTTTTAAGAGAAAGCAAAGCCCTGTACGACAACTTGTATCCCAGCCGCATTATCGCATCCACGGACCCGGAAGATGAACATTTGACGGAGGCTGCACACACCTTTGCGGAGTTGCTCCAGCAAGGTGCAATTAAAGAGAACATCGACACACTGTTCATGGGCTTTACCGAGGCAGAGGCCGTTAAGCTGTTTGCCAACACATATTTGGCTCTTCGTGTTGCTTACTTTAATGAGCTGGACACTTACGCAGAAAGCAAGGGTCTGAACACCCAGCAAATCATTGATGGTGTGTGCCTCGATCCTCGTATCGGTACTCACTACAACAATCCTTCCTTCGGGTACGGCGGGTACTGCCTGCCGAAAGACACAAAGCAGCTTTTAGCAAATTATAAGGATGTTCCGGAGAATCTTATCGAGGCAATAGTAGAGAGTAACCGGACGAGGAAAGACTTCATTGCTGATCGTGTGCTGAAACTGGCTGGATATTACGATTACTACAATCGTGGGGATTATAAAGCCGATGAGGAAAAATCCTGTGTTATTGGCGTTTACCGGTTGACTATGAAGAGCAATTCGGACAACTTCCGTCAGAGCTCAATTCAAGGAATTATGAAAAGGGTTAAGGCGAAGGGAGCCACAGTGATCATTTATGAGCCGACGTTGAAAGACGGTGAGACGTTCTTCGGAAGCAAGGTTGTGAATGATCTGGATGAATTCAAGAGGCAGAGTCAGGCGATTATCGCAAATAGATACGATAAGTGCTTGGATGATGTGAAGGATAAGGTTTATACGAGAGACCTGTTTGGACGGGATTGAGGATGACGAGATGTTACAGAGTTGATAGATATTGCTGGCAGGGGAGTGTGTGGAAGAATGATAAGTAAACTGAATATTGCTATGGTCGGGCAGAAACGCATTCCATCCAGAGAAGGGGGCGTGGAGATAGTCGTAGAGGAATTATCTACACGCATGGTTGCAGCCGGTCATGCTGTTACCTGCTACAACAGGTCAGGTCATCATGTCAGTGGAAAAGAGTTTGATGGGAAAAGCCTTCACGAATACAAGGGTGTCAGGTTGAAAAATGTGTTTACTATCAACCGTAAAGGGCTTGCTGCAATGACATCTTCATTTTTTGGAGCAATACACTGTGCTTTTTCAAAGTATGATGTTGTTCACTTCCACGCCGAAGGACCATGCGCCATGCTGTGGTTGCCGAAACTGTTCGGTAAGAGATGTGTAGCAACGATACATGGTATTGACTGGCAACGCGCCAAGTGGGGCGGATTTGCCAGTAAGTATATTAAGTTTGGAGAGAAGATTGCGGTCAAATACGCCGATGAGATTATTGTTTTATCGGAAGGTGTTCAGAAGTATTTCATGGATACCTACGGGAGAAAAACTGTTTTCATTCCCAATGGGGTAAGCAGACCGAAGCTTTATAGCCCACAGCTTATTAAAGAAAACTACGGGCTTGATAAAGACGATTACATCCTTTTTTTGGGGCGGCTGGTTCCAGAGAAGGGAATTACATATTTGATTGAAGCGTTTAAAAAGGTAAAGACAGAAAAGAAACTGGTGATTGCGGGCGGCAGCTCAGACACAGATTCTTTCATGCAGGAATTGAGAAAGATTGCGGCAGATGACGACAGAGTAATATTCACAGGGTTCGTACAGGGGCGGATGCTAGAAGAACTGTACAGCAACGCTTATGTGTATACGTTGCCCTCTGACCTTGAGGGAATGCCCCTCAGCCTATTGGAAGCCATGAGCTACGGGAACTGCTGCCTGGTATCTGATATCCCAGAGTGTACGGAAGTTGTGGAGGATAAGGCGGTCATATTCAAGAAAGGCAATGTGGCTGACTTACGGGAGAAGTTACAGAACATCTGTGAAGATGAGGCAGTGGTCCGGGAGATGAAATCACAAAGCGCAGACTTTATATGCAGCAAATATAGCTGGGATGATGTGGTCGGGCGGACACTGGAATTATACCAAAGATGAAAGTGGAGAATGGTATGGAGAAGAAACGTTACGGGGCAATAGATGGGTTAAGAATGATTGCCGCCTTTGGAATTGTGATGCGCCATATGCAGGCGAACAATAATTATGAAATAGGTGGATTCGTATACGACACGATTATTCCCTCGCTCACAGATTTTGTGTTCCTGTTTATGGTGGTTTCCGCTTTTGGTATGTGTTGCGGTTATCGGGATAAGGTTCTGGCGAATCAGTTAAATCTGACTGATTTTTACAGTAAGCGATATAAAAAGATACTTCCGTTTTTCGGCATCCTGGTTCTGCTGGATGTGGTGATGTCGCATTCGGTTTCATCCATATATGAAGGTTTCGCAGATCTGACGCTGTTGTTTGGATTTCTGCCGAATACAATCACAGTTATTGGGGTCGGTTGGTTCATTGGCCTGATTTTTATTTTTTACCTGATCTTTCCGTTCTTCTGTGTCCTGCTGGAGAACAAAAAACGCGCATGGGCAGCGTTTGGCATAAGCCTGATCTATAACTTTGCCTGCGTTAATTATTTTGATGTGGGACGTACAAACATACTGTACAGCGGATGCTTTTTTATTGCAGGAGGATTGATCTATTTATATCGTGAGGAAATTTCCCGTGTGAGTCAATGGGCGGCCTGGATGTTGGCAATATGCTGTGCCGTTTTATATTACTGCATTGGCGGGAATACTTGTACTTATTTGATGGTATCATGTTCCCTCCTTATCTGCGCTGTTACAAATTCGGGGGGGTATTGGAGAACGGAATTACAAAGTTCTTCAGCGGCATCAGCATGGAGATTTACCTCTCGCATATGCTTATCTTCCGTGTGATTGAGAAAATAGGCATAAATCGGATGTTCGGTAATGGCTGGGTGCAGTATGTTGTTACAGTTGCTGCCGCGATATGTGGGTCAGCGCTATTTGCAATTATAGTTCAGAAAATGATTGAGGCTTTTTCGAAGGCAACTCAAATGAAGAAAAGTAGCAGAGGGATAACGCAATGAAAACGAGAGAAACATGGGTGGATAATGTTAAGGTCATTGCCTGCGTCCTGGTTGTTCTGGGGCATTTCTACCAGAGCATGACCAAGGCGGGGATATTGCCTGTCAGTGATTTATTCTTATGGTTTAATCAGACGATTTACTATTTCCACGTTCCGCTGTTTTTTATCTGCTCCGGATATCTCTACCAGAAATTAAGCAGGGTGGATGATATCCAAAGCTGGGGCAAGAACGTGTTAAAGAAAGCCCTGAACCTTGGCATTCCATATTTTATATTTTCCACAGCGACATGGGTTTTGAAAACTATGTTCTCAGGGAGTATAAATGACCAGCTTGGAGGGCTTGGCGATACGCTTTTCCTCCATCCGGCATCACCGTACTGGTATCTGTATGCACTGTTTTTCATCTTCCTTATCACGCCGACGTTTCGGAGCAGGAAAATGACAGGCGCAGGATTAGCAGTGGCAGTCGGATTAAAGGCTCTTGGAATTATCGGGGGGGGTATGGAATGGAGCTTATTTCATACATCCTCGCAGACGAAATATGGTTCGTTATCGGTATGTGCTTCTGTGTAACTGATTTCAGGAAGATTACCGGAAGATTACAGCGAGGCAGGGGGATATGGCTTGGCATTGCAGGAATATTGGTTTTCATAATTTTAAGCATTCTGGTCTATGTGGTCGGATCAAAAAATGGAATAATCAGCTTTCTGCTTGGGCTGCTGGCCTGCATGTCGATTGTGCTGTTAGTGTCTGTGGTATTCAAAGAGAACCGGCAGAACAGGGCATGGGGATTCCTGGCGGGATACATGATGCCGATCTTCCTGATGCACACACTGTTTGCTGCGCCGTTACGGACGGTACTGTTTAAACTGGGTATCCAGAATGCGGTTATCCATGTAGCTTTGGGTGTGGCAATCAGTTTTATAGGCCCTATCATAGCAGCAAAGATTATGGAAAAGAGTAAGTGGTTGGAAATCCTTATCTATCCAAGTAAATTAAATATAAGATGAATTTCATTGTCAAAAGACAAGGAAAGGAACTGTGGGTGAGGTATTATGAAGGTTTATCTTTGTGTCACTTTATACCATATATATATAACACTGGTAAAAATAATTTCAAACAGGGAATCAAAAGATGATGTTGTTATTCTGCTGAATGCCAATAACCAACAGATATTTGAACAATTCAAGTATATTGACAAGCAACTGAAATCGAATGGATATGCCTGCGACCTAAGATTGAGGAGTAAGAAAAATGAGGTTTTGGGAATCGAGCGTATGAATAACCGCAAACAACTGAAGCTGGTGCAGGACCTCATGCGAAAGAAAGGACATTCCGGCTTCACGTTATATAACTTTGCGTGGAATAATTCTTACATATATTCAACCGCAAGCCTTCTATACAAAAAGTGTGACAGGGCGGTTTTTATGGAAGAAAGCGCATTGATCGCAAAGCTACCGCCAGAAAAAAATTGGAAGAAGATGCTCCATAGGATCATGGGCGATCGGGTTGATTTCTATAAAGATGATAAGCTGAGTGAAATCCGGGTGCAAAGACCGGAGACATTTCCAAAGGAATGGAAAAAGAAACTCACGATACTGGATTTGCCTGGGATGATTCAAAAAATAGAAGCAAAGGATAAGGATGCCATTTTAAGGATTATGTCTAAGGATGGGGGTAAGTTGATGAACTTGCTGAATGAACCGGATGTTGGCATAGTCTACACTAATCCTTTCTCCGAACAGAATTTGGTTTCTGAACAGGAGAAAGTGGAATATGTCCTGAAAATGTGCCGATATTATAAAAAATACGGAAAAGTAGTTGTGAAGCTGCATCCTCGTGATACAACGGATTATCCATTAGAATGTGATATATCAGTATTACCGGCCTCTTTTCCAAGTGAATTACTCGCATTGACAGGATATAGGTTTAAATTCGCAGTTGCGATATGTTCCAGTGCAGTTAATACAACGAATGCAGAATATAAAGTAAACATGAATGAGAATTTTTTAAAGGACAGAAAGTTTGTCCTTAAAAATATTAATGGAGAAATTGTGGAGGAATGAATATGAAGATTATTGCGTGCATCCCTGCGAGATATGCATCAACGAGATTCCCTGGAAAACCATTGGCTGATATCTGTGGAAAGCCGATGCTTTGGTGGGTTTATCAGCGTGTTAAGAAGATTACAGATTTTGACAAAGTTGTGTGTGCGATTGATGATGAAAGAATAAAATCTGCATGTGAAGAATATGGGATGGATTACATCTTTACGAAGAATAATCATCCTGAACATATCTCCAGAATACATGAAGTCTCTACTAAAATCGAAGCAGACTATTATATGTGCATCAACGGGGATGAGCCGTTGATATCGGAGGATTGCATACTTCCAGTTATTCCAACGGAAATACATAAGGAGCCATACTTTGGGGGTGCTATGCGTGAGTTAACGGACCCGGCTGAAACGATTGATTTTGCAAAAATCAAACTCGCTGTTTCAGACAATACCGGGAGATGTCTTTATATGTCGAGAACCCCCGTACCTTATCCGAGAGGGACGCTGCTTTTTCAATACAAAAAGTATGTTGGTGTGGAATGCTTTAATAAGCAGGCGCTTGATTTTTTTGTAAATACGCCGATGGGAAGTCTGGAGAGGGCAGAGGATATAGATCATCTTCGTTTTCTTGAGAATGGAATTGACCTGCACTTTAACCTTGTTGAATCGGAATCAATTTCAGTAGATACACCCAAGGATTTGGAAAAGGTCATCCTGATGATGAAACAGCAAAAAAGCGAGGAAGCACGATAATGAATAAAGTCAGTGTTTTAGATTGTACTTTACGGGATGGCGGATATATAAACAATTGGAAATTTGGCGAATCGAATATCAGGGATATAGTGTCAAATTTAGTTGAAGCTAAAGTTGATATTATAGAATGTGGGTTTATTCGTGATGTAAAGCATGATGTCGATTCTTCCGTGTTTTCGTCAGTAGAACAGATTGAAGAGGTGATTCGTCCTAAAAATAGAAGCGTTAGCTATGCCGTCATGGTAGAACAGCATAATTATAACCGTGATCTTATTTCTGAATACAACGGCGATTCAATAGATATTATCAGATTAACATTTCGGAAGAATGAGTGGCCGGAGGCAAAGCAAACAGCTAAAGAAATTATGGAGAAGGGGTACAAGGTCTGCATACAGCCTGTCGGGACAGCTTCTTATGACGATGAAACTCTAATGGGCCTTTTACGGGATGTTAATGAGTTGAGTCCGTTTGCTTTTTATCTGGTTGACACATTGGGTGTCATGTACAGGCATGATATGCGCAGACTGTTCTATCTCATAGATAATAATTTATCTCAGAATATTTGCTTGGGCTTTCATTCACATAATAATTTACAAATGTCGTTCTCAAATGCGCAAGAGATGATGCGACTGAATAGGAAACGAAACATAATTATTGATTCATCTTGTTACGGGATGGGACGGGGCGTTGGAAACCTTGCAACAGAATTGCTGATTGATTATATCAACAATAATAAGGAACAAAGGTATTCGCTTATTCCTATTCTTAATATTGTGGATAAGTATTTAATGCCCATTTATGCCGAACAAAGATGGGGATATGATCTGCCATATTTTCTGTCTGCAATCGTTAAATGCCATCCTAATTATGCGGCACATTTAATGAAAAAGGAGACTATGGGGATTGAAAAAATAGAGAAGATTTTGAGTCTTATCCCTCAAAATAGCAGAGGAGAATATAACGCCGAATTGATTGAACAACTGTATTTGGATATGCAGGCCTGTGATGTCGATGATTTTGCTTCGCAAAATGAACTTAAGGAAAGAATTCATTCAAGAGAAGTGTTGATTTTGGGAGCCGGAGCGAGCATAAGAATTGAAAAAGATAGAATTTGCAATTTGATAGATGAAAAAGCCCCCTTTATCATAACTGTTAACTCTGTGACTTCCTTATTTTCCACAGATGCCTTTTTCATTTCAAATGAGAAGAGGCTTGGCAGTCTAAGGATGGATTCTGCTTCACAAGGATGCGTTTTAGCAACATCCAATTTAAGCAACCTTCTTGATGATAACACGTTAATATTTGATTACACGTCACTTTTGGGTGAAGGGGATGAATCTGATAATTCAGGAGCCATGCTGATCAGGATACTGAAAAAAATAGGAGTGTCAAAGATTTATTTAGCTGGTTTTGATGGCTTTGATGTCGACTGTTCGGCAAATTATTACGATTCCAGCTATAAAAAGGCTATGGACTATGATACAGCAAAACGTAAAAATGAGAATATTTCAAAGCAGCTTATGCTTGCTTTGGACGGCATAGAATACGAGGTTATAACAAAAACAAAGTATGAAATATGAATTAGTTGTATTTGATTTGGATGGAACACTGTTGGATACTTCTCCCGGTATTTTTAACAGTGTCCGCTATGCTGAAAAGCGGATGAAATTGGACGCCATTCCTGATGAACAATTGAAAAGGTTTGTTGGCCCACCTCCAAAAGATATGTATATGGAAATATACGGTCTGTCTGAGGAAGATGCACTGTCCGCTGCCAGATTCCATAGAGAATATGGGCGGGAAAAAGCAATTTATGAGGCTATAACATACCCAAATATAAAAGATACTTTAATCCTGTTGAAGAAAATGGGGATTAAACTTGCTGTTGCTACACTCAAGTCACAGGGTATTGCTGAACGTATACTTGACAATTTTGAATTAAAAAACTTGTTTAACACGATTGTTGGGATGGACGATAAAGAGTCTTTGAGTAAGGCGCAAACAATCTTGAAAGCAGTCTCAGATACAGGGACTAAAGGAAAAACAGTTATGGTTGGTGACAGCAGATACGATCTGGAAGGAGCCAAAGAAGCTGGCGCTGATTTTATCGGTGTTCTTTACGGCTTTGGATTTTCCCCAGATGCTGTTTGTTATGATGCTGTTTTTATCAATAAAATAGAGGAATTGTTGAAGTATCTGTAATCCATGATTGCAGGAGGGAAGTATATGAAGTCAGTATTAATAATTGTGACGTCCGCCAATATAAAGACGGATTTTGGAAACAAGACATACAATGAGCAGGAAGTTGGACTTGCCAAGGCCCTGTCTAGGAAAGGCTGCCGATGCGGGATTGCATATTATGGTGGAAACCAGGAACGTGAAGAAGATTTCTTGGCAGATGGGCTCAAAATACGAATGTATTTATTTAAGGGTAGGGATTTTCTAAAGACAGCTTTTTTTGAAAATTATGAACGTGTTTTCAAACGATATGATATCCTCTTGCCGATTACATATGATCATTACGAATCATATCGATTAGCAATGAAATATCCTGCCAAGACAATTGTTTACAATGGAACGTATTTCAGCACATTCAATAAAAGATACAATTTGAAGTGCGCCGTATGTGATAAATTCTTCTTACCTGGATACAGAAGAAAGAACACAATGTTTATCACAAAAAACAGGTTATCTGCTGAGTTTTTAAATAAAAAGGGGCTTGCAAACACACATGTAGTTGGGGTAGGCTTCGATGCGGCGCAGATGTCAAGCAGCGAGATGCTTGATTCTGAATTATCTAAAAAGATTGAGAAACTAAAAAGCGATGGACAGAATATTTTGCTGTATGTTGGCCGGCTGGAGAAACGGAGGAATATTCTATTCCTGCTGGAGTTATTTAAGGTCTTGAGTAAAAAGACAAAGTCAACGCTTGTTATTATAGGAAATGGCACTGAAGAATATAAGGCATCTTGCAAGGACTTTGTTTCATCAAATGGGCTGGGGGACAGCATACTTTATCAGGAGAGAATGGAGCAGAGGTTTCTTCCTAAAATATATAAGGAATCAGATCTGTTTCTGTTGCCAACCTCATATGAAATCTTTGGTATGGTAATTCTGGAGGCCATGTATTTCGGAACACCGGTTTTAACGACCTTAAATGGCGGGTCTGATATTCTTATTAAGAATGGAGAATCCGGATATATTATCCCTGACCTAAATCTGGAGAAATGGGAAGAAAAGTGCATTGATGTTCTGCAGCGGGATAATTCGAAGCTATCGGAAAGGGCCCACAATGTCGTGGCTGAAAATTTTGTTTGGGACGTCTTAGCTGATAAATTTCTTGACTGTTTTGATACTAAAATAAAAAATAAGGACTGATTATTTTGATTTCTGTCCTTGATGGAGGAAATGACGATGTTATTAAAAGTGAATAACTTAGTCAAACTGTATAAATACCCTGTTGTTGGTCAGGCAGCTTACCGGATCGTGCAAATGATGGGTGCAGATATCCCACGCTCAGTAAAAATAGGGAATAATGTTATTTTTACACATAACGCCACGGGTGTTGTCATACACAACAGTACAATAATCGAGGATGATGTAAAGATTTACCACGGAGTAACCATTGGGCGTGCTGATAGTTATAAAGATAAAAATAAATTTAAGCCGGAACTTGAGGGATTCGTAATAAAGCGTGGGGCAAGGATATGCGCCGGAGCCTGTGTCTTAGGGAAGAAAGGAATTATCGAAGTGGGTGAAGATGCTGTTGTTGCTGCCAATGCCGTATTACTCAATTCCATAGGCCCCAAAGAAATATGGGGGGGGGTACCGGCTCATTTGATTGGATATAGGGACGATGTTTAGAATCTCACATAAACGATAGAAACAGTGCAAAAAGAAGGAGAATATCATGCCAAAGGATGAAAAAAAACTGAACGGAACAGTCATTGTGACATACCGATGCAATGCGCGGTGTTCCATGTGTAACCGTTATAAAGCACCTTCCAAACCGGAAGAAGAAATCAGCATTGAGACGATCAAAAAATTGCCGAAGATGTATTTCACGAATATCACGGGTGGCGAGCCGTTCATCCGCACTGACCTGAAAGAAATCGTGCGGGAATTGTATAAGAAATCTGACCGTATTGTGATTTCTACTAACGGATTTTTCACAGATCGCATCGTGGATCTTGCAAAAGAATTTCCACAGATTGGAATCCGAATTTCCATCGAGGGTCTTGAGCGGACCAACAACGAAATCAGAGGTCTCCAGAATGGCTATCAGCGCGGTTACCAGACACTGAAAAAGCTGCGTGAGATGGGCATGAAGGATGTCGGCTTTGGTATGACGGTGCAAGACAAGAACGCTCCTGATCTGGTGCCGCTCTACAAAATCTCCAACGAGATGGGTATGGAGTTTGCTACAGCAAGTCTCCACAACAGCTTTTATTTTGTAGAAGCGAAGAACATCATCCATGACCGTCCGATGGTTGCAAAGAATTTTGAGAATCTGGTTAACGAGTTGCTACGTTCCAACAGCCCGAAGAAGTGGTTCCGGGCGTACTTTAACCACGGCCTGATCAATTACATTTATGGACAGAAACGCCTGTTGCCCTGTGATATGAGCTTTGATACCTTCTTCATCGACCCGTATGGGGATGTGATGCCATGCAATGGCACGAAGGACAAAGAAGTCATGGGCAATCTGAATGAGCAGACCTGGGACGAGCTGTGGAACAGTCCGCGGGCAGAAGAAGTCAGGAAGAAGGTACGCTGCTGCGACCGGGACTGCTGGATGATTGGTTCTGTCAGTCCGGCAATGCATAAATATATCTGGAAACCAGCTACATGGGTAGTAATCCATAAGGCGAAAGCATTATTCAGCAAGCATCCGTACAGTATGTATGAGAACAAAATCTGCCGGGATTACAGGGATGGCAAAGTGACGAAGGAAGAATTGGATAAGTGTAGCACTTGTGATATGTGTGCCGTAATCAATGACGGGCTGAGTGAGAAGAGCAAGGAGCAGTTGAAAGGCAGGACAGGGGAAGAAATCGTAGATGCGGATATTGCGGCGCAGATGAAGAAGTAACAGAAATACTGCCGCAATACCGTAAAGGATGAGGTAGCGATGTTAGATATGATGTACAGGTTTGCCACGCCCTGGGCAGTGGCAGGCAAAATTCAGATAATGAAAAACCGTGGATTGGGCTTCCTTGCCAATGTAATCTATCCGATTTACTGCAAAGTGCGCCCGGTTCAGACGAAGAGAAAAGCCGAAGGCGTAATCGTTTCGCTTACTACATACCCTGCGAGGGTCGGCAAAATCTATTTGTGCATAAACAGCATACTAAGGCAGAAAGTACAGGCTGAGAAAGTAATCCTGTGGCTTGCGGATACCCAATTCAGCGGCAAGGAGGAACTTCCGCAGGAATTGCTGAAGCTGCAGGAATACGGGCTTGAGATACGGTTCTGTGATGACCTGAGATCATACAAAAAAGTTTTCTATACCGCGCAGGAGTATGCCGGCAAAATAATCATTACCGCTGATGACGACACCTTATATCCGGAATCATGGATTGAACGCCTTTTGGAGAGCCATCGTGAGCATCCGGAATGCGTATGCTGTTACCGGGCCCACAGGATTACGATGGAACATAATAAGTTACTGCCGTATAAGAGATGGATGTCGATGTCTCCGGGAGAGACAGGGCCATCCCAAATGCTGCTGCCGGTCGGCGTAGGCGGCGTGCTTTATCCGGGCGGGTATTTTGATGGTATAGATTTTGACTATGTGGCGATCAGGGAGGTCTGCCCGACGGCGGATGACCTCTGGCTGAAATCAATAGGGTTAAAAAAGGGGATACCGGCTGTGAAAGTAGCCCCTTATTCCAAGGAATGGTTCACGATCAGGGACAGTCAAAAAGATTCCCTTACTTCCGTAAATACGCGGGGCGAGAACCTGAATGATACGGCTATGAGGAACCTTGTCAGGTATTACAAAATTGACCTGGCATCGATTGATAATTGATAAATGACAATAAGGATGATTTTATAGCGCGACACAGCACAGTAGTTATCTATAGCATATAAACATTTTTGTAAGGATTTGAGGTGATAAGATGGCATTCTCCATGCAGCTTTTTTGTGTGCTGTTTATATTAATGTGTGTCCTGCTGTTCTTCTCCGTTCAGGGCAGGATGTCGGCTGTCTTTTCCGTGCTGTTTGCAGTTTTATTGCTGGTGCCGACTGATGCGATGGGAATCATCAGTGGGACTTCGTATAACACACCTGGAAAATTCAATATTAGTTTAGAAGGGTATGCTGTAATATTTGCTTTTCTGATTGTCGTAGTGATAAAGAGAGGAACACTGCGGGTAAAAAGCAGGAAGATAGTATTGACAATACTATTCGCATTGATGCTGATGCTTTCAATTAGGATTCTGGCAGACGGGGGAGGAGCTGCGAGCAACAAGATGCTGGATGGATATCTGCTGCCTGCCATTTTTGCCGTGCTGCTGCTTGGATATTTAGACGCCCACAGCCTTCCCAAGGTGCTTAAGACGATATATGTATGTATTTTGATCAGCGCAGTTGTCGCCTGCATCGAGTTTGTGATTGGGAAGAGTCTGTTTTTTCATGATTATTATATGGCAAACATCAGATGGTATAAAAGTGTCTATGATTCGACAGCGTGGGGCGTGATGTTTAGGACTACAGCACTGCTTGGGCATCCTCTGGTCGGGGGAACATATTATGTGCTTGCATGGGTCTATTTCCTGAATACAAGAGCAAAGGGAAGATGGATTTCTTCTTCTGCTCAGGCTATCGTGCTGGCACTGGCTATTTTTTCTACTAATTCACGCGGAGTTATCTTCTGTGCAATAGGATATACACTATATTATCTGTTGAAACAAAAAAAGTATTTTAAACTCAGTATGGTTGCATTTGCGGGGCTGATCGCATTGTCATTCATAGATTTTAGTTCACTTTATACCATGATATTCAGCAGGGATGTGTCGGGGAGCTCTGTATCAGTACGAGTGAGGGCACTTGGAAGCATCCTGTCAATTCCGGGAAGCGTGGTCTTAAAAGGAACAGGGTATAACAATACAAGCAGCCTATTGAATTCGCTGGGCTTTTCAGGAAATTTTGAACTGTCGTTCTTAATTGTTCTTGTGGAAAATGGTCTAATTGGGTTTGTAGCATGGCTTGCATCTCTGATCACGCTTTATGACAAGAGAATGTTGAAAGAAATAGACGGGATGAAAGTAAAATCTATGGTAAATGGGATGATAGTTTGCTTCCTGGCTGTGTCTGCTACATCCAATTCATTCGGCGATCCAGGTACGCTAAACTATATTCTATGGGCTCTTTTAGCATTTACTCGGGTTGCAAGTGCGGAAACGAATAAATTGGACGCAAGAAAGGAAGAACGGTTATATTATGGGAATCATATGGCATATCAAGAACGCCGGACAGAAGTTTAAATACAGGAGGCTACATATTGGCGCTGGGAGCCGTATCAACTTGGGCGTTTCTATCAATATCCCTGAAAATGTATTCATAGGGGATAACACATACATTAATGGTGGAATATTGTCTGTCGGGCATGACTCAAAGATTGTTATTGGGAACGACTGTCTGCTTTCGTATAATATCCATCTCCGCACAATGACGCATAATTATAGCAGAAGGGATACCCTGATTCGTGAGCAAGGAGGATACGAAAAGGATATCATCATAGAAGATGATGTATGGATAGGCTATGGCGCGCAGATTATGCCAGGTGTGACAGTGCACAGAGGTGCTGTCGTAGGAGCTGGTGCAGTTGTTACACATGATGTTGAGTCTTACGCAGTGGTTGGAGGAGTCCCGGCAAGGCTGATCAAATACCGAGAGTAGCCACAACTCTATATTAAGGGGGGATGGTGCTGTTGAATAGATTAAAGATGAATGTACTTTACAACGTGGTCTACCAGGTGCTTATATTGATTGTTCCTTTTATCACGACTCCTTATGTATCCCGTATACTCCTTTCAGAAGGTCTTGGGACATATTCTATTACAACTTCAATTGCAAAATATTTCTGGATGTTTGCACTTTTAGGCATGACAAACTATGGAAATAGGACGATTTCTAAGGCAAGAGACGACCGGAAAACTTTGTCATACACATTCTGGAACTTGTTTTACTTTCAGGCACTTACATCTGCAGTAATGACAGTGCTTTATATTGCGTATCTTGGTGCATACGGAATGCCAAAATATAATATAGTCGCATTATGCCAGATACCGTATGTCCTGTCTGCGCTCTTTGAGGTAAGCTGGTTTTTCTATGGCACGGAGCAATTCAGGTTCATGGTTCTTAGAAATACCGCAATTAAGATCCTTACAACGGTTGCGATTTTTATTTTTGTTAAGGATCAGGGCGATGTATGGGTTTATGCGCTGATCAACGCTTTTAGTCTGCTGATGGGACAGGTTTGCCTTTGGCCGTTTTTACTTAAGCAGGTTGACTGGGTCAAGCCAGACTGGAAAACAGTATTCAGTCACTTCAAGCCGAACCTTGTACTCTTTGTGTCTGTTGTCGCTGTCAGCATATATACGTTAATGGACAAGATCATGATTGAGCTTCTGAGCACACGCTCAGAAGTCGGATATTATGAGAACACGGAAAAAATGATGACGATGGCAAACGGCATCGTGGGGGCGATAGGCTCCGTGATGCTCCCACGCATATCCTATCTAATGGGCAGGAACGATGGGCAGAGCGTTAAGAATTATTTAGCGAAATCCATGAGGTACATTATGATGCTGGCCATCGGGATCTCGTTCGGGCTGGCCGGCATTGCTAACGAGTTTTCGGTTGTGTTCTTTGGGGAGGACTTCACAGCATGCGGAAGCATGATCATGGTAATCTCACTGGCTGTGCTTTTCTATTCATGGGAGAACATCCTGCGGACACAATACCTGCTGCCGGGTAATAGGGATGGTATTTTTGTGAGAGGCACTGTCTATGCGGCGGTGACAAATGTTATTTTAAACGGCATCTTTATCCCGAAGTTAGGGGCGCTTGGGGCGGTAATCGGTACCGTTGGGGCGCAGATTGCAGCCGCAGGATACCAGAGCATCTCTGTCCGCAGGGAACTGCCTTTCCTGTCTTATATAAAGGGACTTCTTCCAACAATTCTGATAGGCGTGCTGATGTTTACATATTGCAGGGCGATTGGGAATAGGATGGGGAGCCATGTGTATACGATTGGAATCCAGGTGATAGGCGGCGCGGCTATTTTCTGCCTGCTAAACCTGATTTATATGTTACTGGCTAAAGATACATTGGTCAATGATATCCTGAAAAAGATAAGGAGGAAGCGGTCATGAATAAAATATTTAAGGAGGACTACTACGCCTTTTATGGAGAAAACTGGTCGCTGATAGGGGGGGGTAAAACGAATCCTCTCTAATAGGGATTTAAGATATGTTTTTGTGGGCAGGGCTTCGGTGTATTCTAGTAACCCGGTTATCAGGTCAATTTTCCGTATCATGCGGCATCGTATGGCAGTCAACAGATGCTCTGAAATTTCATTCCAGAACATCGCGGGTGGATTCCATCTCAGCCACGGGAACGCTATTGTCATCAACGCACAGGCAAAAATTGGGGCGAACTGCAGCCTGCGTAATGGAATCACAATTGGTGTTGAAATGCGCGGGGCAAGAAAAGGCTCGCCAACGATCGGGGACAGGGTATGGATTGGCCCCAGCGCAACCATCGTGGGTAAAGTTGTTATAGGGAACGATGTCCTGATCGGAGCGAATACATATGTGAATTTTGACGTCCCTGACCATTCGATTGTAATAGGCAATCCGGGAAAAATCATACACAAAGACAATGCGACGGAAGCATATATTACAAACATAGTTGAAAATTAACTGTATCGGCACACCACATACAAAGTAGCCTAAAATACTATGAAAGAAACTACTTCTCCCTATAACATCATAATCTCTCTCCCAAATAACCTAACAGAGCAGCAAGCTATCAATCTGACATATTTGGCTGTCCCCTATGGTGGCGTCATTATAACTGCGGATAAGATCACCTTTCCAAGCCTGTTGCAGAGTCTGCCGCAGCCCCTTAACTCTACAGACTTATCTTACATCGCCGTCAGGCTGGTCAATGAGGCGAAAGGGCAGACGCAGCCGGTTCCCTTCCCGGACAAAGCGACTGTGGACGAATTGCGTCGCAGGTATCCAAAGGGGAGCCGGATTGTGTTGGATTTCATGCTTGATAAGCAGGCGCCTCCTATTGGCTCTCAAGGGACTTGCCGCGGCATGGACGATGCTGGGAATGTCCTCTGTGTCTGGGACGAGGGTGGGAGTTTATCTATTACTTACGGAGCAGATATCTGCCATTGTGTGTCCACGGAGCAGGAGGCGGAGGTGAGCCTTGGTCACTTTGGCACGGAGTGGAAATGGGGAAGGCGTTGTCCTCGTTGTGGAAAAGTGAGTGATAAACCGCTCTATGCTCTGAGCCGGAGGGCTAAGATTCAGATCTGTGATAGCTGCAGCATACAGGAAGCGCTGGAAAGCGTTAAGGCAAATGCTGATATTGGCAAACTGTATGAACAGGTCGATGGCGTGATGAACCGGCTTGATTGGGCGATCATGAAGGATACGTGGGAGAAATAAAGTGCTGTGAAGTGGGATGTGTGTTTACGGGAAACACTATATAACAGAGAGCCATGAGACTACATGGCTTTGCTGCTCAAAAAATGCTGCCTCTACGTGGCGAGCGGCAGGCAACGGGAAAACTCCGGCTAAAGCATTATAAACGAAGAGTTTTGGACTCGGAAAGGAAGGTTCTACAAGCTAAAACCCAATGAGTGACTTCGGCCAGAAGCGCCCAGTGTCAGAGAGTGTGAATGAAGAACCGAAAGACACTGTTAGAGCAAAGCGCGGCCGACCGAAAAAAAAGCCCGGATATGACAGAGATAAAGTCATGGACAACATGTTACAGGAAGCAATAAAGCTGTTTAAAGAACCGTATGATGATCGCCAAAATAGGTCTCCTGACGCCCCAACACTGGTAGATGTGGCAGAAGCCATGCAGACTACGACTTTGAAAGTCAGGAAAATATTAGTTACAGTTGGGTATTACAGTACAGAGACCAGCCGTAAAGTGCAGGAATTATATAATTCAGGTTATAGTGTTCCGGAGATCATGAAAGAAACGGGATTAAGCAAAGCTTCTGTCAATACCTATTTACCCTACAGTAAAGGCGCATACAAATTAGAAGAACCTACTCTATATGCAGAGCAGAAGAGACTTTATCGAAAGCGGGAGACGGCATGCAGAATGCTGCACGATCATCTGGATTCTGAAGACGCTGAAGAATACCTGTGGGAGGCAATTATAGCATTTGAAGGCTATGCATTTCTTACAGAGAAAGGACTTTCATTTAAATATAAAGTGAAAGGCGGAGAAGTCTTTTTTTCGCGAAAGGCTAAGAGTGTGACGAAAGCAAGTGTAATGAAAGCCTTTCACAAAGCAAAGCAGCTTCAGAAAATAGAAGGCTGTGTCAGTGGGCCAAAATTACTGGGAACTTTTGGCGCGAGTTATTTATATCCAGTTTTTCTTCGGATTGGCGTGTGTAAAAGAATATGTGATGATTAAAAAAATTTGAAAAAAAGTAGAGCAGTTGGGTGTAGCTTGTTAAACTAAATTGACCAGAAAATATAAAAGTCTTGAAGATATCATAGGAGATATTAATATGCAAAAAACTAAATTGGGAACAAAAAGAAAGATTGCAAAGGAGAGTTCAAAATGGATGAGGAAAAACAAATTGGGGTCAGAACGTGGAAACGGAAAACATTTGGACAAACCGTTCAGGAATTGCGGCAGAGAGCGAATATGACGCAAGAGGATCTGGCTTACATATCCGGAATAACGCGCAGGCAGATCAATCGAATTGAGGCAGACCAATGCGAGCCAACCATTAAAACCGTTGCAAAACTGGAAAAAGCATTGCGGCTTCCTGAAATGACATTGCTGGAACTTAAGCAAAAGGAAGAAGGAAACCTGCAGCACAGCAATGAGACAGAGGAGAAGATCGTAAGAGCTTTTCGGGATTTGGAACGGGAGCTGTTGATTAATATGACAGAATTGGAGCTTCAAAATGTCAGTGGTGCAATCAATGCAATTACAGACTTAATCAAAAAATAAGACCGTTCAGAAAAATATTTTTTAACTAAGATGTCCCTAAATGAGACTTAAAGGTCATCAGTCGATACTCAGCCGAATAGCAGTCAACTTTACTTTGCGAGATAATAGATTCCAAGAAGTCTCAGAAATCCAAGAAGTCCAAGAATTCCAAAAGATGAAAAGATTGCATCTTAAAAGTCTCAAAAATCTAGGAAGTCTGAGATATCTGAGAGAGCTGAGAGTGCCATACAATAGAAGTGGTTTACGCATAGAGCATAAAGACTGGATGCTAAGCTGATAAAATGCATTAAAAAAAGCAATAAAGCGCACAGCGAAAAATATCTGAAAATTAGGTTGACTTTCAGAGAATTTACCCGTCATCCCTCTTGCAACGGGGGGAGTTTTATGGTATGGTAAGCATAATAGGGTAATTATACGCTGCTGGGAGGCGAGCGTGTGAATAGCCCTGGAATATTAAATAATAGACTCTAAAGGCTGTGCTGGAAGCTAGATGAAGCTGGATAAATTAAACAGATTCGGACCGGGCGGCTGAGAAAGGAGTGTAGATAGAATGGGCGTTTATTTAAATAGCCGGAGCGCATACAGCTTATTCTGCGAGGAGTATGCGTCGACCTATTATGTGGACAAAACAGATATACTTGCTGAACTTGTGCCAATTGTAGAGTTGAAAGAGAATTTATCTGAGCGTTCAGGCATCAACCGCGGTAAGGAACAAAAATATGTGGCAATTACCAGACCTCGCAGATTTGGCAAGACGGTTATGGCAAATATGATTGCTTCCTACTTTGGAAAAGGCGCGGACAGCAGTGCAGAATTTGGAACATTGTCAGTATCAAAATATTCATGGTACAAAAAACACTTGAACAAGCATAATGTCATCCACATTATGTTTAATGAGATGCCGGATGAGGTAACCTCATATGAGCAATATATCAGACGGATAAAGAGGGGGCTGATTACAGATTTGCGCAGATCCTATCCCAACGCGGAAATAGAAAAAGATGATGCCGTGTGGGATGCTCTGAAGAAGGTTCATGAATATTGTGATGGAGAGAAATTTATTTTTGTGCTGGATGAATGGGATTATATTTACCACCAGGACTTTGCCACAGATAAAGACAAGGCCAGCTTCACAAAATTCTTAAGCAATCTTCTGAAAGATAAAGCTTATGTGGAAATGGCATATATGACCGGCATCCTGCCGATTGCCAAGTATTCCAGCGGTTCAGAATTAAATATGTTCTTTGAGTATTCTATGGCCACCAGGGTAAAATACAGTGAATATTTCGGTTTCACCGATGAGGAAGTAGATGTGCTATATCAGAGGTATCTGGAGGCAGAAACGAATCCAGCTGTTACCCGTGAAGGCTTGGAACTATGGTATGACGGGTATCAGACGGCAGGTGGGCAGAAGTTATATAACCCAAGGTCTGTAGTTGGTGCGTTAAGTGACAACCAGTTGGGAAGCTATTGGACGAGTTCAGGACCATATGATGAGATTTTTTATTATATCGGTGCAAATACGGACGCTGTGAAAGATGATATTGCTGCTATGGTAGCAGATAATCCAGTTCCGGCCAGAGTGCAGGAATATGCCGCCACATCAATGGAACTGAAGACAAAGGATGAGATATTCTCCGCGATGGTGGTTTATGGATTCCTGAATTATAAAGACGGGTATGTTTCCATCCCGAACAAAGAGTTGATGGATAAATTTACGGAGGTGGTGCAGCGGGAGCCTTCTCTTGGAAATGTGTATAAGCTGACGAAAGAATCCGGTCGGATGCTCGCTGCAACGAAAGCCGGCGATACAAAGACCATGACGGAGCTGATGGAGTACGCTCATAATACACACAGTCCATTGCAGACATACAGCAATGAGGCAGAACTGGCGTCCATTATCCGGTGGGTGTATCTGAAAGCGTTGGATTCCTACCGTATTGAACGCGAGGACAAAGCGGGAACCGGTTTTGTTGACCTTATCTTCTATCCATTCATAAAGAATGATGACTGTATTATTATTGAATTGAAGGTAAATCACACAGCGGAAGATGCGATTCAGCAGATCAAGGATCGCCAGTATGCGCTGCGTTTTGAAGGAAAGTTTGGAGAGAATCCGGAGTATACAGGGCGCATTCTTGCAGTGGGTATCGCATATAATAAGGATGATGAGAACAAACGGCATGAGTGCAAAGTGGAGGTTCTGCGGGAGAGATTAAAGTAAGGATAAATGTTGCTTTCTCAAAAGAAATTGTTTGCAGCCTGAAATGTGAGAAAGGAGGCTGGGACGAGATGTGTGAAGTCAGTGAAAAATGGTATAAAGAAGGCGAAGCAGTAGGCGAGATGAAAGCAAAGCAGGAGACTGCATTAAATATGAAAAAGAAGGGATATCCCGACACTACGATTGCGGATATTCTTGAAGTAGGTGTGGCTACTGTGCAGCAGTGGCTCTCTAAAAAGCCGACTGTGGCAAGGTAATAAACGGTTGAAATGTGGATACCCCCTGTGGTTCAGATATACACAGCATGAAACTGGATATTTGAGCCACAGGGGGGATTTTTATATGTTGCAGTTAGTTGCAACTAATGTTTATATCAGTGCAGCCCTCACGTCAGTTCCGGCGCGTCAGCTACATCTTTATCCCACTTACGCCAGCCACAGCCAGCGGCACAAGTTTGTGGGAGATGGGCAGCCGGAGAAAGTTTACATCCAAATCAAGTATGCCGAACCGTACCCGGTCGAGGGCGTCCGCGTCTTTCATGATCTGGTAGAGCAGCCATGCACGGCTTTTTCCTTTGATAGGGCTGTATGTCAGATAGTCTTGCGCCAGCTCATCATCCAGGCAGTGGTACTCGATCAGGAAAGCTGTAACGGCATCGGGATCGTTCTTTCCGTAAATCGCATGGCATTGCCTTTCGTAAATCTCCCGGCTTGCAGCACCGTGGGCATCATCCACCTCATCATTACTTCGACCTATATCGTGGTAGGCGATGGCTTCCGAGAGCTGCTTCAGTTCCTTGTTACTGAGTTTTATTTTTCCGGCTTGAATGATGGCAAACGCGAGGAAGAGTACCCTTGCGCTGTGTACCATGTCATGCTCGCCAGTCTCTCTCTTACCGTGGCTATCTTGCGCCGATTTATGCAACTCATACACCTTCCGTATCTGCTCCCTGCCTTCAACGTATTCATCCAGATATTTGGGCGGCATTACCAGAGGGGAACCGGGACCGATGAGCCGTTCCGGGCTTACCTCAAAAGGCGCTCCGGGAAGAACGATGACCTCTTTTTCACTGCTGTCCAGATTGACCGCCATGACATCTTTCTTCCGGACCTTTGCTCGGATGATCCTGGCATGGTCTTTATCTCCGTGCCTGCAGGCGAAAAAGAAAGCTGCATTGATGTCTATGCTCCAACTGAATGCCCTACGGTATGGTGTGCTACCTTCCGCTTCTCCCCGGTAGATAGTAAAAATCTCCGGAAGATCTGACAGAGCCGCAGATACGGCTTGTATCTGCTCGTCAGATCTTCCGGAGAATAGTTTTTGGAGCAACGGTGTATCGTAGACGCCTGCACCATAATCTGTCATTGTGTAGAATGATAGGAAAAGGTCATAGAGATCGGGAGATGGATTACTACGCCGGATATACTCAGCAAGAAGCTCTGAACGCAGGCCGTCATCCTGTGCCAGAAGGTAGGAGAAGAGTTTTTCTTTATCAGGATGCTTTAACGATCCTGCAAAGTCCAGAATGTATTTGCAGAATTCGTTATCATTTTTGATCGTTGGTAAACGCCGTGTGCCGTAAATGTTCAGGTTTAGAGCAATAGGAATCGCGGCATTATCAGGGTCGTAGTAATAGGTGCAGGGGAAAAGCTGCCTGCTGTAGTAAATTTTATCTACCGGGAGGTCATACGGCCATTCAGAAACCGTATATCCTGGGGCATAACCTTTAGCGGCGAGAGACTCCTTATCAGCCTCCGTCTTTACTTTGGTCAGCGGATAAAAGTCTTTCAGGCTGGCTGTTCCGTTCTGGAGCAGAAGATCCGAGATCGTAGGTTTGCTTATCCTAGATGATTTGTTTATCATTTGCTCACTCCTTAGAATTTTGTTATGTCGCATATTACCGTCAAGTGAGGAGGATAGCAAGCACGTTGTGGGGATGTGAGAATAGAAAAAACTGGGGATGAAAAGGAAGATAATTGTGCAGATTATGATTTTGCAATATTGGCTCTGTATGTAGAGTCCGGGGACTCCTGCTCATAATTTCTACTTGACTTTATACATCCTTAGATGTACTATCAAAACAACGGGAGGTAAGAGAGGATGAAGCAAGTCGAAGGTTTTACAAAAGAATACTATATCGAGGAATGTAAGAACGATGGTGGAGTACCAATTCTATACGCCAATATGCAGGAGGCGGTGGAAGCCTTATGCGAGTACACAAGAACCAGAGAATATGATGAATTTGAGCTATCAGAAGAGGACGCAAAAGTAGTAATCAAAAGAAGCTCAAATTGCGACTGGATCTTGATGGATGACGGTTCGGTTCTTTGGCGCAGCTATCCGAAAATTGAAAAAGAACGTGCCAAGAGTGGGAATGTGAAGCTGCGGGAGCGTAGAAAAAAGCAGGATTGTCGCAGTCGCAACTGGCAGAAAAGGCCGGGATCGGCGTCCGGGTCTACCAGAATTATGAGCAAGGAGTACGTGACATCGAAAAAGCGCAGCTCTCAGTTCTTCTTAAAATCTGTGTTGCGTTGGAATGTGAGATGTCAGATATTTTCATGGATGAAAATATGATAGAGCTGGTCAAAAAGTACCACAAATAAAAATTGCCTCACTATGGCTTTATTTCTGAAGCGCTCACAGTATTTTATTTGTCTCTATTGAAAAAGTTCCCGCTTTCAGATATACTGTATTCATTAAAACTTTATAGGGAGTGTGAGCATTATGCCGCGTACCAAAGGTTTAAAAAACAAAGTAGTTCTTTCTGTCGATGAGCGCATCGCAGCCGTAACCGCTGAAATCGAGTCCCTGCAGGAACAGGTAAAGGAGAAGAAGGCGGAGTTAAAACAGCTCAAGGCTGAAAAAGAGGAAGAGGATCAGAAAAGGCTTCTTGCTGCAGTAGCAGCGAGTGGAAAAAGTATCGATGAAGTGATCGCCCTGATCAAGGCGGAAGGAACAGAAAAAACTGAAGAAGCGGGCAGTGATATTGCGGAATAAAAACGATATCGCAGAATAAATGAGTCCTCTGTAGGATGCAGCTGATAAGGTTGTGCCTGCAGAGGACTTTTTACATAAATTCCACATCCCGGAACAGTTCGCAGTTCACTTCTACGATAGTATTAATCAGTATACTTCGCCCATCGGATATCTTATTTTCAGCATAGAAGACGACTTTCTGCTGGGTGGTATCTACTTTTTTAACAACACCTGTGTCAGTCGTGTAAGCTCCGCCGGCCTTACGTTTATCTGGTACAAAGTATGTGATGGACACAGTAGGGCGTTCATCCAGATGGTCGGACAGGAACCGCAGCTTCCGATCCAGACGTTCTTTTTCGTTGTCAGATAGCTCTATTTTTTCGCCGGTCAGTCTGGCTGTTTCCGTGACCTGATCCTCATAGCCGGTCAAAGCGGCTTATCAGGAAAAACAAGTTATCAGGAAAGTATTTTATTCTGCCTCAGTTCTTTTAAAGTATAACAAATACTTTCCTGATAATCTTTTTATTTAAGTCCACACAATTGTTTCAACAAATCTTCGTCATTAATTGTATATCTATCTGAATTTAAAAACGGTTTGAGTGTTGATTCTTCAGGAACAGCTCGTTCTATAGTTTGTCGTTTGATTTCTGTATCGGCGTGGGCATAGATTAATGTTGTTTCTATGCATGAATGGCCTAACCATTGCGAGATGAGAGACAGGTCAACACCATTCTGATAAAGTGACATCGCTAATGAATGACGAAACAAATGAGGATGCACATTATCTGGGACCTCTAAACACACTTTTTTTGCAGCAATGCCATGTTTTCGGATTATGCAACGAACATTGTCTTCTGTCATGCGCTTTCTGGTTCTGTTACGTACAGTATAAAATAGATAGTTATTACTGTACATAGATTCTCCATGATGAAAATATTCTAAATAATGTTTAAGTTGTTTTACCGTATCGGCCCTTAACGGGATCGATCGCACCTTTGTTCCTTTTCCACATACAGTCAAGCTAGGATGACTATCCAGACGAATATCTGATAGTTTTATATCCACAAGTTCTTGAACCCGAATTCCTGTCCGATACAAAAACAGCATCATAAAAGAATCTCGTTTTCCATTGTCTGTTGTCGTATCTGGTTGAGCAATAATCGCCTGAACTGCTGCCTCACTCATGTGTTCAACTAATTTTTGAGGTTGTTTAGCTTTCTTAACTTTTTCGATTTCGTTAAAGTGGCAAACAACGCTAATGTCTTCTTGTGACGCATATCTGTAGAATGCCCGAATACAATGTAGTCTCCGATTTCGAGTACTTATACTACAGCCTCGATCTTTTTCAAGGTATTCAAGAAATTCTGATAATGTATCCCGGTCAATATCGTCAAAAGAAAGTGCTGTAAATGGTTTCCCAGTTCTTTTTTTAACAAAATCAAGAAATAATTCTAAGGATTTTTTGTATGATCGTATTGTATTCTCACTGCTTTTGCGTTCCTTAGGAAGCGCAACCAATAAATAGTTATGTATTGAAACGAAAAGCGAATTCATCTTTTCCATATGTCATCCTCCAATCTGACAGATTCTATCTGATCCCAGTTAACATGACTTGATGTCAGAAGATTTTCAGGTAAAATGTGTACATAATATAAGGTATCTCTAATTTCTTCATGCCCCATGTATGCTCTGAGGTAAGGAAGCATAGCATATAAATTTTTCCCACCGTCAATCCATTTCTGAAGGACAGCAGATGCAAAGCGATGTCTCAGATCATAGGGTCTAACTTTCGGAAGCAAGTGTTTTTCAAGATTTGGATTGGCTTCTCTCCAGCATTTTTGGAATAAATTCGTTAGCTGCTCGCTTGTTATTGAGGAACCATCTGTATGGATGAAAAATGCTTCTTCCTTATTGCAGTATATACTACGACGGTCTTTATACTGGTACAGCATTTCTATAACATCTGGCGCAGCAACAACAATTCGATCTTTATTCAACTTTGACTGCGCAATAATAATTTCTCCACTTTTGTAATTGATATCAGAGCATTTTAATTTTCTTGCTTCCTGTGGACGTAGACCACAAGTATAAATCAGGCGGAAAATATATCCAGCAGTTTCCGCAAAGAACGGGTCGCTTCGATTCTTTGTGGAATCGGCTGCAGCAAACAGCCTTGCCAATTCTTCATCTGAAAAAATATATGGTCTAAAATTTCTTTTGTAGCAAACAAATTTTTCTTTTAATACGTAGGAGCCATTGCCCACATATTGTGAAAGGGATCGAATGGCGCTACATTTATTTTCTATGCAATGCCGTCCGCTCTTTATTTCGTGTGTAATCCATCCGGTAACTATTGCTGGCGTAATGACAGTCTCGTTTGGGTGAAATTCACAACAGTATGCATCAAATTTGCGCAAGTTTTTCCTGTGGTCATCTGAAAATCCTAGCGATTCCCGCCAATCGCAGTAAGATAATATTTCATCCTTAAATGAGCTGAATAATTGCTCTGTCATACTTTGTCTCCTTTCATTGCGATCCCTTCAAGCCCAAGTGTACATTCTTTTAAATGGACACTATCCAGGGAGATATACTGCTTTGTAGATGAAATTTCCGAATGCCCAAGAACCTGCGCCACTGTAGTTATCGGAATTCCTGCTATTATCATGTTCGTCCCCACAGTGCGTCTTAGGCCATGGAATGAACACTTTTTCAACCCGGCAATGCTTCTGGCACGATTAAAGGCACCATAGATAGCTCTTGGTGGGCGTGATGTAAGAAAAATGTTTGTGTATTTACTTTCAGGTCGGCCATGTAAAATATAATCTTTCAATGCTTCGCCAACGTCTGCGGTTAAAGGTAGTGCGAGAGTTATATCTGTTTTCTTTTGACTAATCCTAATTTCTCCGTTTATCCAGTCAATATCAGAAAATTTAAGAGCGGCTATATCAATGCTTCTCATTCCCGTCACAACTGCAATCATAAGCATCGCATAATTCCTTTTACCAATAGCGGTTTCTTTGTCAATAGCTTGGAACATTAGCGTTACCTCATCAAGCGGCACGGGCTTTTCAATATGGCTCACGGACGGGGTTGTAAATGAAAGAACACTTGAAAAATCCGACTGTGTATACCCGTTCTTGTACAGCCAGAGATGAAGATGTTTCAAATTCCTACGAATTGTATTTAAGCTATTCGGAGCGACAGTGGAAACCTTCTGTATAACATAACACCAAACTGTTTCTTCCGAGATCTCTCTAATATCCCGAATCCCGGAATCCATAAGAAAAAGAAAATATGTATGTGCAGCATATACAATATTTCGTTTTAAAGCCTCGCTCCAGTCATTAGAAAGTTTTATTGTTTCCAAAATTTTACGATAATATAAGGACAGCTTATCCTGTATATTTTTTACCCCAACAGCAATAATTCCAGTGGTAGCGATTTCTCGTACATATAGTGCGGCTTTTATCAAAGCGTTTTTTCGGCTTCTACTGATAGTTCCTAAATCGTACATCTCTTTCAATTGGAAAACATAATGATCTACGATTTGAGGATTGTAGAAATATTCCCCTTGTTCATGATGAATATTTACAACTTTTTGAATATTCCGTTTGTGTTCTGCAATAGTTTTGGACGTGTACCCGGATTCAATAAACACGGAAACTAGGTCGCGGACTGCATTGTCAATTCTGTAATGTTTCATTTCCTGATTCTCCTTTAAAACAAGTATGCCAAAAATTTTGGATTGATATTATAACATATTTGAATTAAAATATGAAACAGAATTAGCACGAGGAGGGTACAATAATACAATGAACATAAAGCCACAAAATTACAACGATATCATCAGTATTAAATATCCTTTTGCTTTAGAGCATCCGCGTATGAGTATGGGTAATCGAGCCGCTCAATTTTCTGCATTCAAAGCTCTTTCTGGCTATAATGAAGAGATTGATGAGACAGCAAGATTGACAGATGCGCAATTTGACTTGGATGAATCTGTATTGGAAGGTTTGGATGCCAGACTTCAATTTATTAAAGAAAAAATAAGCCTTTCAGAGGAACCGTTGATTCAAATAGTATATTTTATTCCGGATAAAAATAAACCAGGTGGTAAATATATGAATATATCTACAAAAGTAAAAAAGATTGATGAAACATCAAAATCAATACTAACGGCAACCGGGTTAAACATTCCGATTAAGAATATTTGTAAGATTGAAGGCGAGTTTTTTGAATAAATAAAGATATAAATTATCATGAATTATTATATCTAACATTAGTTGAAATCAATGATTTTGGAATGTTTTCCTGATAACTTGTTTTTCCTGATAAGCCGCTTTGACCGGCTATGAGGATCAGGTCACGGAAACAGCCAGACTGACCGGCGAAAAAATAGAGCTATCTGACAACGAAAAAGAACGTCTGGATCGGAAGCTGCGGTTCCTGTCCGACCATCTGGATGAACGCCCTACTGTGTCCATCACATACTTTGTACCAGATAAACGTAAGGCCGGCGGAGCTTACACGACTGACACAGGTGTTGTTAAAAAAGTAGATACCACCCAGCAGAAAGTCGTCTTCTATGCTGAAAATAAGATATCCGATGGGCGAAGTATACTGATTAATACTATCGTAGAAGTGAACTGCGAACTGTTCCGGGATGTGGAATTTATGTAAAAAGTCCTCTGCAGGCACAACCTTATCAGCTGCATCCTACAGAGGACTCATTTATTCTGCGATATCGTTTTTATTCCGCAATATCACTGCCCGCTTCTTCAGTTTTTTCTGTTCCTTCCGCCTTGATCAGGGCGATCACTTCATCGATACTTTTTCCACTCGCTGCTACTGCAGCAAGAAGCCTTTTCTGATCCTCTTCCTCTTTTTCAGCCTTGAGCTGTTTTAACTCCGCCTTCTTCTCCTTTACCTGTTCCTGCAGGGACTCGATTTCAGCGGTTACGGCTGCGATGCGCTCATCGACAGAAAGAACCACTTTGTTTTTTGAACCTTTGGTACGCGGCATAATGCTCACACTCCCTATAAAGTTTTGATGGATATAGTATATCTGAAAGCAATGGCTTTTTCAATAGGGTGCTGAGATAATAACATGAATGGCTCGGATAAAATACTGTGAGCGCTTCAGAAATAAATCCATAACAGTCTCATACCAGAGATGCAGTATCATATCCACAGCATCATAATCTGCACAATTCTACTCCCTTTCACCTTCAATTTTTCTAATCCCACATCCCTACAACGGACTTGCTATTTTCCTTACTTGACGGTAATATGCGACATAACAAAATTCTAAGGAGTGCGCAAATGAAAGATAAATCATCTAGGATAAGTAAATCAGCTAGGATAAGCAAACCTGCAATAAACACACCTACCATATCGGATCTTCTGCTCCAGAACGGAACAGCCAGTCTAAAGGATTTTTATCCATTGACCAAAGTAAAAACGAAAGCTGATAAGGAATCCCTTGTCGCCAAGGGATATGCCCCAGGCTACACGGTTTCCGAATGGCCGTATGATCTCCCTGTAGATAAAATTTACTACAGCAAGCAGCTTTTCCCCTGCACCTATTACTACGACC
>JAUNGE010000110.1 GCA_030524675.1 bacterium
AATACAAGATTTTACTTCCAAAGGCAAATGGATCAGGAATGCTTGGCGAAACGCTCTCAGCTCCTATTATTGCAGTACCACATATAGGATCTACCGAAACTTTTTTAAGCATAGGTGTATTTGAAACAAACATAGAGGCAGAAGCAGCATTAAAATATATAAAAACAAAGTTTGCTCGAATTTTGTTAGGAGTGCTAAAAACGACACAAGATATTACACCGGACAAATGGGCAATGGTTCCCTTACAAAATTTTTCAAGCAATTCGGATATTGATTGGGAAAAATCTATTAGCAACATTGAACAGCAGTTGTATCAAAAGTACGGATTATCAATTGATGAAATAGGTTTTATAGAAAATACCGCAAAGGAGATGGAATAATGCAGGCAATTACCTTAAAAACAACAAAACAGATTGTGCCGATGATCTATGCATATACCACTCCTGAGATTGCACGCCATATTGGTTGGACGAAGATTGGATACACGGAGCAAGATGTTGACAGAAGAATTGCTCAACAGACACATACGGCGGATGTTGAGTATGTAGAACAGTGGCGTGGAACAGCTATTTATGATGATGGTTCTGGCGATATTTTTCGGGATTCGGATTTTCATGCTTATTTGCGAAAACTGAATATTGAAAATAACCGGAAAAATGAATGGTTTCATGTTTCTGGAGAGAAATCCAGAACATATTTTTATGAGTTTAAAGCAAACAGGGGAGTGTTGAGTGGCAAAGATTCGGTTATACCCTATCAGCTTCGTAAAGAACAGGTGGATGCAGTCAATAAAACAAAGGCTTATTTTGAGACGCATGAAAACGGAGAATTTCTCTGGAACGCAAAACCTAGATTTGGGAAAACACTTTCTGTTTATGATCTCTGTAAACAGATGAAGGTTTATAATGTGTTGATTGTCACAAATCGTCCGGCAATCGCTAACAGTTGGTACTCTGATTACGTTCAGTTTCTTGGCACAGAATCTGATTATTACTTTGTGAGTCAGGTCCCTGCACTTCATGGGAAACCTTATGTATTGACCAGAGAAGAATATACGAAAAAGATACTTGCCAATGGAGCTGAAAAAGGCTGTATCGAATTTGTGAGTTTGCAGGATTTGAAGGGTTCGATTTACTTTGGCGGGCAGTATAATAAACTGGCAGAAATCAGCGATGACCCGAAGCGGGGGTTGACATGGGATATTTTGGTTATTGATGAAGCGCATGAGGGAGTAGACACATATAAGACAGACGTAGCGTTTGAGCATATCAAGAGAAGGTATACGCTTCATTTGTCTGGAACACCTTTTAAGGCGCTTGCAAATGACAAATTCGCTTCTGATGCTATTTACAACTGGACTTATGCAGATGAACAGCAGGCAAAACGAGACTGGGTAGGTGAAATTGGCACGCAGAATCCTTATGAAAATTTGCCACGGCTGAATCTTTTTACTTATCAGATGTCAGAAATTATTCGGGAAGAACTTTCACAGGGCGTGGAAATTCAAGGAGAATCGGAGGAGTATGCGTTTGATCTGAACGTCTTTTTTGAAACACATGGTGAGAAATTTGTCCATGAGAGCTCTGTAGATCGATTTTTAGATGCGTTGACTACACAGAATAAGTTTCCTTTTTCAACAGAGGAACTCCGGAATGAGTTGAAGCATACGTTCTGGCTCTTGAACAGGGTGGACAGTGCCAAAGCTCTTGCGAAGAAGTTGGAAGCACATCCAATATTCGGACAATATAAGATTATTCTGGCTGCAGGGGATGGTAAACTGGATGAAGAAGACGAAACAAAGAAGTCTTATGATAGAGTTGTAGATGCCATCAGCAAATATGATAAAACAATTACGCTTTCTGTCGGACAGTTGACGACAGGCATTACGATTCCAGAATGGTCTGCAGTTTTGATGCTAAGTAATATTAAAAGTCCTGCGTTATATATGCAGGCGGCTTTCCGTTCGCAGAATCCGTATTTGTTTAAACAGGGAACACAGTTTTATCGAAAGAAGAATGCCTATGTATTTGATTTCGATCCGGCGAGAACATTGATTATTTATGAGAGTTTTGCCAATGATCTTTCCGCAGAGACTTCCGAGGGGCGTGGAGATTCCGATAAACGGAAAGATAATATTAAGACTTTACTGAATTTCTTTCCTATCATCGGAGAAGATGAACAGGGGGAGATGGTAGAACTGGATGCAGAGAAAGTATTATCCATTCCTCGAAAGATTAAATCACAGGAAGTCGTAAGACGAGGATTTATGAGTGATTTTTTGTTTCAGAATATTTCCAATGTGTTCCATGCGCCGCAGGAAGTGCTTGATATTATTCAGACATTTACGCCTGTTCAGGATTCAAAGGGAAATGTAACGATTACTACGGAAACAGGAGAGGGACTTTCACTAAATGAGGCGGGCGAGGTATCGTTGGAGAAGGGCTATGTGATTGGAAAATCAGCGGAGATTTTTGGCGATAAGATTTTTGAAGATATTCCAGATACTGTCCATAGCGTAATTGAAACGTCAAAAGTTGAAGAACTGGAAGGAACTTCTAATCCGCTTGGAAAGCTGAAGAAGACGCTGCATACAGAAGCGATTAAGACAATCTTGGAGACTGCAAAAGAGCAGTACGGTTCTGATATGCGGCTTTCTGACAAGAAACGATTGGAAGGACGTATGGTGGAGGAAGCGGACAAGCTGGTTGATAAGGCATATCTTGAATATTCAATTGCACAGCGGACTCTGGAAGCAGAACGCAAGGAACAGTTGGGAAATTGCATACGTGAGGAACAAGCCTATGCCGTAGAGCAGGAATTTGAAAGAAAAAAACAAGAGGCAGTACAGGCATTTAAGGAAACGCTCAATATTTCTGTTGATGAGTTTGTGAAAAATGCGGCAGAAGATGTTGTCAGTACGATTGAAACTAATAAGAAGGTGCAGGAAAAGAAAGGGTATGAAGATACAGTCAGGGATCATTTGAGAGGATTTTCAAGAACAATTCCATCGTTTCTGATGGCTTATGGCGATGAAAATGTAACGCTTGCGACTTTCGATCAAATTATTCCAGATCAGGTATTTCTTGAAGTTACCAGTATTACGCTGGATCAGTTCCGTTTCCTGCGGGATGGTGGATTTTATACAAACGCCAATACCGGCGAGGAAGAATTTTTTGAAGGGAAGTTGTTTGATCCGATTGTATTTGATGATTCTGTCAGGGAGTTTCTTCATATGAAGAAAAAACTAGCCGATTATTTCCGTGAAGATAACACAGAAGATATTTTTGACTACATACCACCACAGAAAACAAATCAAATTTTCACGCCAAAGTGGGTGGTTAAGAAAATGGTAGATATGTTGGAAGAAGAAAATCCGGGCTGTTTCGATGATCCAGACAAGACCTTTATCGATCCATATATGAAATCCGGGCTTTATATTACGGAAATCGTGAAACGATTGTATCAAAGCCAGACAATGAAACAACTTTTTCCAAATGATAAAGAGCGACTGAACCATATTTTTGCTAAACAGGTTTATGGATTAGCACCAACGGAAATCATTTATCGCATCGCACTTAGTTATATACTTGGGTTTACAGATGAAATAGCGATTGAAAAGCATAATTTCCGACAGGTTGATGCATTGAAATATGCTAAAGAAGGAACACTGGAAGAGTATTTGACAGAGATTTATGGAGGTTGAGACAGATGGCAAGAGCAAAAAAAGAAAATGTTCCTGTTAGCGTGAGGATGGAAAAGAGTATCTATGATAAATTAACTCGTTTTTGTGAAGATGCTGGACAATCAAAGACAGTGGCAGTTGAAAGGGCGGTGGAAATGTATATTGATGATTACTATGAGAAAATGAGCATCATTGGAGATATGGAGTAATAGTATTTTTCGGAGTAAAAAATCGATGTGATAGGATAATGGTGGCTGGTATATGGAAAGCACTCTTTCTGTATTCAACTGCTCGCTAAGCTGTGAAAATACAGTTTCTACCCTCCGCCGAAAATGGAAGATTAGCTGCCGTATTTCTGTGGGCCAGTTATTCTTATAATTAGAAGGCTT
>JAUNGE010000007.1 GCA_030524675.1 bacterium
CTGCCTCATTGGTAAGGTTCTTGGCAATGTGACAGAGTTCTCTGATAGTAAGATATTCTTCCTTAGACAGATGCTTAACCTGTTGTTTTACAGTAAGATACATACCGTTTTCTCCTTTCTATAGACTTGGAAATAGGTTTTCCTGTATGTATATTGTAGCATATATTTTACTGAAAAACAAGTGTTTTTAGTAAAATATATATATCACCATGATGTCATTCATCCCACGACCTAAAAGGTCATGGGTTTTCTGGCTGATTAATTATAAATCCAACGGAATCAAATCTTTTACCAGATCTTCCAGTTTTTCTCTGCGGCGTGTCAGCACAACATCCCCGTTCTCGCGGATCAGAATTTCAGCTGGGCGGAGACGGTTGTTGTAGTTAGAACTCATGGTAAATCCGTATGCGCCGGCATCCAAAACACCGAGAATATCGCCCTCTTTGATTGGCGGCAGCAGGCGGTCTTTTGCCAGAATATCGCCGCTCTCACAGATATTTCCCACAACAGTGACAAGTTCGGCCAAGGCAGCAGTCTCAGCAGTTTCATCAGCCTGTTTCGTTTCATCTGGGCGGTAAATTTCGATTCCATGGTAGGAGTCGTACATGGCAGGACGAATCAGCACCTGGAAACCAATGTCACAGCCGACAAATTTTTTGTCATGGTTGTGCTTGATGCTGTGAACCTGTCCGAGAAGGACATTGCTCTCTGCGCTGATATAGCGGCCTGGCTCGATGCGGAATTTTATCATTTTTCCGTACTTTTCTGCAAATTCAAATAACTTTTTGTCCAGTGCTTCCCCGAGATTTTTCAAATCCAGAGGTGCTTCCCCGTCTTCTTTCTTATAAGGAATTCCAAAACCGCCTCCCATGTCAATGAAATCTAGGTCCGGAAACTGAGCGGCAATCTCCAGGAGAGAATCGATGCTCTTTACAAAGGCGTCACCTGTCATAAACAGAGAGCCAATGTGCTGATTGATGCCAATCAGATGAAGGTCGTATTTTTTGAGAATTTCCTTTACCTGTGGGATAAATTCAGGGTCAACACCGAACTTTGTCTTCTTTCCGGCAGTCACGACTTTTTCGTGATGTCCGGCGCCCACGCCTGGGTTGAAGCGGACAGCGACATCGTGGCCTGGAGCGAGACGGCCAAACATCTCCAGCTGGCTCACAGAGTCCACGCTGACAATCACATCTTCATCAATCGCATACTGCATTTCTTCCTCGGACACGTTGTTGCAGATATAAAAAATTTCTTTCGGTGCAAATCCGGCCATTTTTTCTACATAGATTTCACCTGGGGACATGGCGTCTACTTCCAATCCCTCGGAGCGGACAATCTGCAGAAAGGCAAGATTGCTGTTTGCTTTTGCGGAATAATCCACAACAAAATTTGGATACGTCACAAGGTGTTTTAGGTCACGGCAGCGGCTGCGCAGAATTCTCTCATTGCAGACATATAAGGGGGTGCCGTAGGTTTTGGCAAGTTCGACAGGGTCATTGCCCTCAAAAAAATTCATGGAATCGGTCACTTTTGTATAAACAGAACGCATAGTAAAAACTCCTTTGTATAAAACTTTCGTTTATGGTGACGCCTGCATTTGTGAATTGGCAGGCATGTCCATTCGTATGATAGCATTATAGCGGCAAAAATTTGGTTTGTATATGGGAAATTTATTTCATGATACCAGGGTCAAAAGGTCAGAAATCCGATGCAAGCTTGCTTGCAAGAGGATTTTTGACCTTGGGACCCGCCAAAAACATGAATAAGTAGCCATTTTTCAAAGAAAAATGAGCGAATTATGAATGTTTTTGAGGGCGCCAGGCGCCAGTGACGCCTGCTTGGCGCCGACCGAAGCGGAGCGTAGACCTTGCGGGAGCACATAGTGCGGAGCAATCCGGTATCAAAGGGGTCAAAATACCTTTTGACCCCAACTCATTTCATTCTCTCATAAAAGAAAATATATTGCTGCATCACTCCGGCATATCCCTGGTATTTTCCGAAGGAATCCTGAATTATCTGGTGATACAGGCGGGACTTGGGAAGGGAGTCATACTCTGGCCGATAATATTCCCGAAGCAGAATTCGCTGAATCCAGGTGTCAATCGGAAATGCATCAATCTGGTGAAGACCGAACAGACATACGCAGTTTGCTACTTTCTCACCGATTCCATAAAACTGCATCAGATAGGGCAGTGCATCCTCGTAGGGCATACCGGAGAGGCGCTTTAAATCCAGATTTCCTGTGCGGACATCCCTTGCTGCTCGCTCAATATATTTTGCCCGATAACCGAGTTTTAACTTTAGAAGGTCTTCGATGGTAGCGGTCGTGAGCTGTTTGGCTGTGGGAAACGTGTAGAAGGACGTGCCATTCTCGGCGGTCAGGCGGGTGCCGTAGCGCTCGCAGAGTAGTTCAACAGCTTCTTTGATTTTGGGTATGGTTTTCTGTTGTGAGAGAATAAAAGTTAAAACCATTTCCCACAAATCCTGGTATAGTATCCGAATTCCTCTTCCTGCTGCTCCAGCGGCCAGAAGATAGGAATCGTTTGGGTCGATAGCAGCCAGATATTTGCTGTAATCCGTCTCCAAGTCAAAATAGTGTTCCCAGAAAGGCAGATCTTCCTTGGGGCAGTCAAAAAATACCTGCGCCATATTTGGCGTTGTATTTTGTGCCGTATTCTGTGCTGTGTCTGCAGAATCCTGAAAAATTTCAAGGTAATGCTGTCCGCTGATAACCGAATATCCGCCTGAGGGCAGCCGATTCATGCGGAAACATTGTCCGGAAAGCGCGATTTGCTCCAGGTCAAAGCAGGGAATCGTATAAGAAAACATGATGGAAAGTCCTTTCAATATGGATGATTTTTGGCAGTCAATGTATCCTTGTATTTTCTAAAAACGGATTTACAGTTTTTCATTATAGCATTGAACGAATTTTATGAAAAGAGGTAGATACAAAAAAATCTTTCAATGCTATAATGAAAGCGAATATGGAAAAAAGTTAGTTTTATGTATGCCGCCAAATTGGCGGCGGAATGGAGGAATTTATGAGAAAAGCAGTATTGGGACTGGTTCTGGCAATTTGTCTGCTGTCAGCAGGATGCCAAGATAAAAAGGAAACGGCTGCGGGAGGAAATGTTATGGAAAAAGAGCCGCAGAGTACGTTTATAATAGAAGAAAATTCAAACAGTACAATAGAAGAAAGTTCAAACAATACAAACGATTCAAATACTACAGAGAATACAGAAGAAAAAGGAGAAACGGAAGTTGAGAGCGAGAACCAGACAGAAAAGATAACTGCAGAAACAGGTAAAGAAGATATAAAAGCAGATACAAGTACAGGTACTGAGACGGATGCGGGGGATTTCCTTCTGCCGAACAGTGAGAAAGAACTGCTGCCAGTGAGAGATATCCAGTTTTTTTCAAAAGAAGAACTGCGTCTGGCAAAAAATGAAATATATGCAAGACATGGCAGACTGTTTCTGGACCAGGAACTGCAGGCATATTTTAATCAGTATTCCTGGTATCAGGGGAGAGTACAGCCGGAGGCGTTTGACGACAACATTCTCAACGAAACAGAGTTAAAAAACATAGAACTGTTGGAAATCGCGCAGGCCACAAAAGAAGCAGAGGGAAGAAAGGGGACGGAATTGACAGTGAAGGAGCTGGAGTACTATACAGCGTTTGTCAATGATGTTTCCAACAATGGATTTCTGGGTTCTAAGTATGACAGACCGCAGGATGTGGACGTCAACGAGGTGTTTTATAACGGATGTGGATTTTCCGATACTTTGACGGAGGAAGAGAGAAAACTGCTGCCAGAAATTTGGACCGATTATACGAAAATCACCACTGCGCAGGTAAATGAGATTCTCAATACAAGGCTGGGACTGCAGATGGAGGATATGACACATCCGTTAAACTATCTCTATGTGGAAGAGGGAGATTTTTATTTCTTTCAGCATGGAGATACCAACTATATGCCATATACCTGCACGGAGGGAAAATGGATAGAAGATTCTGTGCTGGAGCTGAAATGTAAGGCAGAATACAACGAAGAGTATTATAACTGTACAGTACAGTTAAAAAGAGTTGGGGATGAACTGCATTTTGTGTCGAACCGCGCATGGGCAAGTACGCCTTAGAAAATATCCCAGAGAGGCAGGAAATGTCTCATATCTGATGATATCAGGGGTCAAATTTTTTATTTGCCCTCAACGTCATCTGATATAGTCAGGCTCACAAAGAAAAGAACCAGGAGGGAAAATACCAATGATACATGCTGTGATAAAAATCCAGGAGATTGATTATGAGAAGAGCTTTATAAATTTGTTTCCCAGAGCGATGGAAAAACTCAATCAGAAAGAACACAAAAATCTTGCTGTTCGTTTTCTGCAGAAAATGGGAGATTCTTCTGTTCCCGTGGCTCTCGGGACATTGGATAGAATGACAGAGAGGGGAAAGGGAGAACTCTTGATTAAGATTGTGAATGTATACCAACAGGAATTTTTGGTGATGCTGAACCGTTTCCTCGAAAAGAAAAACCTGGGAAATCAGATTCAGATAGGCAGTTTCCGCATGGGATGGAACAAAAAAGGAAAGATGGTGATAGTTGTTCGAGATGTAAAAGCGGACTGCGCAGAAATTTTGCAGAGTGACAGCGTGCAGCAGAAAATATGGGATTTTGCCGGAGCAAAAGCGCCAAAAATCGGAGGGAGCAGTGTGTTTCAGCTGCTTGCGGCGAACAGTGTCAGTGCGGCAGCGAAATTTGCAGCGAATCGGATGCCGGATGAGATGGAGAAAATGGCAATTTCTGTGATGGAGAAACCGGAAAACAAGAAGCGGATTCTGAATCTGGCAGAGCAGGCAATGGAGAAAAACGGACTTTGTGTGAAACTGGAAGATATCAGTTTCAGACAGGCAGACGCGAGCGGGGAAAATGTGCGTGCAGCAGAAAAGACGGCACAATGTGCAGCAGCTGGAGAGAGTACAGAGGTATCAGAAAATGCGCCGACAGGAGAAGGCGGAAAAAGAGAGAGAGGCCTGGAAGGACTCGAGCTTTCTTCTGAGCTGGAGGAGGAGATTCTGAATGCGGCTGCGGAGTATTTTAAGGAGATTGTGCGGTAAGCAAAGCTGTATCATACGGAAAATGCATAAGAGAAAAGGAAGGTTCAAAGCAGAGAAGAAACCAAAATATATAAGGAAATGTAAATCAATAAAAATACCCTCAGGCAGGAGATAGAAAATCTGTCTGAGGGTATTTTTTTGCAGCCTGAAAAATATACAGAAAAATGAAAGAAAAAGTTAATCAAATGATTACTATAAGGGCTTGACGCAGGCAGAGAAAACACGATATACTATTTCCATAAGAATGGTAATCAAATGGTTAATAAAAATGGAGAGAGAAGACAGGGAGGAAGAGAAGAATGGAAGAGAGGCGCACAGGATTGTCAGAAAATGAATGGTATATTATGCAGGTATTGTGGCAGAAGGCGCCGGTGGGGCTGCGGGAAATCTGCGATACATTAAAACCGATGAAAGGGTGGAGTCGGCATGCTGTGATTTCTTTTCTAAAGAGAATGGAGGCAAAAGGGGCTGTCAGGGTAGATGAATCTGGAAAAGTCAAACAGTATATTCCAGTGTGGAATCAGGAAGATACGATTGAGGAGGAGACACATTCTGTCCTTGAGAGAGTATATGGGGGAAATCTGTTTCTGATGGTTTCCAATGCTGTAAAAGGAAAAGAATTGACAGAGGAGGAGAAACAGAAATTGATGGGGATTTTGCAGAATATGGAGGAGTGATATGGGGGAGCTTTTATATTTCTTGCTGCAGAGCAGCTTGTTGATTGGTATGGTCTTACTTTTTAGAAAAGTGGGGAGACAAAGACTGTCTCCACAGGTGCGCTATATGCTGTGGCTGATTCCAATGTTTCGTCTGCTGTTGCCGTTTCCTGTGATTGAGCTTGCAGGAAATATGGAAAATTGGCATCCCTATACAGCGGTGATGCAGATAGAGCAGTTTGTGGAAGAGATACCATCGGATAAACTGGAACAAGAGGAGAACGGAACATCTCAGGCTGGTTCAGATAGCGAGACAAACAGCCCAAAACAGAAGGCGCAGGAACTATTAGACAAAAGTTTGCTAGAGGGACAAGGGCCGAGTGCGAATCTGTCAAAGGAAAATGTGCCAAGGGAAGCTATGGAAAATAAAGAGAGATTCCATGAAGGCGTGTTGGATGAAAATGGATTCAATGGGAATCCATCAAACGAAGATACGCTCCATGAGAATACATTGGAGAAAAATCTGGCAGACAGACCTCTTTTGGAGAAGATACAGTATGCAGCGTGGTTGATATGGCTGATGGGTGTTGTTTTTCTTGGCAGCGTGTTTGCGTTTCAGAATTACCGATTTTTTGCGCGGATTCAGAGAGAAGGACAAAAGCTTTCAGACGTACCTTTTCCTATTTATTATCTAAAAGGTTTGCAGTCACCGTGTCTGGCGGGTCTGTTCCATCCGGTTATTCTAGTCAATGAGGCGGCACTTTCCAGTCCGGAAGTGCAGTCTATGGTAATTTTGCATGAACAGATGCACTGGAAGCAGAAAGACCATGTCTGGACATTTGTGAGAAATTGTCTCTGTATCGTGTACTGGTTTCATCCGCTGGTGTGGATTGGGGCAAAAGCATGCAGAAAAGATGCAGAACTTTCCTGCGACAGTCTAGTGACAGCGGGAATGAAAAAACAGGAGAAGATACAGTATGGAATGACGCTTTTGAATCTTTTGGAACAGGGACAGGCGAAGCAGAAAACGTATCCTTTTCTGAATGGCACCACGACGATGACAGGAGGAAAGAGAGAGATGGAAGAGAGAATTTCAGGAATTGCGAAGCGCACGAAAACAAAGAGAGGTCTGGCAGTGTTGCTTATTTTGATATTGAGTCTGACGACTCTGTTTGGCTGTACCAAAATACAGGATGTCAATCAGGTGTTAGATATAGAAGATGTAGAAAACATAGAAAATGCAGGGCTGGAACCTACAATAGAAAATGCAGAGACAGTACAGAACATAGAAAATATGGCAAGTAGCGGACAGAATGAGGAGAAGGAAATCACAAAGAAGGCGGCATTGTTTTCCGGTGCGACCACACTGGGAGCTGACGAACCGAGGATGGTGTATCTCGACCAGGAAGTTATGATTTTTTCTGGATATTTTGGGTTGGTTGTCTTGCAGTATGGCAATCTGGAAAAACTGGAACAGCAGGAAGTACAGATTGTGGATACGCTGGATTTAAAAGAAATTGGCTGCAATATGACGCAGGGAGATTCGGCAGCGGTAATCCGTGTGTCACGCGATGGAAGACAGGTGTATCTGTACAGGATGGACAGCGACGTACTGTATCGGTACGACAGGTCAGAAAATCGTCTCTATCAGGGAAAGGTGTCCATGCTTCCACAGGAGGACACGCTCTATCAAGTACCAGAAAACATGACAGGAAACATGCAGTATCTCTATCCTGGAGAACAGATGGAGGAAGGCACAGACGGACAGAAAAACATGCCATATGAGGAGAAAAACGGGCAGGAAGAAGGAAATGCGCAGAACAGCATACCATATGGGAAGGAAAATGAAAGTGACAATGGGCCAAAAAACATGCCATACAAGGAAGATAACGGAGATGGACAGAAAAATGTGCCTTATATAGAGGAGGTGCAGCACGGAGGATATTTTTCGTATTCAGGCTGGGATATTGGGTCACTGAGATTTATCATGGATGGAGATATGGTCCTTCCTATCTGGACAGATGCTTCCAAGACATACATGAAAAATCTGAAGCAGCAGCTGGACAATGGTGTGGATACGATTGTGGATGAAGGGTGGGACGGCGCACTTCCCAGAAAAGTCCAAAATTTAAAGGGCGGCGAGCCGCAGTGGCAGCAGGTAGTCAGCCAAGTAGATGAAAATGGAGATAAAATTGAAAATCAGTACGAATGGATTTCCTATTTTGAAAAGCTGGACGGCACAAGGCGCATTGCGTTCCGCAGTTTTGATGAACTTTTGTATACATACGGAGAAAACCTGATTTTCCGCTATAATCAGACAATTTATGTGCAGAAAGAGTATGAAAAGAATCCGTTCCTTTCTTTCTCGGCCGGAGGCGGTTCGACCACTTTTTACAGTGGGGACGACGTCGTTGGTGTGTATAACGGACAGGCGGAGACGATTTCTTTTTATGATGAAAAATTTCAGCTGCTTCATACCGTGGGGCAGATTCGTCTGGAAGAATACTCTGAAGGATATTACTGTGTGGTGAATCTGGATACGGGGCTGTATGGATATCTGGACAATCGCGGAAATACCGCGATTCCGTTTCAGTATTCTCTTGCATATGGTTTTCACAATGGGTATGCTGCGGTGTTGACAGGGGCAGACGCGGAGGTATATTATGAGAATGAGTATAAGGACAGAAAAGTAAAGATGTTTGACAACAAAGGCGGCCTGTGGGGAATCATTGACAGAGACGGAAATTATGCCGTACAGCCGGAGGAAAAGTACAGCAATGCATTTGACAGAACGGACTTGGAAGGGCACACGACGCAGTATGTCAATGGACCTGTGCGCTTTGAGACGGTGCGCGAGGATGGAACTGTGGATTTTGTGCGGGTGGATGACCAGTTTGTTCTGTATACTGTGAAGGTGCAGGAATAGAAACAAAGAGTGTGAAGGGAGGATATAAAAATGTTCAAGGTGCGTGAATTGTGGATGAATTACCAAAAAGAGCTGATGGCAGTCGAGAGTATGCCGCAGTTTAGCTGGATACTGGAGGGTGATGCGCGCGGGGTGGCGCAGCAGGGGTATCAGCTTCAGATAGCAAAGGATGCAGCGTTTGAGAACATCATAGTGGATACAGGAATGGTGGAGTCAGCGGAATCTGCGCATATTGTGCCGGAGATTTCAGCAGATGCTTCCGTGAAATGCCCTGTACCTGCTCTTCTGGAATCCGCAACCCGGTATTTTGCCAGGGTGCGGGTGACAGCACGCACAGAAGATACAGACGGAGAAGCGGAAATGTCAGAGTACTCTCCGACTGCCAGCTTCGTGACAGGACTGTTGCAGGAGGCAGAATGGAAGGCATCCTGTATCAGTCCAGAGACAGCGGAAGATGCAGATAAGTCGAATGGCAGTTATCTTAGAAAAGAGTTTTGTGTCTCAGAGAAAAAGAAAGTCAAAGAGGCATTCGCCTTCACGACCGCTTTTGGACTGTACCAGCTCTATCTGAACGGAGAGAAGGTCGGCACAGAAGAGTTGGCTCCAGGCTGGACTTCTTACAAGAAACATGTGCTGTACCAGACACACGACATCACGGACAAACTGCGCGAGGGAGTGAATGTCATCGGTGTTCACATTGGCGCCGGATGGTACAAGGGCGTGATAGGGTTTGCCAGAAAGCGGAACCTGTACGGAGAGCAGACGGCATTTTTGGGACAGATTCTGGTGCGCTATGAGGACGGCACAAGCGAGTGGATATGCAGCGAGGCATCCTGGAAATGCGCGCCTTCTCCAGTTTTGTTTTCGGAGATTTATGACGGGGAGATATACGATGCGGCAAAAGAGCAGCTAGGTTGGAATAAGCCAGGATTTGATGACAGTGGATGGAAAAAAGCAGAAGAGCTGCGGGAAATGCCGTGTGAAAAGGGCAGTCTGACGGTACAGGAAGCATCCGCTGTTCGGGAGATGGAGCGCTTTCCGGCGAAGGCAATCTTTCAGACACCACAGGGCGACACTTGTATAGATTTCGGGCAGAATATGGCAGGTTGGGTTCATGTGCAGGCGGCAGGAAAGGCCGGCGATGTGATAGAACTCATATGCTTTGAGACGCTGGATGCGGCTGGCAATGTCTATCTGGATAATTTGCGCAGTGCGAAACAGACCATCCGCTATGTGTTTGGCAGAGATGGCGAAATAGAGTATCATCCGCATTTTACCTATCAGGGATTTCGCTATGCAAAGCTGGTGCAGTTTCCTGGCGGTGTGCAGGCGGCAAAAAAGGAGCATTTTATGGCATATGCGCTGTACTCGGATATGGAGGAGACAGGCGAGTTCTCCTGCTCCCATCCAGAGCTGAGTCAGTTTCACAAAAATGTAGGTTGGGGACTGAGAAGCAATTTTGTGGATGTTCCGACGGACTGCCCGCAGAGAGACGAGCGCCTGGGATGGACGGGAGACGCGCAGATTTTCTCGAGAACAGCGACCTATCTGCGAAACACATACAGTTTTTATGAGAAATGGCTCAAAGATGTGGCCTGCGACCAGACGGCGGAGGGAGGCGTTGCCCATGTGGTGCCGGATATTCTCTCAGGGCGTGTGGACGGAGACTGGCTGTTGAGCCAGGGAACCCACTCGGCGGCCGCCTGGGCGGATGTTGCTGTGATTATGCCATGGTCTCTGTATCTGAATTATGGAGATACAAAGATTTTGGAGAAACAGTATGACAGCATGAAGGGCTGGATTGCCTTTATGCGCACGCACGCCGTGGACCATATCTGGAATTATAAGCTGCAGTTTGGCGACTGGGTGGCTCTGGATGCGGAGGAAGGCAGCTATTATGGCGCGACGCCGAATGATTTGACCTGTACGGCGTACTACGCATACTCCACGGGGCTGTTTGCGAAGATGTGCCAGATTCTTGGAAAGGCGGAGGAAGCACGGGAGTATCAGGAGCTGTACCAGCAGATTGTGAGGGCATTTCAGGAGCGCTTTTTCGACAAGGACGGCAATCTGACTGCGCAGACACAGACTGCGCATATTCTGGCGCTGTACTTTCATCTGGTGGAAGCACGCTATCGTGAAAAAACTGCGGCGCGCCTGAAAGAACTGCTGGCGAAGGAGAATGGACATCTGGTGACAGGATTTGTAGGGACACCATATTTTTGCCATGCGCTGAGTGAAAACGGTTGTACGAAAGAGGCATATGAGCTTCTCTTAAAGGATGACTTCCCGTCATGGCTGTACCAGGTGAAGATGGGGGCAACGACGGTCTGGGAGCACTGGGACGGCATGAAGCCGGACGGAACTATGTGGAGTGCAGACATGAATTCCTTCAATCACTATGCATACGGTGCGGTGGATGAGTGGATATTCCGCGTGCTCGGAGGCATTGACACGAGCGAGGCAGCAGGTGAGGCAGGATTTCACCGCAGCGTGCTCTATCCGCATATCGGCGGCGGCCTGACTTGGGCAAAAACTTCTTATCTGTCCCCATATGGAAAAGTGGGAACCGAGTGGAAAGTGGACAGAAATCGAGTGAAAGAGACATTTACCATACCGCACAATACGACAGCTCTCATCCGGCTGTTTCAGGCAGAGGCTGTTTTGGAGGCAGATGGGCTGAATTTTGAGAAAAATCCGGCGGACGGCGTCTGGCAGGCAGAAGCCGGTTCCGGCATCTACCAGATTTCGTATAGAATGAAGCAATAAGGCAGGAGATTGCCGGCATATCCTGTGTAAAAAAATCATACGTATGGAAAAAAGAGAGGCAGCAGTGACTTTTGTAGAAATTTGTGTTATTATGGAGATGGAAAAAAGATGACATAGCAGAGGAAACGAAGAAACGGACACTGCGAAAGAAAAAAATTACAAAAGGTAAGGATAAAAAAGTATGACAGGAAAAACACATTGGGTAGTCGGTATTACGACAGCGTTATGCGTTCTCCAGCCGACCAACCTGAAAGAGTGGGGAATTGGTGTCGGAGCGGCAATGGTTGGTTCTGTAATCAGCGATATTGACGTACATTCATCACATTCACAGAAGATTTTAAACTGGGTGACAAAAATAGCGGTAGTGGCCGCACTGGTGCTGGCGATTGTTGAATATAAGTTTCACATCGGTATCCTGCAGGCATTCAGCGAGGAAGACGGCATTTTCCGAGTCTTTGTGGGATTGTTCGCATTCCTTCTGATGTGCATCGTGGGAAAAAACAGCCCGCACCGCTCTTTTACACATTCCTTTTTGGGATGGGCGATTCTCAGCGGAATCGTGTATTTTATCTCACCGTTGGCAGCGCCGTACTTTGCAGTGGCGATGCTGTCACACATTCTGCTTGATTTGTTGAACCGAAGAAAAGTGAGATTGCTGTATCCATTAAAAAAAGGCGTCTGTTTTTCGGTATGCAAGTCAGACGGGGTGATTAATCAGCTGCTGTTAAATGTAGGTACCGCTGCATTTCTGTTTGTGTCAGTATTTTTGCTGGCAATTAAGTGAGTATACCAAAATGAAAAAGAAGATTCCTGTTTTTGCTTGAGAGCAGAAACAGGGTCTTTTTTTGTTTCCTAGGAAAAATGCTTCCGCTAGGAAATATTATAATGAGAAACTTTTTGGGGAAAATTAGAAAAATGAGAAGAGAGAGAATATTTTTTGCTGTTTCTATATAAACTAGGCGTATTAGTAAATAACTGGTCGGATTAGTTTGTTCACATTGAATTGCCCCATTGTTAAACTTACAGTATCGAGACAAAGTGAGGTGAAGTTGATAATGGCGCAGAAAAAGACACAGGAGGAGTTACAAATTGAAAAACAGATAGGACAGCAGGTTAAGATAAGGAGAAAAATGGCAAATCTTACCCAGGAAGGATTGGCAGAAAAGGCAAAAGTTTCCACAGCCACTATCAGCAGAATGGAGACCGGAAGACAGATGGTTTCAGTAGCGAGACTGGTTGAAATCGCAGGAGCCATGAACAGTCAGGTCGGGCCGCTGTTTGTTGATTTTGATTGTAAGATAAAGTCAGAACAAAAAGAAGTGGATATCCAGCTTGAAGCTTTGTTAAAAAAGTGTTCTGCCGAGCAGAAAAGATATATTTTGGATTATGTGCAATTTTATCTGACACATCCGATGGCAAATTAGGGAGAAAGAGAAAAGTTCGCATGATTCGGCATATATTTCTGAATGGAAACTAGGGTTACAAGGAATGTGCGAACCCCCCACTCCTTGAGGTGTGGGTTAGATATCTGCATCAGGAACAACATCAGGAATCGTGTTAACCAGTATCAAAAGTCAGTACAGGAATCAGCTTTTACTCTGCGCGAAAGAAAACTGTGGGGATAAAAGCTGATTTTTGTTTGCTGTGAAAAGCGATTTCTGCGCTTGACTTTCCTGTGTGCACCTGCTACAATCAGAGTAATCTTCCGAATCCAAAGGTTCGCCTGCGGACAGGGAACTATGAAAAGAATAAAAATATTGATATGCCTGTTCTGATTACAGGGAAACATTCCCGAAGAAAAAGACGGTCACGCATCCATACAACATAAAAATGAAAAGCCGCATCTGGTTTTATGCGAGATATGCATACAGAACCAGAGCTGTGGCTGCGTACATAAAATGGATTTCCTGCGCCTTTTTTGAGGTGCAGGAGGTCCTTTTTTCTTTATTTCTCCTGTGAAAAAGGCTTTCGTTTTTGTCTTATGAAGCTTTTACTATGAAAGTCTCGTCAAGCGACCAGGCGGCAGGGGTGCTTGCACACCAAGCCGACTGGACATTTGACGAGCAAGGAAGTATGAGCAAAAAAGGACAGCGTCAGCTGGCCGATTTGCGAATACTGGCGGCGATTGCGAGAGTGCGTGGGCACGAAGCAATCGACTTTCATATCATGGTGATGCCTGCTCCAGCAGGCATGTCCGTTTAGAAGAGGAAGACGGCCAGCAGCGCACATGAAAGGCACTATAAACACTACTACTTTATAATACGAGGAATAAAATATGGAAGAGAAGAGAATTGCGTTACTTGGAATTATTGTAGAGGACATGACTGTAACAGAAAAACTGAACCGGATTTTGCACGATTACAGCGCCTATGTAGTCGGACGGATGGGAATTCCGTATCATGACCGAGGAGTGGCGATTATCAGCATTGTGCTGGATGCGCCGCAGAATGTCATCAGCACCCTTTCTGGAAAACTGGGAATGTTGCCAGGGGTCAGTGTGAAAGCTGTGTATCAGAAGGCAGGAAAGGAGAAGCAATCGTGAGAACACGTCTTGACCGAAAGGAGCTGGTCCGCCTTCTCACAGTATCAGATGCCGAATTTCTGCCTGTTTTGGAGGAAGCTGACAGAGTCTGTCAGGAACAATTTGGAAAACAGGTGTATATTCGTGCATTGCTAGAGTTTTCCAATCACTGTAAAAGAGCCTGTAAATACTGCGGTTTAAACTGCACAAACAGCAAACTTGCTCGCTTTCGCATGGAGCCGGATGCCATCGTTCAGACAGCAGTGCAGGCGGCAGATGCAGGGTACCGCACGATTGTGCTGCAGTCGGGCGAAGATGCGTGGTACAGTGTGCAGATACTGGGGGATATCGTAAAAGCGATAAAGAGCGAGAGGCCGCATCTTGCTGTGACGCTCTCCTGTGGGGAATTTCCGGCAGACGCATACCAGTATTTGAAACAATGTGGCGCGGACCGCTATCTGTTAAAACATGAGACGTCCGACCCAAAGCTGTATGCATACCTGCATCCGGATTCTAGTTTTGCAGAGCGTTTTTCTTGCCTGAAGGCCATCAAGGAGGCAGGGCTGGAGACGGGAGGCGGTTTTATGATTGGGCTTGTGGGACAGACGCCGGAGACAATCGCAGATGACCTTCTGACTGTGGCATCGATTCCCTGTGATATGGCAGGGGTCGGCCCGTTTCTGCCGCATCCGGATACTGTGCTTCGCGATGCACCGCATGGAAGCGCATCGCTGACGATTCGGGCGGTTGCGCTTTTGCGTCTGCTTCTGCCGAAAGCGAATCTGCCGGCGACAACAGCGCTCGGCGTGCTGGATGCAGAGCAGAAGGACAAAATTTTCCGCTGCGGCGCCAATGTTATTATGCAGAAGGTGACACCGGCAGATTTCAAAAAAATGTATCAGATTTATCCGGCCAAGTTTCAGGATTATTCCATAGAAGAGGGACGCCGCCAGGTGGAAGAGGAGATTAGAAGAGTGGGAAGAATACCAGTTTAGGGTAATACCAGTCTGAAGGGGTATCAGGAAGAAGCGGACAGAGCTGGGAATCCACTGGAGAACATTGGGGAAGAAAAAACAATTTAAAAAAGAGAAGAGAGAGGGTATTTTTATGATTCCATACAATCCAAAGTCATTAAAAGCAGAAGAATTTATCAACGACCAGGAAATTTTGGACACGCTGCAGTATGCGAGGGAGAACAAGGACAATCTGGAGTTAATCAACAAGATTATTGACAAGACAGACGAGCTGAAAGGGCTGACACACAGAGAGGCGGCTGTGCTTCTTCTCTGCGAGGACAAGGCGGCTCTTCAGAGAATCTTCGACCAGGCGACAAAGATTAAGGATGCTTTTTACGGCAACCGCATCGTCATGTTTGCGCCGCTGTATCTGTCCAACTATTGTGTCAATGGATGTACATACTGTCCTTATCATCTGAAAAACAAGCACATTCCGAGAAAGAAATTGACACAGGACGAGATTCGCAAGGAGGTCATCGCCCTGCAGGATATGGGACACAAGAGACTTGCGCTGGAGACCGGAGAGGACCCAGTCAACAACCCGATTGAGTATGTGCTGGAGAGTATCAAGACGATTTATTCCATCAAGCACAAAAACGGGGCTATTCGCCGCGTGAATGTCAATATCGCAGCGACCACAGTGGAAAACTACAGAAAGCTGAAAGAAGCCGGAATCGGCACCTATATTTTATTCCAGGAGACCTACAACAAAGAGCAGTACGAGCTGCTGCACCCGACCGGACCGAAACATGACTACGCATATCACACCGAGGCGATGGACCGTGCCATGGAGGGCGGCATTGACGATGTGGGATGCGGCGTGCTGTTTGGACTGAATCTGTACCAGTATGATTTTGTCGGACTGCTGATGCACGCAGAGCACCTGGAGGCAGTTCACGGCGTGGGGCCGCACACCATCAGCGTGCCCCGTTTGAGAAATGCCGATGATATTGATGCATCCACTTTCACCAATGGCATTTCCGATGAATTGTTCCAGAAGATTGTGGCAATCTTGAGAATTACTGTGCCATATACAGGTCTGATTGTATCAACCAGAGAGTCCAAGAAGACGCGCGAGATGGTAATCAAGTACGGCGTTTCCCAGATTTCCGGCGCTTCCAAGACCAGTGTGGGCGGCTACGCAGAGCCGGAGGCAGAAGAAGGGGATTCCTCTCAATTTGAGGTGAGCGACAATAGAACTCTGGACGAGGTGGTTGGCTGGCTGCTGGAGATGGGCTACACCCCATCTTTCTGTACTGCATGTTATAGAGAGGGACGTACCGGAGACCGTTTCATGTCCCTGGTGAAGAAAGGACAGATTCGCAACTGCTGTCTGCCGAATGCACTGATGACGCTGAAAGAGTTTGCAGAGGACTATGCGAGTCCGAACACGAAGCGTCTGGCTCTGGAGATGATTGAGAAGGAAGCGGCAACCATTCCAAATGAGAAAGTGCGTGAGATTGTGTATAAGCATCTGCACGATATGGACGGCGGAATGAGAAATTTCCGTTTCTAGGAAGGCTGCATACAGAAAAAATCAGAAAAAATTGCAAAAAATATGGAGGAAAGGAAGCGGCGCATATGACATTACAGGAAACACCTTCTGCCAACCGCCTGCACATTGCCATCTATGGCAGAAGAAATGCGGGAAAATCATCTCTGATTAATGCCCTGACAAGGCAACAGGCGGCGCTGGTGTCTGAGATTGCAGGCACGACCACAGATCCGGTGAAGAAAGCAATGGAAGTGCGGGGGCTGGGGGCCTGCGTGCTGATTGATACAGCGGGATTTGACGATGAGGGAGAGCTGGGGACTCTGCGTATCAAAAAGACCAGAGAGACAATAGCGAGAGCTGAGATTGCGATTTTGGTGCTGACACCAGAGGCGAAAGATTTATCTGCAGAAATCCAGTGGAATCAGGAATTAAAGGCGGCAGGCATCCGCCGCGTCGCAGTTATCAACAAGGCAGACATGGGAATTGACAGTGCCTATGCCGCATTGGCTGCAAAAGAGCTGGGAGTCTGTCCCATTCCTGTCAGCGCGAAGACAGGGGAAGGCATGGAGAAGCTTCTGGAAGCGCTGGTAAGGCAGATACCGGAAAATTACGGGGAGCGCACGATTGCCGGAAATCTGGTGAAGCCAGGGGATGTGGTGATGCTTGTGATGCCGCAGGATTCAGAGGCGCCAAAAGGAAGGCTGATTCTTCCGCAGGTACAGACCATCCGAGAGATGTTGGATAGAAGATGTATTTCCATCAATGTCACGCCGGATACCATGGAGGCAGCGCTGGCATCTTTGAAAAAGGCGCCGGATTTGATTATCACAGACTCGCAGGTATTTGGAGAAGTCTATCAGAAACTTCCAAAAGAGAGCCGCTTGACGTCCTTCTCCGTTCTGTTTGCCGCCTACAAGGGAGACATTCAGGCATTTGCAAAAGGGGCCGAGGCCATCGATACATTGAACGCCGACTCCAAAATTTTGATTGCAGAGGCATGCACGCACGCACCGCTCTCCGAGGATATCGGCAAAGTGAAAATTCCGGCGATGCTGCGCAGAAAATTTGGAGAAACTCTGCAGATTGACATGGTAAGCGGCGCCGATTTTCCAAAGAATCTGGAGCCGTACAGTCTGATTATCCACTGCGGCGGATGCATGTTCAACCGAAAATACCTGCTTTCCCGCGTGGAGCAGGCCAAAAACGCCGGAGTGCCGATTACAAATTATGGAATTCTGATTGCGAAATTAAAAGGAATTTTGGATAAAGTGGAGATACCGCAGGACACCACAAGTTTTTGATGTCCTGCACAAAAACAAATATGTTTGCTGGAGTAACCCGCAATCACCGCATTTATTAGGAAAACTGCCTAAATTTTACTCAAAATTTTGGCAGTTTTTTTGTAAATACCTATTGACAAATACTACATAACAAAGTATCATATGAGTAGATGTTCATATGAATTCAAATATAATATAAATGGAGGCTTTGGTATGAAAAAAGTATTTAAATTAAAAGATTTGGACTGTGCAAACTGCGCACAGAAGATGGAAGATGCGATCAAGAAACTGGACGGCGTGGAGGATGCGACAGTCAGCTTTTTGATGCAGAAGATGACAATCGTAGCAGACGAGGCCCGTTTTGATGCGATTATGAAAGATGTAGTAAAGGTTTGCAAGAAGGTAGAACCGGACTGTGAAATTATAATCAAATAATCCATCCATAGGATGCTGTGGGCGAAGCGTATTTTGTCCCTTGTTTTAGAGCATATGAAGAACACAGCCATGCGGTTTTTCCCGATGCGCAGCCAGTAACAGCAGAGCAAAGAGGAAGAGCCGCATCTGACTTTCATGCACGGTGATGCCTGCGTCAGCAGGCATGTCCGCTTAGACACGATACTCTTATTCTGAAAAAAGAGGAGGAAATGAAATGACGAAGAAGCAGAAAAAGATGCTTGCCCGAATTTTGGTGAGCGGCGTTCTTTTTGCGATAGCAGAGCTACTGCCGTTTGAGGGGGTTCTGAAACTGGCCGCATTTCTGATTCCCTACGGAATTATCGGCTGGGATGTGCTTTGGAAAGCGGTAAGGAACATCCGAAACGGACAGATTTTTGACGAAAACTTTTTGATGGCGCTCGCTACAGTGGGCGCGTTTGGAACCGGAGAATTTGCAGAGGGTGTAGCTGTTATGCTATTCTATCAGGTGGGTGAGCTGTTCCAGGGATATGCTGTGGGGCGTTCCCGCCAGTCGATTGCCTCTCTGATGGATATCCGTCCGGATTACGCGAATCTGGAGCGAGCAGGCGAGATAGAGGAAGTTGACCCAGATGAAGTAGCCATTGGAGACATCATCGTGGTGAAAGCCGGAGAGAAAGTCCCGTTGGACGGTGTTGTAGTGGAGGGGACTTCTTCCCTGGATACCGCAGCTTTGACAGGGGAATCGCTTCCGAGGGATGTGAAGGCAGGAGATGATGTCATCAGCGGCTGCATCAACCAGAGCGGTCTGCTGCGCGTGAAGGTGACAAAAGAGTTTGGCGAGTCCACGGTGGCGAAGATTTTGGACCTGGTGGAGAATTCCAGCAGCAAAAAAGCAAAGGCGGAGAATTTTATTACAAAATTTGCGAGATATTATACTCCGGCCGTTGTAATCGGCGCTGTGCTTCTCGCTGTGATTCCGCCGATTGTTCTGGGGGGCGGATGGACGAACTGGATTCACAGAGCATTGATTTTCCTGGTTATCTCGTGTCCATGTGCGCTGGTTATCTCTGTGCCGCTTGGATTTTTTGGCGGTATCGGCGGTGCATCCCGCGCAGGTATCTTGGTAAAAGGCGGAAACTATATGGAAGTTCTCGCCGGAGTGGATACAGTTGTATTTGACAAGACAGGAACTCTGACAAAAGGGGTGTTCCGTGTGACTTCCATCCATCCGGAGCACGAAGAGAGCTGCACGAAAGAGCAGCTTTTGGAGCTCGCAGCCTATGCAGAGCAGTATTCCAATCATCCGATTTCCCGCTCCATCAAGGATGCATATAGAGAAATGTGCGGGGCAGAGATTGACCGCTCCCGCATCGAGCAGGTGGAGGAAGTGTCCGGACATGGCGTCAGAGCGACGATTGACGGCAGAACGGTCTGTGTGGGAAATGACAAACTGATGAAGGAAATCGGTGCAGACTGGCATCCATGCCACAATACAGGCACTACCATCCATGTAGCAGTGGAGGGCGTGTATATCGGCCATCTGGTGATTTCTGATGAGGTGAAGCCAGGCGTCAAGGAAGCGTTGGCGGCTCTGAAGGCGCAGGGCGTAAAGAAGACCGTTATGCTGACCGGAGATGCGAAGGCAGTCGGCGAGCATGTGGCAAAAGAACTCGGACTGGATGAAGTTCATGCAGAACTGCTTCCAGGTGACAAGGTAAATCAGGTAGAGAAACTTCTGGCAGAACAGAACAGAGGAAAGTTGGCGTTTGTGGGTGACGGCATCAACGACGCGCCGGTGCTCTCCAGAGCAGATATCGGCATTGCGATGGGCGCGATGGGGTCTGATGCGGCGATTGAGGCGGCAGATGTGGTTCTGATGGATGACAAAGTGGAGAAGATTGCCCTCGCCATGCAGATTTCCAGAAAGACACTGCGCATCGTCCGCCAGAATATCGTATTTGCTCTCGGTGTGAAGGGACTCATTCTGATTCTTGGCGCATTTGGCATGGCAAATATGTGGGAGGCCGTATTCGCTGACGTGGGCGTCGCTGTTATCGCGATTCTAAACTCCATGAGAACGCTGAAAGTGAAGGAAAAACAGGGAAAAGAATAACAAGCACCAAAAAGAATAAACATAAGTAAAATTTGATATAAATGATGTTGGGGTCAAAAGGTATTTTGACCCCTTTGATACCGGATTGCTCCGCACTATGTGCTCCCGCAATCCTCAAAAACATTCATAATTCGCTCATTTTTCTTTGAAAAATGGCTACTTATTCATGTTTTTGGCGGGTCCCAAGGTCAAAAATCCTCTTGCAAGCAAGCTTGCATCGGATTTCTGACCTTTTGACCCTGGTATCATACAAATTCAAAGATGTTAGGGTCAAAAAATGCAGCACAGATAGATACCATTCTGTACTGCATTTTTTGATGTCTTTTTCTATTTTTTTAGGCCTCAGCGGGCGTGTTCCGATATAAAAGTTTCAGTACAATCGGTGTAGCAATCGAAGAGCAGATAATCAGGATGATAACTGGGGTGAAGAACACAGAATCCAGAAGACCTACAGAGAGACCTTTCTGTGATACAATCAATGCGACCTCGCCGCGAGTCATCATACCCACGCCAATTTTTAGAGCATCCTGGTTTGAAAACCGGAAACATTTTGCCATCAGTCCGCATCCAATAATCTTTGTGATAAGTCCAACAATTATAAATCCAATCGTAAAGCCCAGAAGGGTAATGTTAAAACCGCTGATATCCGTCTTTAAGCCGATACTCGCAAAGAAGATCGGACCAAACAGCATATAGGAGCTGATGTCCATTTTTCTGGCAATATAGTCAGAGTCCTGAATCGAACACAAAATCACACCTGCAACATAAGCGCCGGTAATATCTGCAATGCCGAAGAAATGCTCTGCGCAGTATGCCATGATGAGACACAGCGCAAGGCTGAGAATCGGGATACGGCGCCGGTGCGGGTATCTGGCGTCCAGTTTACTGAACAGTTTATATAAAACAAATCCGAGCACACCGCTGAGAACAAAGAACAGGAATGTGTTGATAATGACACTGGCCGGATTGCTGTCCGGATTTTTGATGCCAATGACAAAGGTGAGCACAATGATACCAATGATATCGTCAATAATCGCAGCGCTCAGAATTGTGGTGCCCACGCGCCCTTTCAAGTGTCCCAGCTCTCGAAGCGCCTGTACGGTGATGCTGACAGAAGTGGCTGTCAGGATAACACCCGTAAACAGGGCGCGGAAGAATTCTTCGGAACCAAAGGCGGCAAATCCGTAAAAGCAGCTGAACAGAAAATAGCCGCCCAAAAGCGGGATAAATACGCCTGCACAGGCAATCGCAAAAGCAATCGGACCTGTCTTTAACAATTCTTTTAAATCTGTACCTAATCCAGCGGAAAACATCAAAAGAACAACGCCAATCTCAGCCATCTGCACCAGAAAATCTGTCTGTTCGACCAGTCCAAGAATACTCGGGCCGACAAGAAGTCCGGCGACAATTTCGCCTGCTACCTGAGGAGCACGGAGTTTTCGAGCTGTCAGACCGCAGATTTCAGCAAAAATAATGATGATGGCGAGGTCTTTAAATACAAGATATGATTCCATGGGGGTAACTCCTTTCTCTTGAGAAATATGATGATATCAGGGTCAAATAGACATAAAATCCGATGCAAGCTTGCTTGCAAGAGGATTTTTGTTCAGTTGACCCCAACTCATATGATGTTGGGGATAGGGAATCAAAAAAGTTCCGTAATGGAATATAGTACAATTAGAATTAAATGTCAATATAGCAAAATCAGCAAATATAACTTTAAGTGTTTTGGAGTGATTCACGTACAGAGAGAAGTTCTGCTCCCATAAGAGACACATCTTCCATCTGGTGTGTAGTAAACAGGATAAGGCGGTTTTCGCATTTTTCCAGAATGTAGTGAATGACCATTTCTTTGGTGCCTTCATCCAGCCCCGTAAAGGGTTCATCCAGAATCACAAAATCGGATGGACAGAGAAGCGCCCGCAGAATCGCTGTGCGCCGCTTCATGCCGCCGCTCAAAGTAGAGACGGGGCGTGATAAGGATTCGGCTGGCAGAAGACGGCTCATTTCCTGAAAAAGGGCAGCAGGAGGAAGTTTTTTCGGCAGTGCCATCTGGATGTTCTCCAAAGGTGAGAAAGACTCACAGAGGCGGTCTTCCTGAAAGACAGCCGATATGTGAAGATGGGAAGTGTCTACAGGATTGCCGGCGGGGATGCCATTCCAGCGGATTTCTCCGCTATCTGCCTTTTCTAGGCCTAGAAGAATCCGCAGCAGTGTCGTTTTTCCACTTCCAGAAGGCCCCATCAGGGCATAGAGTTTCTGCGGGAAAAGAGAAAAATGAACATCATGCAGAATGGTGCGTTCTCCGTAGGACTTGGAGATTCCACGCACTTCCAGGAGCGGTTTTGAATGAGAATGAAACTGTGAATAAGAGTTCATGCGAGGTTTCCTTTCTAAACGGACCTAAACGGACATTGCAAAGCAGGCGGTCAATGAATTTTCGATAAGACCCATAAAAAGCACTTCTCAAAAAGCAGGCTGACACAGATAATCACGAATGTCCAGGCAAACAGATCGCCAGTACTCAGATAAATCTTTGCCATGTAGAGCTGCTCTCCGATAGAAGAATCCGGCACGCCGATTACCTCTGCCGCCACACCAGATTTCCAGCTCATGCCGAGAGCACTTTTTGAGGCGCTGACAAGATACGGCATGACAGCCGGAAGATACAGATAGCGGAGTCTGTTTAGAGGACGGAAGCGAAATACCTGAGCCATCTCCAGAAGGTTCTTATCCACACTTCGCAGTCCGGCAGCCGTGTTGATATAAATGACAGGAAAGACCACGGAGGCGGAGATAAAGACCGCGAGGTTTTTCGAGCCAATCCAGATGAGAGCGAGAATCACGAAAGATGCTACCGGAATCGACTTCATCAGGAGAACCAGAGGGTCCAGAAATTCTCCGACCAGCGGGATGTAATAGGCGAGCACAGCAAAAAGCAGTGCAGCAAAGAAAGCTCCAAAAAAGCCTGTGCCAATCCGCAGAAAGGAGGAGAGAATGGAAGCCCAGAAATCTTTTGTGGCTGCCAGTGTGACAAGCGATTTGGCTGTGTCCAAAGGTCCTACCAGAATCAGAGAATTGTCGAGAAGCAGGCTGGCTATGTGCCAGACTGCCAGCCAAAAAAGAAGAATCAGAAGTTTTCGGATGGTTGTGCGCTGCATATCAGTGTCCTTTCTGGTAGAAAAATGGTATCAAAGAAGCGGGGCGCCGCAGAAACCAGATATTCTGCAACATTCCCCGCCTGTTTTTAAGAAACTATAAAGAAACAGCTGAGCGAGTTTCGGTGGATTATGGCATATAGTAGAAGTCGTCTCCTGGAAGCGCACCGCCCACAGATTTCGGCTCCTGCTCAAACAGAACATTGAGATAGCCGGAAAGTGCAGATTTCATCTCTTCTCCTGTGATGCAAACGATATTGCAGTAAGGAAGCGCCTTCTCTGCGATTGCCGCTTTTGCCACGATTTCCAGCTCTGCGACCTTTTCTGCAGCCTCAGCTGTGTTGACATTTGCGTAGTCAGCCGATGCAAAATGGTCCTTCAAAAACTGTGCCACTGCCTCAGGATTGCTCTCCAGAAAGTCGCTTCTGACAATCGTAACTCCAGTTACCAGGCGGCTGCCGCCCTCGCCCTGCAGTTTATCCCACTCCAAAGTCATATCCATCACCGGTTTTAAGGCCTCGTTCTGCATGCATGCAACCGTCACGAATGGCTGCGGAAGAAGACCGATAGCGTCAGGCTGCTCTTTTAAGACAGCAGCAACCTCTGTTGCTTCTGATTTGTATTCCAGGGTCACATCATCCAGAGAGACACCTGCGGATGTGAGAAGGTACTGGAGCACATAGTCCGGTGTCGTTCCTTTTCCCGTCAGATAGATGGTCTTGCCGGAGAGGTCAGCGATACTCTGCAGGGAACTATCAGAAGATACCAGGTAAAGAACACCCAGCGTATTGATATCGATTACTTTCACATTGGATGTTTTATTGTACAGAACACTGGCAACATTGGCCGGAACCAGAGCAATGTCGAGGTCTTTCGAGGCGATTTTTGCCACCAGCTCATCTGCGGCTGCCACCATAGTGAAATCATAGGAGGCGTTGTCCATCATACCCACAAGACCCATGGAAGTCGGTCCCTTTAAAGAGCCGACACGCACAGCGCCCTCTGTGGCGGAAGCTGCTTTTGTTTCCGCTGCTACCGCTTCTGTGCTTTCTGCCGTTGTTTCCTTGCTCTCGGCAGTTGTCTCGGCCGTCGTTTCCGCCGTTGTTTCTTCAGCGGAGGAAGCTGCGGTGGTTACGGTTTCCTGTGCGGCCGTCGTTGCAGGCGCGGCCGCCTCTTTGCCGCATCCGGCAAGGCAGAACGCTGCCAGGGAAGCGGCAAGAATGATGCTGCATATCTTTTTCATAATTTTTCTCTCCTTTTTTGAATTCGCTCCATAGGACAATATGTGTCTGAAATGCCAGAGATAAAGTGCAGTCCAGGCAGTATTATCACGGAAGTACTAGCCATAGTATAGCATTTTTTTGAGAAAAGTCAAAAAAATAATTGATAAAAAAAAATCAATATGAGATAATAAGGGCGAGCAGAAAACACATCCCACAGGGGATGCCATGATGTCATACCGTGTTCATTCAGGTATGGTATATATGCATTCAATTTTACATAGTATGGAGGAGCGAATTTATGACAGTAACAATTTGTATTGGAAGTGCATGTCACTTAAAGGGGTCAAGAGAAATCATCAAGCAGCTTCAGGAGTTGGTAGCCGCAAATCATCTGGAAGATAAGGTAGATTTAAACGGTGCATTCTGCAGCGGCAACTGTGTAAACGGCGTCTGTGTTACCATAGACGGCGCACTTCACTCCCTGTCACCAGAAAATACCAAAGAATTTTTTGAGACAGAGATTTTGGGAAAACTGTAAAAAAAGCACAGATTGGAGGAGCGTATGGCGATTATTGATTTCAAGGCGACCAAGTGCAAACATTGCTATAAATGTGTGCGAACCTGCGAAGTCAAGGCGATTATGGTCAAAGATGAGAAGGCAGAAATCATGCCGGATAAATGTATTCTGTGCGGACACTGTCTGATTGCCTGTCCCCAGGATGCCAAGACACTTGTCAGTGACCTGGGAATGGTGCAGAACTTTATCAGAAGAGGCGATACCGTGGTGGTATCTATGGCGCCATCCTATATGGGGCTTCTTGAGTACAAGACAATAGGACAGGTCAATACAGCGCTCAGAAAGTTGGGGTTTGCGGATGTGCGTGAGACATCCGAGGGCGCGGCGATTGTGACAGAAGAGTACTCCAAACTGCTCGCAGAGGGTAAGATGGAAAATATCATCACAACCTGCTGTCCGAGTGTCAACGACCTGATTGAGATTTACTATCCCGAACTGGTAAAATACTTGGCTCCGGTGGTTTCTCCCATGATTGCTCATGGAAAGATTCTGCGCGAGGAGTACGGACCAGATGCAAAGATTGTCTTCCTGGGACCGTGTATCGCGAAGAAGAAAGAGAGCGAGGACCCAAGACATTCTGGTTACATAGATGCCGTTTTGAATTTCAACGACATCAAGAAATGGCTGCAGCAGGAGAACATCGTGATTTCTGAGTGCGAGGATACCCCGTACGGCGGTATGAATCCGAGGGTAAACCGCCTCTATCCGGTGACGAGCGGCGTTGTCAGCTCCGTTCTTGCCACAGCGATTGAGGAAGACAAGTATCACAAGTTTTATGTGCATGGCAGCAGCAACTGCATCGAGCTGTGCAAGGACATGATTGACGGCGACATCAAGGGATGCTTTGTGGAGATGAATATGTGCGCGGGCGGCTGTATCAAGGGGCCGACTGTGGATGAGGAGTTCACTTCCCGCTATAAGATTAAGCTGGATATGGAGAGAAAGATTCCGAAAGAGCCAGTAAAGAGCCGCGAGATTGAGCGTGCTGCGGGAGATTTGGATTTTAGAAAAGTGTTCGAGGACCATTCTCCGAAAGATGCAATGCCGAGCGAGGCAGAAATCAAGAAGATTCTCGCAGAAATCGGCAAGACCAGACCGGAGGACGAGTTAAACTGCGGCGCCTGCGGATATCCGACTTGCCGTGACAAGGCAATCGCAGTCTACCAGAAGAAAGCAGAGCTGAATATGTGTATCCCATACATGCACGAGAAGGCAGAGTCTTTGTCCAATCTGATTATGGAGACTACGCCGAATATTGTGCTGGTGGTGGATGATACCATGAAGATTCTGGAATATTCCACAGTCGGTGAGAAATATTTCGGAAAGACCAAACAGGAAGCAAAAGGCATGTACCTGTTTGAACTCATTGATCCGGCAGATTTCCAGTGGGTGTTTGACACGCATCAGAACATCCATGGAAAGAAAGTATCCTATCCGGAATATAACCTGTCCACACTCCAGAACATTGTCTATGTAGAAAGAGAGAACATGGTTCTGGCGACATTTATTGATATCACGAAGGAAGAGGAAGAAAAGCAGCAGGATTACGAGAAGAAGCTGGAGACGATTGACCTGGCGCAGAGAGTCATCCACAAACAGATGATGGTAGCGCAGGAAATCGCTGGACTTCTGGGTGAGACGACTGCCGAGACAAAGACAACACTGACGACACTTTGCCAGTCTCTGCTTGCAGGGGATGAGGAAAGCGGGGCCTGATAGATGAATATTACAGTAGATGTTGCTTATAAGAGTCTGAATAAATTTACAGAGATTTTGTGCGGTGACAAAGTCGAGCTTTTAAGTACGGCGGACTCCAACATTATGATTCTGGCAGACGGCATGGGAAGCGGCGTCAAGGCGAACATCCTTGCGACGCTGACTTCAAAGATTCTGGGAACCATGTATTTAAACGGCGCCACACTCGAAGAGATTGTGGAGACGATTGTGGAGACCCTTCCGGTCTGTCAGGTGCGGAAAGTGGCATATTCGACATTCAGTATTCTGCAGGTGTTCCACAACGGGGACGCCTACCTGGTAGAGTTCGACAATCCAGGATGTATTTTTATCCGCGATGGTGTGCTGCAGCAGATTCCGCAAAATTACAGAATCATCAAGGATAAAAAGATAAACGAGTACCGTTTTAAAGTGCAGAAGGGCGACAGCCTGATTCTGATGAGCGATGGTACGATTCATGCCGGAGTCGGAATGCTTTTGAACTTTGGATGGACTTGGAAAGAAATCGCAGAGTATGCAGTCAAGCAGTCCAAGGTGACTATCTCCGCGGCGCGTCTGGCAAACTCCATCAGCCGTGCCTGTGACGAGCTGTACATGTTCCGTCCGGGCGACGACACCACTGTTGCATGTATGCGCATTATCGACCGCAAAGTGGTGCATCTGATGACAGGACCTGCTCAGAAGAAAGAGGACGATGTGAAGATGGTGCGCGACTTTATGAGCGGCGACGCCAAGACCATTGTCTGCGGCGGAACCAGCGCGACGATTGTATCCAGAGAATTAAACAAGAAACTGAAGCCGACACTCGACTACTTCGATCCGGAGATTCCGCCGATTGCTTATATTGACGGCGTGGACCTGGTGACAGAGGGAGTTTTGACGCTAAACCGCGTTCTGACACTCTTGAAACGTTATGCAAATAATGATAATATTTCAGAGGACTTTTTCCTGGAGCTGGATAAGCCGAACGGTGCGTCGATGGTGGCGAAGATTCTGATTGAGGAGTGCACCGAAGTCAATATGTACGTCGGAAAGGCAATCAATGCCGCATATCAGAACCCGAACCTGCCATTTGACCTTGGTATCCGGCAGAATCTGGTGGACCAGCTCAAAAAGACCATGGCAGACATGGGAAAAAAAGTACAGGTAGTGTATTACTAATTGAATGATACCAGGGTCACACAGTGCGGAGCAATCCGGTATCAAAGGGGTCAAAATGCCTTTTGACCCAAACATCATTTAATGATTTGTAGGAGGAAAGAATTATGGTAACGAATGATGCAACAATACTTCGTATCAAGCATGAAGTGCTTTATGAAGTGGCAAAGATGGCGTATGAAGGTACGCTGGAACAGGGCAGAGAGGAACTGCCGTTTAAGATGATTCCAGGACCGCAGGCACAGTTCCGTTGCTGTATTTACAGAGAAAGAGAGATTATTCGTGAGAGAATCAAACTGGCCGAAGGAAAATGTCCAACCGGCAAGAATTCCAAGAACGTTGTTCAGGTTATCTCCGCAGCATGCGAGGGCTGTCCGATTGCCCGCTACGTCGTAACTGACAACTGCCAGAAATGTATGGGAAAAGCATGTCAGAATTCCTGTAATTTCGGCGCAATTTCCATGAATCGTGACAGAGCGTACATCGACCCGCTGAAATGTAAAGAGTGCGGTAAATGTTCTCAGGCATGTCCATACAACGCGATTGCAGACTTGACACGTCCATGTAAGAAGGTTTGCCCAGTGGATGCCATCACGATGGATGAGAATGGTATCTGCCAGATTGATGAGAAGAAATGTATCCAGTGCGGTGCCTGCGTACATAGCTGTCCGTTCGGTGCGATTGCATCCAAGTCTTTCATGGTGGATGTTATCAACATGATTAAGGCAGGAAAGAAGGTAGTTGCCATGGTTGCTCCGGCAGTGGAGGGACAGTTTGGCGACAAGATTACCATGTCCAGTATTCGTACTGCCTGCAAGGAGTTAGGTTTTGCAGACATGGTAGAGGTAGGTCTCGGCGGCGATATGACAGCAGCAGCTGAGGCGGCAGAGTGGGCAGAGGCTTACAAAGAGGGCAAGAAGATGACAACATCCTGCTGTCCTGCATTTGTAAACATGATTAAACTGCACTTCCCGCAGGTACTTCCGAACATGTCCACCACCGTATCTCCGATGTGCGGCGTATCCCGTATGGTGAAGGCACAGGACCCAGGGGCTGTCACCGTATTTATCGGACCGTGTATGGCAAAGAAGAGCGAGGCGATGGACCTGAATATCGAGGGCAATGCAGACTATGTTTTAACTCTCGGTGAGTTCAGAGCGCTGATGCGTGCAAAGGGTGTGGAGCTGAAGCCGGAGGCAAACGATACACAGGAAGCAAGTATCTACGGAAAACGCTTCGGAAACGGCGGCGGCGTAACGGCAGCCGTTGTGAAGTGTCTGGAAGAGATGGGCGAGAACACCGATATCAATGTTATGAAGTGCAGCGGCGGCGCAGAGTGTAAGAAGGCTCTTCTGCTTCTGAAGCTTGGAAAACTGCCGGCAGACTTTATCGAAGGTATGGTTTGCCAGGGCGGATGTGTAGGCGGCCCGAGCAAGCACAAGACAGAGCTGGAGGCGAAGAAGGCCCGTGACCTGCTGATTGGCCAGGCTGACAAGAGAGGCGTTCATGAGAACCTCGCAAACTATCCGATGGATAAGTTCTCCATGCACAGACATTAAATATTCAAAATTCGTTCGTTTTATTGAGAAACGAACATGCCTGTTCGCGCAGGCAGCACTTTCATAGTAACACAGGGAAACGGGGAAGCAATCATACAAAGACAGCAGTAGCAGTCTGTGGAGATAGCTGAATCCGTATTGCAGGGGAAATCAGAAACCGTTTGGCAAGGATGCCTGTTCGGTTTCTGGTTTTTCTGATGCTTGCGGTTTATGCAATAAGGTTATAGTGAGCTTTAAAGTACAAACTTCTTATTGGGAAGGAAGAACAACAGGAGGAAATAAGTATGAAAGACAACAAAAAACAGCAGGCCATGACAAGCCCCTATGATTTGAACGGACGGATTCCTCTGTCCCAGGCGATTCCGCTGGGGCTTCAGCATGTGCTGGCAATGTTTGTGGGAAACCTTACGCCGCTTCTGATTATCTGCGGTGCCTGCGGCATTGCAGCCGGTTCCGAACTGCAGGTTTCACTTTTGCAGAATGCGATGTTGATTGCAGGCGTAGTGACATTGGTTCAGCTTTATGCCATCGGTCCGGTGGGCGGAAATGTTCCGATTATCATGGGAACCAGCTCAGGGTTTATCGGTGTGTGCAGAAGCATTGCCGGTGTGATGGGCGGCGGTGTACTGGGATATGGCGCTATTCTTGGCGCTTCCTTAATCGGCGGACTGTTTGAGGGAGTTTTGGGATTCTGCCTGAAACCACTGCGCAGATTTTTCCCGTCCGTTGTGACAGGTAGTGTGGTATTGTCTATCGGACTTTCTCTGATTGGTGTCGGCATCGGCTCATTCGGAGGCGGCAGCAGTGCGGCAGACTACGGCTCTCTGGAAAACCTGTTTTTAGGGTTTCTGGTTCTGATTGTGATTATTGCCCTGAAGCATGGAACAAAAGGATTTACGAGTTCTTCTTCCATTCTGATTGGTATTATCGTGGGCTATATCGCAGCTGCGATTATGGGAATGATTCTCCCGAAAACAGCCATCAATGCGGAAGGGCAGGAGTATGTAAAGGCATGGGTATTAAACTGGGATAAAGTGGCATCTGCCAGCTGGTTTGCAATCCCTGCTTTTATGCCGGTGAAGCTGGTGTTTGACCTTCGCGCGATTGTGCCGATGATGATTATGTTTATTGTGACGGCTGTGGAGACAGTGGGAGATATCTCCGGCGTTATGGAAGGCGGACTCGGAAGAGAGGCGACAGACAAGGAACTTGCAGGCGGTGTAATCTGCGATGGTTTTGGCTCTTCTTTCGCGGCGCTTTTTGGCGTGCTGCCGAACACTTCCTTCAGCCAGAACGTGGGACTTGTGGCAATGACAAAGATTGTCAACCGTTTTGCACTGGCAACGGGCGGTATATTCCTGATTTTCTGCGGTCTGTTCCCGAAACTGGCAGCTATCATCTCCATTATGCCGCAGAGCGTGCTGGGCGGCGCAGCTGTCATGATGTTCTCCTCCATCGTAGTCAGCGGTATCCAGCTGATTACAAAGTGGCCGGTAACTCCAAGAAGCGTCACCATCGTTTCTGTAGCGCTGGGGCTGGGATATGGTCTTGGAAGCAACAGTTCCATCCTGACACAGCTTCCGCAGAATGTGCAGCTGATTTTCGGCGGTTCCGGCATCGTTCCGGCTGCATTGGTTGCGATCATTTTGAATGTCATCCTGCCGGAAGACAAGACAGAAAAGAAATAAAGATTACATAGAGCAACATTCAGACTGCCATGTGTCGTTTTTTTGTGTGACACATGGCAGTTTTTTGTGGAAATTTTTGCACACTTGAGATATACTTATGCTATACTGTATGCAGTGCAATATTGTACAATGAAATTGCCTTTTGTTCTCAACAACAATAGAAGAGTGAGAGAAAAGAATCAGCTGTAGACTGTGTAGATTGTAAAAGATGTAGAAATGTAAAGATATGAAGATATAAAGATGCGAAGATGTAGAAATGTAAAGATATGAAGATATAAAGATGCGAAGAAGTAGAAAAGTAAAGATGTGAAAATATAAAGATGCGAAGATGTAAAGAGATAGATATTTGTGGGAGTAGAGAGATGGCACAGGATGATTTAAAGATTGGTGAACAGCTTTCCAAGGATTTGAAAGAAGCAGTGGAAAGCATGGATTTCAGTAAATTTAGTGAGACTGTTTCGGATACTGTGAATCTGACGCTTCGGGAGACGAAAGAGCGGATGGAGCGAAGGACGCAGGAGTTTGGAAGAAACAGAGGACCAGCTCCAGAGCAGAGAAGAAATACTGGCGTATATGGCACTGCTGCGCAGGCAGACCCATGGACCGAGCATCTGCGTCCGAGGGATGAGATACGACCTGTGAATCAGAGCAAGCAAAGGCAGCTGCCGCCTAAGGTGAAAAGTGTTGTGAAGACCCGCCCGCAGGGGCGCGCTGCCGGTATTTTGTGCACGATATTTGGTGGAATGGGACTGTTTGGATGTGTCCTTACAACGATGTTTGTCATTATGGGAGTGGCGATTACACAGCCTGATTTTGCAGTCGGCGCCTCCATGATAGGTCTTTTTGTGGTACTCACAGTGGCGTTTGCACTTCTCATGGGTGTGGGTATTCACTATAACCGCAAAAATAGCCGTCTTTCTCTGTATGCGAGATATATGAGAGGGAAAGAGTTTATTACATTCAAAGAACTGGCAGGACGAACCGGAAAGACAGAAGATTTTCTGGCAAAGGATATCAAAAAAATGTTGGAGTGCGGTATGTTTCCAGGGAGCCGCATGGACGAAGAACAGACCTGTCTGATGTTCACGGATGAGGCATACAAGCAGTATCAGGAGGCAAGGCAGGCATATGCCATCCGCCAGGAGGAGGAAAAACGCCTTGCATTGATTCAGGAAGAGGAAGAAAAGGCCCTCTCGGATTCGGCAGAACTGAAAGCGATGATTGAGCGCGGCGATGAATTCCTGAAAAAAATCCGAGAGGCGAACGATGGAATTCCAGGCGTGGAGATTTCCAGAAAAATCGACAATCTGGAAACCATCATCCGCCAGATTTTCAAGGCAATTCGGGAAAATCCAGATGAGATTGACGAGATGGATAAATTTATGGAGTACTATCTGCCAACTACGGTGAAGCTTCTGGAGACTTACAGGCGGTTTGACCAGGTGGCGTCGCCTGGAGAGAATATCTTATCTGCAAAGCAGGAGATTGAGAAGACGCTGGATACCATTGAGAGGGCATTTTTGAGTCTTTTGGATGATTTGTACCAGAACAGCGCGTTTGATGCGGAGGCGGATGCCGCCGTGCTGAAGACGATGCTGGAGCAGGAAGGGCTTGTGAAGCATTAGAAGTATTAGAGATATTTAGAAATGAGAGTCTGAAAATGCAGAATATGTATGAAAGTTGTGGCATGAAAAAAGGAAAATCAGGAGGAGAAGAAACATGGGAAATGGATTAGATGAAATGGAAGCTATGCTGCGGGAGGCGCAGAGTCTGAGTTTGAATCTGGAACCGGAGCCGCCGAAACCACAGCCGCAGCCGGTACCGCAGCCGCAGGCACAGGCGCCGAATTCTGCTGAAACAGCCACAGCCAGTGCTACGGCAGCAGGCACAGGGTATGTGATGGAGGGCGCTCTGGCAAAAGAAGTAGAAAATCCGGCATATGCCACGGTTTCAATGGAGCTGACTCCAGAGCCGGAACTTCCGGCGGAGTCAAAAGAGGAGGCGGAAGCAAGGAAAGAACTGGAAAAGCTGATGTCTGCCAGAAGAGAGCTGGAGACGCTGGAAGCGGTTTTGACGCCTGCAGAGCAGAAACAGGTGCATGATTTTTCCCAGAAGATTGATTTGACAAACAGTAATATGGTGCTGCAGTATGGTGTCGGCGCACAGAAAAAGATTGCAGACTTTTCCGAGACAGCTCTGGCGAACGTACGCACAAAAGACCTGGGCGAGATTGGACAGATGCTCGGCGAGGTAGTCGGACAGCTCAAGAGCATTGACGAGGAGGAAGAGGAGAAAGGAATTTTTGGATTCTTCAAGAAAAATACGCGCAAACTGAGCGATATGAAGATGAAATATGAGAAAGCAGAAGTCAATGTAAACCGCATCTGCAAGGCTCTGGAGGGGCACCAGATTACACTTCTCAAGGATGCGGCTCTGTTAGATAAAATGTATAAGTTAAATACCGTATACTTTAAAGAGCTGACGATGTATATTTTAGCCGGAAAACGCAAACTCCTGGAGACGAGAGAGAATGAGCTTCCGGCACTGGTTGAGACGGCGAAGCGCACGGGACTGGCTGAGGACGTGCAGAAAGTCAACGATTTGACAAACCTCTGCCAGCGCTTTGAGAAGAAGCTGTATGACCTGGAGCTGACTCGTCAGGTATCTTTGCAGATGGCGCCGCAGATTCGTATGATTCAGAACAACGATACGACAATGGCTGAGAAAATTCAATCCACGATTGTCAACACAATTCCGCTCTGGAAGAGCCAGATGGTGTTGGCTGTCGGCCTGGAACATTCTACGCAGGCTGCAAAGGCACAGCGTCAGGTTTCTGATATGACGAACGAGCTGCTCAAGAAGAATGCAGAGACCTTGAAACTGGCGACTGTGGAGACTGCAAAAGAGTCTGAGAGGGGCATTATTGATATCGAGACATTAAAAGCTACCAATGCCAGCCTGATTTCCACACTGGATGAAGTGGTGAAGATTCAGGAAGATGGAAGAAACAAGCGCCGCGCTGCAGAAGCCGAGCTGGCGAAGATGGAAGACGACCTGAAGAAGAAAATGCTGGAGATGAGCAGAAGATAACGCGAATGTCGCGTGTAGGGTTTCGCTTTGGTTTGAATGTTGCCAAACAGGCATCACTGGTGTCTGTTTTGGCAACATTTTTATAATTAACCAGCCAGAAAGCCTATGACCTTTTAGGTCGTGGGATGAATGGCATCATGGTGATATATATATTTTACAATAAAACAGGATACAGCTTGGAAGGAGGGGTAAGCTGTATCCTGCTTTTTAGGGTTATGGGTTTTTTGCTCAAAGTATAGAAGGGGAATCTGTACTTTGGAAACTATATGCGTTATGTGAGGGGACACATAACATAAAAAGTGGGGTTTGTTGACCGATACATTACATTCGGCTAAATTACATATATACGGTTCGGTAATTCGTCTTATTTTGAAATCGCATCGGATGATGATTCCATTACAGCTGAGAAACAGCCATCCAGGCTTCGATTTCATCTAATGTTTCATTCTTGACAATCCAGTTTTTGGCCATCCAGTTTAATAATTTCATAAAATCAACTCCTTTTACTTAGAAATATATTTCTGGTAAGTATTGACTGGTAGGAATAAGAAGCTTTCCAACTTCTTATGCTATTATATTATACAAAAAGTGTAAAAGGAATCAAGCGGTGGAATTCATAAGAATTTTTTTCAAAAAAGGAGGAAAATAGACAAAATATACAAATTGCACTTTGCATTTTGTGCATTTTGCTTATAAATGAAAAGCGAAAAAGTCAATTTTTTTCCATTGAAAGACAAAAAATGACTTTTTGAAAGAAGACTTTCAGATGAAACGTATTGCATATATTTTGAATTTTTATACTATGTTTATGATTTTTTTATATTTATACATAAAAAGGATATCCGGTTTTATAGGGAAGACCGGATATCCTTTTTTCATGCTCTAAAGCATGTGTTCTATTAGAACTTGTTTATGATGAGTTTATTTATGATGTGGAATCAAAGGTATTTTAACTTCGTGCAGACATCTTTGTATTATTTATGGCTGCAGGTTCCACAGTTGCCGCTGCAGGAAGAGGAGCATCCTTTTCCGTTCCAGCAGTAGGTACAAACGTTCTCTGCCGGAAGTCCGATGGAGGCAATCAGGTCATCCAGACGGTGGAAGCGAAGAGTGGTAAAGTTCAGTTTCTTTCGGATTTCTTCCAGCATTTCTTTGTAATTCTGGCTGTCAGGATTTGCATAATCTGCCAGCAGTTCATCAGATACCGTGTCGCCCTCGCGCTCACGAATGACACGTCTTGTAATCAAATCCAGTTCCGATTTGGAGCGGGAGAAGTTTAAGAACGGGCAGCCAAACAGAAGCGGCGGACATGCCGGACGAATATGCACTTCTTTGGCACCGCTGTTGTACAGGAACTCGGTCGTCTCACCAAGCTGTGTGCCGCGCACGATGGAGTCATCAATCAGAAGCAGACTGCGGTCACGAATCAGTGCATCAACCGGAATCAGTTTCATACGCGCAATCAGATTTCTCTGGGACTGATCCTGCGGCATAAAAGAACGCGGCCAGGTAGGTGTATATTTGATGAATGGACGTGCAAACGGAATACCGGACGCATTTGCATAGCCGATTGCATGGGCAGTACCGGAATCCGGCACACCGGCAACCACATCCGCGTTGACTGTCGCACCATCTGCAAAGTCACGTTTTGCCAGCATTTCACCGCATTTATAGCGCATCATCTCGACATTGACGCCCTCATAGCTGGAAGTCGGATATCCATAGTATACCCAGAGGAAAGAACAGATCTGAAGCTGTTTTTCCGGCGCCTTGAGCTGCTCCATGCCATCTGCAGTCAGAGACACAATCTCACCAGGTCCCAGCTCATAATAGTCATGGTAGCCGAGATTGATGTAAGCAAAGTTCTCAAAAGAAACGCAGTGACCGTCCTCTTTTTTTCCGACAACCAGAGGAGTACGTCCCAGACGGTCGCGGCAGGCAATCAGATTGTCTTTTGTCATCAGAAGAATAGTCATGGAACCATCGATCATCTTCTGAGCAAATTCCAGACCTTCCTTGAAGGAAGACTGCTGATTGATCAATGCTGCCACAAGTTCTGTGGAATTGATGCGTCCGCCGCTCATCTCCAAGAAATGTGTGTGACCTTTTTCGTAAGCGAGCTTCAGAAGTTCTTCTTCATTGTTGATTTTGCCGACTGTGGTGATTGCGTAGCTTCCCAGGTGGGACTGGATTAACAGAGGCTGCGGCTCATTGTCAGAAATACAGCCAATACCCATATTTCCTTCCAGCTCTGCCACGTCTTTTTCAAATTTTGTACGGAAAGGGGAATTCTCAATGTTATGAATGCTTCGGTTGAAACCGTCTGGTCCATACGTAGCCATACCGCCGCGTCTGGTTCCCAGGTGGGAATGGTAGTCAATTCCGAAAAATAAGTCCAAAGTACAGTTCTTCTTAGATACAACGCCAAAAATACCGCCCATGTGTTTCTACTCCTTTTGTTTGTGTGCTTGCTTGTACGTATCCGTTTTGGGTATGTGGATTTGTGGATTACGTACTGTTTTTTGTGAATCGTGAAATAATAAAATGTGAGATAGCAGATATCAGTATCAGGTTTCCCCTCACTGTGGCTTTTATAACTGGATATCAGTATCTGCAACAGATGAAACAAATCTGAAAAAAATCAATTCTATAGTACCATATATTAGCGAATCAGAACAATAGAAAATATATATTAAATTTTCTAATAAAAATTGGAGATATTTGTGGAGGTTGGCAGAACTGTGACTTCAATGAAATTGCGATTCGATAATGAACCTATTTTACGATTGCATCATATGAACACTTTCCAATATCTTCACGATCAGTTCCCGATATTGTTCATAAGTTTCTTTTTTTACTGTCGCACATGCACCATAAGAACCGCCCATACCAATTCCTTCTGTATATCCATTTTCATAATAAGCTAAAACCTGCATCCATGTTTGCCCTTCGATTTCTAATGCCTCTGTAATTATTGTTCCTGTAATACCAGAAACATTCACAATCTCATCTTCTTCTCCGGACACCAACCAAAAAGGCCCTCCATCACGAGACATGGAGTCGAAAATTACAATACCTTCTTCTCCTCCATAGGCATTTACAGGCCCCTCTTTCCCGTAGATGTAAAGAATAATTGTTTTTTCTGGATCACATTCGGTTGTTTTTGTTGCTGGATGCCATGTTTCTTCTTTTATAGTCCATTGAGACGGATATTGGAATATAAAATCATATTCTTCACTTTCGTATAAGGTATCTAGTTCCAAAGGTTGTTTCGTTTGGCTAATGCTATCTTCTTTTTGATTGCATGATATCAGAAGAAACGATATTATAAGTAGGTTAATAATGACGAAAATTGTATATTTTTTCATAATGTGCTCCTTACCCTTTGCGGAAAAATGTATATTTTTTTAGTTTAAATAACCATATCACAGATGATTAAAGTGTGCAATATGTAATGCGTATATAGATATTTGTAAGTAATTTGGTAAAAGTGTAAGATGAATTTAAAATAAAATCTGTAAAATGGCAGACACTGTTAAGACTGTAAAAGTAGGCTGTCTGTCAAGCAGGATTTAAAATAGTCTATCGTGTAAATGTGATAGACTATTTTTCTGTATCTCAATAGTGGAACAGAAGTAATCATTTAGAAGTTTTTTAAATTTTGAAAACTGCATAAATACTCACTTTTTTAATTGTGTAAAGTCCGCAAACTCAAGGGGCATGTATAGTTATATTAAAACCCTCGAAAATATGGTTCTAAATGTCCACACAAAACATAATAAATTAAAATGCATTTATTATATCCGACTCAGATAACTGTTGTTAAAGGTGAATGTAATGTTTTATATCAGAGATGGATACTTTTGAATCATAAACAACATACTTTTTCCATTTTTTCAAGCCTCAAAGTTATCTTGTGCTATTATAAAAGATGATTGTTTAATGATGTAACTTAAAAATATACAATTATTATGTATGTATTCACCAAAAATGTAATAATATATAATTTAGTGATATTTGTTATACATGATTCACAAAAAATGCAGATTGCTTTACAAATGAATATAAAAATGATACAATAATAGATGATTATGTTATTATAAATACTTAATGAAAGGAAATTCTTATGGTTAATAAAGGAAAAGCTATAACCATTGCGATAAGCAGTTTATTAGTAATAGGCTCAGCCACTGTAGGAAGAAGAACAGCTGTCAAAAAAAAGAAATTTAAAACTGACAAAGCAATGGCGCTAACGCCTGGTTCTGATAAAGCCAAAAAAGATGTTTACGAGATGGGCACCAAAATTCACGTCCCCATTTACAATAACAAAGATATTCTATCTAAGATAAAAGTGGTAGATGACAGCGCTAGCGCATCTACTTCTACAGGAGATACGGATAAATGACTAAAAAGATTGAAATATATATTCCAGTATATAAAGCTCATGTACTATGTCATTCAGAATTGCTGGACAGTTTAGGGGATTTTACAAAATTTATATTATGGAGTATAGGACACAAGAAAACTATTTCTCAGATAAACCAGGTAGTGAAATTGGGCGATGAAATAATAAAAGATGAAATAAAGGATTTACAGCGATATGGTATTCTTGATAAAAATGATTACTCGCACCTGACAGAGCTTGGTCTTGAATATTTTTCTTTAATAGAGTGTTTTGAGAATCTTAAAAACAATGGTATCAGGTGTATTATAGAGCTTTTCAAGGGACAGGTTGTTCCTGACAAAAATATAGCCTTTTACGATAAATCTAACCTTCCTGAAAATGCCTTGGTGCTGGAGCAGAGAGTCTCTGAAATTTTTATGCTCAACAACAATTATGAAAATTCATTTGATGTGGCCAAAAGAGAGCTGACTCAAAGTGGTCTCTTAAGCAGCAAATATATAGATAAAATCTATACGTCAATGAAAATTGACAAAAAGGAAAATATATATGCAAAATATATAATTTACTCATATGAAGGAGATATGTATGCTGAGCATGTTGATTTGCACATCGGTATTCCAATGGGAATATATACATACAAAAAATACTATACCTGCCTTGACCAGTACAGAACTGTATTGTTTACTTTAAAGAAGTTGAGAGATTATGATATTCAGATGTTATCAGAAAAAGCTCTTGATATTGTTGATGCTTACAGTGAAGAATGTAATGAAAGTAAATTTATTGTACATATGGACTTATATTCTAAAACACCTGTTTCAAATGCGGATAAGATCATTCTAAGGCCTAAAAATGCTTTTGATTATGTATTACCCAGTGAAAAAATCAGGATTTCCTTTGAGAATGTTAAGGATATGAGATTTGAGGAAGAAGCATATAATAGTTTATATGCTTTTGGGATTGCAAACTGCAGCGGTGATTTTGAAAAAACAGAGGAGAGTGTGAATACGTAAAATGCGCAAAAGAAAAATTTTTGTTTTGACTGAAGAATTGTTAGGCGAAACGATTAACATGCGCGGAATGGATACAACAAGTATATGCTTAAAGGCTGCATTTGAAAGTATTGAAACTGGCGCTGATTTGTGTGCTTACCTTGTGCAGCGACGAAACAAAAGAAAAATAAAAGAAAATTTAGATGAGGAAGCCAATGCTCAAATAGAAAACAACACGTTGTCTAATCAAATAGAAATACAAGAATTAAAACAGAATCTTAAAACATATAAGGAGGAAATTAAAGAAAATAATAATAATTACAAAGCTGTATGGAATACAATTATGAAAGTTTCTCAGCAACTCAATCAAGTTATAGATTTTGTTAAAGCGGAAAAAAAGGAACTCTCAGCGACAGAAGAATTAATAAAAAGCAATAAAAAGCTGATATCAGAAATAGATGAGTGGCTTCGCACAAGTACAAAAAATTATATTAATATTATGGACAAATATCAAACAGGAGGTTAAATCATGGGGAAATTTGCAGCAGATGAAACATTAATAAAAGAAGCTGGAAGGCTTGGAGAAAAGGGCCTTGATGAAATCGGCAAGACAAGTCGCAATAGAAGTGACAACAAAACAAAGAGACATGTATCTGACAATTCGGCAAATGTAGAAATTCATAAATCCGACAATAACACAGGAGTGGAGCATCATAAATTAAATATATCAAATCTAAATAATATTATGAATAATGTGTTAAATGGTATAGATACATTAAGTTCTTCATTTGTCAAGGTAAATGACAGCATTAATGACCGTATAAAAACAAACAAAGAGCATGAGGCAAAATTAGAAAAATTGAAAAACGATAGAGAAGAAATCTATAAGGCGCTTGAGAAAACAAAAGGAGACTTTGAAATAGCAAAGTTAAAAATTGAAAGCCACAGTGCGGACCGTATGAAGGTGTTCGATAAAAGCGTTGATTCAGCCAATGATGCCTGGAACAAAATATTTAATTCGGAAATATTTAAGAACAAAAACGGACAAGAATTCATAGCTTGTATGAATTCGTTGAATTCTATCCAGGAGAATATCAACAAACTTTCAAGTGAATTAATAAATTCGGTGAGCAACAAATGAATCCAATCTTAATAGCGGGCGGAATTACTATTACAGCAAAAATATTATCATTTATATTCAATGAATTAACAGAACAAGAAAAAGCAAAGCAAGAGGAAATTTTGCAGAACACACAAGAATATGACAGTAAAATTCAAAAAGCAAAAGAAAATGATGATGCGGACTATGCCGTTGAATGCCAAAGACTCATTGATGAAAAATATAAGTATTTATGCGGTCAGGCAGAAGAAAGACTTTCCTATGAGAAAAAATTGGCAAAGGATATTAAAAATCATATATGCAATACGAATAATTTACTGAAAGATAATACAATTACCACAGCCTTGAGAAGAAATAGTCTTTATAGATTGTTAAACCAGTTAAAAGAAGCGAAAGAACGATGCTATGGATACCAAAACTATCTCAGGCGTTACCTAGAATACATAAAAAGGCATATTGATAACGGCGAGGACTTTTCTCCGTTTTCGATGATTATACCTGCTGATTATCCATATATAGGCAAAGTGGTAATGCTTAAAGCTGATTTGCTAAAGAATGGCAAAACATTACTTGACGATACCAGTGTTGAAGGTATAAAAATCAATTATAAGCTTACGGTTGTAGAAAATATAGACTTTGAAAACGAAAATATGACTTTGCCGTTTATGGTTGAAAAATATCTAGATAAAGAAAATCATTATTATGAAGTATCGCTTGATAAAGGTATGTTTTACACTGAAATCTTGACAAATACCCATGCAGGAGCAGTAGCAAAAGTAAAGGAAATATTCAAAAACGGAATTATATTAACCTACAGAAAGTCATTAAATCTCTTTATGAGAAATGAGAATTTGCTAAAGCCTTATCGAAAGCCACCTATCGGCGCGGAAGTGACTATATATCCTTTAACTTGGGAATATGCGCTTCCTACATACAAAGAAGACAAATATCCTGTTACAGTAAGCGAAAGGTTTGATGATGCGACCGGCGGAATGTTTTTTGAACGCTTTCCATTAGTGATGAAACGTGTGCAATGGAAAAATCTATGTCACGAAATAGACCAAAATGGTATAGCGGATATAGAGGATGAATGGAAAATCGGGCCGGTGGATGAGAGTAATATTATTAATTCGGAAGGGGTCGAATTAAAGTTCCAGTTTGGAGATGTGCTCTTATTAAAGGCGCGACTGACAAAATACCCCATTGGTGAATCAAATGGTGTGCTTATTGCAGAATATGTGGAAGAGCTTCCACTGAAAGACTGTTTTAAGTGTGATGACATATTTGTTAATGTTGATGTAGGCATACATCCTGTTATAATTGATGATGATGATTATAGCATTATAGAAAAATATATACCGTATGAAGAACTCCAAATATTTATAATGGATTTGTTTTCCGAACTCTGCACTCAGAAAAAGATAAAAGAAGCCATGGCAGGAAGCCGATTTTATCAAATATGGAGCGATATAACTAGTAAGCTCATAAATTATTTGAAAAAGGGGCAGAAATTTGTTGTTGAAATAGAGTATGTTGAAAGAGAAAGCAACAACCTCATTGTTCATATTGATAATTCGGAGACACTCAAAAATGATATAGAAGCTTTTGAACGTGAACTTAATAAAGATAATCACAAAAATTTGCATGCTCAATCATATATAACAACAGATACCTCCAACTGCCAGTACATGGTGAAAATATCTCCGGATTTTTGTAGTCTTACTATATACAACTGTAATTCTATAGATATAACGTCATCTCAATTAATTATATATGCTGAAAATATTCCGCATGCTGAAATACGGCAGAAAGAAGCAATATCTCAGTTTAGAGTAGGAAAGCTTTTAAATCCATCGTTGCAATCAGCTCTTATGGACGGACATAACGTGGAACCTCTTAAGCCTAAAGAGGTTAATTTCGAATTAACAAATAAATTAATATTAAATAACAATGCTCAAATGGAAGCCTTAAAAAAAGCGTTTTGTGAGGATAACATTTTTTTCATTCAGGGACCTCCAGGCACAGGAAAGACCACAGTCATAAGAGAGCTTGTTGAACAGTATCTGAAAGCGTATCTGGACTGTAGAATTTTAATAGTTTCACAAGCAAATGTAGCTGTAGATAATGCTTTATCGGGTATAGTAAAGAGTCATAAAGACATGATTATCCGCTGCGGAAACGCCGAAAAAATAAGTCGTGATTTGCAAAACATAACACTGGATAATTATTACTCCAGATATATACAAACAGTACATGAAAATGTAAGCGATGAAAACAGCGATATTTATAATAAGTGGATTGAATTTGTAAACCCTGAGGGCGGATTAAATCCAAATATAGGAGAACTCATTATAAAGGCCTATAAAATAGTAGGAGCAACATGTGTCGGATTGGCAAGAAAAAGAATAGGTCTTGAGCGAGTAAGGTTTGATTTGGTAATTATTGATGAAGCGGGAAAGGCTTTGCCGGGTGAAATTCTCATTCCTGTGGTACGCGCAAAAAAAATGATAATGATAGGTGACCACAAGCAATTACCACCTGTAATCAATCCAGCGCTTTATGACCCTGAAAGTATTGAACTTGATAATCGTACAATAATTGAAAATAATCTATTTGAAATCAGTCTTTTTGAGCGAGTCTTTGAGCAGGCTCCCGCCGCTAATAAAATAATGCTTACACAGCAATTTAGAATGCCTGCTGTTATTGGTAATTTGATAAGCAAGTTGTTTTATGACTCTAAATTACAAAATGGCATTGGCACAGAATTAAAAAAACCGATATATTCTGATAGTAGTTTGGTCATGCATGATTTCTCAAACGATAAAAAATATCATGAGGATAAAATACAAAATAGCATTGTTAATTACAGAGAAGCAGACTATGTAGTAGAATTATTGAAAAAGATAGTCCAGAAGCAGAAGGACTGTAGTATAGCTGTAATCACACCGTATCGCGGTCAAAAACGTTTGATACAGAATTGTAAGTTAAAAAATAAAGATTTGAATAAAGCCAATATCAGAATTAATACGATTGATGCGTTTCAAGGAGATGAAGCGGAAGTGGTTCTTTATTGTACTACTCGTGCTACCCGTACAACATCATATTTTTCTGATTTTAGGAGAATAAATGTTGCGCTATCCAGAGCAAAAAATGAATTGATTATTTTAGGTAGCTATAAGTATTTTATGAAATATGAAAAAGGTCCATTGCCTGAATTGGCGGAGTATATCGAAAATAACGGTGTCATACATAAAGTAATTCAGTCACCGGATTGGGTATTTAGTGGAGATAACAAAAGCACTGATAGAATTGTTTCACTAAACGATATATCATGTTATGAAACTTTTGATTGTGATGAAAGAGTCATTAATAAACATATAAATTATTATTATAATCATGGACAAATGGAAAAACCTATAATGGTTAAGTCTTGGAATAATAAGTTTAAAGTTGTAGATAATGCAGAGATTTTTTTTGCCTGTATAGAATTACATCTGAGCGAATGCTGGATTAATATTGTAAAATAGTCATTACAAAAACAGATGCACTCTTACGGATTGAGTGTTATGTATGAACTTCATTTCAAAATGATAAATTGCCATTATGATTTCCTTGTTCCCCTCCGCTAAACAGGCAAGATTTTGCTTCTTTTTTGAAAGAAGATAGGCGGCAACCTATGATTGCTAAAAACTATCAGGGATTGTATGTTCCACATTACGATAAAAATTGTGATAAGTGCGATAGCAAGTTGATTTGTAAGGCTTGCAGTGATTGTGACAGATGTAAATAAATATTACATAAATACAGAGGGCATAATCGTGTAAACGATTATGTCCTCACAGTCTGCGGCATAGCTAAAACTATGCCAGTATTCAAAAATATCTTATAAGATATAATAAAAAACATCGTACAGAAACTTTCTGATGTATAATAAGTTTACGACAACTATTACAAATATGAATCGTATTCTGCTATAAAACAGAGTAAAGCTTTACAGGAATATAAAGAAAAAATATGAAAATGATATATTTGACAGGTTGATTTTGTTGAAGGATAAAGTAAATGTTATATTTACTAAGGTCAACTCAGTAGGTATTACAGTTAGAGAGATAGTTATTTTGATAATTCATTCATCTGTTTTTATTATATGTAATCGTCTTATGAAAATCAATATATTCTTTCAAGACAAATTACTATGAATATGATGAATGAATTGCGGGGGGCAAGACAAATTGTCTCCGCGTTTCTCTTTTGCAGGATAAATCTGCAGTGTATCAGAACGCTTATTATAGGTATTGGTTAAAAGAAAAGAACAAAAATAAGTTTGGCAGAAAGAACAGAATAAAAAGTTAAGGGAGGGCATAGCAAGTGGGAAGATTTGTGAATCCTGACAACAGTGCATTTCAGGTTGCGCTGAATTCAGAAATCTATGTGGACAAGACAGGGCTTCTTGCATATACAAACAAAGTGCTGAATACAAAACAGGCATTTATTTGCAACAGCCGGCCGCGCCGGTTCGGCAAGTCGATTACTGCAGATATGCTCACCGCTTATTACAGCAAAGGCTGTGATTCTGAGCAGATGTTTTCTGGATTGGAAATCAGCAAAGAAGAGACCTTCAAAAAACATTTAAACCAGTATGATGTGATTCATCTGGATGTGCAGTGGTGCATGTCTGTAGCAAACGATGTAGATGCAGTAGTTTCTTATATTGAGAAAAGTGTTTTGGAAGAACTCAGAGAAGAATATCCCAGTGTATTGCATCCATCTATCGCTTCGCTGTCCGATGCCATGTCGTGGATTTATACTTCTGTGGGAAGAAAATTTGTCGTTATTATTGATGAATGGGATGTTTTGATCCGTGATGAGGCGGCAAATGAGGCTGTACAGAAGGAATATATCAATTTCCTTCGTGGAATGTTTAAGGGAACAGAGCCTACAAAATTTATAATGCTTGCATATTTGACAGGTATTTTGCCAATCAAGAAGGTAAAAACACAGTCAGCATTGAATAATTTTGATGAGTTTACTATGCTGGATGCCAGAGTTTTTGCGCCATATATTGGTTTTACAGAAAATGAAGTGAAAGAGTTATGTGAAAAGCGTAATAGAAATTTTGATGAAATAAAACGTTGGTATGACGGATATTTGCTTGAAGATTGTCAGATATATAATCCAAAAGCTGTTGTCAGTGTTCTGACATGGAATAAATTTCAAAGTTATTGGTCGCGGACAGGAACCTATGAATCCATTCTGCCGCTGATTAGTATGGATTTTGACGGGCTGAGAGCAGCCATTATAGAAATGCTTTCTGGTGCATCGGTGGAAGTGGATGTAAACACATTTCAAAATGATATGGTTAGTTTCGCAGATAAGAACGACGTCATCACGCTTCTGATTCATCTGGGGTATCTTGGCTATAATCAGAGAAATCAGACTGCTTTTATTCCAAATGAGGAAATCCGGCAGGAATTTGTGGCAGCTACGAGGAAGAATAAATGGAGTGAATTGCTGGAATTCCAGCGAAAATCGGAGGAACTTCTGGATGCAACACTGGATATGGATGAAGAGGCGGTTGCAGAGGGAATTGAGAAAATCCATACCGAGTATGCTTCGGCCATTCAGTATAACAATGAGAATTCTCTCAGCAGTGTACTAACTATCGCATACCTGAGTGCGATGCAGTATTATTTTAGACCAATGTGGGAAATGCCGACAGGAAGGGGATTCGCTGATTTTGTGTTTATACCAAAGGCAGAGTATGCAGAGGATTATCCTGCTTTGCTGGTTGAGTTGAAATGGAACAAAAATGCAAAAGCGGCGATTCAGCAAATGAAAGAAAAGAAATATCCATCTGCATTGGAACATTATACAGGTGATATTTTGCTTGTCGGAGTGAATTATGATAAGAAAAGCAAAGCGCATCAATGTATCATAGAGAAATTTGAGAAGTAGGTAAAATTGAAAAATAGATAAGATTTGAAAATGAAACGTGAGCATAAAACATAAGAAAATAGGAAGGTGAGAAGAAAATTCCCCCTGACACGGACCGTTGTTATCATCTGTCTGTATCAGGGGGCTTTGTTTTTGGACTAAAATGGAAATGCAGAATCATTCCCTTTTTAGAGTGTATTCTTATATTTTTTTGTATTGCTTATTTAGATTTCATTCACTTTTCTCTTCACATATGTGGTGTGCAGCAGGTGATGCGCCTTCTCGCTTCCTGGCTCGCCGAGGTAGGTTGCGTACAGCTCTTTGATAGCCGGATTCTCGTGAGATTTGCGAAGCTGGCTGTTCTCATCTGCATCGTACAGCACTTTTGCACGCAGAGCGCGGATATCCACGGTGTTGCGCACATAACCTGGCTGCTGAGGCTGTCCGCCGCCATTTACACAGCCGCCTGGGCAGCCCATGATCTCGATAAAGTGATAGTTTGCCTTTCCTGCCTTTACAGCTTCCAGCAGCTCTTTTGCATTCTTCAAACCGGAAGCAACGGCTACTTTCACTTCCATGCCAGCCACATTGTAGGTCGCTTCCTTGATACCCTGCGTGCCGCGCACTTCTTTGAAGTCAACGCTCGGAAGTTCCTCGCCAGTCAGTGTCTCCACTGCAGTACGGAGAGCAGCTTCCATAACGCCGCCGGTAGCGCCGAAGATGACAGCAGCGCCGGTGTCCATACCTAAAGGCATATCGAACTCTTCATCCGGCAGATCCAGGAAACGCAGGCCAACATGCTCGATCATACGTGCCAGCTCTCTGGTTGTCAGGGAGAAATCTACATCCGGCACACCGTTTGCGGCCTCGTCGTCACGGCCAATTTCAAACTTCTTAGCGGTACATGGCATCACGCTGACAGAAACGATGTCTTTCGGGTCCCAGCCCATCTTCTCCGCATAGTAGGATTTTGCAATCGCACCGAACATCTGCTGCGGGGACTTGCAGGAGGAAAGGTTCTCTGTCATATCTGGGAAGTAGTGCTCGCAGTACTTAATCCAGCCTGGGGAACAGGAAGTAATCATCGGCAGAACGCCGCCATTCTGTACACGCTCGATAAACTCATGTGCCTCTTCCATGATGGTGAGGTCAGCGCCGAAGTTGGTGTCAAATACTTTGTCAAAGCCGATTCTTCTCAGAGCGGCAACCATCTTGCCCTCCACATTGGTTCCAATCGGAAGACCAAACGCCTCGCCGAGAGCCGCGCGGACAGCCGGAGCCGTCTGAACGATAACATGCTTTGTCGGGTCATTGATAGCAGCAAATACCTGTGCTGTGCAGTCTTTCTCAGACAATGCACCTGTCGGACAGACAGCAATACACTGACCGCAGGATACACAGCTTGTCTCGCCCAGTCCCATATTGAACGCCGAGCCGATGAAAGTGGCAAAACCACGCTCGTTTGCACCGATAACGCCGATTCCCTGTACTTTCTCGCAGACAGCGGAGCAGCGGCGGCAGAGGATACATTTGCTGTTGTCACGGATCATATGAGCAGCAGAATCGTCAATCTCACTTGGAGTCTTCTCGCCGTCATACAGGGACTCATCATCTACTTTTAATTCTTTACATAATTTCTGAAGTTCGCAGTTTCCGCTTCTCACGCAGGAAAGACAGCTTCTGTTGTGGTTGGAAAGAAGCAGCTGCAGCGTTTTCTTTCTGGAATCCAGAACCTTTGGGGTATTGGTCCATACTTCCATTCCCTCGTTGATCGGGTACACACAGGAAGTCACCAGACTTCTGGCTCCTTTTACCTCAACCACGCAGATACGGCAGGCAGCAATCTCATTGATTTCCTTCAGGAAACAGAGGGTAGGAATCTCAATATGTGCTAATCTGGCTGCTTCAAGAATGGTTGAGCCTTTCGGAGCGCTGACTTCAATACCATTTATTTTGATTGTAATATTCTCCATCTTAGAATTCCTCCATTACTTTTTGTAAATAGCGCCAAATCTGCACTTCTCCATACAAGCACCGCACTTGATACACTTCTCCTGGTCGATGATATGCGGATTCTTTACGCTGCCGATGATAGCGCCGTTCGGACAGTTGCGGGCACAGAGCGTACATCCCTTACACTTGTCTGGGTCGATGCGGTAGGACAGGAGCGCTTTACATACACCTGCAGGACAGGTTTTGTCTTTGATGTGGGCGATATACTCGTCGCGGAAATAGCGCAGGGTGGACAGAACAGGGTTTGGAGCTGTCTGACCGAGGCCGCAGGCGGAATTTTCCTTGATATAGTAGCAGAGTTTTTCCAGTTTATCCAAATCTTCCATGGTAGCCTGACCCTTGGTAATCTTTGTGAGGATTTCCAGCATACGCTTTGTACCGATACGGCACGGAGTACACTTACCGCAGGACTCCTCTACCGTGAATTCCAGGAAGAATTTTGCGATATCTACCATACAGTTGTCTTCATCCATAACGATCATACCGCCGGAACCCATCATAGAACCGATGGAAATCAGGTTGTCATAGTCGATTGGGATATCGAAATGGCTGGCTGGGATACATCCGCCGGAAGGACCGCCGGTCTGCGCTGCCTTGAATTTCTTTCCGTTCGGGATACCGCCGCCGATTTCCTCGATAACGGTGCGCAGAGTTGTACCCATAGGAATCTCCACAAGACCAGTGTTGTTGATCTTGCCGCCCAGAGCGAATACTTTGGTACCTTTGGACTTCTCCGTACCCATGGAAGCAAACCACTCAGCGCCGTTTAAGATAATCTGAGGAATGTTTGCGTAGGTCTCAACGTTGTTTAAGATGGTCGGTTTCTGGAACAGACCCTTCTGTGCAGGGAACGGAGGTCTTGGTCTCGGCTCGCCGCGGTTTCCTTCGATGGAAGTCATCAGTGCGGTTTCCTCACCACAGACGAATGCACCAGCACCGAGGCGCAGGTCAATGTCAAAATCAAAACCCGAACCGAAAATATCTTTTCCTAACAGTTCTGCCTCTCTCGCCTGCGCGATAGCGATTTTCAGACGCTCTACCGCAATCGGGTACTCTGCGCGGACGTAGATATAACCCTGATTTGCGCCGATTGCATAACCGGCAATCGCCATTGCTTCCAGAACTGCGTGCGGGTCGCCCTCAAGGATGGAACGGTCCATGAATGCGCCTGGGTCGCCCTCGTCGGCATTACAGCAGACATATTTCTGGTCAGCTTCGTTCTGCTTTGCCAGTTTCCACTTCAGACCTGTTGGGAAACCGCCGCCGCCGCGGCCTCTCAAGCCGCTGTCCATAATGGTTTTGATGACGTCATCCGGTGTCATCTCGGTCAGAACCTTTCCGAGTGCAGCGTAACCGCCGGTACCAATATATTCTTCGATCACTTCAGGGTTGATGACACCACAGTTTCTAAGAGCGATTCTGTGCTGTTTTTTGTAGAAATCCGTGTCGCTCAGAGCCTTTACACCGGAGGCGGTCACAGTCTCTTTGTAGAGCAGTCTGGTGACAACACGGCCTTTGAGCAAATGCTCAGAAACGATTTCTGGGATATCCTCCACTTTTACCATGGAGTAAAAGCTGGCATCCGGATACACAATCATAATCGGGCCCAGCGCACACAGACCATGACATCCGGTCTGTACAACAGAAACTTCATCGGTAAGGCCCACTCTCTCGAGTTCTTTCTGTAATGCTTCGATAATCTGCTGGCTTCCAGAGGAAGTACATCCGGTTCCGCCGCAGACTAATACATGTGAACGATACATCTGTTATGTCCTCCTCTTATTTAATATCTCCTGCTGCGCTGAGTGTGTATTCTTCCACAACCTGTCCGCGCACCAGATGCTGCTCTACAACAGTGAGAGCTTTCTCAGGATTCATCTTGATATATGTAATTTTTGGTTTTCCTGGTTCCAAAACTTCTACAATCGGCTCATATTTGCACAGGCCGATGCATCCTGTCTGAGTCACAGATACCTTGTCGGTGAGATTTCTCTTTTGAACCTCATCTGCAAGCGTATTTAAAACAGGTCTTGCGCCGCTGGCAATTCCGCAGGTAGCCATACCGACGACAACACGAGTGTGGGTGTGGTCCTCAGCGCGCAGCCCAACCTGTCCCTGCATTTTTGCACGGATTGCTTTTAATTCTTCGAGTGATTTCATGTATAACCTCCTATCTGTACCGGCGGGTAGGAAAAACAGTACAATGTCAAAAGCAGAGGGAATCTGTCTTTGGTACCGTGACATTGTTATATGGGAACACCGCCGTCCACTTCTGTCTTGTTTTCTTCCAGATATTCCCTGATATACTGGGAAATCTCAGGAACATCAAACGGTACGCCTCCCAGGATTTCGCGAAACTCGCGTGTGTCCAAGCTGAAGGAATTTCCGTCATGCTGATATGTATATAGAAAATCTGTATCAGGGTGATACACAATAAGGGAATGAATCGTGGATGTCATGTCGCCTAAGGGCATGCGGTCGATGCTGGAGAGAACGAATACTGCTGTCACTGTGGTCCCCACTCCCACGGTGGACGTGATGGAAAAGCTCCCGCCCGTAATCTCTGCCGCATACTTAAAAAATGGAACTCCCAGACCAACTTTGCGGGTTTTTCTTGTGGTGAAAAATGGGTCCGTCACATGAGCAATCTGTTCTTCAGTCATACCACATCCGTCGTCTAAAATCTGAATCGTCAGGGTATCTTTCGCAGAATCTGCCAGAACACGGATTTCCACAAGAGAAGCGCCAGCTCGCGTGGAGTTCTCTGCAACATCCAGAACATTCAATGAAATTTCAGGCATCATAGGCTTAGTTGTATTTTGCCAGGATACCAGGGATATCGTCTGGAACCAGGCGGCCGTAAACCTCATCGTTAATCATCATAACCGGAGCAAGTCCGCATGCGCCGACACAGCGGCAGGAATCCAGAGAAAATTTTCCGTCCGGAGTACATTCTCCATTTGTGATACCGAGGATTTCCTCAAGTTTTTTGAAAATTTCACCAGAACCTTTTACATAACAGGCAGTACCAAGACAGACAGAAATCTGATAACGTCCTTTTGGCTGCAGTGCGAACTGAGAGTAAAATGTAGTAACACCATAAATTTTCTCCAACGGAATACCAGTCAAATCTGAAATCATCGTCTGGACTTCAATCGGAAGATAACCATAAATTTCCTGAGCTTTCTGAAGAATCGGCATCAGGCAGCCCTTGCTGTCCTTCAGCTCGGCGATACACTGACGCAGGGCTGCTTCCTGCTCACTTGTTCCATGAAAAGGAACTCCTTGTTTCTTAGACGCCATGAACTAAAACCTCCTTGTATCTGATATAAAAAGTGTGTAATTCAGAATTGTATAGCAGCTGCCATCCGGCTGCCTAGACAATGTATACAATATGATAACATGAAATGATAAAAAAATCCATAATATTATATCAAGTTTTTTTAAAAATGCAAGCTGATATTGTTGATTATTAACAGTTGAAATGATAGACTGATAGTAAACGGATATGCCTGCTGGAGCAGGCGCCACTATGCATGAACAAGGAGGATCTTTTATGACAGTGAGAGATGCACGCGATATTTTAGGGGCAAGGGTGCTCGTGGGAGAGGAGTATCTGGACCAGGAGGTGAGAAGTGCCTGCGGTTCGGACATGATGAGTGATGTTCTGGCATTTTCCAAAGACCATTCGATTTTGCTGACTGGACTCTGCAATCCGCAGGTAATCCGTACAGCAGAAATGCTGGATATTGTCTGCATTATTTTTGTGAGAGGCAAGAAGCCGGACGCGACGATTTTAGAGATGGCGAAAGCGCGCGATCTGGTCGTGCTCGAGACGGGGCACAGAATGTTCTCTGCCTGCGGCATGCTCTATAAGGCGGGGTTAAATGGAGGTGCGATTTAATGGATGAAGTGATGGTGCTGACCTATGACGTTCCGCCGGATGATTTTACCAGAGCAGGCGAGGCGAGCAGCGATGTGAAGTCAAAACTTAAGATGTTAGGCGCGAGTCCGGCAGCTGTGAGAAAAGTGGCGATTGCCATGTACGAGGGAGAAATCAATATGGTAATCCATGCTCACGGTGGAAAAATTACTGTGGAGATTTCACCGCAGAGCATCAAGATGGTGCTCGCCGATGTCGGGCCAGGCATTCCGGATATTGACCTGGCGATGAAGGCAGGATATTCCACTGCGCCGGACGAGGTGCGCTCTCTGGGGTTTGGCGCAGGTATGGGACTTCCAAATATGAAGAAATATTCGGACGAGATGAAAATAGAGACGGAGATTGGCGTCGGTACGACGATTACGATGCTGGTGAATATGTGAGTGTGAATGTGTGATTGGAGTGATGAAATGGATAAGTTTTATCATTCTGTGCGGCTGGATGAGAGTTTGTGCAAGGGGTGCATCAACTGCATCAAGCGATGTCCCACGGGGGCGATTCGTGTCAGGGACAAAAAAGCGCAGATTAATAAAAAGTTTTGTATTGACTGTGGGGAATGTATCCGCATCTGCCCACACCATGCAAAGCTGGCAACTTATGACAAAATGGACGTGCTAAAAGAATTTTCTTATACAGTGGCATTGCCCGCGCCGGCACTGTACAGTCAGTTCAACAACCTGGAAGATGTCAATATTGTGCTGGCGGCGCTTTTGAAGATGGGATTTGATGATGTGTATGAGGTCAGTGCAGCAGCGGAGCTGGTGAGCGATGCGACGAGAATCTACATTGAGCAGCACAGGAATGACCTGCCTCTCATCAGTACTGCCTGTCCATCGGTGGTCCGTCTGATTCGCGTGCGTTTCCCGAATCTGATTGACCACCTGCTTCCACTGCGGCCGCCGATCGAGGTGGCCGCGAGCATTGCAGCACAGCGGGCCATGAAAAAGACGGGGCTTTCGCGGGATAAAATCGGCATTATCTTTATTTCCCCGTGCCCGTCGAAAGTCAGCTATGTAAAAAACCCGCTCTGTGTGGAGAAGAGCGAGGTGGACCGTGTGCTGGCAATCAAGGATGTGTATCCGAAATTGTTGTCCCACATGAAAGAAGTGGGGAATGATGCGCCGGAGCTGGCCCTTTCTGGAAAAATCGGTATCAGCTGGGGGCGAAGCGGCGGAGAGGCGAGCGGTCTTCTGACGGACAGCTATCTGGCTGCGGACGGAATTGAGAATGTGATTCGGGTTCTGGAGGACCTGGAGGACCAAAAGATTGACAACCTGGAATTTATTGAGCTGAATGCGTGCAGCGGCGGGTGCGTCGGCGGTGTTTTGACCGTGGAAAATCCGTATGTGGCGGAAGTGAAACTGAAACGCCTGCGCAAATATATGCCGGTCGCAAAGAGTCATATCGGTGACAGTATGGACCAGGAGACAAAGAGACAGCTTTCCTGGACGAGAGAGCTGGAGTACGAACCAGTGTTCAATCTGGGAGAGACGATGATGGAGAGTTTTTCGCGCCTCAATCAGGTGGAACGGCTCACAAAGCGACTGCCTGGGTTAGATTGCGGTTCCTGCGGGGCGCCGACTTGTCGGGCACTGGCGGAGGACATCGTGCGGGGCGAGGCGTCAGAAAAAGACTGTATTTACCGCATTAAGGACGATTTGCAGAGATTATTGGAAGAAATGGGGCAGAAGAGGGATGACAGTTCAGGAGTTGATTGACAGCGGAATGTTCGCTGTGGAGAATGTAGGAGAAGGGACGGACAGAGAAATCACACAGCCGTTTTGCTGCGATTTGCTGAGTGTTGCCATGGGACGTGCGCCAGAGCGCGGCGCCTGGGTGACGGTGATGGGCAATATGAATACGCTCGCTGTGGCGTCATTGACAGAGACAGCCTGTATCATTCTGGCAGAGGGTGCTGTGCTCGACGAGGTGGCGAAGAAAAAGGCAAAAGAGCAGGAAATCACGGTTTTGTCCACAGACGAGCCGATTTTTGAGGCGGCTCTGCGGATTTGGCAGAAACAGAAAGAGATGCAGGGAAATGCCTGAAATAGAGAAATACCTGAAGACAGAGAAAAAGAATCGAGGGGAAGACCATGGTAAATCTGACCTATGATTTACATATTCACTCCTGCCTGTCGCCATGTGGGGATGACGATATGACGCCGGCAAATATTGCGGGGATGGCTGCCGTGAAGGGGCTGGATGTGATTGCTCTGACAGACCACAATTCTTGCCGAAACTGTCCTGCTCTCTTGAAAATGGCGGAAGAGTATGGTGTGCTGGCAATTCCAGGAATCGAGGTGACTACGATGGAAGAAATCCATGCAGTCTGTCTCTTTGCCGAACTGAAAGCGGCGCTGGAGTTTGACGCCTACGTGTACAGCCGTCTGATGCCGTTTCCGAACAATGAGAAAATATTCGGGAAGCAGCAGATTTACAATGAATTTGATGAAGTGACAGGGACAATTCCGAATCTTTTGATAAACAGCACGGAAATAACGATTGACGAATTGTGGGATTTGGCGGCAGGATATGGCGGAGTGATGTTTCCAGCGCATGTCGATAAGAGCGCGAACAGCCTGATTGCAAACCTGGGCATGATACCGCCGGACAGCAAGTTTAAGACAGCAGAGGTGAAGGATTTAAAGAAGCTGCATGGGCTGAAAAGAGAACATCCCTATCTGGAAAACTGCCGGATTATCAGCAATTCCGACGCACATTATCTGGAACAGATTCATGAGCCAGAGCTGGTGATTTCCGTGGAGGAGAAGAGCGCGGCGGCTGTGCTGGCGGCAATCCGCGAGGGAATGGGAGAGCTGTAAACGGATATGCAGCAGAGATATAGATGATGATACAGAGGTATATGCTTTGCAGATAAGAAAGGGATGCAGGGCATATACCTTTTTGACGCAAAATTGATAAATATCTGCTGTTGTGGTATGATAGGGGGAAATACAGCAAAGGAGATAGAAAAAAGATGTTTCAGGATATTGCACCACATTGTTATCACAATGAGTATGTTCCGGCTCCGCCGGATGAAGACAGTGTTTTGCTGCTGTATCAAGGCAGGGAAATCTGGATGAAAGAACAGGAAAATGGAGAGATTGTATTTCCTCTGTGGGGGGAGATAAAAGAAGTTTGTGAAAATGTAGGAAATTCTGCGGCGGATACAGAAATATTTCCTTATACATATGCATTTACTATCGACGCGACAAAGTTTTTTCTGGTACATGCAGAACATGTGAAGAAGATACCAGATGCCTTCCAGCCGGTGCCGATTCGTGCGCTGAGAAGGAGAAAGCCGCAGCATTTGGCGTTTGCTGCGGTCACAGGCTGTCAGCTGTTTAACTGGTATCAGAGCCATCATTTCTGCGGAAGATGCGGCGGTCACATGAGACACGATACAAAGGAGAGAATGTTGTACTGTGAGACATGCCATTCGATGGAGTATCCGAAGATTTCTCCGGCTGTGATTGTGGGGGTGACAAAGAAAAATCAGATTCTTCTCACAAAATATGCAGGGAGAGAGTACACAAACTATGCGCTGGTTGCCGGATTTGCGGAAATTGGGGAGACCATTGAGGAAACTGTGCGCCGCGAGGTGATGGAGGAAGTGGGGCTGAAGGTACATCATCTGAAATATTACAAGAGCCAGCCGTGGTCTTTCTCGGACACGCTGCTGTTTGGATTTTACTGTGAGGCGGAGGAGGCCCCAATTCATCTTCAGGAGGACGAACTGTCTCTGGCTGAGTGGGTGGACAGGGAAAATGTGCCTGCAGACGGAACGGATATCAGTCTGACACATGAGATGATGTGGATGTTTAAGCAGGGAAAAAATCCGTAAAAATTGCTTGCAATTCCTTTTGTGCTGTGCTACAATGTTCAAAAATAAAATAAATTAAATAAAAATGAACAAAATGAACAGAGCAGATAAAACAAACAAAAAGTAAAAAACACAGCATAGGAGGTAGCTGCATGGAAAAGATAGGAAAAAAGGATTGGAAAGGCCAGATTGACTGGGTGGTGACATTGGTTCCATTTTTGTTGATTCTGGTTTTGTGCATTGCATTTGTCATATATCCCGAGCAGTCCAAGAATCAGCTGAACGCAATTCGCTTTCTGCTGGGAGACCAGATGGGTGTGTATTATCTGGTGATTGGACTTGGGATTTTTCTGTTGTCCATCTATCTGGCATTTTCCAGATATGGAGACATTCATCTTGGGAAAAAAGGAGAGAAACCGAAATATTCTGCATTTGCCTGGGGGTCCATGATGTTTACTTCCGGACTCGCGGCAGATATTCTGTTTTATTCTCTCTGTGAGTGGATTCTGTATGCCAATGACCCGCATATCGCCGAGATGGGGTCCATGCAGCTCTGGTCCAGTACCTACCCGATTTTTCACTGGGGTCCGATTCCATGGAGTTTTTATCTGGTGCTGGCTGTGGCGTTTGGATTTATGCTTCATGTGAGAAATTGCAAAAAACAGAAATATTCCGAGGCATGCCGCCCGATTTTGGGGAAACACACGGATAGATTCGCAGGAAAATGCATCGATTTGCTGGCAGTGTTTGCGCTTTTGGCAGGAACTGCGACCACATTCAGCCTGGCAACGCCGCTTTTAAGCCAAGTGTTCACCACTCTGTTTGGCGTGGCAAGCTCAAAATGGGTGACGATTGCGATTCTTCTGGTGACATGTGTAGTCTACACGATTTCTGTGGTGCGGGGAATGAAGGCGATTGCGAAGCTGGCCGCTTCCTGTGTGTATTTGTTCTTTGCCCTGTTGGCCTATGTCCTGGTGTTTGGAGGGGAGACAAGATATATTCTGGAGACGGGAGTGGAGGCTATCGGAAACTTGGCTCAGAACTTTTTCCGCCTTTCCACTTATGCCGATCCAGAGAGAACAAATTCTTTCCCGCAGACATGGACGATTTTTTACTGGGCATACTGGATGGTATGGTGTGTGGCGACTCCGTTTTTTATCGGAAACATCTCAAAAGGAAGAACAGTGCGTCAGACAATTCTGGGCGGATATGTGTTTGGACTCGGCGGAACCTTCACCAGCTTTCTGATCCTGGGAAATTACAGCCTGGGGCTGCAGGTAGGAGGAAAGCTGGATTTGGTTTCCATGTACCAGGCATCTGCTGATCTGTATGGCACGATTATCCAGATTATTCAGACACTTCCAGTTCCGGTATTTGTGATGATTCTTCTGGCAGTGACGATGATTGCTTTCTATGCGACCAGTTTCGACGCGATTGCAGTGGTGGCAGCTTCTTACAGCTACAAATCTCTGAATAATGACGAAGAGGCGCATGTTTTTGTGAAGATGTTCTGGGCTGTCATGCTGATTCTGCTGCCGGTGGCGCTGGTATTCAGCGAAAATTCGATGGCAAATCTGCAGAGCGTTTCCATCATAGCCGCCTTCCCGATTGGAATTGTCATTTTGCTGATTGTGGCAAGCTTCCTGAAGGATGCGGGGCAGTATCTGAGAGAGACGGATAGCAAATAGTATTACGCCTCGTCGCAGACCTGGAAAATATAAAATTTCAGGTAGTAGGATTCATCTGCCGCCCAGAGAATCGGATGATCCGGCGACTGGGTGCGGTACTCCACCTGGCGCAGGCGTTTGTGTACGCCACGCGCCGCCTCCGCGATGGTTTTGGTGAATAGCTCTGGCGTCATGAAATGAGAGCAGGAACAGGTGGCGAGATAGCCGCCGTTTTTCACCAGCTTCATGCCGCGCAGATTGATTTCACGGTATCCCTTGACTGCATTTTTGACAGAGTTGCGGGATTTTGTGAAGGCAGGCGGGTCCAAGATAACAACATCGAATTTCTCATGTTTTGCCTCCAGCTCAGGCAGCAGGTCAAACACGTCTGCACAGGTAAAATGCACCGTGTCTTCCAGATGATTTAGGCGCGCGTTTTCTTCGGCCTGCAGGACGCCGAGTTCTGAGGCATCCACGCCCAGAACATCGCTTGCTCCAGCAATTCCCGCATTGAGGGCAAAAGAGCCGGTGTGGGTAAAGCAGTCCAGAACACGTTTTCCCTTACACAGGCGCTGGATGGCGAGACGGTTGTATTTCTGGTCCAGGAAAAATCCGGTTTTCTGCCCATCCTTGACATCCACCAGATAGCGCACGCCATTTTCCACGATTTCTACTTTCGTGTCGAATGGTTTCCCGATAAAGCCCTTAAAGCGTTCCATCCCTTCCTGCAGGCGCACTTTCGCGTCACTTCTCTCATAGATGCCACGAATCGAGATGCCGTCCTCAGCGAGCACTTTCTTGATTTTGTCCAGAATCACAGGCTTTAGGCGGTCAATTCCGAGAGCCAGGGATTCCACCACGAGGATATCGGAGAATTTATCCACCACGATACCTGGAAGAAAGTCCGCCTCCCCGAAAATCAGGCGGCAGCTCGCGGTATCCACTGTGGATTTTCGGTATTCCCAGGCATTTCTCACACGCATTTCCAGAAAAGTGTCATCAATCACGGCATCCTTCCTGCGTGAGAGCATGCGGACTGTCAGCTTGGAGCGGGTGTTGATAAACCCGTACCCCATGCAATATCCGTCAAAATCTTCTACTGTAACAATCTCTCCATTCTCAAATTCTCCGGATATGGTGTCGATTTCATTGTCATACACCCACATACCTCCGGCTTTCAGAGCACGTCCTTCCCCTTTTTTTATTCTTACAACAGCCTGACTCATATAAACCTCCGTTCATTTCCTGATGAATTTGTTTGTATTTTATGATACCAGGGTCAAAAGGTCAGAAATCCGATGTAAGCTTGCTTGCAAGAGAATTTTTGACCTTGGGACCCGCATTTCATTTATGATTGCTTGGATTGCTTGATTTGTTTCTGTTTGCCATTATAAGGCAAAGAAAAATTAATGTAAATACATTTGTGTTTTTATGGAGGCTTTGCTATACTGTAGAGATAGAGGGTTAGAGCAAGAGTGTATACGAAAGCAGGTCTTAAAATAGAAGAGAAGGTTTGAAAAGAAAAGAGAAGGACGGAAAAAACTATGAGAAAATGTATCAGAAAACTGGTGATGGGAATTGCCCTGTTTGGGATGCTTGGAGCAGGAGTGGTGCAGGCACAGGAACTTCCGCCAGGGTATCATCTGGTGTCAGATGGAGGTCCATCCAGCGCCAGAATGGTAGATGAGAATGGAAATACGGTGGATTATCAGAGCATAACGCCAGAGCAGGCGGCCATGGCAGGTGCGACTGGACCAGGGCGTCAGCTTGAGGCTTTGGGACAGCAGGCAGAGTCCAAGCAGCAGGAAACGCCTGATGCAGGCGCGGAAACGACAGAAGACGGCAATGCAGAAAGTGAAATGAATTCCGAAGAAAATATGCAGGGAACAGGCGAGACTGAAACAGGTACGTCGAATGAAACTGCGCCGGCCGAAGGGCAGGGGGAACAGACTGAAGAAGCAGGTGGAAAGACAGAAGAGGAAGCAGATGCGGAGAATCCGAGAGGAATCGACCCGACAAAACCGATGATTGCACTGACTTTTGATGACGGCCCATACGCTCCAGTCGGAGACCGCATCATGGATGTGATGAAGCAGTATAACAGCCGCTGCACCTTCTTTGTGGTGGGCGAGAGAGTGCCCTATTATACCACAGAGATGAAACGGATGGCGGATGAGGGATTTGAGATTGCAAACCACACACAGAACCACAAATATTTACATAAACTCAGCGCTGCGCAGATTCAGCAGCAGGTCAGCCAGTGTAATGCGACCGTGGCCTCCGTGACAGGTGTGACACCGACGCTGATGCGTCTGCCAGGCGGCAATAAAAACAGCACGGTTCTTGCCAATGTGGGGATGCCGATTATCCTCTGGAATCTGGACACAAAGGACTGGAGCCACAGAAATACGCAGAAAACCATTGACAGCGTGCTGGGAAATGTGAAGGACGGCGATATTGTGCTGATGCATGAATTGTACACATCCACCGCAGCAGCAGTGGAAACCATGGTTCCAAAACTGATTGAGCGCGGATACCAGCTTGTGACAGTCAGTGAGCTGATTCAGTATAAAGGAAAAACGGTACAGGCGAATACGATTTATCATTCTTTCCAGTAGGAAAGCATAACGATGTGAGAGGAACAAAAAGAACATGGCAGAAGAAAATTTGCAGGAAATGCAGGAAACATTGCAAGAGATATTGCAGGAAATAGCGCAGGAAATCCAGGCGGCAGAGCGAGTGCTGATTGGAATCGGAGAAGAGTGGGACAGCGCGCACTGCAAAGAGGCAGAGGCAAAGCAGGCGTACGAGGCATTATATCAGTTCGTCAAAGATAAAGATTATTTCATTGTGACGACTGTGACGGACGCGAAAATTTTTGCGTCTTCTCTGGATAGCACACGGATTGTGGCGCCATGCGGCAATGACACATGGAAACAGTGTGAAAATGCCTGCACAAAAGACATCTGGGAGGAGGGCGAGGTGGCGGACGGAATTTGTCCGCACTGTGGAGCAAGACTGGTCTCAAACACCATCCGCCAGAAACATTATATTGAGGAAGGGTATCTTCCACAGTGGAATGTCTATACAGCATGGCTTCAGAAGACGCTGAACCGAAAACTGGTGATACTGGAGCTGGGAGAGGGATTTCTGACGCCGACCGTGATGCGCTGGCCGTTTGAGAAGGTGGCATTTTTCAACAAAAAAGCAAGGTTTTACCGCATCCATGAAAAATTCCCGCAAGTCTCTGAGGATCTGAGAGAAAAAGCGTGTGCAGTGAAGGCAAATTCGGTGAAAGTAGTGTTTGATATTTCTGCTTTAGCATGATAAAATGAGTTGGGGTCAAAAGGTATTTTGACCCCTTTGATACCAGATTGCTCCTGGTATCATAAAATGTTGGCATAGTGAGCAGATAAAAAAGAGAGAAGTGGCGAGATGGGCAGAACAACAGCGATTATTGATTATGATGCAGGAAATTTGAGAAGTGTGGAAAAAGCACTGATGGCACTGGGAGAAAAGCCGGTTATCACGAGAGACAGGCAGACACTTTTACAGGCAGACAGAGTGATTCTTCCAGGTGTTGGCGCGTTTGCGGATGCCATGGGAAAGCTGGAACAGTATGGGCTGTGTCCGGTGATTCATGAGATTGTAGAGAACGGAACCCCATTTCTTGGAATCTGTCTTGGGCTGCAGCTTTTGTTTGAGCGCAGCGATGAGGGCGAGGGAGTGGCAGGACTTTCCCTTCTTCCAGGAGAAATTTTGAAAATTCCTGAGAAGCCAGGTCTGAAAGTGCCGCATATGGGATGGAACAGCCTGCGTATCCGTGAGGAAAGCCGCCTGTTTGCAGGTATTCCACAGGACAGTTATGTGTACTTTGTACATTCTTACTATTGTCATGCGGGCAGAGAGGAAGATGTCGCTGCCTATACGGATTATAGTGTGAAGATTCACGCCGCTATCGAGCGGGACAATCTGTTTGCGTGCCAGTTCCATCCAGAAAAGAGCGGAGATGTGGGGCTGCAGATTCTGTCCAATTTCCTGAAATTTTAAGCTTTTAGCAGAGAGTGGATGAGGAAATATGGAGTGCGGCTGTTTGGCGAATGGGAACGACGGTGACTGGGCGCGAATGGAGACAGAGGAGAGGAAAAGAATATATGCTGACAAAAAGAATCATTCCCTGCTTGGATGTGAAAAATGGCAGAGTGGTAAAAGGAATCAATTTTGTGGATTTAAAAGATGCCGGCGATCCGGTGGAGACGGCGAAAGCTTACGATAAAGCGGGAGCAGATGAACTGGTATTTCTGGATATCACGGCTTCCAGCGACGGGCGTGCAACGGTGATAGATATGGTCCGCCATGTGGCAGAGCAGGTATTTATTCCGTTTACCGTGGGAGGGGGAATTCGGACAATCGAGGATTTCCGTACACTTCTGCGCGCGGGAGCGGACAAGATTTCTGTCAATTCGGCTGCGATTGACCGTCCGGAACTGATAGCGGAGGCCGCCGCCAAATTTGGCCGCCAGTGTGTAGTCGTGGCGATTGATGCGAAGCGGCGCGCCGACGGGAGCGGCTGGAATATTTACAAGAACGGCGGGCGTCTCGACATGGGCATCGATGCGCTCTGGTGGGCCAAAGAGGCGGACCGGCTGGGAGCGGGAGAGATTCTTCTCACCAGCATGGACTGCGACGGCACAAAGAATGGGTATGACAACGAGCTCACAAGAGCTGTGGCAGACGCTGTGTCCATCCCTGTGATTGCATCCGGCGGCGCAGGAAAACTGGAACATTTTTATGACACTCTGACAGAAGGCGGCGCGGATGCAGCACTTGCCGCATCCTTGTTCCATTACAAGGAGTTGGAAATTCGGGAAGTAAAACAGTATCTGAGAGAGAGAGGAGTGTCCGTGCGCTTGTAAAATCCATTTATAGGAATCTACATAAGTTTACAGGAAGTTACAGTATATTTACATGTATATGCAGGCATGAAAAGCGGAAAAATATCGGAAATCCGCAGGTTTGCGGGATGTGATACCTTAAAATAAAGGCAGATGAAAGAATCTGTGATGGACTGAAAAAATACAGGCAGAAGCCTGCAGAAAAATACCAAAAAGGAGAAAGAAATATGGGAGCGATTGAAAATGATTGGCTGGAACCATTAAAACCAGAGTTTTCCAAGCCATATTACAAGAAATTGTATGAGACAGTGAAGAGTGAGTATGAGACGAGACAGATTTTTCCGGATGCGAATGATATTTTCAATGCATTTGAGCTGACTCCATTATCCAAAGTAAAAGTTGTGATTCTGGGGCAGGACCCATACCACAATGTGGGTCAGGCGCACGGCCTCTGCTTTTCGGTAAAGCCGGATGTGGACATTCCGCCGTCCCTAGTGAATATTTATAAGGAATTACATGACGATCTGGGATGTTACATTCCGAACAATGGGTATCTGGTAAAATGGGCAGAGCAGGGAGTTTTGATGCTGAACACGGTTTTGACCGTGCGTGCACATATGGCGAATTCTCACCGCGGACTTGGCTGGGAAAAGTTTACCGACGCAGCTATCCGCGTTTTAAATGAGCAGGACAGACCGATTGTCTTTATTCTGTGGGGAAAACCGGCACAGTCAAAGAAAGCTATGCTGAACAATCCAAACCATCTGATTCTGGAAGCACCGCATCCAAGCCCGCTGTCCGCGCACAGAGGATTTTTTGGAAGCAGACCGTTCAGCAAGACAAACGAATTTCTGAAAGCACATGGAGAGGAACCGATTGACTGGCAGATTGAGAATGTACAGAAATAGGGGACGAAGAGATGGATTTTATAGAAATGTTAAAAATCATCGTTCTGGGATTGGTGGAAGGATTCACAGAATGGCTGCCTATTAGCAGCACAGGTCATCTGATTCTGGTAGAACAGTTGATTCCTCTCAATCAGCCGCAGGAATACATTGATATGTTCGAGGTGGTGGTTCAGCTCGGGGCGATTCTCGCAGTGGTAGTGCTGTATTTTCGCAGGCTGAATCCATTCGATGCGCGAAAGACACCCAGACAGAAACGAATTACGATTCATCTATGGATAAAGATTGTGATTGCATGCATTCCAGCCGCCATCATAGGATTTCTTGCAGATGATTTCTTGCACAAGTATCTGTTCAATCCATGGGTGATAGCGATCACTCTGATTGGATATGGCGTTCTGTTTATCGTACTTGAGCGGCGCAATGAAGATATTACATTTCCGATTGTGCGCGTTGGACAGATTTCCTATCTGAAAGCGCTGCAGATTGGCTGTATTCAGCTGTTGGCATTGATACCTGGAACTTCCCGTTCAGGCTCAACGATTCTTGGCGCCATGATTCTTGGCTGTTCCCGAAGTGTGGCAGCGGAGTTCAGTTTCTTTTTGGGAATTCCTGTGATGTTCGGCGCCAGCTTCCTGGAGATTGTGAAATACATTGCGAGTGATGCTGCATTTACCGGTGCGCAGATTTTCTACCTGATTTTAGGTATGGTGGTGGCGTTCGCTGTGTCCATCTGCTCCATCAAGTTTTTGATGACCTATATCAAGGGAAATGATTTCAAGGTATTCGGATATTACCGCATTGTACTGGGCGTGATTGTGCTAATCTATTTTGGCGTTCGTGCCATCATGAAGATTTAAAGTTTCGCCACATTCTGTGAAATGGCAGAGCAAGGATGGAAGCAATACGTGAAAAAGTTAGATTAAAAAGAACTTCAAGATAAAAACAGGAACAAGAGATGCAGATAAAACGCATTTCCTGTTCCTGTTTTTTGTGCAGCCGATTGGTTGGCTTTTTTGTATTCTTATTTTTTAGACTTCTATTTTCTCAAGTACTTCTATTTTCTCAAGTTTTTCTGCGCTGTCGCGAGCATCAGCTTGATTCGGTTCAGCTGGTTTACCTCACTTGCGCCTGGGTCATAGTCCACGGCAATGATATTTGCATCTGGATATTTTCTACGCAGTTCCTTGATGACGCCTTTTCCAACGATATGGTTCGGCAGACATCCAAACGGCTGGGTGCAGACGATATTTTTGGTTCCGGTCTCAATCAGCTCCAGCATCTCGCCGGTCAAGAACCATCCTTCACCGGTCTGGTTTCCGACGGATACAAAATCGGAGGCCATGTCTGCCAGATGCTTGATAGGAGACGGCGGGATAAAGTGACGGCTCTTAATCAGCTCTTTTCTGGCGGTTTTTCTCATAAATTCCAGAACAGAGATGCCGATATTGCACAGGCGGGCTGTGGAAGATTTGCCGCCGAGGGCTTCCGCCTTGAAATTGCTGTTGTAGAAGCAGTACATCAGGAAGTCCAGCAAATCAGGCATGACTGCCTCAGCCCCCTCTGCCTCCAGCAGTTCCACAATGTGATTGTTGGCGAGCGGAGAGAATTTTACCAGAATTTCACCGACAACGCCGACGCGCGGTTTCTTGATGTCGAGGCGCGGCAGGTTGTCGAAGTCACGGATGATTCCGCGCACATTTTTCTGGAATTCCATCATATCTGCCGAGCGTTTGGAGAGCGCGCGGATACAGCGTACCTTCCATTTTTGGTGCAGGGCGTTGGCAGAGCCAGGGGTCTTCTCGTACGGTCTTGTCGCATACAGAACGCGCATAAACACGTCGCCGTACACCACAGCCTGCAGCGCCTTAATCAGAAGCGAAGGCGTGATGGAAAATCCCTCGTTGGTCTCCATGCGGTTTGCGTTGACGGAGATGACCGGAATCTGTCCCATGCCAGCTTTCTCAAGAGCGCGGCGGATAAAACCGATGTAGTTGGACGCACGGCAGCCGCCGCCTGTCTGGCTCATAAAGATTGCCGTGTGGTCCAAATCGTACTTTCCGGAGAGCAGAGCATCCATAATCTGCCCAATGACAATCAGGGAAGGATAGCAGGCATCGTTGTTCACATACTTTAAGCCTGTGTCGATAGCCGAGCGATTGTCATTTTGCAGCACTTCCACGTGGTAGCCGAAGGTACGGATGGCGGGTTCCAGAAGGTCAAAATGAATGGGGGACATCTGCGGACAGAGAATTGTGTAGTCCTTCTTCATATCTTTGGTAAACTCGACTCTGTGGTAGGCACTGGACACGATTTTTCTGGTGTAGTGTTTCTGGTCGCGCACCCGCAGCGCAGAAATCAAGGAGCGGATACGGATTCTGGCAGCGCCCAGATTGTTGACCTCATCAATTTTTAAAACGGTATAAATTTTGCCGGATCCGGTTAAAATATCACTGACCTGGTCAGTCGTCACCGCATCCAGACCACAGCCAAATGAGTTGAGCTGAATCAAATCCAGATTATTCTGGGTTTTGACAAAGCTGGCAGCGGCGTACAGACGGGAATGGTAGGTCCACTGGTCCGTGACAATCAGTGGGCGCTCCACTTTGCCAAGGTGAGCCACGGAGTCCTCCGTCAGAACTGCAAATCCATAGGAGGTAATCAGCTCTGGAATACCGTGGTTGATTTCAGGGTCCACATGGTATGGACGTCCTGCCAGAACGATGCCTGGGTGTCCGGTTTGCTTCATATAGCGAAGCGTTTCCTCACCCTTTTTCTGGATGTCTTTCCGGCTGGCCTCAAGCTCTGTCCAGGCCAGATGGGCAGCATTTTCTGTCTCCTGCACCGGAATCTGGAATTCCTCCTTGAAGTAGGCACAGAGACGTTTGGTTAGAAGTTCTTCGCTTGTAAATACTAAAAATGGATTCAGGAAGCGGATATTGTTTTCCGCCAGCTCTTCCATATTGTTCTTGATATTTTCTGCGTAGGAAGTGACAATCGGGCAGTTGTAGTGGTTGCCGCTGCCTGGGTCTTCCTGGCGCTCATACGGCACGCACGGGTAGAAGATGGTCTTGATGCCCTGGTGAATCAGCCAGGAGACGTGCCCATGCACCAGTTTCGCTGGATAACACTCCGATTCGCTCGGAATCGACTCGATGCCCAGTTCGTATATTTTGCGGGTGGAGTGCGGCGAGAGCACAGTCCGAAAACCGAGTTCCTTGAAGAAGACAGCCCAGAACGGATAGTTTTCGTACATATTCAGGACACGCGGAATACCGATGGTGCCTCGTTTTGCCACATCAGGTGTCAGCGCTTCATAGTCAAATACGCGGTGATATTTGTAGTCAAACAGGTTTGGAATCTGCTTCTTGTTCTTCTCCTTGCCAAGCCCCCTCTCGCAGCGGTTTCCGGTGACGAACTGTCTGCCGCTTCCAAAGTGGTTGATGGTCAGAAGGCAGTTGTTGGTACAGCCCTTGCAGCGTGTCATGGAGGTGGAATATTTCAGGCTGAGGATTTTATCCATCGGCAGCATCGTAGTGACTTTGGATTCTGAGTAGCGTTCTCTCGCGACAAGAGCCGCGCCGAATGCGCCCATAATGCCGGCGATATCAGGACGGACTGCCTCACAGCCAGCAATGCGCTCAAAACTGCGCAGTACCGCGTCATTGTAGAAGGTACCACCCTGCACGACCACATGATTTCCTAAATCCTGCGGTCCCGTGATTTTGATAACCTTGTACAGCGCATTTTTGATGACCGAGTAGGCGAGGCCGGCAGAGATATCCGCGACTGTCGCGCCCTCTTTCTGCGCCTGTTTTACGTTGGAGTTCATAAATACAGTGCAGCGGCTTCCCAGGTCAATCGGGTTTGGCGCAAAGAGCGCTGCCTTTGCGAAGTCCTGCACACTGTAATTCAAGGATTTGGCAAATGTCTCAATAAATGAGCCGCATCCGGAAGAACACGCCTCATTTAACTGCACACTGTCCACCACGTTGTTTTTGATGCGGATGCACTTCATATCCTGACCGCCGATATCGAGAATGCAGTCCACATCTGGATTGAAGAATGCAGCCGCGTAGTAGTGGGCCACCGTCTCCACCTCTCCTTCGTCCAGCATCAGAGCCGATTTTAGGAGGGCCTCACCGTATCCGGTGGAGCAGGAGTAGACGATGTGTGCGTCAGATGGCAGTTTCCCATTAATCTCCGCCATGGCGCGGATGGCCGTCGCCAACGGGCTTCCGTCATTGTTCGAGTAGAAGGAGTACAGCAATGTGCCATCCTCGCCGACTAGAGCCACCTTGGTGGTGGTAGAGCCGGCATCGATTCCCAGATAGCAATTTCCGGAATACGAGGAGAGGTCTCCTTTTTTCACACAATGTCCCTGATGGCGCTTCGTGAAAGCAGCATAATCTGCTTCGTCCTTGAAGAGAGGCTCCATACGCTGTACTTCTGACTCCATATGGATGCCATTTCTTAGCTGGTCAATCAGGGATTCAATCGCAATAGATGCAGAAGAATCGGTTTCTTCTGTATTCAGGGCAGCACCAACTGCTGCAAACAGATGAGAGTGTTCTGGGGCAATAATTTCATCCGGCCCCAGGTTCAGGGTGCGGATAAAGGCATTTCTGAGTTCCGAGAGAAAATGAAGAGGACCTCCCAAAAATGCTACATGGCCGCGGATAGGTTTTCCGCAGGCAAGACCGCTGATGGTCTGGTTGACAACTGCCTGGAAAATAGATGCAGACAAGTCTTCCTTCGTTGCTCCCTCATTAATCAAAGGCTGGATATCCGTCTTGGCGAACACGCCGCACCGCGCTGCGATGGGGTAAATCGCCTTATAATTTTTGGCATATTCATTCAGACCGAGGGCGTCTGTCTGGAGCAGTCCCGCCATCTGGTCGATAAAAGAACCTGTGCCGCCGGCACAAATGCCGTTCATACGCTGGTCAATGCCGCCGGTAAAATAGATAATCTTAGCATCCTCCCCGCCCAGCTCGATGGCCACATCTGTCTGAGGCGCGTAGTCCTCAAGCGCGGATGCGACAGCCACAACTTCCTGAACAAACGGAACATGCAGATGTTTGGATAAGGTAAGTCCGCCGGAACCCGTGATAGAAGGCATCACGGTAACGGCACCTAATTGCTGATACGCTTTTGATAATAGAGAAGCTAAGGTTTCCTGGATATTGGCATAATGGCGCTCATAATCCGAAAATAAGATAGAATTTTTCTCATCTAAAATGACAATTTTTACTGTAGTAGAACCAATGTCAATTCCTAATCGATAGTTTTTCATAGCCTCACTTCCTTTGTAATTCAAAATTTCCTATCCATTATACTACTGAAAGCAGAAGAACACAAGGAACAGATTACTATAAAAAAATGAAAAATTTGGGAAAAGTATGTAAATAAATTGCAAAAATATATATAAATAAGAAGAAGTATGGTAGAATACCAATGGTGCGATTTTGATTTTTTGAGATAGGAGCAGCAAAAAAAACGGAAATGGTTTGACAAACCTATGCTGCACTTTTATAATTGAGAAATCAAGAGTATCCAAAGGTATCAGAAATGTATCAAATGTATCAGAAGTAGTGAAACATACAAAGATACTAGAACAAAGATGCACACCTGATGCTAAAAAAGATACCAGCAAAAACTGAAAAGCAATGGAGAAGGATGGGAAATATGAATTTTCTGAATAAGATGGAGCGAAAGTTTGGGCGGTTTGCGATTCCGAATCTGATGTATTATATCGTAGTGATGTATATAGCTGGGTTTGTGATACGCATGATAAATCCGATGTTCTATTATTACTATCTGTCATTGGCGCCCAGCGCGATTATCCACAAATTCCAGTTCTGGAGGCTGGTGACGTTTCTTCTGTACCCGCCGGTGGGCAGCGGAAGTACACTGACACTGCTGATTTTTAACTTTTTTATGATTTCTCTGTACTATTCCCTGGGAAGTACGCTGGAGCGGATATGGGGGACGTTCCGCTTTAACCTGTATTTTCTGATTGGAGTGCTGGGAAACATTCTGGCTGCGTTTCTGCTGTATGGGATTACCGGAACAGACTATGTTCTGAGTACACAGTATCTGAATGCATCTCTGTTTTTGGCGTTTGCAGTTACATTTCCAGAAATGCAGTTTTATCTGTATGGACTTTTGCCGGTCAAGGCAAAGTGGCTGGGAATTTTTGATGGCGCCATTTTCCTGCTGAATTTCATCATCGGAAACGGGGCAAAGAGAGTGGAGATTGTTGTCTCTCTGCTGAACTTTCTGCTGTTTTTGGCACTCAGCAGAAACTATAAGGGCATGAGTCCGAAACAGATGCATGTAAAAAAGGAGTTTAAAACAAAAATCAAGGCGGCCTCAACTACAAAGAAGACGAACCACCGATGTGCGGTCTGTGGAAGGACGGAGCTGGACGGAGAGGACCTGGAATTCCGCTATTGTTCTAAGTGCGAGGGGAGTTATGAGTATTGTCAGGACCACTTATATACACATAAGCATGTGACAAAAGCGGGAATGAACGAGTAGCAGTGTAAACTTCTTTCACAGAAGTTCTCGTGGAAGGGAGTTTGCGAAGGAAACTTTTGAAAAGGGAATGGCTGGAAAAGCGGTGTATGCGAAAGCAATGCCTATCCGGTAGGGGGAAGAACGTCGGATGGCTGCGAAATGGAACAAAAAAATATAGAATCATACATGGAGGAGAGCATGAAGAAGACAAAAATTATTTGTACACTGGGACCAAGAACGGACAGCAAGGAAATGATGCAGGCTCTGATTGAGAACGGAATGGATGTAGCCAGATTCAATTTTTCTCATGGAAGCCATGAGGAGCAGAAGGCGAGACTGGAACTTTTGAAGAGTGTCCGCGAAGAGATGGATATGCCGATTGCAGCGCTGTTGGACACAAAAGGGCCGGAGATTCGTACCGGACAGCTGAAGGACGGAAAGAAAGTAACTCTGGAAGCGGGCGGCACCTACACTCTGACAACGAGAGATATCATCGGTGACGATAAAATCGGACACATCAATTATAAAGGATTGAACGAAGATGTAGTTCCAGGAAATCAGATTTTGATTGATGACGGTCTGATTGAGCTGATTGTTGAAAAAGTGGACGCGACAGACATTACCTGCCATATTATAAACGGCGGAGAGCTGGGAGAGCGCAAGGGCGTCAATGTGCCGAATGTAAAAGTAAAGCTTCCGGCTCTGACAGACAAGGACAAAGCGGATATTGAGTTTGGTATTGAGCAGGGATTTGATTTCATTGCTGCTTCCTTTGTGCGCAATGCGGATGCCATTCTGGAGATTAAGAAGATTCTTGCCAGAAAAGGTTCCAATATCCATGTCATTGCAAAGATTGAGAATGCGGAAGGTATTGACAATATCGACGCTATCATCGAGGCGAGCGACGGCATTATGGTAGCGCGAGGCGACATGGGTGTGGAGATTCCGGCAGAGCAGGTTCCTTATATCCAGAAAATGATTATCCAAAAATGCAATGAAGCCTGTAAGCCGGTTATCACAGCGACCCAGATGCTTGACTCCATGATCCGAAATCCGCGTCCGACCAGAGCAGAGGTGACAGACGTTGCGAATGCAATCTATGACGGCACAGACGTTGTTATGCTTTCCGGTGAGACTGCAATGGGCAAATATCCGTTAGAGGCACTGCGCATGATGTGCCACATTGCGGAGGAGACAGAGAAGCATCTGAACAAGGAATTCTACAAGGAGAGACGAGTTTCCCAGAGAAACCAGACCAATATCTCCAATGCTGTGTGCTATTCTTCTGTATCCACAGCACATGACTTGAATGCAAAATTGATTATTGCACCGAGTGTCAGCGGATTTACGACCAGAATGCTCTCCAAATGGCGCCCGAATGCCCAGATTATTGGTATGTCGCCGAGCATGGAGGCAGTGCGCCAGATGCAGATTTACTGGGGTGTCCGTCCGTTCCATGCAAAACATGTAGATTCCACAGATATTCTGATTTATGCATCCATTGAGCTGCTGCGTGACAAGGAACTGGTGGAGGAAGGGGATATTGTGGTTGTGACGGCAGGCGTGTTGCACTCTGCATACTCAGGAAAACGCCATGACCCACTGGCTTCCACAAACATGATGCGTGTTGTAATGATCGACTGACGAAGTCCTTCGCAGTGTCTGACTGATAGACGAATTTCCTTTGACTGACTGACGGATGACCAGATTATAGACAGAGAGAAAAGCAGAGGAGAAAAATTATGGAAAAAAAGCCGTTTGTGACGCTGGATGAAGTAAAGGAGATAATAAAGACATACCCGACTCCGTTCCATCTTTATGATGAGAAGGGAATCCGAGAGAACGCCATGAAACTAAAACAGGCGTTCGCTTGGAACAAGGGATTTCGGGAGTATTTTGCGGTCAAAGCAACTCCGAATCCCTATATTCTGAAGATTCTGCAGGAGTGCGGGTGCGGGACGGACTGTTCTTCAAAGACAGAGCTGATGTTGAGTGATGCGCTGGGCTTTCATGGGCATGATATTATGTTTTCCTCAAATGACACGCCGGCGGAGGAGTTTCAGATGGCCGCAGATATGGGGGCGATTATCAATCTGGACGATATCACACACATTGAATTTCTGGAAAAAACGATTGGAAAGATTCCGGAAACCATCTGCTGCCGCTACAATCCAGGAGGTATTTTCAAAATCAGCAATGGAATCATGGACAACCCAGGGGATGCGAAGTATGGCATGACTACAGAGCAGATTGTGGAGGCATACAAAATCCTGAAAGCCAAGGGAGCAAAGAATTTTGGTATCCATGCCTTCCTCGCGAGCAATACTGTGACAAACGATTACTATCCGATGCTTGCAAAAGTGCTGTTTGAGCTGGCAGTAAAATTAAAAGAAGAGACAGGAGCAAAAATTAGTTTTATCAACCTTTCTGGTGGAATCGGTGTTGCGTACAGGCCGGACCAGGAGCCGAATGACATTTTAAAAATTGGCGAGGGCGTCCGGAAAGTTTACGAGGAAGTGCTGGTTCCTGCGGGAATGGGCGATGTGGCAATCTTTACCGAGCTCGGAAGGTTTATGCTGGCGCCTTACGGCTGTCTGGTGACAACGGCAATTCACGAGAAACACACACATAAAGAGTATATTGGTGTGGATGCCTGCGCAGTCAATCTGATGCGTCCGGCCATGTACGGCGCCTATCATCATATCACTGTTATGGGAAAAGAAGATGCGCCGTGCGACCACAAGTATGATGTGACGGGTTCTCTGTGTGAAAACAATGATAAATTTGCGATTGACCGGATGCTGCCGGAGATTGAAAAGGGTGATATCCTGGTGATTCATGATACCGGTGCGCACGGATTTTCCATGGGATATAACTACAACGGACGCCTGCGCTCTGCAGAGATTCTGCTGAAAGAGGACAGAAGCGCGCAGTTGATTCGCCGTGCGGAGACACCGAGAGATTACTTTGCTACCTTTGATTTCTGTGATATTTTGAAAGATATGAAATATTAGGATGTTGGGGTCAAAAGGTATTTTGACCCCTGATATCACGGATTGCTTGAAAAGCCGGTTGGGAAATGGAAATACTTGAAACGTGTACTTGAAAATAGAAATGCTTGAAACGTGTACTTGAAAGCAGAGAATATAAAAATGCCTGTGCTGGGTCGGCACAGGCATTTTAATTAGGATTTCGGATTTCAAAAAGGTTTTAAAGGATATATTTTATGACTGCATTTATTATGGTTTTAGTATAACAGATAATCTCTGGAAATGTTTGTATATTTTTTGAATAGATTATTAAGACTTTCTTAATTTTTTTCTGACAGGAAATGAACAGTTTTAGCGCTTAAAGTCCTGTTTTTTCTTTGAAAATCCAGATTTGTTTTAATTTTTGAACTCTTCTGGTTCCATTGAAGCTGGTGATATGGCTGTAAGTTTGTTGACGATCTTCTAAACGGTTTGTTACATCTTCGTCACAAATTTTTCAGGATTTTTGACTCTTTTTTAGAAAAATTTTTTCTATCCGCAAATCTGCGTCTGCGTTCTGTTATACTTTCTATATACGATTCAAATCGGAAAGAAATTGGCAATCCTTCAAAAACCGAATATCTTAATTAGTAAGATAAAAAAACGGAGAAGTGAAGTGAATCAGGTAAAAGCAAAATTGGGCTGTGACGCGAAAGGCTGTATGGGCTACACTGGCCGTGGAGTGGGAGTCGCCATTCTGGATACGGGGATTTTCCTTCACAGAGATTTTGATAACAGGATTTTAGCGTTTGAAGATATGACATCCCGCAGAAAAACTCCCTATGACGACAACGGCCATGGTACACATATTGCGGGGATTATCGGCGGGAATGGCCTTTCTTCCGGCGGTTTCTATACAGGAATTGCACCAGGCAGCCATATTCTGGCTCTGAAAGTGCTGGACAAAAATGGAAATGGCTATGCATCGGATGTATTATCCGGTTTACAGTGGGTAAAACAACATATGAGAGAATACCAGATTCGGATTGTGAACATCTCTGTGGGCTCTTTTTCTAAGCGCAATATGAGCGAGAATTCTGCACTGGTAAAGGGAGTGGATGCTGCCTGGGATGCCGGCCTGATTGTGGTTGTGGCGGCAGGAAACAATGGCCCTGGAAATCGGACGATCACGACACCTGGCATCAGCCGGAAAGTGATTACTGTGGGAAGTTCAGACGATGACCGCGAGATTGAAGTGGGAGGTGTGCGCATGGTGGATTACTCCGGAAGAGGACCGACAGGAGACTGCATCTGCAAACCAGACATTGTGGCGCCTGGCTCCAGGGTGGTGAGCTGTGCGAACCGGCAGGGGAAATATACCTTTAAGAGTGGTACTTCCATGTCCACACCTTTGGTTTCCGGCGCGATTGCTCTTCTGTTGGAAAAATATCCGGAGATGAGCAACCGCGATGTAAAGCTTCGCCTGCTGGAGAGAGCGGTGGATTTGGGACTTCCCAGGAATCAGCAGGGATGGGGAGAGTTGAATATCAGGAAACTTTTGCAGGCATAACTCTTGAAAAGATTCTTCTTGTGTGATATAATAAAAAATATCACATAAGAAGAAAAATCAAGAAAAGGATTGACAAATATCAGAAACTATATTATAGTAAGAATACTAAGAACATCTGTTCGTATTGGAGGTCATTATGAATAAAGAAGATAAAATGAAAGCATTGGATGCTGCGTTGACACAGATTGAGAAAGCGTACGGAAAAGGCTCCGTGATGAAACTTGGAGATTCTAACGTGAATATGAATATCGAGACTGTTCCGACCGGTTCGCTGAGTCTGGATTTGGCATTGGGACTGGGCGGTGTTCCGAGAGGAAGAGTGGTTGAGATTTATGGACCGGAGTCCAGTGGTAAGACCACAGTGGCACTGCATATGGTGGCCGAGGTGCAGAAGAGAGGCGGCATCGCGGGCTTTATCGATGCAGAGCATGCGCTGGACCCTGTCTATGCGAAAAATATCGGTGTAGATGTGGACAATCTTTACATCTCTCAGCCGGATAATGGAGAGCAGGCACTGGAGATTACCGAGATGATGGTGCGCTCCGGTGCTGTGGATATCGTGATTGTGGACTCTGTGGCAGCGCTGGTGCCGAAGGCGGAGATTGATGGTGAGATGGGAGATTCCCATGTCGGACTGCAGGCACGTCTGATGTCCCAGGCTCTGCGAAAACTGACAGGTATCATCAGTAAGTCAAACTGCGTTGTTATCTTCATCAACCAGCTGCGTGAAAAGGTGGGTGTGATGTTCGGAAATCCGGAGACCACCACAGGTGGACGTGCTCTGAAGTTCTACTCTTCTGTACGTATGGATGTCAGAAGAATCGAGACTTTGAAGCAGGGCGGCGAGATGATTGGAAACCGTGTCCGCATTAAGATTGTGAAGAATAAGATTGCTCCGCCATTCAAGGAGGCAGAGTTTGATATTATGTTTGGCAAAGGCATTTCCAGAGAGGGAGATATCCTGGATTTGGCGGCCAAAGAGGGCATTGTGGAGAAGAGCGGCGCCTGGTATGCATACCAGGGTTCCAAGATTGGACAGGGACGTGAGAATGCAAAGAACTTTCTTGCCGCAAATCCGGATATCCGCGACGAGGTGGAGCAGAAAGTTCGCGAGAAATTCAATCTGAGCACAGAGGCAAAGGAAGAGAAGAGCGCTGCCAAATCAGGAAAAGAGACCAAGCCTTCCAAGGCAGTGAAAGAAGAAACGTCGGATGTGGCTGTGGAAAATTTCTTAGATGGGGAAGATGAGGAAGCTCCTGAGACAGAGTAAAGATGAAGATGACAGTGACAGCAATCCTTCCTTTGGACAGGCGAAGATGCAAAATTTTTCTGGATGGAGAGTTTGCCTTTGTCCTGTATCGGAGCGAGACGAAAAAATTTGGAATGGAAGAAAACAGTGAGCTGAAGGAAGCAGATTACTGTGAAATTATGCAGACCTTGTTGCCCAAAAGGGCCAGAGAGCGCGCCCTCTATTTTCTGAAGACACAGGACCGCACAGAGGCGGAAATTTTGAGAAAACTGAGAGAAGGCGGTTATCCGCCTTCTGTCTGCCAGTCTGTGCTGGCATTTTTGAAAGAATACCACTATGTGGATGATGCATCCTATGCAGCACGCTACATCGAGAGCCAAAAAGACAAAAAAAGTGCAAAAAGACTTCGCTATGATTTGATGCAGAAGGGGATTCCAGATACGCTTTTAAAAGAGCTTTTGGAGGAGAATCCCTGCGATGAGGAAAAGCAGATTCGTGCATGGCTGGAAAAGAAGCATTTGACCCCAGGAGAGCTCGATAACAGGGAGCGCCAGAAAGCGATGGCCTCGCTGGCTAGAAAGGGCTTTTCTTGGGATGCAATCCAGCGGATTTTCCGGCTATAATACTTGACAGCATCTTAAAAAAATATTAAAATTATAATGTTGTGTTATGTACAATGAAAATTAAATAAGGAGGTGTTCCTGTGCCACAAATTATAGTTGCGATATTTTTAACAGCAGTCATTGCAGGGATTATTTCCTGGATAGTAGCTACGAACCACTGCAAGCAGTCCTATGAGAAGACAGTGGGATCTGCAGAGGCAAAATCTAGGGAAATCATAGATGAAGCATTGAAAATAGCAGAAACTAAGAAACGGGAAGCTCTTCTGGAAGCCAAAGAAGAATCTCTGAAGACAAAAAATGAACTGGAAAAAGAGACGAAGGAGAGAAGAGCGGAGTTACAGCGCTATGAGAGGCGAGTATTAAGTAAGGAAGAAAATCTGGATAAGAAGACGGATGCAGTTGAGAAAAAAGAAATTGCTCTGATTACCAGAGAGGAAGCTCTGAATAAGAGAAATGCAGAGGTAGACGAACTCTATACGAAAGGAATGCAGGAACTGGAACGAATTTCCGGTTTCACCTCCGAGCAGGCAAAAGAATATCTTTTAAAGTCCGTTGAGGAAGATATTAAGCACGATACTGCAAAATTAATTAAAGAGTTGGAAGCCCAAGCAAAAGAAGAGGCAGATAAGAAAGCAAAAGAATATGTTGTGACAGCCATTCAGAGATGTGCAGCAGACCACGTTGCAGAGACGACGATTACCGTTGTGCAGCTCCCGAATGATGAGATGAAGGGACGTATTATCGGACGAGAAGGCAGAAACATTCGGACGCTGGAGACAATGACAGGCGTGGAGCTGATTATTGATGATACTCCTGAAGCAGTTGTTTTAACAGGGTTTGACCCAATTCGAAGAGAAGTAGCAAGAATTGCACTGGAAAGACTAATCGTAGATGGCCGCATCCATCCGGCAAGAATTGAAGAAATGGTGGAGAAAGCGCAGAAAGAAGTAGAGAACATGATTCGCGAAGAGGGAGAGGCCGCAGTGCTGGAAGTAGGTCTTCATGGAATCCATCCTGAGCTTGTAAAGCTGTTGGGACGCATGAAGTTTAGAACCAGCTACGGACAGAATGCCTTAAAACATTCTATCGAGGTCGCTCATTTAGCAGGACTTTTGGCAGCGGAGATCGGTGTCGATGTTCGTCTGGCAAAGCGTGCTGGTTTATTACATGATATTGGAAAAGCCGTTGACCATGAAAAAGAAGGCACTCATATCAAGCTGGGTGTTGAGCTGTGCCGCAAGTACAAAGAAAGTCCTATTGTCATCAATGCGGTGGAGGCACATCATGGTGATGTTGAGCCACAGAGCTTTATTGCATGTATTGTTCAGGCTGCAGATACGATTTCTGCCGCAAGACCTGGTGCAAGAAGAGAGACTCTGGAAACATATACAAACAGATTGAAACAGTTGGAAGATATCACGAACTCCTACAAGGGAGTTGAGAAATCGTTCGCAGTTCAGGCGGGCAGGGAAGTGCGCATTATGGTAGTTCCTGAGAAAGTCAGCGATGATGATATGGTAATTATGGCAAGAGATATTGCAAAACAGATCGAGAACGAGCTGGAGTATCCAGGCCAGATTAAGGTAAACATCATCCGTGAATCCCGTGTGACAGAGTATGCGAAGTAAAGGGATTCAGGCAGAACAGACAGACAAACAGGGCAAGTACGACGAATAGACAAAGAAAACTCAAAAAAAGCAGAAAACGTGCAGAATATTTGAATGTTCGGAAACGGAAAATAACGGAAAAATGCTGTGCCAGCAAAAAACTGGTACAGCATTTTAAGTTTCAGTAAATTTCAGGGGTTAAATTCCAAAGCACGCAACTTTCGATTTTCATATCATGGTGGTGCCTGCGTCAGCAGGCATGTCCGTTTAGGTTTGATATGCCAGGAAATTTAGAACTCTGGTTCAATCAGTCCGTAGGTGTTGCCTTTGCGCTTGTAGACAACGTTAACTTCGTCGGTCTCGCTGTTTAAGAATACGTAGAAGTTGTGTCCAAGAAGTTCCATCTGGATACATGCTTCTTCGGGGTCCATCGGCTTTATGCCGAAGCGCTTGGTTTTCACGATGCGGATCTCATCTTCCTGCTGCGGCGTCTCTTCCTCAATGAAATTCTGGCTGAAGAAAGAGGCAGACTGTTTGCGGTCAATCAATTTGTTCTTATATTTCTTAATCTGACGTTCAATAATTTCTTCTACTAAATCAATCGAGACGTACATATCGCTGCTGGACTGCTCCGCACGGATAATGCCGCCTTTTACCGGAATGGTGACTTCGATTTTCTGCTTGTCCTTTTCTACGCTCAAGGTAGCATGAACTTCGGTATCAGGAGTAAAGTATTTGTCCAGCTTCCCGATTTTATCCTGTACGGTATCCTTTAAAGCTGGGGTTACTTCGATATTTCTTCCAATAATTGTATAACGCATATGCTTCAGCTCCTTTTATTTGAGATGTCCTTAGTATACCACATAAAATGAAAAAATTCAATGAAAAAACTGTGAATTGTTTGAAAACTTTATTTTTTATGCCTAAAGTTAATGGAAATACCGGCTGAGAAAGCATACCAATTTGCACGAAAGCGAACTGTGCTTTTGTGCGTTTGCCGAGGAATCCATACTTGGTTTTAGGCAACAGAATAGGTGGGGATTAGATGAGGGATTGAGGACACAAAACTAACGGTTGTCACACAGTAGATTTTCGTTTATAATTTAGCCATACACGAACAGTGATGGCTATATATAGGCGGCTGCGCTGGAAAATTTTATGCGAAAACTGACAATGGGTCGTTCACCGAAGTCTAAATTTTGTGTGAAAACCGTTGAATTAAGCGAAAGATAGTGATAAAATAGCATGGATTATAATATAATGGACGTGCGCCGTTTTAGAGCGCATCATATATAGGAGAGTGCAGAATGAATGTATTTGAGAAAGTTTTTGGAACCCATAGCCAGAGGGAACTAAAGCTGATTTATCCCATTGTAGATAAGATTGAAGCGATGCGCCCAGAGATGATGGCGTTAAGCGATGAAGAATTAAAAGATAAGACCAGAATCTTTAAGGAACGCCTGGCTGGCGGAGAAACTTTGGATTCTATTCTGCCGGAAGCATTTGCAGTTGTCAGAGAAGCTTCCAGACGAGTGTTGGGGTTGGAACATTTCCGTGTACAGTTGATTGGTGGAATCGTGCTTCACCAGGGACGTCTCGCAGAGATGAAAACCGGTGAAGGAAAAACTCTGGTATCTACTACTCCGGCATATCTGAATGCACTGACAGGAAAAGGTGTCCACATCGTTACCGTAAACGACTACTTGGCAAAGCGAGATGCCGAGTGGATGGGACGAATTCACGAGTTCTTGGGCCTTACTGTCGGGGTTGTCTTAAACTCCATGACACCCGATGAGAGAAAAAAAGCATATGCGTGTGATATCACATATGTGACAAATAATGAATTGGGATTTGATTATCTTCGTGATAACATGGCTATCTATAAAGAACAGCAGGTGCTTCGCGGACTGGAATATGCGATTATTGATGAGGTGGACTCTGTCTTGATTGATGAGGCGAGAACTCCTCTGATTATCTCTGGACAGAGCGGCAAATCCACAAAGCTGTATGAGGTTTGTGATATCTTGGCGCACCAGCTGGTGCGCGGCAAAGAGTCCGCTGAATTTTCCAAGATGGCAGCGATTATGGGTGAGGAGATTGAGGAAGAGGGCGACTTTGTCGTGGATGAGAAGGACAAGGTGGTCAATCTGACTGCAGATGGTGTGCGCAAGGTGGAGGAATTTTTCCATATTGAGAACCTGGCAGACCCGCAGAACTTGGAAATCCAGCACAATATTATCCTGGCACTTCGTGCGAACAATCTGATGTTCCGCGACAAGGATTATATCGTAAAAGACGATGAAGTTATGATTGTCGATGAGTTTACAGGCCGTATTATGCCAGGACGCCGTTATTCGGATGGTCTGCATCAGGCGATTGAGGCAAAAGAGCATGTGAAGGTAAAACGTGAGAGCAAGACGCTGGCTACCATCACCTTCCAGAATTTCTTCAATAAATTTGCAAAGAAGGCCGGCATGACCGGTACAGCTCTGACGGAGGAAAAAGAGTTCAGAAATATTTACGGTATGGACGTTATCGAGATTCCGACAAACCGTCCAGTTATCCGTAAAGATTTGGACGATGCGGTATACAAAACCAAAAAAGAGAAATTCAATGCTGTTGTTGAGGCGGTCAAAGAGGCACATGCAAAAGGACAGCCGGTTCTGGTGGGCACGATTGCGATTGAGACTTCTGAGATGCTCAGCAAGATGCTGCACCGCGCCGGAGTTCCGCACAAAGTCCTCAACGCGAAGTTCCATGAGCTGGAGGCAGAGATTGTGGCAGATGCCGGTGTGCATGGCGCTGTTACGATTGCGACAAACATGGCAGGCCGTGGTACAGATATTAAGCTGGATGACGAGGCAAAGGCAGCCGGTGGCCTGAAGATTATTGGTACAGAGCGCCACGAGTCCAGACGTATTGACAACCAGCTGCGCGGCCGTTCCGGACGTCAGGGAGACCCAGGAGAGTCTCGCTTCTACATCTCTCTGGAGGACGATCTGATGCGTCTGTTCGGTTCTGAGCGTCTGATGAATATGTTCACAGCGTTAGGTGTGCCGGAGGGCGAGCAGATTGAGCACAAGATGCTGTCCAGTGCGATTGAGAAGGCACAGAAGAAGATTGAGAACAACAACTACGGTATTCGTGAGAACCTTCTGAAATATGACGAAGTGATGAATGAGCAGCGCGAGATTATCTACGCTGAGAGAAATAAAGTGCTGAATGGCGACAATATGAGAAGCACCATTTTGAAGATGGTGACGGACATTGTGGAGAATGCGGTGGATCTGTCTATCCGCGACGATCAGGCGACTGCAGACTGGGATCTGAAAGAGCTGAACACATTGCTTCTTCCGGTCGTGCCGCTTCAGCCGGTGGTGATTCCGGATTCCCAGAAGAGCATGACAAAAGATGAGCTGAAGCACATGCTGAAGGAAGAGGCGACAAAGCTCTATGAGGCAAAGGAAGCGGAGTTTCCTGAGGCAGAGCAGATGCGTGAGATTGAGCGTATCGTGCTTCTGAAGGCGATTGACAATAAGTGGATGACACATATCGACGATATGGACCAGCTGCGCGACGGCATCGGTCTGCAGGCATACGGCCAGCGTGACCCGCTTGTAGAGTACAAGATGAGCGGATATGAGATGTTTGACGAGATGACAGCCGGAATCCGCGAGGATACTGTCCGTATTCTGCTGCACATCCGCGTAGAGCAGAAAATTGAGAGAGAGCCTGCAGCAAAAGTGACCGGAACCAACAAGGACGACACGTCTGTCCGCGCGCCAAAGAAGAGAGAAGAAAAGAAAATTTATCCAAATGACCCGTGCCCATGCGGTTCCGGCAAAAAGTACAAACAGTGCTGCGGCCGTAAGGTAGTATAAAATGGTACGCAGGGGCGTATCTGAATCAGAATAAAAAAGCAGGTGTAAGTATGGTAGAATTAGATCAGTTTAAGTATACATTATCCACATACAAAAAGCCTTTGGAGGAAGTGTGGGATTCGCTGGACCTGGATGCCAAGCTCAGAAAGATCGACGAGCTGGATAAAAATATGGAAGAGCCGAGCTTTTGGAATGATGCGGAGAAATCCACGAAAATTGTGAAAGAAGCAAAAAATCTCAAGGATACTGTGAATGAGTATAAAAAGCTGGAGACACAGTATGAGGAAATCGGCCTGATGATTGAGATGGGCTATGAAGAAAATGACCCAGAGCTGATTCCGGAGATTCAGGAAATGCTGGACGAATTTACAAAGGAACTGGATGCCATGCGCATCCGCACACTCTTGACAGGGGAATATGACAAATACAATGCGATTCTGCGCCTGAATGCTGGTGCTGGCGGCACAGAATCCTGTGACTGGTGCAGCATGCTGTACCGTATGTACTGCCGCTGGGCAGACAGCAGAGGGTACTCGACAGAAGTTCTCGACTATCTGGACGGAGACGAGGCAGGTATCAAGTCCGTCACGATTCAGATTAACGGGGAGAATGCGTTTGGCTATCTGAAATCCGAGCGCGGCGTACATCGCCTGGTTCGTATTTCTCCGTTCAATGCGGCAGGAAAGCGCCAGACTTCCTTTGTGTCCTGCGATGTGATGCCGGATATTGAGGAAGATTTGGATGTAGATATCAATCCGGATGACCTGCGCATTGATACGTACCGTTCCAGCGGTGCCGGTGGACAGCATATCAACAAGACTTCCTCCGCGATTCGTATCACCCATATTCCGACGGGAATCGTGGTGCAGTGCCAGAATGAGCGTTCTCAGTTCCAGAATAAGGACAAGGCAATGCAGATGTTGAAGGCAAAGCTGTATATGTTAAAACAGCAGGAAAACGCAGAGAAACTTTCCGATATCCGCGGCGATGTGAAGGAAATCGGATGGGGCAACCAGATTCGTTCTTATGTACTGCAGCCGTACACGCTGATAAAAGACCACAGAACTGGTTTTGAGAGCGGAAATGTGGGAAGTGTGCTGGATGGAAATTTGGACGGTTTTATCAGCGCCTTCCTGAAGTGGCAGAGTTTGGGCGGAAAGCCGCAGCAGGATGCCGGCGATATGGATGATATGTAATGATACCAGGGTCAAAAGGTCAGAAATCCGATGAAAGCTTGCTTTCAAGAGGGTTTCTGACTTTGGGACCCGCCAAAAACATGAATAAGTAGCCATTTTTCAAAGAAAAATGAGCGAATTATGAATGTTTTTAGGGCGCCAGGCGCCAGTGACGCCTGCTTGGCGCCGACCGGAGCGGAGCGTAGACCTTGCGGGAGCACATAGTGCGGAGCAATCCGGTATCAAAGGGGTCAAAATACTTTTGTCCCCACATCATTGGTAAAAATGGGATAAAAGAACCCGCTTCAGAAGCTGGCTTTGGATAGTTGGCCGTTTTTGAAGCGGGTTTTGTGTCATAGATTTATACATTCGGAGGACTTAGGAGTTATGAATAATCGTGCTTTTTTCCAAGGTATTCGAGATGGGCTTCCTATCTGTCTCGGATACTTTTCTGTATCGTTTGCCTTTGGTATGACCTGTGTCATCTCAGGTTTTCCACTCTGGGCAGCGGTTCTCACATCTCTGTCTAACGTGACCAGCGCTGGTCAGTTTGCCGGAGTGAACCTGATTCTAGCGGATGGTGCCTATGTGGAGTTGGCTGTAACCACATTGATTATCAACATTCGCTATTTTTTGATGTCTCTCTCCATGTCGCAGAAAGTGGACCCATCTGTGAAACTCTGGCAGAGGCTTCTGATTTCTTTTGGTATCACGGATGAAATTTTTGCCGTTTCCATGCAGCATCCTGGAACGCTGAAACCGCCCTATATGGCCGGACTGCTGCTGACGCCGATTGCCGGATGGACACTCGGCACGTTCTGTGGCGGCGCTATCACATCCCTGATTCCACCCGCGCTCTCTTCCGCTCTCGGAATCGCCCTGTACGGCATGTTTATCGCTATTGTGATTCCGCCTGCGCGAAAAGAAAAACCGATTTTATTTACGGTTGTTTTTGCCATCCTGTTGAGCTGTGTGTTTACCTATGCGCCATTCTTAAAACAGCTCTCTGGCGGCTGGGGAATTATCCTCGTCACGGTGATTGTGAGTGCAGTCGCTGCTGTGCTGTTTCCAGTAAAAACGCCGGATGAGGAAAACTTATGAATGGAGATTATTTTATGACTACTTCAAAAATTTTAACGAGTATCGCTGTTATGGCAGTTATGACTTACTGTATTCGCGTTCTTCCGATGGCTATTTTCCGAAAGAAAATACAAAACCGTTTTGTTCAGTCATTCCTCGCTTACGTCCCGTATGCAGTTCTGTCCGCAATGACATTTCCAGCTATCTTTTCATGCACAGATTCAACCGCATCTGCGGCGGCCGGATGTGCAGCAGCGGTTATCCTTGCATATTTGGGAAAAAGCCTTCTGACTGTGGCAGTCGGTGCTTCTGTTGTGGTATATCTAGTACAGCTTTTCCTTGTGTTTTAGCAGATAATTTGTTACTATATAAGTAGAAATTCAGATATTTCTTGCTGAAAGGAGGCTTTTTTATGGCAAATACCATTATCACCATCAGCCGTGAATACGGAAGCGGCGGACACAAAATCGGCCATCTGGTTGCAGAAACTCTCAAAATTCCTTTTTATGACAAACAGATTATTGAAGAAACGGCAAAAAAATCCGGCTTTACACCAGAATTTGTCGCAGAACACGAAGAAAAACTGACTAACAGTATTCTGTACAGCTTTGCACTGGGCGCTATCTATGGGATTGCCTACCCGCAAAAACCGCAGATGAAAGAGCTTCCTGTCGCAGAACAGATTTTTCTGGCGCAAAAAACGGTTATTGAGGAGCTCGCCTCATCTGCGTGCGTGATTGTGGGGCGCTGTGCAGACTATATTTTAAAGGATAACCCAAATGTCCTGAAAGTATTTATCTATGCGGACCCGATTGTTCGCCGCCGCAGAGCGATTGAAGAGTATGACTGTGCAGAGGAGTATATTGAGGAAATCGTCAAACAGCGCGATAAGATGCGCCGCATCCATTATGAGAGCTATACAGTCAATCAGTGGGGCAAAAAAGAAAATTACCATCTGATGCTGGACAGCGGCGCTATCGGCATTGAGGGGTGTGTCTCCCTCATCTGCCATGCGAGCGAATGTTTCCAGCCAAAGAGCAGATAATAGATAAATAGATACTCTCCAAATAACAGATGAAGACCGCATCTTTGTAGTGGCGACACCATGGTTTCTCGTATGCGAGCGGAAGCAAGCGAAAAAAAGGTTGCATTTTCCATAATATTGTGCTAATATCTTCCACGTGGAAACAAATGTGTTTGTATAACGCACATGAGGAGTGGAATGATGGAAGAAAAAAGCAAATATTTTGTGGTGAGACAGAAGGCATTGCCGGAGGTTTTGCTGAAAGTGGTGGAAGCAAAGAAGCTTCTGGAGTCAGAGAGGGCAATGACCGTGCAGGATGCCACAGAAAAAGTGGGAATCAGCAGGAGTTCCTTTTATAAGTATAAAGATGACATTTTTCCTTTCTATGACAATACAAAGGGAAAGACAATTACGATTGTGACACAGATGGATGATGAGCAGGGACTCTTGGCGGATGTGCTTCATATTATTGCCAATTACAAGGCAAATATCTTGACGATTCATCAGAGTATTCCGGTCAATGGCGTGGCAACCATCACGACCAGTGTGGAAGTGAGAGCAAACACAAAAAATGTATCGGAGATGCTTGAAGAAATCGAAAAACAGGACGGCATTCATTATGTGAAAATACTCGCCCGTGAATAATACAAAGACAGAGGAATGGAGAACAGGATTATGAAAAATGTTGCAGTGATGGGATATGGCACAGTCGGTTCAGGAGTGGTTGAGATACTTTTAAAGAATCGCGGACAAATTGCCGAAAAAAACGGGGAGGATATTGCAGTCAAATATGTGCTGGATTTGAGAGAATTTCCGGATAGTCCGGTGGCTGATAAAATCATACATGATTTTGAGGTGCTTGTAAATGACGAGACTGTAGATATCGTGGTGGAGACCATGGGAGGACTGAATCCGTCCTATCCGTTTGTTAAGAGATGTTTGGAGGCCGGAAAACATGTTGTGACTTCCAACAAGGCCTTGGTTGCAGCATATGGAACAGAACTTCTCCAGATTGCCCGCGAGAGACAGGTGAATTTCCTGTTCGAGGCGAGCGTGGGCGGTGGTATTCCGATTATCCGTCCTCTGTATCAGTCGCTTGCCGGAGAAAAGATTGAGGAAATCACCGGAATTTTAAACGGAACCACAAACTACATCCTCACAAAAATGGGCGAGAATGGAGAATCCTTTGACGCGGCATTGAAGAAAGCACAGGAACTGGGCTATGCAGAGCGCAATCCGGAGGCGGATGTGGAAGGATATGACACATGTAGAAAAATTGCGATTTTGACAGCAGTTTCTACTGGATGCGAAGTAAATTATGAGGAAATCTACACAGAGGGCATTACCGGCATTACCGATGTGGATTTCCGATATGCGAAAAAAATGGGAACTTCTATTAAACTGTTCGGTTCCAGCCGGATGCAGCAGGGAAAAGCGTTTGCATGGGTTGCACCTGTTATGATTCCGCCGTCTCATCCGCTGTACGCTGTGAGCGATGTGTTTAATGGTATTCTGGTAAAGGGAGAGGCGCTTGGTGTATCCATGTTTTATGGAAGCGGCGCTGGAAAGCTGCCGACAGCGAGCGCAGTGGTTGCCGATATTGTAGACGCCGCTAAAAACAGCCATAAAAATGTATATGGCGGCTGGAGCAGCCGAAAGTTGGAGCTGTCTTCCATGGAAGAAGCAGAGCACCGCTATTTCGCCCGTATCGCTGGATGCGAGAAGGACAGCATTGACAGCGTGAAAAAAGAACTGGGCCAGACAGAGGTGATAAAACTGGAGGAGGAGAGCGGCGAGTACGCCATCCTCACAGACAAAATGCCGGAGAAAGAGTGGAATCAGAAAAAAGACAAGCTCGCGGCAGACGGCGTGGAGATTCTGCAGGTAATCCGCGCAGAAGTCTAAGGCGGCGGACGAAAGTAAATGAATGGATTTGAGAGTCTGTGGCATTTTGTGTTTCAATTTCCCTGCATCTTCCGTATGCTGACAGGGTATTACTGTCCAGGGTGCGGAGGAACCAGGGCACTGAGAGCATTGCTTCATGGACAGATTCTGCAGAGCCTGTATTACCATCCACTCGTGCCGTATCTGGCAGGTCTTTGTATCTGGTGGCTGATGAGCACCGTGAGACATGCTGTGTGGAAGAAGAAAATGGGATTTTCTCTGAAAAACTGGATGATTGCCATTGGAATTTTCCTTGTTTTTGTGAACTGGATTGGAAAAAATCTGGTGATGTGCATCTGGAACATTCCGCTTCTGTAGAGTATCTGCTTCCTTTTCGAGGCGGACATGCCTGCTGACGCAGGCATCACTATAAATGAAAGCGTCTCTCATAGTAAAATGCAAAATAGACTTTAGAAACAAATTAAAAATTAAAATTAGAAGCAAAAACTAAGAATATAAGAATAAAAGAAGTAAAATGAAAAACAAAAACGGGGATGCCGCAGAAAAACATGCGTCTTAGCATCCTCGTTTTTTGTCCATCCTTGTTTTTTTAGGGTCTCGCTTACTCTATCGGCAGAGATTCGTATGCTCCCATGATTTCATTGACAAGATTGTTGAACTCAGGGTCCTGCATCATTTGCAGTACAGAGATATAGTACACAAAGGAAATCAGGCTGGCAATGATGGCAATGATGGAAAGCACCAGTCCGGCGACAGCAAACGGGTCGAATGGCTGACCGCGTTTGGAGAGAATCACCAGAATCAGCCCGATTACTCCCAAAATCAGTCCAAGTGGGGAGCAGCAGCAGCTCAACAGTCCCAAAAGACCAAGAATAAAGGAAGCAATCGCCAAACCATTGCGCTTTTTGGGCGGTTCTGTGTGCGGATATTCATAACGGTCACCATAGTCCGGCATTTGGGAAGACCCATTGCCCTGCATATCGTTGTTCATGGAAAAACTCCTTTTTCTTCATTATTCTTCATTATCGTAAATTACCTGTTGATTTTTGTAAAATTTGGGAAATCTTCTGTTTATTGTACCACTTCCGGTAAATTCCTTCAATCTCTATTTTTATAATTTCATAAATTGTGTTTTTCTTGCATCCTCGTGCAGGATGGCTTATAATAAATAGCAATCGACTTTCATATCATGATAGTGTCACCGTCAGGCGACATGTCCGTTTAACAAGATAAGCGAGGATTGAAAGAAAGAAACAAATAAACAGGCAAACGATACAAGAAAAAGGAAAATTTATATGGATATAATTGCAGTATTAGCACAGGAATTGAATATCAGGCAGAGTCAGGCGGAAGCCGCGGTGAAACTGATTGATGAGGGAAATACCATCCCGTTTATCGCGCGCTACCGCAAGGAAGTGACGGGTTCTCTGAACGATGAAGTACTTCGCAGCCTTGACGAGCGCCTGCACTATCTGAGAAATTTGGAGGAGAGAAAGGGCCAGGTGATTGAGGCAATCCGCGAGCAGGAAAAGCTGACAGCGGAGTTGGAACGGCAAATTCTGGATGCCAAAACACTGGTTGCTGTGGAAGATTTGTATCTTCCTTACCGCCCGAAGCGCCGCACACGTGCTATGATAGCCAAAGAAAAAGGGCTGGAGCCATTTGCAGAGCAGATTCGCAGTAATCTTATAAGCCAGCCTTTGGAGCTGGAGGCGCAGAAGTATCTTTCTGATGAAAAAGGGGTACATACGCCGCAGGAAGCGATGGATGGGGCGAGAGATATTCTGGCAGAGTGGATTTCGGACACAGCAGAGTACCGCACTAGAATCCGTGAGATGACACTGAAAGAGGGCGTGATTCAGTCCACAGCAAAAGATGAGAAGACGGAATCGGTCTATGAGATGTATTATCAGTATGAGGAACCGCTGAAAAAATGTGCTGGACACAGAGTGCTTGCGATGAACCGTGGGGAAAAAGAGAAAATTCTGACTGTAAAAGTAGTGGCGCCCAAGGAGCAGATTTTGGAGTATCTGGAGCGCCAGGTGCTTGTGAGAGAGCGGGGGCAGTCCAAAGAGGCGCTGCGGGCCAAAACAGGAAAGAAGCCGACAGAAACAGCAAGACTGGCGGGAAAGGCAGTGGGGAAACCGGCAGGTGCTGTCTTTACAGAGCCGCTTTTAAAGGAAGCCATTCTCGACAGCTATGACAGGCTGATTGCGCCGGCGATTGAGCGCGAGATACGAAATGCCCTGACAGAGGCGGCGGAAGATGGCGCGATGAAGGTGTTCGGAAAGAATCTGGAGCAGCTTCTGATGCAGCCGCCGATTGTCGGAAATGTTGTGCTCGGCTGGGACCCCGCATTCCGCACTGGATGCAAGCTTGCTGTGGTGGATGGCACAGGAAAGGTGCTGGATACTGCAGTGATTTATCCGACAGCGCCGCAGAACAAGGTTGTCGAGGCGAAAAAGGTGCTGAAACGTCTGATTGAGACATATCATGTAACATTGATTTCTGTGGGAAATGGAACCGCATCCAGAGAGTCGGAGCAGATAATTGCGGAATTTCTGAGGGAAATCCCACAGAAAGTACAGTATGTGATTGTAAACGAAGCTGGTGCGTCCGTGTATTCTGCGAGTAAACTGGCGACAGAGGAATTCCCGCAGTTTGATGTGGCACAGCGAAGTGCTGTCTCGATTGCGAGAAGACTGCAGGACCCGCTGTCCGAGCTGGTGAAGATTGACCCAAAATCCATCGGTGTCGGCCAGTATCAGCATGATATGAACCAGAAACGTCTGGGCGAAGTGCTTGGAGGTGTGGTGGAAGACTGTGTGAATAAGGTCGGTGTGGATTTAAACACAGCGTCTGCCTCCCTTTTGGAGTATATATCCGGTATCAGTAAGGCACTGGCGAAAAATATTGTGGCGTACCGCGAGGAAAATGGTGCGTTTACGAACCGCCGCCAGCTCTTAAAGGTGGCAAAACTGGGCCCGAAGGCGTTTGAGCAGTGCGCAGGATTTTTGCGTATTTCCGGTGGAGAAAATCCGCTTGACGGCACCAGCGTGCATCCAGAAAGCTATGAGGCAGCAAAGAAATTGCTGAAAAAGCTGGGATTTGAGATTTCGGATGTGGCAGCAGGCGGTATCGCCGGAATCAGCAAAAAACTGGTAAATCCGCAAAAATTGGCGGACGAGCTGGGAATTGGTGAGATTACATTGGCAGATATTGTGAGTGAGCTGGAAAAGCCGGCCCGCGACCCGAGAAATGAGATGCCAAAACCGATTCTGCGCACCGATGTGCTGGAAATGAAAGATTTGAAGCCAGGTATGATTCTGAAGGGAACTGTGAGAAATGTCATAGATTTTGGCGCTTTTGTGGATATCGGCGTCCATCAGGATGGATTGGTGCATATCTCTCAGATGGTGAAGCGCTATATCAAACATCCGCTTGAGGCAGTGAGTGTTGGAGATATTGTCGAGGTGAAAGTATTGAGCGTGGATCCGGCAAAGAAACGGATTGCCCTTTCAATGCTTTTGGAAGGATAAAAGATGGGAAATATCCAAAAAATGTAGAAAAAATGAAGAAAGTAACAAAAACAAAATAGAGAACCAGGAGAACGGGAATGGAGAAAAAGACGAAATATCGTTTTCAGGTAAAGTTGGCAGTGAAAGATTTTTGGCAATTTTCGATGTATCACGCGACAAAAGGAACTGTCGGGCTGTTTGGCTTGATTTTTACAGCAGCAGCGTTGTTTTTGCTAGTGACAAAATGGACGGAAGTGGACACGAGCTACCGGATTCTTCTGGTGGTCTGCGCAGCGCTGTTTACGATTTGGCAGCCAGGTGTTTTATATTGGAAGGCAAGAAAGCAGGCAGCGCTTCCTGTCATGCAGATTCCGCTTACATTGCAGTTTGATGAGAGCGGGCTGACCGTACAGCAGAAGGAAGAGACAGCAGTCTTTGCATGGGACCAGATTTTCAGAGTGGTAGAGCTGCCGCATCTGCTGGTGCTGTATACGGACAGTATCCATGCATATCTGTTGCCGGATGCCGCACTGGGAGAAGAAAAAGAAGGATTTCTGGCAATGATAGAGGAATCTGTGCCAAAGGAAAACAGAAAGAAAAGGAAGGGATTTTTCCTGTGAATAGTAGAGAAATAAAGGAAGTAAGAGAGTCAATCAGTCCAGAGGAGACATTTTTGTTTGGAGAAGAGCTGGGAAAAAAAGCCAGAGCAGGCCAGGTGTACTGTCTGGACGGCGATCTGGGAGTCGGAAAGACGGTGTTTACACAGGGATTTGCGAAGGGACTTGGCATTGAAGAGCCGGTAAACAGCCCGACATTTACGATTTTACAAGTATATGAGGAAGGACGCCTCCCGCTGTATCATTTTGATGTGTATCGCATTGCAGACAGCAGCGAGATGGACGAGATTGGATATGAAGAATATTTTTTTGGAGAAGGTGTCTGCCTGATTGAATGGTCGCAGCTGATAGAAGATATCCTTCCAGAGCATAAAATTCATGTGGTGATTGAGAAAAATCTGGAAAAAGGGTTTGATTACCGCAAAATTACTGTGGAGTGGGAATAAAACGGGCCAAATATAAAATTTGCCCTTTGATGTCTGTGTGGAGCAGAGAAATGTTTTGCTGCGCAGACGGAATGGAGACGTATGAGAATTTTGGGAATTGAGAGTTCATCGCTGGTCGCTTCGGTGGCGATTGTGACGGATGATGTGGTGACGGCAGAATATACTGTGAATTTTAAAAAGACACATTCTCAGACACTTCTGCCGATGATAGATGAGATTGGAAACATGCTGGGGATAGACTGGGACAGCCTGGATGCGATTGCTGTCTCTGCAGGGCCTGGTTCTTTCACAGGACTGCGCATTGGGTCTGCCACAGCCAAGGGATTGGGGCTGGCACTGAAAAAGCCGCTGATTCATATCCCAACTGTGGATGCCATGGCTTATAATCTGTATGGGACCTCTGCTTTGATTTGTCCGATTATGGATGCGAAGAGAAATCAGGTGTATACAGGCTGGTATCATTTTGAAGATGTATTTGAGGTCGTGAAAGCGCAGTATGCCTGCGGAATTGATGAACTTCTGGAAGAGTTGAAAGTACGTGGAGAGCGCGTACTGTTTTTGGGCGATGGTGTGCCAGTTTTTCGGGAATTTATTGAAAAACATGCAGAATTTCCGATTTCTTTTGTTCCGGCAAATTCATCCAGACAGCGTGCAGCCAGTGTGGCAGCGCTTGGGTGCCTGTATTTTGCAGAGGGAAAGACGGAGACAGCGGCAGAGCATGCACCTGAATATCTGAGGAAACCGCAGGCAGAGCGGGAGCGGGAAGCAAAAGAAAAGCAGATGGGATGAGACAAACCGCCAGAATACAAATGCTCGCAGACAGCAGAGAGAGCAGGAATAACAGAGATGGCAGAGACACAAAAAAGGGGCAGCAGAGATACGATGGAATTGTGCAGAATGACAGAACAAGATATCGTGCAGGTGGAAAAACTGGAACGGGAGTGTTTTCACACACCATGGACGGCGGAAATGCTGGCGGATACCCTCAGAAATTCCTATGATTATATCTGGGTAGTAAAGGAACTGTCCAAAACATTGTCAACAGAAGGCATATCTGTAGAAAAGGCGCAGAAGCAGAATATTCTTGCCTACTGCAATCTGCGGATTTTGGCAGGAGAGGGTGAGATTATGCGGATTGCGGTCTCTCCAGAGAGGCGCAGACAGGGGCTTGGCAGAAAACTGATGGAAAAAATGTTAGATTGTGCCAGAGAAAACGGGTGTGAGGCAATGCTTTTGGAAGTGCGTGAGAGCAATCAAAATGCGAGAAATCTGTATGAATCTTATGGATTCTTAGTAGAGGGAATCCGAAAAAATTATTATCAGTTCCCCCAGGAAAATGCAGTGTTGATGGGAAAGCGGCAAATGTAAACAATTACCATGCCCACAGTATGATTTTTCATGTATAATGGATATGCCGAGGGAAGATACCCCTTAGGAGAGGTGAGGATACTATGAGAAAGTACAGACAAAATGGGCAGCTGGAGACGTTGATCTGCAATAGCTGCGGGAAAAGAATGGTAGTAGAAGAAGGAATTGTGCGGGAAGGGGTCATTTCCGTCGATCATGTGTGGGACTTTTTCTCGGAAAAGGATGGAGAAGTTCACCATTTTGACTTGTGTGAGGCATGTTATGATGATATGGTAAACCAATTCCGTATTGCTGTGGATGTGGAGGAACAGACAGAATTGCTCTGATGCATCAAGGACAAGGAACTGCAGGCTGATGACAAAATCGCTGTGGTTCCTTTTTTATGCCATTTTTATGTCATTTTTATGCCATTTTTATGCCGCTTTTGTGCCCTTTTCTGTTTGCTTTATTCTGTTTGCCTCATTCTTTTTATGTGCTTCTTTATGTGCCCTTCTTTTTTGTGTGCACGTCCCACTTGCAAACTGTGTTTTGTTTGTGATATGATGTGAGACAGACTACAAAATGTGAGGGATGGGTACGGGACAGGGGCTGTCTAAGATTTGGAGGTAATATATGCTGGATATTTGTTTGTTGGGAACAGGGGGAATGATGCCCCTGCCATACAGATGGCTGACGTCAATGATGGCGCGCTGCAATGGAAGTAATTTACTGATAGACTGTGGAGAGGGAACACAGATTGCTCTGAAGGAAAAAGGCTGGAGCCCGAAGCCGATTGATGTTATCTGTTTTACACATTATCATGCAGACCATATCAGCGGGTTGCCTGGGCTTTTGCTGACAATGGGCAATGCAGAGAGAACAGAGCCGCTGACACTGATTGGACCGAAGGGACTGGAGCGTGTGGTGAATGCACTCAGAACGATTGCGCCAGAGCTTCCATTTGAACTAAAATTTATCGAATTATCTGAGCCGAGAGAGCAGATTCGGATATCCCCCTATACGATTGATGCTTTTCGCGTCAATCACAATGTGACGTGTTATGGATATTCTATCACGATTCCGCGTGCCGGAAAATTTGATGTGGAGAAGGCAAAACGATTTGAGATTCCGCAGAAATACTGGAGCCGTCTGCAGAAAGGTGAGGTAATCGCCTACAACCATATGATTCTGACTCAGGATATGGTGCTGGGAGAGCCGCGCAGAGGACTGAAAGTGACTTACTGTACCGATACGAGACCCGTTCATGTGATTGCAGAGTTTGCAAAAGAGGCTGATTTGTTTATCTGTGAGGGAATGTACGGAGAGCCAGGAAAAGAGGCAAAGGCGAGAGAGTATAAACATATGACATTTAAGGAAGCGGCGAAGCTGGCGCAGGAAGCACAGCCGAAGGAGATGTGGCTGACACATTACAGCCCGTCCCTCATAAAGCCAGAGGAATATATGGAGTCGGTCTATGAGATTTTTCCGAGGGCAAAAGCCGCAAAAGACGGAAAAACGATAGTTCTGGAATTTGATGAGGACTGATAAGAAATAGGAAAACCGAGAAGTAGAAAAAAGCAGGAAAAAGAGAAGTTAGAAAAGTTAGGAAAAGAGAAGTTGGAGGGAGTAGAATGAAAAAAAGAACAACAGATGAGGATGTTTACATTCTTGCAATCGAGAGTTCATGTGATGAGACAGCGGCGGCCGTCGTAAAAAACGGCAGGGAAGTTCTTTCTAATATTATTTATTCTCAGATTGACCTTCATACGGTTTATGGCGGGGTGGTGCCGGAAATCGCATCCAGAAAACATATTGAAAAAATCAATCAGGTTATCGAGAGTGCGCTCACAACGGCGGGAATGACGCTTGAGGAGATGACGGCAATCGGTGTGACATACGGGCCAGGGCTGGTCGGTGCGCTTCTGGTCGGAGTGGCGGAGGCGAAGGCTATCGCATATGCGGCGAAAAAACCTCTGGTCGGCGTTCATCATATTGAGGGACATGTGTCCGCAAACTTTATTGAACATCCGGACCTGGAACCACCGTTTGTCTGCCTGATTGTATCAGGCGGCCATACCCATCTGGTTATTGTGAAAGATTATGGCGAATTTGAAATTTTGGGACGCACCAGAGATGATGCGGCCGGAGAAGCGTTTGATAAAGTAGCACGTGCGGTTGGTCTGGGATATCCTGGCGGCCCGAAGATAGATAAGGCGGCAAAAGAGGGAAATTGCCATGCCATCGAGTTTCCGAGAGCAAAAGTCGAGGGAGCGCCGTTTGATTTTAGTTTCAGCGGTTTGAAATCGGCTGTCTTGAACCATATCAATCATGCGCGCATGATGGGTGAGGAAATCTGTGTGCCGGACCTGGTGGCATCGTTTCAGAAATCTGTGGTGGATGCACTCGTCAGCAGAACGGTTCTGGCAGCAAAGGAATACGGCTATGATAAACTGGCAATCGCCGGTGGTGTGGCATCAAATTCGGCTCTGCGCGCAGCGATGAAGGAGGCATGTGAGAAGGAAAATATTAAATTTTACTATCCATCCCCGATTTACTGTACGGACAATGCTGTCATGATTGGTACAGCGGCGTATTATGAGTACATCAACGGAACAAGACATGAATGGGATTTGAATGCGGTGCCGAACCTGAAACTGGGAGAAAGATAAGGATGGAAAGAGAACGAACGGATGTGACGGGTGTAACTGGAAAAGTGACGGCGATTGTCCTGGCAGCAGGACAGGGAAAACGAATGCAGAGCAAAATACAGAAACAGTATCTTCTGCTGGATGGAAAACCGCTGTTGTACTACAGTCTGAAGGCATTTGAGCAGAGCAGCGTGGATGAGATTGTTCTGGTGGTATCAAAAGATATGATGCAATACTGTGAGAGAGAAATTGTCGCACAATTTGGCTTCCAGAAGATTGCAAAGATTGTGGAAGGCGGAAAAGAGAGATATCATTCGGTGTATGAGGGATTGAAAGCTGCCAGTGATGCAGAAATTGTGCTCATTCATGACGGAGCAAGACCTCTGGTGACACAGAAGATAATCGAAGATTCTATTCTGGCAGCAGTAGAATACAAAGCATGCGCTGTGGGAATGCCTGTGAAAGATACTATTAAGATTGTGAATGAAGACCAATATGCCGTCCGGACACCGGAGCGCAGGCGGGTGTGGCAGATACAGACTCCGCAGGCATTTTCCTACATGCTGCTGAGAAAAGCGTATGATTTGCTGATGCGTGATGAGAAGTGTCAAGAGGGAATCACTGACGACGCGATGGTGGTAGAAACGATGCTGAATGTGCCGGTCAAGCTGATAGAAGGTTCTTATTCTAATATGAAGGTGACAACGCCGGAGGACATGGAGATTGCCAGAGTCCTGCGGCAGTGAGAGGGCGGAGAGAAGAAAGTAGATAGAAAAAGAACAGGAAAAGAAGATGAGAAGAAAAACAGAAAAAATGAAAAAAGGTGTTGACAAGCGTGAAAAATAATGGTAAACTGATTGAGCTTTCAGATGAGCGCTAGATAAACAGAGAGAATTTTAAAGAAATCAAAAAAGTGCTTGACAAACGAAAAACGATAGTATATACTATCTGAGTGCGTTTGGAGAGATATCGAAGCGGTCATAACGAGGCGGTCTTGAAAACCGTTTGTCCGAAAGGGCGCGTGGGTTCGAATCCCACTCTCTCCGCTCTTAAAACGGTGGACAAGTAATTGCATATAGAGTTAGAAAGTCAACCATGAAGCAGAAGTACCCAAGTGGTTGAAGGGGCTCCCCTGGAAAGGGAGTAGGTCGTTAGTAGCGGCGCGAGGGTTCAAATCCCTCCTTCTGCGCTCGCAGTTAGAGATAGCTGTGACAAAAACAACAAAGCACCTTGGAAATAGAAGACTGAACAATACACAGACCCTGA
>JAUNGE010000050.1 GCA_030524675.1 bacterium
TCTCTAGGAATTAAAAAAATCTTACAAAAACCTATTGACTTTTAATAGTTAGTCTGTCTACAGTAATAAATGTCTTGCTGGCACAGGTAGTATTGTCTCCCCTTTTTGCTGTATCGGATTCATCATAACATAGGCCACATAAATTTTACAAATACTTTTTACAAACTTTACATAAATTTTACATAAAAGTACAATCTGCGACATATTGTCGAACATATCTTCGACAATACGGTACATTTCCACGCGTTCTCTCTCACTTTCCTGCCATACCTCATGTGCCGTCTCAATCATATTCAATCAAACAGTGCACCGAAAATTTTCTAAAAAAATCATAGTTCTGTCCATCTGTCTGCCACTCAGCCAAAAATTTCCCTGCAGAGCCTGCATCCTGTCGGTGTGGCAGCCAATCCGCCTTCCGCCGTCTCCTTAAGGGAAAAAGACATCTGGTCGCCGATCCGCTTCATCGCCAGAATCACTTCCTCTGTGGGAATCGCGCTGGTGATTCCGGCACATGCCAGCTCACATGCCGTAAATGCATTGGCCACGCCCATCGCATTTCGTTTGATACACGGTACTTCCACCAGCCCTGCCACTGGGTCGCACACCAGACCAAGAATGTTTTTCAGTGCAATCGCACAGCTTGTGGAAACCATCTGTGGTGTACCTCCCAGCACCTCTGTCAAGGCACAGGCCGCCATAGCGGACGCTGTGCCGCACTCTGCCTGGCATCCGCCCTCCGCTCCGGAAATGCTGGCATTTTTGGCAATTACCATACCCACGGCGGATGCCGTAAACAGTGACATTACAATCTCTTCTTCCGGAATTTTTTTGTCCGTCATCACAGAAATCAGCGCTGCTGGCAGAATACCGCAGGAACCTGCTGTCGGTGCTGCTACTATCTGTCCCATGCAGGAGTTATATTCGGACACTGCCAATGCCATACTCATGGCACTGCCAAACAGTTTTCCAAAATGGTTGCGCCCTTCCTCTGTTGCCCGACGCATTTTTGCCGCTGCCCCTCCGGAAAGACCACTGGCAGAGCGCAAATTTTCGTTCATCCCTTCCACTACAGACTGCTTCATAACCCGAAAACTGGCTGCCATCACTTCATACACTTCCTCTGGGCTTTTCTCCATCGTCGCCGCCTGTTCTTCCAGAACAATCTCTGAGATTTTCCTTCCGCTCTCTTTGGCCGCCTCCACCAGCTCTTCTACCGACTTATATTGTAATTTCATGTTCCATCCATTCCTTCCTGCCTATTTTCATACATATGATGTTGGAGTCAAAAGGTATTTTGGCCCCTATGATACCAGATTGCTCCGCACTATGTGCTCCCGCAATCTTTAAAACATGCATATTTGCTTTCTACTCTACTTTCAGTAAAATTGTGTGCGATACAAAGGGAAGAGATTCAATCTGTGAGAGCAGTGATTCCTCAAACGGATTGTCCATCTCAATGGACATAATCGCCAGGCCGCCTTTCTCCTTTCGCGTCAAGCGAAAATTGCAGATATTGGCCCGCTGTTTTGACACAAAAGAGGTAACATGAGCAATCACTCCAGGCATATCCTGATGCACGACAATCAGGGTCGGATTCTGTCCGGTGAAATACACCTCCATCCCATTAATCTCTGTCACAACAATATTTCCGCCTCCGACAGATGCCCCCTGCAGTTCTGCTTTCTGTCCATGTATCCCCGTCAATGTGATTCTGGCAGTATTCGGATGTGCATTTTCAATCGTTCCCGTCTGGAATTCTATCTCAATGCCTTTTTCCTCTGCAATCTTCAAACTATCGCGAATTCTGGTATCCCATGGGTTCATTTTCAAAATTCCGCCCACCAGAGCCTTGTCCGTTCCATGTCCGCGGTACGTCTTGGCAAAAGAACCATGCAGAAAAATCTCTGCTTTTGCCACAGGTTCCCTCATCAAAAGAGCCGCCATCTTTCCGATTCTCGCTGCTCCGGCCGTATGGGAACTGGATGGCCCAATCATAATAGGACCTATAATATCAAATACATCCATACATTTCTCCTGTTCTTTATCGTTCTCTGTACAATTTGCCGCATCTGCAATGCCTACAGTTTGCGAAAGACCGGTTTTCTATCCACGAACACTGTATAATACCGAAATCCACATTCTTTTAAAAGTTCCTGTGTCTGTGCAAATGCATATCCCAAATGTACTGCATCATGGGCATCCGAGCCGATTGTCAGAATTTCCCCTCCCATCTGCCGATACCGTTTCAAAATATCCGGATGCGGATGCGGCTGTCCCAGATTCTTGGCGAAACCAGCCGTATTGCACTCCAATCCCTTGCCTTTTTTTATTAATGTCGCCAGAATCTCATCAATCCATTCTTGATACTTTTTATAACTGTAAAATTTGTTCTGATTTGGGCCATAGCGCACAACATAATCCAGATGTCCGGCACTGTCAAACTCATCCAGAGCCTGGCAGTTCTCCAACATAGTCTCAAAATAATCCCGATATCCGTCCTCCTCGGTCCGACTGTCAAAGAACTCCGGATAATATGGATCCAGCCCGCGCACAAAATGTGTTGAGCCAATCACAAAATCAAACGAATATTTCTCCAAAAGCTCCTGAAAATACGATTTTAAGTGCGGCTGCAGTCCCAGCTCAATTCCGATATGGAGCTGAATCCTGTCCCGATACTCCTCCTTCATCCTCTGCATTTCGTTCAGATACCGCGGAATATCCAGAGTAAAATCAATCGAGCCGCTGTTCACATCATAATCATGGTGGTCTGTGATACACATTTCCTCCATTCCCAAAGCAATGGCACGCTCAATCTGCCCTCTCACGGGCGCCTCGGAATCCCCTGAAAAACATGTGTGATTATGACAATCTGCTAACATATGCATATCCTCCAATGCTATTTATATCTGCAACTTATGTACTTTGTTCCATCTACATTTTATATTTTACCATATCTTTCCTGCTTAAGCAAACACACGGAAAAACCGCCCTCTGCCTGTTCCCAGCAAAAAGCGGTTCTGCTTATTTCCATTTTTTTAACCTTTTTTATCTTTCAGTCTCCTGTTTTGACAACTCTTATGTTTCACACTGCAAGCTTCTCTGCATTTCATGTCAGAGACTTCTTTATATTTCACATTTCTGTTTCTGTAAGCCTATAATGCCAGAATAATACCGCCGTCACCTGCATACACAGTCGCCACTCCAGCGGTCTCTGTAATCAGAATATCTTTAAATACTGCCTTCGCGCTGGCAATTTCTTTCACCTGTTCCGCGCGCTTTCGATTGTTGCAGTGTGCAATGATAAGAACTTTATCTTCTGTCTTTCCAGCATCCCTGATTGCAATCTCTATCATGCGGTTCAGCGCCTTCGTCATGCCTCGTGCCTGGTCCAGCTTAACAATCACACCATGGTCGCCTCCCATGACCGGCTTGATATTCAACGTTGTGGCAAAAAATGCCTGCAGCCCATTCATACGGCCATTTTTTCGCAAAAAATCCAGTGTCTCCAACACAAAATATGTTTTCATGCTGTCTTTCAATGCAATCGCCTTCTCACAGACTTCCTCAAAGCGGTATCCCTCTTCACACCACTGTTTGATATACAGAGCCAGCTTTACTTCCCCAGAAGAAGCAGAATCTGAACTCAGAACAAAAATATTCTTATGTCCGTGTTCTTCCTCATACAGATTTTTTGCCAACACTGCGCTGTTGTAGCTTCCGCTGAGATGTTCGGAAAGAGTCAGAACAAAAATATTTTCTTCCTCACATTCATATGCTTTCTTGAACTGTTCCGGTGAAGGACATGCTGTCTTCGGACACTCACTGTGTTCTCTCACAGCTTTCAGGAATGCTGCCTGGTCAAACATCTCATCATCTACCACATGGTAATCTCCTACTTGCAGCAATAGCGGAATAATCTGAAAATGGCTGTCCTTTCGCATTTCCTGCGTCAAATCCAAACAACTATCACCAATAATTTTATATGTCATAACTGCCTCCAAACCCTTTTTGCTTTTCTCAAAACGAAATATCCACGCATTTCCAATTCGAGATGTAGTATTGATTACTAGATATTATAATTCATGTGTTTATAGAAGTCAAGGTTCGGTTTTGCAGTTCTCTGTAATTCTTTATTCTCACTCAGTTTTTACATACTCCTCGCACATTTTTCAGACATTTTTCTTATATTTTTTCTGTATTTTCTTGTACTTTGCCATATTTTTGATTACTATAGTTATCAGTTGATTCTATATACATACTACGATAAGGAGAATTTTTTATGCCGGCTGTTCATTTACTCATCAAACCTGCTTCTGGCATGTGCAACATGCGCTGTGATTATTGTTTTTACCATGACATTACAAAAAAAAGAGAGCAGAGTTCCTATGGTTTTATGTCAGAAGAGACGCTGCGTCATGTGATTTCCAGAGCCTTTGACTATGCAGAGGGAAACTGTAGTATCACCTTTCAAGGAGGAGAGCCTACACTGGCTGGCCTGGACTTTTTCCGAAAAGCAATCGAACTGGAAAAGGAATATGAGGCAAAATATAGGCAGAAACACCTCCAAATTTCCAATGCCATCCAGACCAACGGTTTTAACCTGACCGAGGAATGGGCGCGTTTTTTTGCAGACAATCACTTTCTAGTTGGTATCTCTGTGGATGGCACCATCCACACACACGACGCCTGCCGCCGTGACAGCAGCGGAAACGGGACATTTCTCTCTGTGATGCGCACGATTTCTCTGTTTGATGCCTGCCATGTAGAGTACAACATTCTCACAGTTGTGAACCAGAAAACGGCCTCCTCGATCCGGAAAATTTATGCCTACTATAAAAAGATGGGATTTCTGTATCAACAGTATATTCCATGCCTAGACCCTTTTGACGTGCCCTCCGGCTCTATGCCATACTCTCTGACTCCAGTGCAGTATGGAAAGTTTCTGTGTGAGCTGTTTGATTTGTGGTATGACGATTTTTTGCATGGGCGAATGGTGTATATCCGGCAGTTTGAAAATTATGTTTCCATCCTTTTGAGAGGGCATGCAGAATCCTGCGATATGAATGGCTTTTGCAGCATCCAGAATGTAGTGGAAGCAGACGGCGAAGTCTATCCCTGCGATTTCTGGGTGCTGGATGCGTACAAACTCGGCAATCTAAATCAGGTCAGTTTCAAAGAGATAGAAAAACGCAGGCAGGAAATCCAGTTTCTGGAACGCTCTCACGTTGTCCATGAAACGTGTAAATCCTGCCCTTACGGTTCTATATGCCGCGGCGGCTGCTACCGCCACCGCGTTATGACAGATGACCAGAAAAATTATTTCTGTGAATCTTTCCGCACCTTTTTTGACATCTGTCTGCCGAGACTGCAGCATGTAGCAAGGCTGGTTCAGCGCACATTCTGAGAACCATACTGTCTCACAATCGCTTGCATCTTCCCCCATTTGGCTTCCATATCTGCCACCAGCGCAAACTGTGTGCGGCAGCGGTCCAGATTCTGTCTCTCTCTGTGAATCTTAAAGTAGGTGTCACCCTGCAGATAATCCGTGAGGAAGCGGATTCCACATTCCAGTGTCATCAGCTTTGCACCCATTGGCAGCATGGCAATCTCTGTCTCTGTCAGGCTGCCTTCACATCCCTCCAGAAATCCTTTGGTATAAATTTCAAACAAAGGCAGGGACAGGGAAACTTTGCTTAAATCTCTCTCATCTTCCTCCGCAGTGTTTGCCCCAAAGCGGATAGAATCTCCGTAATCAAATACAGAAGCACCAGGCATAATCGTGTCCAGATCGATCACACAAAGTGCCTCGCCCGTTATATCATCAATCATAATGTTATTTAATTTTGTGTCATTGTGTGTCACACGGTACGGCATTTGTCCACTCTGCAGCAAATTCATGACTGCTCCCACCTCATCGGCGCGCTCCAACACAAACTGAATCTCTTTCTGACATTCTGCCGCTCTGTGGCATATGTCTTCCTCCACTGCTTTCTGGAACGTCCTCAGACGAACCGGCGTATTGTGAAAATCTGGAATTGTCTCTGTCAGCTCCTGCACCGGATATCCTGCCAAAAGTCTCTGGAAATGCCCAAACGCCTTCGCACTCTGATAGAAATCTTCCGGTTTTTTTACCACATCATAGGTCGTGGCGCCTGTGATAAACCGATACATTCTCCAGTTATTGCCCGTGCTGTCTGTAAAATAATATGCACCACCCTTTGTCTGAATCAGCGTCAGTGTTTCTCTGTCTGGATCTCCATTTTCCTCCTGAATTCGTCCTCTCAAATACTCTGTCACACCAGACACATTCTTCATCAGCCCTTTGATATCCTTAAACACCTCATTGTTCATTCTCTGCAGAATGTATTTGTTTTTTCTCTCATCGTCCTGACACACCAACAGAAATGTATCATTGATATGGCCGCTTCCAAAACGCTGACAGCTCACCGGCTCACCATCCACCAAAAAAGCTTGCACTGCTTCCTCTATTCTGCTGCATTTTCCTTCTGCCAGTTTTTCCAACATCTTCTCCATCTTTTTTCACTCCCTGTTTTTTGTGTGCACTCCGGCACTTCTCTAAAATGTTTCCCGCACAACCAGTCAACATGCCTGCTGACACATACATGACCACACATAAAAGTCGATTGCTCTAAGCGGATGACTCTTTGCTCCTTCGTTGCAACTCTTTATGTTCAGTATACAATTTCTTTCTTGCATCTCCAATGGAATATTGTATAATATTTAGTAAAATCGGATGATTTTCTATGATTTTTCTAGTACACTGGTTTACGCAAATTGTTTACTATGAAAGTCCCAGACGGCGACCATGTGGATGTGCGTGCTCGCACGCACAGACATATGGGCATTGGATGGGCAAGACTGTATGAGTAAGTAGGCCGACAGGCCGAATTACGAATACAGGCGGCGATTGCGGGAGTGCGCAAGCACGAAGCAATCGACTTTCATGCATGGTGGTGCCTGCGTCAGCAGGCATATCCGTTTATAAGGAGATTTTTATGTTACAAAAAGACAAGGATTCTATTCTTGATTTTCCTGGGAAATTAAGAGACATTCTGCGGGAACTTCATATTTTATCCGGTTTCCGCATCAGCCTGTATGACACAAACCGAAATGAATTATGTGCCTTCCCGCAGGAACTCACCGCATTCTGTGCTCTGATTCAGCAAAATAAAAAAGCACTCTCTCTATGCCATTCTTTTGACCAGAAAGCATTCGAGAAAGTGCAGAACACTGGCACCACATACATCTATCGCTGCCATTGTGGTCTGTACGAAGCAGTCGCCCCACTCTATCATTTTGGAGTCCTGACAGGGTATCTGATGATGGGACAGACTATGGATACCCAGAAAACCAGTCGAGATTTTGTCTTTCAGAAGGCGCTTCCATTTATCCTCCCGTCTGCTGAAAACCCGAATAGTCAAGAACTTTTACAGACCATTGCAGAGATTCCCAGCCGTTCCAAAGAGCAAATTCAATCCTGTATCTCCATCATGGAAATCTGTGCTTCCTACATTACTCTGAGCAATTACTTGAAAAATCCAGATAAAAACCTGCCCGCGCGAGTACGTTCCTATCTGTTTCAAAACTACAGCTCTCCCATCCATCTGGACATGCTCTGCAACGAATTTTACTGCAGCCGTGCCACACTCACCAGCTCTTTTCGGGCCACATACGGCCAATCTGTCATGGACTATCTGAATCAGATTCGTATGCACAAAGCCTACGAGCTTCTCACAGAGCGCATGGACCTGTCGGTTCGGGAAGTCGCTCAGGCATGCGGCTTTCCCGACCAGAATTATTTCACCAAGGTCTTTCGCAAGTATTATCAGAAAACGCCGAGCCAGGCGCGAAAAGACGACGGAAAGGAAATCCAACAGAGTACTCCAGCAGAAGATACAAAGACACTTACCCCAACTTTCTTTGAAAATAATACTGAGAGAGAATCCAGTTTGCCCGAAACAAGCGCATAATCTGCCAGTAACCAAATCCAACAAGCCCATATTCCTGCACCAGCATAAACTTTGCCTGCATACTGCGCACATCTTCAAACCAGACCTGATGGGCGGCCCCCTCTCTCCTGTAATAAAAATAGGGAGATTGTGCCAGCTCATCAAACTGAATTTCTGCGTGGTAATATGCCGCTGTCTGTGCCGCTTCCACATTTCCAATGGAACGAGCACGCGCACCGCCCACCACAAAAGGCAATGTCCAATCATACCCATAATTGGGAATTCCAAGGAGCAGCTTTTCTCTCGGAATTTCCGTCACTGCATAGTCCACCACCCTACGAACCAGATTGATGGGAGCAACCGCCATAGGCGGACTCGCAGAATGTCCCCACTCATATGTCATCAAAAATACTAGGTCGGCGGCTTTTCCCAACAGACTATAATCAATCCCCTCATAGAGAAGTCCTGGCTGGTCACTCCGCACTTTCGGCGCCACATCCACAGACAGCATCCACCCCATCTCATGCATGGCCCTGGTAAGCTTCTCCACAAATACAGCCAACGGTTCTGCATCTTTTTTCAGAACACTTTCTACATCCACATTGATGCCTTCATAGCCTTTCTGCTGCATCACTGTGCGGATATTCTCAATCAGCCTCTGCTGCGCCTGCGAATCTTCCAGCATTTTTTCGGTCAAACCAGGCTCAAATCTTCCATTCTCTCCGATGGATGTCAATGTGAAAATCGGGCGAACCTGTTGCCGCTTTGCTGCCTGTATCAGCGGCACATCATCAGCAAAAGGCGGAACCAGATTTCCATCCTCTGTGAAATGATAGGAAAAAATCAGCAAATCGGTCAAATACGGAAGCGTCTCCATGAGAACATCCGGCTGAATATAAGGATAGGCAAAGCCAAAAATCAGAGCCTGATAGCGATTTTGCGCGTTTTGTATATTCTGCATATTCTGCACATTCCATGCAATTTGATTTTCATAGTTTGTATTTCCAGGTATTAAAAGAGCTTGCCCTACTGCCAGACTGTCTGGCGGGTCAATCTGATTGACCCAGGCAAGCTCCATCGGTTTCCTATTATAATAGCGTGCAATCTCATACAGAGTATCTCCCGCCTTTACCACATAAATTTCCATACCGATTCCCCAATATTTCATTGATTGTCTTTTCTCTATACCTATGTGGTCTGCGAACGGTTTATGCCAAAATATCCGTACCCCTTTTTTAATCCCAGTTCACAGGAAGCATCAGTCCATCCGGCAACTTAAACAGATGCAGTTTTGCCGGTTTAGTTCCATTCTCATTCTCGAGCAGATACAGTCCAAACACGTGCTTTGAGGCATCCAAGAAGGTACGGATATAACTGCACAAAAACGGCGCCTCTTTTGGAAGCAGCTCTTTCGTATCCACCTCATTTTCCTGGAAATATTTTTGGATTTTCTCATCCCCCTCCAGGGTATCGTCCGCCCGATAATAAACCGCTTCCATCAGCATGGAGAGCAGAAAAGACTGTGTACTGTTTGATATCTGCTGCCATTCAAAATAACTGTCATCTGTTGTGATGTAGACCGGAGGATTGTCCTGATTCAAGTCCTCCACCCGAATTCCGGCATGAAAACATCCCTGATTTTCTATCCAAATAACCAGATAATTTTCTGTGATTTTTCCCCACTCTTCTCTTGGGAGCTGATAAATCTGATAAAATGGATTCTCTGGGTCTGGCCCTTCTTCCTCCCACTCCGAAAGCCATTCCTCCTCAATACATGTCTGAATCAGATCATAAGAAAAACAGATTCCAAACCCTTTTTCTGAAGGAGGAAGCAGTCGGTGAAGCTCCTGATTCAGCGAAGCTTTCCCACACACTTTCAGGTAATGGCGGTATGCCGACGGAATTTGAACCCCCAGTCTTTCTTCCGTCTCTCTAATTTCTTTCTCAGAAAAGCCTGCCACAACCCTCTTCTCTCCATAACTTGGTTCTGTAACAATGACAAAGTCCTCTGGTGCCAGATTATATTTTTTTACCATTGTCGCCCTCCTCCTTTAAACAAATCAGCCTGAAATCCTGCTTACTTTCCCCAAAGATAAACCGAATTTTCTGTGTCCCGACCGATTGTATCCTGAACAGACACCCCCGCTGACGCAGGCATTATCCCACACAAAAGCCGATTGTTTTGTCCCTTTTGCTCCTGATATTATACGTATTAGTATACTATACGAATCCCCGAAACACAAGAAAAAACCTGTAGGATATACGATGTATACACCATACAGGTTGTTTTCTTCTAATTTACCATGAAAGTCTCGTCAAGCGGCCAGGCGGCAAGACGGCAAGGATGCTCACACGCCGTGACGGCTGAACATTTGACGGGCATGTATATTTACTCTGCGAGCAGCATCAAGACCTCATTCGTTCTTGCAATGAAGTTTGTCATTCTCTCTGGACTCAGACTGCCATGACTGAGCAGAGCCAAATCATACAGCTGTTCACAGATGACATTGGTATGCTCACCGTCCTTGTGCTCCAGCACATACTGCACAAGCTTATTGTTGGAGTTCAATACCAAAGTCAGAGTCGGTCCGAACATAGACGGGTCCATACCGTACATATTGTACATCTTCATCATGTCCTGCATACGGCGGCTCTCCTCAGACTCTGTAATCATAGAGGAAATGCTCTCTTTTTTCAGCTTCTCCACTTTCACTTCCAGCTTGTCATTGTTCAATGCCTTTCGGAAAATTTCAGTCAGACTTTCTTCGTCTGCCTTTGCTTTTTCTGCATCCTCTTCTTTCGTCTCTTCCTTAAAGCTATCTGTCAGATCAGAATCAATGCGCTGGAACTTTACACCCTCATTCTTCTGCTCCAAATGGGTGATAAATGGGCTGTCAATGTTATGTTTGAGAATCACAGCCTCAATGCCTTCCTCTTTGAAGAGATTGATATACTGACTCTGCTCTTTCTCATCCGTCACATAGAATACGGTCTTCTCTCTCTTTCCGAGATTTCCATCCAGATAATCTTTCAGCGTAATATAGTTTCCTTCCAGATTCTTGAAGAGAATGTAATCATTCATCTTCTCCGCGAATTTCTCATCTTTCAGGCAACCGAACTTGATAAATGGATTGATGTCGTCCCAGTATTTCTCGTAGTTCTCGCGGTCAGTCTTGCACATGCCAGTCAGCTTATCTGCCACTTTCTTTGTGATGTAGTCAGAAATCTTCTTTACAAATCCATCATTCTGCAGCGCGCTTCTGGATACGTTTAACGGCAGGTCTGGACAATCAATCACGCCCTTTAAGAGCATCAAGAACTCAGGAATCACCTCTTTGATGTTGTCAGCGATAAATACCTGATTGTTATACAGCTTAATTACGCCTTCCAAGTTGTCGTATTCCATGTTAATCTTAGGGAAGTACAGAATTCCTTTTAAATTGAACGGATAGTCCATATTCAAGTGAATCCAGAACAATGGCTCCTTGTAATCCATGAAAACTTTGTGGTAGAACTCTTTGTACTCTTCCTCTGTGCACTCGTTTGGATGTTTGTTCCACAGCGGGCTTACATCGTTCAATGCAACTGGGCGCTTCAAAATCTTGTATTTCTCTCTGGACGGCTCTACTTCTACAACTTCCTTCTCACCGTTCTCATTTTCTTTCTCTTCTGTCTTCGCCGGCTCTACCACGGTCTCAACGATAGTATCTTTCTCTGTCAGTTCGTCCTTCTCGATGGTCTCATATTCCGGCTCTGCAGCGGCATTATCCAAGAAAATCGGAACAGGCATAAAAGAACAATATTTGTTCAGTACTTCTCTTGCGCGGTATTCGTTGGAAAACTCATTGCTGTCCTCATTCAGATACAGGGTGATGGTAGTACCCATAGTCTTCTTATCGCCCTCGTCCATCTCATACTCTGTACCACCCTCGGACTCCCAGTGAACTGGTTTTGCATCTGGCTTGTAGGATAAAGTATCAATCGTTACCTTGTCTGCCACCATAAATGCAGAATAAAATCCCAGACCGAAATGTCCAATAATCTGATCCTCATTGGCTTTGTCTTTGTATTTGTTCAGGAAATCCTGTGCGCCGGAAAAAGCAATCTGATTGATATACTCATCCACTTCTTCCATTGTCATACCAATACCGTTATCTGTAAATGTAATAGTCTTCTCATTTGGATTTACCGTTATCTGAATCTTATATTCCAGGTCTTCTGGTTTTTCAAACTCTCCCATCAGACTTAACTTCTTCAGTTTTGTGATTGCATCGCATCCATTGCTGACCAACTCGCGATAAAAAATATCATGGTCGGAATAGAGCCACTTCTTGATAATCGGGAAAATATTCTCGCTGTTAATTGATAAACTTCCTGACTTTGCCATTTTACAACACTCCTATTCTTTGATGCTTCTGTCTCTGTTCTGCTCTCCTTTATGCTCACAGATATGACATGTTTCTTATTTTTTCATCTATCCTGTACAAGAACTTTTGTTCCTGCCCTATCCCATATTCTGTACTCTATCTCTTTTTTTCTATTCCCACAATCTGCTTCTGCAAATTCAGACACAGGATGAAAGGTCAGCCGAAACTGACACAGCCGATATCATACAGGGGACTTTGATTCATATGACATAGTGTAATACTCTCCGCGGCAAAAGTCAATAGAAAATTAGCACTCATTGTAAACGAGTGCTAATAAATTTATAATTTTTTTATAAACTGGACGTTTCCTGCTCTTTTGAATTTTGTTAAACGGACATGCCTGCTGGAGCAGGCATCACCATGATATGAAAGTCGATTGCTTCGTGCTTGCGCACTCCCGCAATCGCCGCCTGTATTCATAATCCGGCCTATCCTATCCATTTACGATTGAAACAATTTCTGCAGTATCTTTTTCTGATTCTTTCTATAGTACAAAAATCCTGTCAAATCCGCCAGAAACCATCCAATCGGCACAGACCACCAAATTCCGACTACGCCGATTGCCGGAACTGCAGATAACGTGTATGCCAGAAGCACGCGGGTGCCAAGGGAAATCACAGTCAAAACCACACTCATCCCTGGCATCTGCATAGCACGGTATAATCCGTACAACAGAAACAGGCATCCGATTCCGCAGTAAAACATCCCCTCAATTCGGAGGTACTGCACGCCCACTCGAAGAATCTCTGTCTCCTGCGGCTGCACAAAAATCAGCATCAGTGGCTTTGCAAACGCAAATACAGCCGCACTGATCATCACACAGAAAATCACAGCACATGTTACAGCTACTTTCATTCCCTCTCGAATCCTGTCCTGTTTTTTCGCACCATAATTCTGTGCAATAAAGGTTGAAAACGCATTTCCGAAATCTTGTACCGGCATATACGCAAAGGAGTCAATCTTCACTGCGGCCGCAAAGGCGGCCATTACCGCTGCACCAAAACTGTTGACCAGGCCCTGTACCATCAGGATTCCAAAATTCATAACCGACTGCTGCAGGCAGGTCAGAACAGAAAATTGAGAAATCTCTCGGACGATATCGCGGCATATCTGCATATGGCGCTTTCCAATGCGAAGCCCAGGCATTTTGCAGTACGTATAGACAGTGATTCCGATACCAGATACATACTGAGACAATACGGTCGCCCCCGCAGCTCCTGCCACACCGCACCGAAATACTAGGACAAACAACAAGTCCAGCCCGATATTTAAGAGGGCGGAAATCCCCAAAAACAGAAGCGGAACCACAGAATTTCCAATCGCCCGCAGCAAAGAAGCAAAATAATTGTACAAAAATGTGGCGCCAATTCCCATAAAAATCACAAAAAGATACTCCCGCATCATCCCATAAATCTCATCTGGCACGCGCAGAAGGCGCATAATCGGGTCAATCCACACAAAGACCGCCAGATTCAGTACAATCGTCAGACCACCAATCAGGATAAAAGACACAAAAATACTGGATTTAAGCCTATCTTCATTCTTCTCCCCATACCGAATTGAAAAGACTGCACCGCTGCCCATACAGAGTCCTAAGAGAATCGAAGTCAGAAATGTCATGAGAGTGTACGCAGACCCCACTGCTGCCAGCGCTCCTGCTCCCAAAAACTGCCCCACAATCAGTGTGTCCGCCACATTATAAAACTGCTGCAGCAGATTTCCCAGTATCATGGGCAGTGCAAACAGCAGCATCGTCTTTGCAATATTTCCTGTCGTCAAATCCTGTTTCATACTGATTCCTCCGTACCATCTGTCTTCTGTTTTCTGCCAAACAGACATTTTCCAAATACATCTTTTCAGCCAAAAAATCCATTCAGCATTTTTAAGATTTTTCCTCTAAAAGTATAGCATAAGAACACAAAAAAGCCACCGCAAAACAACAGATTTTTCTTTTTGTTTTACAGCGGCCTCTTGTTTTTTCCGTTTATTTCCGTTTATTTCGGTTTATTTCATGTATTTTGCCTATTCTGATTTCTTTCACGTTATTCTAGTTCTTCCAGTTCTTCCGCTTTTTCTGCCTAATTCCCGTTCTATCTGCCTTCTTCTCTTATTCGCATCCTGGAAACTTTGGCAGTCCGTCAAATCCTGGTTTCAAATCTTCATCTGTCGGGATGTAGTCGCTCATCTCACCGTTATTGAACTTCTCATAAGCGTACATATCAAAATAACCTGTTCCAGTCAGACCGAATACAATCGTCTTCTCCTCGCCGGTTTCCTTACACTTTAGCGCTTCATCAATCGCTACACGGATGGCATGGCTACTCTCTGGAGCAGGAAGAATACCCTCCACTCTCGCAAACATCTCCGCCGCCGCGAATACCTCTGTCTGTTCCACAGCGACCGCTTCCATCAGTCCATCATGATACAGCTGGGATAAAATCGAACTCATGCCATGGTAGCGCAGACCGCCTGCATGGTTTGGAGATGGAATAAATCCGCTTCCCAGCGTGTACATCTTTGCCAGCGGGCAAACCATACCCGTATCACAGAAATCGTATGCGAATTTTCCTCGTGTAAAGCTCGGACAAGACGCCGGCTCTACAGCGATAAAACGGTAATCATGCTCGCCTCTCAATTTTTCTCCCATAAATGGAGAAATCAGTCCGCCTAGGTTGGAACCGCCGCCAGCACAGCCGATAATCATATCCGGCACAATGCCATACTTATCCAGCGCAGTCTTTGTCTCTAAGCCGATTACAGTCTGGTGAAGCAATACCTGATTCAGCACACTTCCCAGCACATAGCGGTATCCTTCCTGATGGGTCGCTGCTTCCACTGCCTCGGAAATCGCACAGCCCAAACTTCCGCTGGTTCCTGGATGTTCTGCCAAAATCTTACGACCAATCTCCGTTGTCATGGATGGAGATGGCGTCACAGAGGCACCATAGGTTCTCATCACTTCACGGCGGAACGGTTTCTGCTCATAAGAGCATTTTACCATGTACACCTTGCAATCCAAATCCAGATACGCACATGCCATGGAGAGAGCCGTTCCCCACTGGCCTGCTCCTGTCTCTGTTGTTACTCCCTTTAAGCCCTGTTTCTTTGCATAATATGCCTGCGCAATCGCGGAATTTAATTTGTGGCTTCCGCTCGTGTTGTTTCCTTCAAATTTATAATAAATTTTTGCTGGCGTATCTAGTTTTTTCTCTAGGCAGTACGCGCGCACCAGCGGTGATGGACGGTACATTTTGTAGAAATCCAGAATTTCCTGAGGAATGTCAATGTATGGAGTCGTATCGTCCAATTCCTGCTTAATCAGCTCGTCGCAGAATACCGGACGAAGGTCCTCATAGCCCATCGGCTGTAATGTCGCCGGATTTAAGAGCGGCGCCGGTTTATTTTTCATATCGGCGCGGACATTGTACCACTGCTTTGGCATCTCACTCTCTTCCAAATAAATTTTATAAGGGATTTCTTTGCTCATCATTCTTTTCTCCTTTTCTTTCAAATTTTGGGGAAAGAGTCTGCTTTTTCCATCCTTGTTTCTTTTCAGGCATAAAAAAACACCCTCATCCCTAAACAAATACAGGGACAAGAGTATCCAACTCCTGCGGTGCCACCCAGCTTGGCAGAAATTCTGCCCACTCTGTGCATACTGACATATGCTGATACTTAGTAACGAAGCATCCTCCTCCGTCTCGCATACTCGGTCTCTTTCAACTTTCTGCTCGCCCTCCAAAGCCCATTCAGCCAAGCCATCCACACTGCAATCCCACCACCTGCAGCTCTCTGTGCTGTCTGTCACTTGCCTTACTCACTCTTTTTCAACGGTTTTTCTTTGTCTTTTATTTATACCATACAGCAAAATAAATGTCAATCCTTTATGCAATATTTACAAAAAAGAGGCCATGCCAAATAGTTATGGTATCCATAACTATCTAGCAGACCTCCATTTTCTAGTTCTTTTCCCCTGTTATCTTTTCTTCTGTTGTCCCTTCCCTTTCTATCTCTGTTATCTCTTTTTCCGCTGTTCCTTCCCTTTCTGGCTCTGCCATCTCTTCTTCCACTGTCTCTTCTTCTATCGTCTCTTCCCTTTCTGGCTCTATTGACGTTTCTTCAGCTGTCTTTTCTTCTGGCCTAACCAATGTTTTCTTTTTCCGTTTTCTGAGAAGCACAGCACCTCCGACAAGGAGCAGCGCACATACAGCACCTAAAATCAACCACAATCTAAAATTTTTCTGTGGTTTTAAAATCACAAATTCCCCTGCCTGACCCATCTCAAACACCAGATAAGAACCATCTATCGTGCTTTCCACAACTTTGATTCCATCGCTCTCTATCACGCCCACCAGTGCTTCCTTCACATTTCCTTCTGTCCTGACATGAAATTTTATAGACGAAGGAAGGTCCGTTCCTTCCATTTGTTGAATCGAGCAGGTGTATGCTCTATCAATCTGATATCCTTCTGGCAGCGTCCACTCACTGTCTGCCCATCTGCCATCCGTCCCACTGCCGCTTTCTCCATTTGCCTGTGCACCTGTCACTCTGTCTGTGATTTCCTCTGCCAAAAGTGTGGTTTCTGGATAGAAATTGGCTTCTGCCAAAAGCAATGGCATCTTATCCGCAGAGGATGCAATGGTCGTATTCCACGGCTTGTAGATGGCATGAATCTTTTCATTTCCTTTGACACAGCTAAGGTCCTTTTCTTCCCACTCATAGTAGTATCCGTCTTTCTGAGGAAGAAGCGGAATCTCAGAGTCATTCACAGCACTGCCATATTCGCAGGTAATGATTTTTACTGTCTGGTCCTCCACAATAAATTTTACAGTCAGTCTTCTAAACTCTTCGGGCACTCCTTCTATGTTCACAAACTCCTCATAAGAAACGCCTGTAGCTTGCCCTTCGCGGGTGATGCCGTCCACCGCGCCGATTCCGTCTTCCACATACAGATTCGCCGACAGACTGCCCTCTTCGTCCACATTTCCGACAATACTGCCTATCCATTCCCCTTCTGTATTCTCAAAAGACACCATCGCATAATTGTTTTGGATTTCCTTTGCCCATCCGGCAATTCCACCGATATAGTCATTTCCTTTTATACTGCACATGCTGTAATTTCTTTTGAGCACATAGTCACTGCTTCCCGTGATTCCTCCAGCATAGTTTCCATCTTCTGCTGCCACATCGCCATAGTTTTGATTCCAGAGCAATGCGCCCATATTCGCTTTGCCCGCAATACCCCCGACATAGTCATTGCGCACGGAAATTTCACCTCTGTTCAAGCAGTTCTGCACAATCGCCTTTGCATTTCTTATGACATTCAGTGTGCGTTCCTCATCCGGCTCCAGGTCCTGTTCTGGGTCCAAGCTGACTTCCATGCCGATGATGCCGACAATGCCGCCCGCCTGGTAATCAGAAGCAATCACTCCCTGGTTCTCGCACTCCCGAATCAAGCCATCCGACAAGCTCTCATCACCCAAATCTGAGATATCTTCAAAAAAGCTCTCATCTGTTTTTTCTTTTGCCTGGTCCACACCATCTGAAAGAGTATCCCGCATCTGCTCTATCTGGTCTTCCATCTGGCGCTTCTGCTCCCGAATCTGGTCCTTGCTGGCTTTCAGATCATCCGAGACAGTGTCAACATCAGCCGAAAGCCCATCCAGTTCCCTCGTCAGTTCTTCATCCATATTTTCAATGTCTGTCTTCACCAGGTCCCGATGCGTTTTGAGGACATCCGCCAAATCCTCCACTTCCATCTGCAAAGATTCCAAGTCATCCCGAAATGCTTCGATTTCCTCCACTGCATCCTCGGTTCCTCCAATCAGCAGGGCACGGCTGTTTTCCCGAATACTCTCGACGCCCTCGTACATCTCCTCCACTATTTCATATCGGTCCTGCAGCCAATCCTTCAAATCATCAAAATCCTCGAAATCCTCTGGTTGCTCTGCCAGTTCCCTTTCGAGTGCCTGCTGGCGAATCAGCGTTTTTCGGATATCCGCCAGCTTTTCTTTGGAAGAGCGACTCACCAAGTTTAACTCCATATTGTCCAGAATACGCTCTATCCTGTCTGTGGAATCATCTATGTTGTTGTTCAGCTGGTCTGCCTCTTCCTTATAAACGTCCTTATAAAACTTTCCAACATCCTTTACACTATCCATGCGGTTTCCGACCTGCTCCAGATTATCGGAAGTACGGTCACCGGTATCTTCCAACATCTTTGACAGCGAATCTCCCAGGTCAGAGAGCGTGTCCATCTGCTTTTCCAGCTTCTGCAACGTGTCTTCCTCATAAAAGACCGTCAGATACGGCTCAAACTGTCCAGCAATGCCTCCGACATCTTTTCTTCCCTGCACATTTCCATAATTGAAACACTGATACACCAGCCCACTCTGCCGTCCGACGATTCCGCCCAGATTATAGCCAGTGTGCGGATAGCCCACAGCTCCATAGTTGGTGCATCCTGTAATTTTTCCTAGGGAAAATCCGGCAATTCCTCCAGCATCATTCACTTTCTCTGCTTTGACGCTTTCTCTCACATCCACAGTTCCCATAGAAAGCTCTTCTTCTTCCTTCACAACTCCCTGCTGCGAAGTATTGACCGTTCCTTCATTCGTACATTTTTCTATCTGTCCCTCATTCCATCCAGCAATTCCTCCGGTCTTTACATTTCCAATCAACGCCGCCCGATTCTTGCAGTCCCGTATCACTCCGGTCTCTTCATTGTATCCCGCAATCCCCCCAAGTGCCTCTTCTGCCATGATTTCTCCGCGAAAGCTGCAGTTTTCTATCCTGCCTCGGTTCGTTCCTGCGATACCGCCAATATTGCTTCTGCTCCCTTGCGGCAGAAATGTTCCGCTCACATGCAGATTCTTTATGGTTCCACCGTCTTCCAGATAGCGGAAAACTCCCAAATTCGAGCCGGCTGTCTCTATATGAATTCCGCTTATCCTATGGTTTCCGCCGTCGAACGTACCCGCAAATATCGGTACTGGAACAAATTCTGTCTGCGAGAAGTCCAAATCCGCCTCCAGAACCACCACTTTTCCTTTAGAATAACTCTCTGAAACACAACTTTTGGAAAATGCCAGAAACTCTTCCACATTTCCAATACGAATCTGCTCTTGACTCTGAGCCTGTGTTTGACTCTGGTCCTGTGTTTGACTCTGGCCTTGGCTTTCTATCGTTTCAGAAGCCGCCTGCCCGCTTTTTGCAGTCTTTCCAGTCTCTGCCTTCGCACAAATCCCAGAGACTGGCATACATGTCAAAACACACGCCGCCGCAAGAAAAGCCGCCGCCCTCTGTCTTCCTGTTTTTCTCTGTCTCTGTCGTCTCATGATGCGGATTCCTCCTTTTCCTGCCCTTTTTTCACTGCTCTGGTCAACTCTGTCTTATCAATCAACTTATCGAAAACCAGAAGGAACTGCGGCAGCACTGTCATAACCAGAATAATGGAAATCAATACTCCCTGTCCCAACACTTTTCCAAGAGATGCAATCACTGCATTGCTGGTCAAAAATCCAATCGAAAATCCGGCGCACATCATAATGGTTCCCGATGTCACAATCGTTGGAAATGCCTCGTCCAGAGATTTTATGATAGCCTTTTTTCTGTCCGGCATCGTCTTTCTCAGTTCCAGATACCGGCTGGTAATGACAATCGCGTAATCAATGGTCGCTCCCATCTGAATCGAGCTTACAATCAGATAGCTCAAGAAGAACATGGTAGAACCGGTGAGGTATGGAATGGAAAAATTAATCCAGATGCTGCCTTGAATCGTCAAGACCAGCAGAATCGGAAGTCCTGCCGACTGAAATGTAAACAGCAGGATAATTCCCACAAACAGTGCCGTCAGAATACTGATAATTGTATTGTCTGTCTGGAAGGAATTGCTCAAATCATAATTGCTCGTGGCATCTCCGACCACATACGCCTCGTCATAGTAGTCCAAAGCAATCGCTCGGATTTCGTCAATCGTGCGAAACGTCTCTTCCCCTTCCACAGCTCCTTTCAGAGTGAACACAAGCCGGTCGTACTTCTCCCCTTCCAGCTGTTTTCTGGCATCGCAGATAGCATCGTACAGGGTATCAATGTCCTCCGACTTTTCCTCATCAAAATCAATTCCTCCATTTTCCTTCTGTTCGTAAATAAAGTCAACCATATCAATGATGGATACCCGATACTCATCCAGATTTTTCATAAAAGCGCTGTACTGTTTGGAATCCAGAGCATAATACTGATACAGCAGGCGCACCAGGTCCAAATCCACGTCCGCCACCTCAGAGAATTCTCTGGGATTCAGTTTATCCACAAGAATGTATTTTCCGTCATCGGTCACTTCCACATTCGCCAGTCCCATCGCTGTGTCCACTTCATCCAGCATTTCCAGTCGGTTTAAAATATTGGCTTCCTTCTCATAATCTCCCTTTGGAACTACAATCGCCATGGTATTGGTCACCTCGAAGGTCTCCTCAATTCTATCCTTGGAAGCTAAAAATTCATTTTTCTTGTCAGATTCAATCGAATTCGTATCGTATATGTATGGACATTTTGCTGACAGCTGGCAAGCAATCACCACAATCACAAGGAATCCAGGAATTGTGAGATAGCGAAGCTTCACAACCAGTTTTCCCCATATACTGATGCTTGGCACAAAACTGCGGTGAATCGTCTTATCAATCGCCTGAGAAAACATCACAATCAACGCTGGCATCAATAAAAATACTGTTATCAAACTGAACAGAATCGCCTTTGTCAGCACACGCCCCAGGTCCATGCCGATTCCAAACTGCATGAACATCAGCGCCACCATACCAGAAACAGTCGTCAAGCTGCTTGAGGAAATCTCAGGAATCGCTTTGCTCAATGCCACTGTGATAGCTTCTATTGTATCTTTTGTCTCGTGTTCCTCCATAAACCGGTGAAACAGAATGATGGCGTAGTCAATCGCCAGAGCCAGCTGCAGCACTGCTCCCACGGCGTTCGTGATAAAAGATACATTTCCAAACCAGTAATTCGTTCCCATATTTAAAAGTGCCGCCACCCCAAACACCACTAGGAAAATCACGATTTCCATATAGGTTTTGGAAGTAAACAGAAGCACAAGCAAGATAATCAGAATCACAATCGCTACGATTACCCGCATATCTGCTTTCAGACTTGCCGCGTCATCTTTGTCCACTGTCGTGTACACGTAGGAAGAATACCCTTCCAGTTTGCTGCGCACCTGCGCCATCGCCTCCTGGGATAACTCTGTGTCCTCTTCTTCCTCAAACGTAATCGTGAGCAGCGCGCTGGCATCCTTATAATACTCTGTCATCTCGGCGTCTTCATAGAGATCCTCACCCTCTTCATAAAAAGAAACCGAAGAAATTCCCGAAATTTCCTCCAGTTCTTTTGCCAGAGACAGCGCATTTTCATATGTAATATTGCTCAGCAGTACCTTCGCCGTTCCGAAAGTAGTAAACTCACTCTCCATAATATCCAGCCCGATTTTCGTCTCCGTATTTTCCGGCAGATATTCGGTCAACTCGTTGATGACCTCCACCTTGGAAATGGAAACAGCACTGTAAATGCAAGCAAGTATAAATAGAACAATAAATGCCTTTCGCTTATTTACAATGAATCGGGCCAGCCTCATCATCACATTTTCTGAGTCTCTCTTTTCTCCCATTTATTTCTCTGATCCTTTCTCTCTGTTTTTGTGTTGCTTTTTTGTATTTCTGTTTTTTTGGATTCCTTTTTTCGCATCCTTGTTTCTTTCTGCCTTTCCGTTCTTGCCATATTATCTACAAATATGTTACAATATACAAGAATCATTTTTTTCTGATTTGTTTTATTTGAGACAATTATAAACTTTTTGTACATTTTTACACAAAAAAGGAGGTTTGTTTTGGACTATTCCATAAAGCTTTCGGCCAGACGCACCTATTTTCTTCTGAGAAAAGCATTCTTTCAGCTGCTCACAGAAATGCCCTATGAAAAAATCACCCTGACAGAATTGTGCCATTCTTCCATGGTTCCGCGTTCCACATTTTACCGATATTTTGAAGACAAATACGACCTTCTCTGCTACTGTCTCCAAACTTACTTTGATGATATCGGACTGAGCGAGGATATCATTTATATAAGGGATATCGAACACATGAAAACCCTTCTGACCCAAATTTTTCTGGTATTTGAACAAAACAAAACCAGCTTTCAAAAAATTTATGTCAATAATAAAAATGGGATTTTCACAGAAACGCTGCGTTCCTTCTTCATTCAATTTCTGACCCAGAAACTAAACAGTACAAAAGACAAAAATCCGCCTTTAAAACTCTCCTCTCCTATTTTTATTTACCTTCTGGCCGATTTTTATCTCGGCATATCTGTGTGTTATCTGGAATTAGGAGAGAATTATTCGGTGGAAGAATTTGTTGACAATGTCTGCCTGTTCGCCAACAAAGAGTTTTTTATCTGATTTTATTTATATGATACCAATTTTTCCTACTCATCCTTTCCCAGCTCGTAAGGAGTCTCCTGGTAAACGTAGAAATTCAGCCAATTTGAATACAGAGTATTCCCCGTATTTCTCCACATCAGTTTTGGAATTGAAAATGGGTCATTATGGTCATAGTAATTATATGGAATTTCAGGATCCAAGCCTTTCTTCAAATCCCGATGATACTCATTATTCAGAGTCATTCTGTCATACTCTGGATGACCCTGAATAAAAATCTGCTTTCCCTGTTTGTCCATCACCAAAAATACACCTGCCATATCCGACTCTGCCAGTATCTGCAGCTCTGGACATTTCACAATGTCTTCTTTACGTACCTCCGTGTAGCGGGAATGAGGCGCATAAAAATAATCATTCATGCTTCTTACCAGAGGAACCTTGCGGTTTAATACTTTATGGGAATAAATTCCGGACAGTTTCTTCTCCATATGATACTTCTTAATTCCATAATGATAATACAATCCCGCCTGCGCCCCCCAGCAGATATGAACAGTGGATGTCACATGTGTCTTGGTCCACTCCATAATCTCACACAGCTCTCCCCAGTAATCCACTTCCTCAAATTCCAGATTTTCTAACGGCGCCCCTGTGATAATCATTCCATCATAGAATTTTTTCTTCACTTGTTCAAATGTCATATAAAATTTATTCAAATGGCTGGCAGATGTATTCTTTGACTCATGTGTAGAAACCATCAAAAAGGAACAATCCACCTGCAGCGGTGTATTGGAGAGTGCACGCAGAAGCTGCGTCTCCGTCTCCTCCTTAATCGGCATCAAATTCAAAATCAAAATTTCAAGCGGGCGGATATCCTGTTTTAACGCCCGCACTTCATCCATCACAAAAATATTCTCCCACTCCAGAATCTCTCTGGCAGGCAAATCCCTCTGTATTTTAATCGGCATGGTTTTCTCCTTCTGCTTCCAACTTTTTCATAAAATCCTCCTCTGAAAGAATCGGAATTCCGAGTTCTTTCGCTTTTTTATTTTTTGAAGAATTGGAAGCCGTATCATTATTAATCAGACAGGTCGTCTTGGAAGTCACAGAGCCTGTCACCTTTCCGCCCTTGGACTCAATCAGTTCCTGAAGCGCCTTTCGATTTGTGAAATGCTGAAGAGAGCCCGTAATAACAATCACCTCTCCCTCCAGAGTCTTATCCTGACTATCCTCTGCTTCCTTCTCAATCGTCAGTTTAGCAAGCAGCGTATCTACTTTTCGATTGTTCTCCTCATCTGCCCAAAACTTCACCCAGGCATCTGCCAAAACATCTCCAATTCCGTCAATCTCTGTCAGCTCCTCCACGGAAGCGTGCCGCATAGCATCCAAATCTCCTCTGAAATGGCGCACCAGCATCTTTGCTCCTGCCAGGCCGATACCTGCAATACCGAGGCTGTAGATAACACGAACCAATGTTGTGTGAGATGCTTTTTCCAATGCTTCCTTCAGTTTTTCGACTGAGCGCTCCCCAAATCCTTCCATCTCCACAATCGTGTCATGATGCTTTGGCAAATCAAAAATATCGGCAAACTCATGAATAAATCCCTCTCCGATAAATTTCTCCAGAGTCATCTCGGAAAGTCCGTCAATATTCATGGCATCACGACTCACAAACAGCGAAAAACTCTTGATTTTTTTTGCCTGACACTCTGGATTGGTGCAATATAGAGAGCGCACATCGCCAACCTGACGGATCTCCGTTTTTCCGCTGCACACCGGACAGATATCTGGTATCTGCAAGGTATTGCTGCGTGTCAGATTGTCCGCAATCTGAGGAATAATCATATTTGCCTTATATACAGTGATGGTATCGCCCTCACCGAGTTCAAATGACTCCAACACACTGATATTATGAACACTCGCGCGGCTCACCGTCGTTCCTTCCAACTCCACTGGCTCAAATACTGCCACTGGATTGATAAGTCCTGTTCTCGATGCACTCCACTCGATATATCTCAATTTTGTCTCCCGAATCTCATCTGCCCACTTGAATGCAATCGCATTTCTAGGAAACTTTGCAGTTCTCCCCAAAGACTCTCCGTAAGCAATGTCATCAAGCAGCAGCACCAGACCATCAGACGGAATCTCATACTCTGTTACTTTTTCCGCAAACTCCTCAATCACATCGAGAATCGTGTCCGCGGTCACTTCCCGATACTCCACCGGCTCAAATCCCTGACGTTTCAGCCACTCAAACTGTTCTTTTCTGGAATTCTTAAAGTCCACTCCATCCGCCTTTACCAGCGCATGCGCCAGAAAACGAACATTGCGCTCTGCTGTGACCTGGCTGTTTAGCTGACGCACAGAACCACTGCACAGATTTCTCGGATTTTTATATTTTGCATCCACATCGCCAATCTGCGCATTAATCCGCTCAAAATCAGAATATGTGATAATCGCTTCTCCGCGCAGAATCAGAGTTCCTTTATATGCAATCGTCAGCGGAATATTGACAAATGTTTTTGCGTTGGCGGTGATAACCTCTCCAATCTCTCCATTTCCTCTGGTGACAGCTTTTGCGAGCGTTCCATTTTCATATGTCAGCACAATCGTGAGTCCATCCAGCTTCCAGGAAAGAATTCCCTTCTGGTCCCCCAGCCATTCTTTCAGGTTTTCCCTCTCTTTTGTCTTATCCAGAGACAGCATAGGCATCTCATGCGCCTCTTTCGGAAGAGAACTCACTACTTCGTACCCTACCTTCTGCGTTGGGCTGCCTGACAAAACGACTCCTGTCTCTTTTTCCAGAAAGGACAGCTCATCATACAACTTATCATACTCAAAATTGCTCATGATTTCTCGGCTCTCCGCATAGTATGCCTTTCCCGCCTCAGTCAGCACCGGAATCAATTCCTTCATTCTGCTGATTTTCTTCTCCATCTGCTATTCCTCTCTTTTCTACTTTATTCTTTTTTCTTTGTTCTTTTTACGCTGTTTTTTTATACTGTTCTTTTTTCTCTGCGTTCTTTTTCTTTCCTCTTTTTAATTTTTTGACTTCGTTTCGTCTTTTTAACCACACTCTTTTATCTTTGCTGTTTTTTCCGGCCTCATTCTCCGCTTGTGTTCCGCTCCAGTCCATATGGCAAACTGCTTGAATTTTTCAGGAGACGTTTCAGCTCATTTTCTTCTTTCCTTGTAACTTCCCGCCATTCCCCTGTCTTCAATGTTCCTAAATGCAGATTCATAATACGAACACGTTTCAGTAATGTGACCTGATACCCCAAATAGTCACACATTCGACGAATCTGCCTGTTCAGTCCCTGTGTCAGAACAATGCGAAATCCATATTCGCTCATTTTCTCCGCTTCACATGGCCGTGTCACTGTATCCAAAATAGGGACCCCGTTTCTCATTGCATTTAGAAATTCCTCTGTCACTGGACGGTTCACCAAAACATGATATTCTTTTTCATGTGCATTTCTGCTGCGCATCATTTTATTGACCAAATCTCCCTGATTTGTCAAAAGAATCAGCCCTTCTGATTCCTTATCCAACCGTCCCACCGGATAAACGCGCTCTGGATATCCCACAAATTCCACAATATTCTGTGCTCTATCTTTATCAGAAGTCGTACAGACAACGCCTTTTGGCTTATTTACCATGAGGAGTACCTGACGCGGCATACAGGCACTCTGTGTTTTTTCCTGAAGCAGCTTTCCATCCAGGCTGACGCTCTGTCCTTCTCTGATTTTCTGTCCCATCTGCGCCACCTGTCCATCTATCAGGATTCGCCCTTCTGCGACAAGTCTGTCTGCCTCCCGCCTAGAACAGATACCGCGCTCACTCAGCCATTTATTCAAACGGATTTCTTCCATGCCTCTTCCATCCCATCTATTTTTTATCTATTCTATCATAGTTTTTCCGCATCTGTGCATATTGCACCATCTGCTGTCTTCTGTACCCAAAAACTCTATCTCATTATACATCACAACTTGTAATTTTGAAACCAAAACTTATAACATATACCCTCTGTCCTAACCAAAAAAACATGCACAAAAAAAGAATGTGGCGCCCTGCCGCTTCCAATTCAGCGCCAGAGTGCCACATTCTTTTTTCAATCTTTCATTTACACTTCTATACCTTAATGTCTATGCCATATCTGTGGTTTATCTCAATCTGGTTTCCTACCTTTTCTGTTTTTATGCCAGTGCCTTCCCCAGTGCCACGCAGGACTCCTCCGCTTCCTCGTCTGGAGTATTGTTGCAGATCACGCTGTCACAAGCCAGAACAGCTCCGTCGTTTGCACAGGTCTCTTCCCAGTTTCTCATCCACTCGCCGTCTCCCCAGCCATAAGAGCCGAACAGTGCAATTTTCTTTCCCTGCAGTTTTGCCTCGCACTCCATAAACATCGGTGCAAACTCACTGTCCTCCAGCTCTTCGCATCCCATGGAAGGGCAGCCGAATGCAACTGCATCAAATTCATCCATCTTATCTGCGCTAAATTCTGCTGCTGTGAACACGCTGCACTCCGCTCCGGCCGCTTTCACGCCATCTGCTACTTTTCCCGCCATAATCTCCGTATTTCCTGTTCCACTCCAATATACAACTGCTACTTTGCTCATGTTTGTATCCTCTCTTCATTTTTATTTTTGAATCTCCTGAATGGATAAATAGCACTATTTTCCCATTCATTTCAGACTTCTTTTTTATATTTATCAAGCTGCAACCGTGAGCTGCCAGATAGTTCTGCCTTGGTTCCACAGCCTTTCATAAATATCTTTGCATTTCTTAAAACGCGCAAACATTTTCTGCGCCTCGCACTCATTACAGTACACTTTCCAGCATCCTGTACATTTACTGTTCTTTCCAGCATTTTCAATAAATCCAATCACATCCCCCAAAGGATATCCCAAAAATACACCTATCTCATGAGGAAACTCTTCGCTCTCTTTCAAACGGCTTTTCAACCGTTCCAAGGTATACTCCACATCTGACTGCTCATATCCATATCTATGTAAAAATTCAGAAACGCCTTCCTTTTTCAAATCCAGCTCCAGATGTGACTTTCTGCAGACATAGACCAGAGCATTTTTGTCCCATTGTTTCAGGAGAATCACAGAAATTCCTTTCTCACTCAGCTGCCGGTTCCATCGCTCAATCTGTGCATCGAGTTCATTCTTTGCAGAAAAAGAAAGGCGAAATAAACTGGCTGTTTTTAAAGACGCAAGTGTAGGAGAACAATACTCAATCAGCTGCTTTTCCAATTTGACATTCCCTCCCGCTTTTATTTTCTTTGGACTCAGATGCATACCATTGTTCGTACGAAACATCCATTCCATTCTGCATCAGATAATTTTTAATTGCCAGAAAACTTTTTTCACTGACAGCATGCTCCATGCGGCATGCATCTCTGCTGGCTGTCTCCCTCTCCACTCCCAGAGATACCAGCATTTTGGAGAACACCAGATGCCTCTCATAGACACGCATTGCGATCTCTCTTCCCTTCTCCGTGAGAAAAATCGCACGGTGGGAGTCCATTTGAATATATCCGCCATTTTGCAGATTTTTCATCGCCACGCATACACTGGCCTTGGAAACGCCCAATTTTGCGGCAATATCTACAGAACGAACTTCCTGTTTTCTTTCATTTAAAATCAAAACAGCTTCCAGATAATCTTCTCCAGATTCCAAGATTCTCAATGTTTCGCCTCCTACTATCATATTTCTTTCATTCTTTTTCTTTTTTCACTGCAATCGTTGTGGTTAGTTTTTACTAACTCCTATTCTGAAAAAAATGCGGTCTCCACCGCTTAAATCTCTGTCTTTATCTTTACTTTTACGTTTATCTTCTCTTTTTTATAGTTCCATTTCTATTTTTTAACTACTATATTCTTCTATATTTCTCTGCTCTTTTATGAGTTAGTTTAATCTAACTATAAAGCAGTATACTACACTCTATTTGTTCCGTCAAGTCATTTTTCCATAAAATTATAATTCATTTTCTAAACATATCTTTCTACTATACATATTCTTTTTATATGTGAACTACCCATCACCTAAAGGTAATGGGCTTCTAAGAGCCTGACGGCTCTAT
>JAUNGE010000051.1 GCA_030524675.1 bacterium
ATATCACATTTGTGTATATTTTCAATATTTACATACATATTATTTTATATTTTTTGTGCTATCCATCCCACACCTCAAGGAGTGGGCTTTTCGCACATTCATTGTAAATACGGGTCCCTGTAGTGCCCTGTATTCCGTCTTTGGCTTTTTCTAATAAAGTAATCAGCGCACTGCGCCCTGGTTTGGAGCTTGCAAATTTGACAGCCGCCTGTACTTTCGGAAGCATGGAGCCTGGGGCAAAATGTCCTTCTCTGATATATTCCTCAGCCTGTTCTACTGTGAGGGCATCCAGCCATTTCTCTTCCGGCTTTCCGAAGTGGATTGCCACTTTCTCAACAGCAGTCAGGATAATCAAATAATCCGCATCCAATTCCTCTGCGAGAAGGCAGCTTGCAAAATCCTTGTCGATCACAGCGCTCGCGCCTTTTAAGTGATTTCCTTGGCGTGTAACTGGAATTCCGCCGCCGCCGCAGGCGATCACGAGCTGTCCGGAGTCCACAAGGGAGCGGATAGCGCCGATTTCGATAATTTCGGCAGGCTTTGGGGACGCAACCACACGGCGGTAGCCGCGCCCTGCGTCCTCTTTCATGATGTAACCATACTTTTCCTCTGCCAGCTTTGCCTGTTCCTTTGTCATAAAATGACCGATTGGCTTGGATGGCGTCTGGAATGCTGGATCATCCGTGTCCACACGAATCTGTGTAATCATGGTAGCAACCGGAATGTCATAAATTTCGCGGTTGTATAATTCTTCTCTCAGTGCATTCTGCAGGTCGTAGCCGATGTATGCCTGACTCATCGCAACGCAGACAGAGAGCGGTGTATTTGGCTGGTTTGCATCCTCGCGGGAGAGCGCAGCCATTGCATTGTTGATCATGCCGACCTGGGGACCGTTGCCGTGAGCAATTACGACTTCACAGTCCTCCTCAATCAGATCGACAATCGCTTTTGCAGTTGTTTTTACTGCCTTCATCTGTTCAGGCAGAGTATTCCCCAGTGCATTGCCGCCAAGGGCAATGACAATTCGCCTTTTTTTGTTCAACTGTAACCCCTCCGATTGACTATGTGTGGATTCTCTGTATTTCTTAATACAGAATTATGATTCCCCTTTTACAGCGGTGATGGTCTCTACTTCGCAGAGAACACCCTTTGGAAGATCCTTCACGGCAACGCAGGAACGAGCCGGTTTTCCAGTAAAATATGCGCCGTAAACCTGGTTGAATGCAGCAAAATCCTTCATATCTGCCAGGAAGCAGGTGGTTTTGATGACGTCTGTAAAGTCTGCTCCGGCAGCTTTTAAGATTGCTCCCACATTTTTCATGACCTGCTCGGTCTGCTCTTCGATGGTGGTTCCCACGATTTCACCGGTCTTTGGGTCCAGCGGAATCTGTCCAGAAGCAAACATCACATCGCCGTGGATGATTGCCTGGGAGTAAGGTCCGATTGCTGCTGGTGCGTCTGGTGTATTGATGTATTTTAATGCCATACTATATCACTCCTTTTCTCAAAATAGGTGCTGATTTTTCATCAGAATAGCAAGTTTTGGGCGTCAGATGGCCCTAAAATGGTACAAAAAAGGAGATGCAAAGATGCAGTGGCTTTCACATACTCAGCATCCCCTTATAATCGGGGGGTACAGGCCGTTTTCTATTGTAATGGTTTTCTGAAAAAACCGCAAGAAATTTTCTGTAATTCCCCGTTTCGCGGTTCTATTGACAGCGCAGGTGATTTCGCACTTCGATGGAGTACGTCAAAGCGTACTTCAAACGGTTTTTATTCTCGCCTGGCAATTTCACAGAATGTGACGAAATTTTGAAAAAAAGCAGTATTTATTTAAAAATTCTTGGAGTGCCTTTCTCCTCCAGCTTCTTTAAAAGTTCAGCCGGATTTTCAAATTTGCTTAAGAGAATCATAGCAGCGATGATATAAGGTTTGTAGCTGGCCTCTTTGTACAGAGGAGTGCGGTAACGGTCAAATACGCTCGCATCCACTTCACCGGTCTCGCAGCTCACGCCTGTGATGTCAGCTGGCAGGCAGTGCAGATACAGAGCGTTTCCATCTTTTGTGGTCTTCATCAGCTCTTCGGTGCATGCCCAATCCTTGTGCTCTGCATTCTGTGCCAAAAGCTCCTTTTCCAGTGCCTTGATGCCATCGAAGTCGCCTTCCCCGTACAGGTTGGTACGCTTCTCCATAGCAGCGAAGGGAGCCCAGCTCTTTGGATATACGATGTCAGCATCTTTGAATGCCTCTTCCATGCTGTGTGTCTTTGTGAAGGAACCGCCGGACTTTTTGGCGTTCTTCTTTGCCACTTCTTCTACTTCCGGCATAACCTCATAGCCTTCCGGATGAGCCAGAACAACATCCATTCCCATACGTGTCATCAGACCAATCACGCCCTGCGGTACGGACAGCGGTTTTCCGTAGGAAGGAGAGTAGGCCCATGTCATAGCCAGTTTCTTTCCTTTTAAGTTCTCCACGCCGCCGAATTCATGGATGATGTGCAGCATATCTGCCATGCACTGTGTCGGATGGTCGATATCACACTGTAAATTTACCAGAGTCGGTCTCTGCTCCAGAACGCCGTCCCTGTGTCCATCCTGAACTGCCTGAGAAACCTCGCGCATGTAGGCATTTCCCTTGCCGATGTACATATCGTCGCGGATGCCGATGACATCTGCCATGAAGGAGATCATGTTTGCAGTCTCACGGACAGTCTCGCCATGTGCAATCTGGGATTTGCCCTCATCCAAGTCCTGTACCTCCAGACCCAACAGGTTGCAGGCGGAAGCGAAGGAGAAGCGGGTGCGCGTGGAGTTGTCGCGGAATAAAGAGATTCCCAGACCACTCTCGAATACTTTTGTGGAAATGTTGTTTTCCCGCATAAAACGCAGTGCGTCAGCGACTGTCCAGACAGCTTCCAGCTCGTCGTCCGTCTTCTCCCATGTCAGGAAGAAGTCGTTGTTGTACATTTCTTTGAAATGTAAAGAATTCAGCTTATCAATATAATCCTGTAAAGTTTTCATAGTGAAAGATTCCTTTCTGATTTTTTTGTGTTTCCCATGCAATGTGTGGGGGAATGTCTACATTCATTATTTGCAGTAAACGGTTGGCAGTGCAGCGTAAACGGCAGCACATTTTACCAGGTCTTCTTTCCAGGTTCTCTCATTCGGTGCATGCGCCTGTGCCTCTGCGCCAGGTCCGAAGCCGATACAAGGAATGCCGTTGCGGCCCATGATGGAGACGCCGTTTGTGGAGAAGGTCCATTTGTCTGTCAGCGGACGTGCTTTTCTCATCGCGTCTGTCACAGGTGCGCCGGAACGTGTCTCGCCGTACAGATTTTTGTAGGATTCCTCGAGCGCTTTTGTCACATCATGGTCTTTCGGGATCACCCAGGTCGGGAAATAGCACTCGATCGGGTAAACCAGGCCTTTGTAGGATGGGCGTGCGTACTCATACATGGAAACTTTTACGTCCTCGCCGTATTTCTGAACGGACGGCAGCGCGCGGATTTCATCTAGGCAGCTCTCCCAGGTCTCGCCTGCGGTCATGCGGCGGTCAAGAGAGACGGAGCAGGAGTCGGCAACTGCACAGCGGCTCGGGGAGGTGAAGAAAATCTCGGATATGGTCACAGTGCCGCGGCCTAAGAAGTTTGCTTCCTGCCACTCCGGATTGTATTTCTCGTCTAACATTTTTACCAGACCTTTGATTTCGGTCTCATCTGCAGCGTCATTCTCATTCAGAGAGCGAACATCCTGCAGGATATCGGCCATTTTGTAGATGGCGTTGTCGCCGCGCTCTGGTGCGGAACCGTGGCAGGAGACGCCCTTTACGTCCACGCGGATTTCCATACGGCCTCTCTGGCCGCGGTAGATGCCGCCGTCAGTCGGCTCTGTGGATACTACAAATTCAGGATGAACGTTATCTTCGTTGATGATGTACTGCCAGCACAGGCCATCGCAGTCCTCTTCCTGTACGGTGCCAGTCACCAATACCGTATATTTGTCGCTCAGAAGGCCCAGATCCTTCATGATTTTTGCGCCGTATACAGCAGATACGATACCGCCCAGCTGGTCGGAAGTGCCGCGGCCGCCGATTTCGGTCTCGGTCTCATAGCCTTCGTATGGGTCAAATTCCCAGTTGTTTCTGTTCCCGATTCCCACAGTATCAATGTGAGCATCGTAGCCAATCAGGGTTTTTCCGGTTCCCATGTATCCCAGTATATTTCCCATCGGGTCGATTTCTACTTTGTCAAAGCCAAGTTTGTTCATCTCTTCAGCGATGCGGTTTATGTGTCCTTCCTCTCCGGCGCTCTCACCTGGGATGCGAACCAGATCGCGCAGGAACTTTGTCATATCCTCTTCATAATTGGCAGCCGCTTCTTTAATCTTTGTAAAATCCATAACATCCTCCATATTGATTCCGGCAGTAAAACCGCCGGTTGTTTTCCCATTCTTTCATATCATGATGTTGGGGTCAAAAGGTATTTTGACCCCTTTGATACCCGATTGCTCCACACTATGTGACCCTGGTATCATATCATGATGGTGCCTGCGCCAGCAGGCATGTCCGTTTCGTATGTATGTTCTCAATTCTCACGATAGGAAAGTCTTATTTTTCCAGACCTTCCCAGACAATGTTTTTGTATCTGTCCGGATCGGTATCGCCCTCTGTGGAGAAGAGAAGAACTTTAGAATCCTGATTCAGTCCGATTGCGTCGCGCAGGTCCTTGTACGCATCCATGGTCATGATGGATGCCAGAACACCAAACGGTGCAGCGCCGGACTCACCGGAAGTCACCTGTGGGTCTCCCTTAATCGGTGCAGCCAGCATACGCATTCCCTTGGCAGCCACCCAGTCAGGAGCGCAGACAAATACTTTTACGTGGTTTTTTAAGATGTCCCAGGAGATGGTATTTGGCTCGCCGCAGGCAAGACCTGCCATGATGGTCTGCATGTCGCCATCCACGATGCGCGGATTTCCGTCATTTGCAACAGCGCCCTTGTAGAGGCAGGCAGCTACATCTGCTTCCACAACCACAACAGTTGGCGGATTCTCTGGATAACGGTTGGCGAAATATCCCTGAATCGCCCCTGCGAGAGAACCAACGCCTGCCTGAATCAGAATGTGGGTTGGCCGGTCACAGCCGTACTCTTTTAACTGCTCATCTGCTTCCATTGCCATGGTTCCATATCCTTGCATAATCCAGGAAGGAATTTCTTCATAGCCGTCCCACGCGGTATCCTGCACCACAACACCGTTTGGCGTCTTTGCGGCAGAAGCAGCAGCCATGCGGACACATTCGTCATAGTTGACTTCCTCAATCGTAGCTGTCGCATTTTCTTTGAGGATGTTTTCCAGACGGGTCTGCGTGGTGCCCTTCGGCATGTAGACAACGGCTTTTTGTCGAAGCTTGTTTGCCGCCCATGCAACGCCGCGTCCGTGATTTCCGTCGGTTGCGGTGAAGAAGGTCGCCTGGCCGAACTGCTCGCGCAGTGCATCTGAAGTCAGCACCTGGTAAGGAAGCTTGGAAATATCTTTTCCAGTCTGCTTGGCGATGTAGCGCGCCATGGCGAAGGAGCCGCCGAGTACCTTGAATGCGTTTAAGCCGAAGCGATAGGACTCGTCCTTGATATAGAGCTCTTTCACGCCGAGATACGCAGCCATGTGCTTTAAGTTTGCGAGAGGGGTTTTGGTGTACTGCGGAAAGCTTTCGTGAAATGCCCGCGCTTTTTTCACTTCATCGAGCGCCATGACAGCCAGCTGGCGGTCATCGGTGTGAGGCATTGTATTTTCTTTCCATAGAATGTTTGCTTTCATGATGATTCATTCCTTTCCACATGTTTTTATCATGTATGTCTGCCTGTTTTAGATTGTCTCATCGGTCTGCTTGCCAGGTTTGGTGTTTTTGTTTACATCAATATAACTATACAGAGTAAACTTGGAAATATTAAAATATTTGGATACCTTATCTCCTGATTTTGTAATCAGAAAGGCGCCGGCATCGTTTAAGAACTGGATTGCGCTGACTTTTTCGTCCTTTGTCATCAGTGCGACCGGCTTTCCGATAGAAGCGACAGATTGCTCAATCAGGCTGTCCAGCAGGTCATTGACATTGTGAACAATCTGTTCGGGCTGCGTGTCTTCTTTTGTGGGTTCTGTGTCCGTGATGGATTTGATGGCCCGATCTACAGCGAGAAGGTTCGTGATGTCGTAGTTCACAGCGAGGATGTAGCTCACCTCCCCTGCCTCGTTTCGTATGTACATGGTGCTGGATTTTAAAATCCGTCCGTCCGCCGTTCGAGTGAGGTAAGCAAGATGATCCTTTAAGAGCTTCGGATCACTGTGCAGAGTTTCCAGTACTACCTTGGAAGGACCGTCTCCCACCTGTCTGTTTGAGACATGTCCATTCTTAATATAGATAATGGAACGTTCCAAATCTTTTTTGGTCAGGTCGTGGATTACGATTTCACAGTCGGGTCCGAACTGCGCTGCAAATCCGTCTGCCAGCTGCTGCAATAATATCAGGGCATAATCCATATCGTATACTCATCTCCTGTCATGAAATATCTGCTTCGTTATCTGATTTCATCATAACACAAAAAAATGGAAATGCAAGTACTTTTTACAAAAAAAATTAGAATATCTAAAAATTTTTGTATTTCCACTTGCATTAGTGGAAATGTGGTGTTAGTATAAGGTAAGAGAAAGAAAAATTGTGCAAAATGGTAATAATAAAAAAGAAGTTGAGAAAGGAGCGTTGTAAAAAATGCTGTTAATTGGAAATGGAAGACTGGTGACGAGAAATTCCCAGATGCCGTACATAGAGGACGGGGCTGTGGTGTTGGATGGGACTGTGATAAAGAAGGTGGGCGCATACAGCGATTTGAAGAAAGCATTTCCGAATGTGCAGTTCATAGACGCGAAAGGCGGAGTGATTATGCCGGCATTTATCAATGTGCATGAACACATTTACAGCGCGATGGCGAGAGGATTGTCTATCAATGGATATCATCCGAAAGGATTTTTGGATATTTTGGATGGCATGTGGTGGACGATTGACCGCCATCTGACGCTGGAGCAGACCCGTCAGAGTGCCCGCGCGACATATCTGGACTGCATTAAAAATGGTGTGACAACTGTGTTTGACCATCACGCGAGCTTTGGGGAGATTACTGGAAGCCTGTTCGCGATTGAGGATGCAGCGAGGGAGTTTGGAGTGAGAAGCTGTCTGTGCTATGAGATTTCGGACAGAGACGGCAAGGAGAAGGCGAGAGCTTCTGTAAAGGAAAATGCGGATTTTATCCGCCACGCACAGAAGGATGAGACAGATATGATTGCTGGTATGATGGGAATGCATGCATCATTTACCATCTCAGATGAGACGATGGAGCTGGCAGCCAGCGAAAAGCCGGACGGTGTGGGATACCATATCCATGTGGCAGAGGGCATCGAAGATTTGCATGATTGCCTGAAAAAATACGGAAAGCGCATCATTGACCGTCTGATGGACTGCGACATTCTGGGAGAAAAGACTCTGACTGCACACTGCATCTACGTGAATCCGCATGAGATGGAACTGCTGAAAGAGACAAATACCATGGTAGTACACAATCCGGAGTCCAATATGGGAAATGCCTGCGGATGTCCGCCTACAATGGAGATTGTGAAACGCGGTATTCTGACCGGACTGGGAACAGACGGATATACCCATGATATGTTGGAGTCCTACAAAGTGGCAAATGTGCTTCACAAACACCATCTCTGCGACCCGAATGCAGCGTGGGGCGAGGTGCCAAAGATGTTGTTTGAGGGCAATGCAGCGATTGCCAATCGTTATTTTAAGAGACAGCTCGGCGTCCTGAAAGAAGGTGCAGCTGCTGACGTGATTGTGATGGAGTATAATCCGCTGACTCCGATGAATGAAAGCAATATCAACGGACATATGTTGTTTGGTATGAACGGACACAATGTAGTGACAACGATTGCAAACGGCAAAGTGCTGATGAAGGACCGAATCGTGACCTGCGTGGATGAGGAGAAAGTCTGGGCAGATGTGAGAGAAGAATCTGTGAAGTTGTGGAAAAGCATCAACGGGTAACGACAATTCGCGAAGCTGTAAAAGAGCGTGAACGGATAAAAATATAGAAGATAGAGAATAGCAATATAAAAAATAGAAGGCAGAGAACAGTGATATAAAAATGGAGAAAGGACTGGAAGTATGAGCGATAGAATGACACCGATTCCTTTTGGCAATTTGATGGAATGGATTTTAAATGAGCAGAAGACGGGCAGCGTGTTCGGTGTGAAACGCCCCTTTGTGGCGGACCCAGAGAAGACATGGGAGATTTTTGGAAGAAAGATGGAGACGCCGTTTGGTCCGGCAGCGGGTCCGCATACCCAGCTGGCGCAGAATATTGTAGCTGCGTATTATGCGGGAAGCCGTTTCTTTGAATTAAAGACGGTGCAGAAGATTGACGGTGAGGATTTGCCGGTGGCAAAACCGTGTATCAAGGCGGATGATGAGTGCTACAACGTAGAGTGGTCCACAGAACTCTATGTGCCGCAGGCGTTTGATGAGTATGTGAAAGCGTGGTTTGCTCTGAAGGTGATTTCTAAAGAGTTTGGACTCGGCTCGGCGGATGGATTTATCTTCAATATGAGTGTGGGATATGACCTGGAAGGTATCAAGCTGGAGAAGGTGGACCGTTTTGTGGAGGGCATGAAGAATGCATCAGAGACTTCCATCTTTCATGAGTGCAAGACATGGCTTTTGGAGCATGCGGACCGCTTTGAGAAGGTGACAAGAGAGGAGATCGAGGCGATTTCTCCGGAAATCTGTAACTGTGTGACGCTCTCCACTCTGCACGGATGTCCGCCGCAGGAGATTGAGCGGATTGCGCGCTATTTACTGGAAGAAAAGAAAGTACATACCTTTATCAAATGTAATCCGACTCTTCTGGGATATGACTATGCGAGAAAAATTCTGGATGAGATGGGGTACGATTATATTGCATTCGGCGCGTTCCATTTTGAGGACGATCTGCAGTATGAAGACGCCGTTCCGATGCTGCAGCGCCTGCAGGCACTGGCAGATGAGAAAGGGCTGGAGTTCGGCGTGAAGATCACGAATACGTTCCCAGTGGATATCAAGGCAGGAGAGCTTCCAGGAAACGAGATGTATATGTCCGGAAAATCCCTGTATCCGCTGTCCATGTCTGTGGCACGAAAACTCGCTGAGGATTTTGACGGAAAACTGAGGATTTCCTATTCTGGCGGTGCAGACGCCTTGAATATCGAGGAAATTGTGAATGTGGGTATCTGGCCGGTGACTATGGCGACCACCATGCTGAAGCCAGGCGGCTATCAGAGACTTTTGCAGATGGCAAAACTGTTTGAAGCGAAGGCGGACGGCGCATATGTGAAAAGGTTTAGCGGCGTGGACGCGAAGGCTGCCAGCAGACTGGTAGAGGCGGTAAAGACCAATAAGCACCATGTCAAAGCTGTGAAACCGCTTCCAGACAGAAAGATGAAAAAACAGGTTCCGCTCCTAGATTGTTTTGTAGCGCCGTGTAAAGAGGGATGTCCGATTCATCAGGATGTTACGACATACATGAAGCTGGTGGCAGACGGAAAGTATGAGGAAGCATTGCATGTGATTGTGGAGAAAAATCCGCTGCCGTTTATCACTGGCACAATCTGTGCGCATACCTGCATGAGCAAGTGCAATCGCAATTTCTACGAATCTCCCGTCAATATCAGAAGAACGAAGCTGGAAGCAGCAGAGGGTGCGTATGAAGCATGGATGAGGACGATTGCAGAAAAAAAAGAAGAGAGCGATGAGAATGGCAAAAAGAAGGTTGCATTAGTGGGCGGAGGACCTGCAGGGCTGTCCGCAGCGTACTTCCTCGCAAGAGGCGGCGCAGATGTGACAATTTTGGAGAAAGAGACGACTCTGGGCGGTGTCGTGAAGCATATCATTCCAGGCTTTCGTATCAGTGACAGCGCGATTGAAAAAGATGTGAATCTGGTCCTGTCCGCTGGAGTTCATGTGATGACTGGCACTGCCGTTTCTTCCATAGAAGACCTGAAAAAAGAGTATGATGCCGTTGTTTTGGCCATGGGTGCGGGAGAACCAGGCGTGCTGCACCTGAAACAGGGCGAGGCAGTGAATGCGATACATTTCCTGAAAGAATATAAAGAAAAAGACGGCCGCGTGGATATTGGAAAACAGGTAGTCGTGATTGGCGGTGGAAACACGGCGATGGATACGGCGCGCGCCGCAAAGCGCACAAAAGGCGTGGAGAAAGTTTCCCTGGTTTACAGACGTACCAGACGCTATATGCCAGCAGATGAGGAAGAGCTGGTGCTGGCGATGGAGGACGGCGTGGAGTTCGCAGAACTTCTGTCCCCTGTATCTCTTGAAAATGGAATCTTGCTCTGTAAAAGAATGGTGCTCGGCGAGATGGATGCGAGCGGCAGGCGAAGTGTTGTGGAGACGGAGGAGACTGTGGAGATTCCAGCAGATACTGTGATTGCAGCAGTTGGCGAGAAAGTGCCGTCTGACTTCTATCAGGCGAATGGTCTGGAGTGCGATGAGAGAGGACGCCTTCGCATCCATCCGCAGACACTGGAAACTTCTGAGGCAGGTGTCTATGCAGCAGGCGATGGTCTGTACGGCCCTGCCACAGTGGTGGAGGCAATCCGCGACGGACGCAAAGTGGCTGAGGCGATTACAGGAAAGGTACTGGCAAGAGATTTTGACGGCCTGGCAAATGAGGACGCCATCTACAAAAAACGCGGCAATCTGGTGGAGGAGAGCGAAAAGCCGGAAGAAAGCCGCTGCCTGGGTTGTGATGTGGTGTGCGAGAACTGCGTGGAAGTGTGCCCGAATCGTGCAAATGTGGCTATCCGCGTGCCAGGAATGGAAAAGCATCAAATTATCCATGTGGATTATATGTGCAATGAGTGTGGCAACTGCAAGAGCTTCTGTCCATATGCGAGTGCGCCGTATCTGGATAAATTCACATTGTTTGCGAACGAGGCAGACATGGAGAACAGCAAAAATCAGGGGTTTGTGGTTCTGAATGACAAGACTGGCGAGTGTAAGGTCCGCCTGGGAGTCAAAGAGTATTTCCACACTGTGGGTACGGCATGTGAGGAGATTCCAGAAGGAATTGACAGGCTGATTAGCACCGTGATTGCCAAATATGGATACTTACTGATGAAATAAGGCGCTGTCTCTCTTGATTTAGACAGGATTTTACTTATTTGAAAGTACTTATTTGAGAGAAAAACATCCAGACTTAGAAAAGATTGCAAAAATAACTGCTTTGCAGTCTTTTCGGTCTGGATACTTTTAGAATGAAGTCATGCAGGAGTTTTGCAGAGGTTCTGATATAGATAAGAAGCGGGAGTTTTGCAAAACTTCTGACAGGAAAAAATAAAAAATGCAGATGAATTGGGCAGCTCATGGAAGATGACAGAAGAGAGGGTGAAGGGATATGGCACGGGAAAAAAAATGGCGGGTGATTTTTACATTTCACACAACAACGCAGGCAATGAAGATGGAACAGTGTGCGAGAAAGCAGGGAAAAGAAGGACGGCTGATTCCTGTTCCGACACAGATTTCGGCGGGGTGTGGGATGGCATGGATGGCGCCGCGGGAGGCAGCGGAAGAGTTGAGAACATTTATCGTTCAGGAAGGGATAGAAGTGGAGGGAGATTATGAACTCTTTATGTGATGTATGGGTGAATGGGGCCAAGGTGACGGTGGACACAGAGCGCAAGCTGATAGATGTGCTGCGCAATGAGTTAAAATTAAAGTCTGTGAAGGACGGATGCAGTGAGGGCGCATGTGGTACCTGCACGGTGCTGATTGACGGAAAAGCTACAAAATCCTGCGTGCAGAAGATGGGGCGTCTGGCAGGAAAGAAGATTGTGACAGTGGAAGGACTTTCTGACTATGAAAAGGAAGTCTATACCTATGCGTTCGGTGAGGCGGGCGCCGTGCAGTGCGGATTCTGTATTCCAGGAATGGTAATCTGCGCCAAAGGACTGCTGGATGCGAATCCAAATCCGACTCGAGTGGAAGCTGCCTATGCTATCCGCAACAATTACTGCCGTTGTACAGGATACAAGAAGATTATTGATGCGATTTTGCTGGCCGGAGCGATTTTTCGAGGTGAGATGCAGATGATACCGCCAGAAGAAAAAGTGAAGGTCGGTTCTGCGATTCACCGAATTGATGTGCCTGGCAAGGTGCTCGGATATGGTGAGTATGTGGATGATGTGGAGATTCCAGACATGATTCATGCCAGTGCGGTGCGCAGCAAATACCCGCGTGCGCGGGTGCTGGCGATTCACACAGAGAAGGCGAAAAATCTTCCTGGCGTGGTCTGTGTGCTGACGGCAGAGGATGTGCCTGGAAGAAACAAAGTCGGACATTTGAAGCAGGACTGGGATACCTTTATCGCCGTGGGAGAGGTCACACGGTATCTGGGTGATACGATTTGTATTGTGGCGGCAGAGACAGTGGAAATTCTGGAGCAGGCGAAGGCGCTGGTTGAGGTGGAATATGAAGTGCTGACGCCGATGACCTGTCCGGCTGATTCGCTGCGCGAGGGTGCGCCGATGCTGCATGAAGGAGGCAATATTTTAAGCCACGAGCATCTGGTGAGAGGAGATGCAGACGCTGTGATTGCAGCTTCCAAATATAAAGTGACAAGGCATTATGAGACTCCATGGACAGAGCATGCGTTTCTGGAGCCGGAGGCGGCGATTGCAATGCCATTTGATGACGGGGTGTTTATCTACTCGACGGACCAGGGAACCTATGACACAAGACATGAATGTTCCATTCTTCTTGGACTGGAGCCGGAAAAGGTGATTGTGGAGAATAAGCTGGTGGGCGGCGGATTCGGCGGAAAAGAGGATGTGACGGTGCAGCACCATGCAGCACTGGTGGCATATCTGACAAAGCGCGTGGTGAAGTCGAAACTGACAAGAAAAGAAAGCCTGATTGTGCATCCGAAGCGCCACCCGATGAGCATCACCATGACAACAGCGTGTGATGAAAATGGACATCTGACGGCGATGAAGGCTGTAGTGGTAGCGGATACGGGTGCGTATGCGTCTTTAGGGGGTCCTGTGCTGCAGAGAGCATGTACCCATGCAGCAGGGCCGTACAATTATCAGGTGATTGACATTGATGGGACTGCTGTATACACAAACAATCCGCCGGCGGGGGCATTCCGTGGGTTCGGCGTGACGCAGACCTGTTTTGCAACCGAGTGCAATCTGAATCTTTTAGCGGAGATGGCAGGATTAGACCCATGGCAGATTCGGTATCTGAATGCAATTCGACCAGGACAGGTGCTTCCAAACGGTCAGATTGCGGACCCATCCACTGGACTTGTGGAAACGCTGGAAGCAGTGAAGGATGCATTTTATTCCAGCCCATATGCCGGAATCGGCTGTGCGATGAAGAATGCCGGTGTGGGCGTGGGACTGAAAGATATGGGGCGCTGCCGCCTTCTGGTGAAGGATGGAAAGGTACATATCTATGCGGGGGCTTCCTGCATCGGGCAGGGGCTGGGAACTGTGCTGACGCAGATTGTGTGCGAGGGCGCCGGAGTTTCCCTGGAAGATGTGGTGTACCACAATCCAAATACGTCCATGGCGCCGGACTCTGGCACGACTTCCGGTTCCAGACAGACGTTAGTAACTGGGGAGGCGACGAGACGTGCATGTGAAAAGCTGGCACAGGCGATGGACGAAATGCGATGCAGGGCAACAGAAAACGATAAGATAGATAGGATAACAGAAAACAGTAAGACACATAGGACAGCAGAAATCGAAAGAAGAAATCGGGAAAGAACTGTTCTGGAACAGCAGATTCTTCAGGACTCCTGTGAAATTTGGAATTTGAATGTGACATATGAGACAAAGCATCTGGAAAAGAAGAGTGATTCCATAAAAAGGATGCTGCGTGAGCTGGAAGGTCAGGAATTCTGTGCAGAATATTATGCCAAGACAGATAAGATGGGTGCAGATGTGCCGAATCCAGTTTCACATGTGGCATATGGTTATGCGACGCAGGTCTGTATTCTGAATGAAGATGGCACGGTGAATAAAGTGGTGGCAGCTCATGATGTGGGAAAAGCGGTGAATCCAAAGAGTATCGAGGGCCAGATTGAGGGCGGCGTGGTGATGTCTTTGGGATATGCGCTGACAGAGCAGTACCCGCTTGTAAACTGCGTTCCTACGGCAAAATATGGCACTTTGGGATTATTTAGAGCGGACAAGACGCCGGATGTGGAGAGCATTATCATTGAGAAAAAAGGCATTGTTGCGGCGTACGGCGCGATTGGAATCGGAGAAATCACCTCAATTCCTACAGCTCCAGCGGTGCAGAATGCGTATTATCGGTTGGATGGAGAGTTTCGGACGGCATTGCCTCTGGTGAATACGCCGTATGCGAAAAAGACAGGAAAGAAAGCGTAGATGGTTGATAATACGGGCGTTTTTTCGTATAATGGAAGACAGAAAATGAACAGGACAGAGAATATAGTAAGGAATACGACATAGAATATTTTGACAATCATTTACAAGGCTCCTTCCACCGTCTAAAGGCAGTGGGAGGAGCCTATGACAAAAGAAAGGATTCGATTTATAAAGAAAGGATTGCATGTATGAAGACGTGGATAAAAAATGGAATACTTGTGACAGGAAATGGGTGCCAAAAAGCGGATATTCTGATTGAGAATGAGAAAATTGCAGAGATTGGAATCTGTCCGCAGGTGCTGCCGGAAGAGAATACGGTGGTGGAAGATGCGGAAGGGATGTTTGTGTTTCCTGGATTTATTGACGCACATACCCATTTTGACCTGCATGTGGCGGGGACTGTGACAGCCGATGATTTTGAAACGGGAACGAAGGCGGCTGTTCGGGGTGGCACAACAACGATTGTGGATTTTGGAACGCAGTATCATGAGGAAACTTTGAATCAGGGGCTGGCGAACTGGCATGACAAAGCCGATGGAAAGTGCTCCTGTGATTATAGCTTTCATATGTCCATATCGGACTGGAATCCGCAGGTGAGTGCGGAGTTGGACTCGATGATGGAACAGGGCATCACTTCATTTAAACTGTATATGACGTATCCGGATATGATGGTGGATGACAGGGCGTTTTATCAGATTTTAAAGCGGTTTAAGGAAATCGGGGGCATTGTCGGGGTGCACTGTGAAAATAGCGGCATCATTGACGCAATGCGTGAGGAAGCAGTGGAAAAAGGTGAGATGGGCGTAGCGAGCCATCCGGCGACCCGTCCGGCGGCAGTAGAGGCAGAGGCGATTGACAGACTGCTTCGGATTGCGCAGGTGGTGGATGTTCCGGTTGTTGTGGTACATTTGACATGCAAAGAGGGACTTGAGGTGATTCAGGAGGCGAGAAGAAGAGGACAGAAAGTCTATGCAGAGACTTGCCCGCAGTATCTTCTGATGAGTGATGAGCTGTACCATTTGCCTGGATTTGAGGGAGCAAAATATGTGATTGCTCCGCCGCTTCGAGGCGCGGAAGATGAGGAAGCACTCTGGAAGGCGCTTGCAGAGGGGAAAATTCAGACTGTTTCTACGGACCACTGCAGTTTTACGACGAAACAGAAAGCGCTCGGAATCGACGATTTCAGAAAAATTCCAGGAGGAATGCCGGGGGTTGAGACGAGAGGCGTTCTTTTGTATACGTACGGTGTGGACAAAGGTCGGATTTCTCTGGAGCAGATGTGCAGAGTGCTCTCGGAGAATCCAGCAAAGCTGTATGGAATGTACCCGCAGAAGGGGTGCATTGCAGTGGGAAGCGATGCGGATTTGGTGCTGCTTAGACCAGGTGTAAAAGATATCATTTCTGCAGATGATCAGATACAAAATGTGGATTATGCGCCGTTTGAGGGCACTGAAGTGACAGGACGGATTGAGACAGTATTTCTGCGCGGACAGAAGGTCGTAGACGGACATGAAATTGTGCAGGAGAAGAAGGGAATGTTTATCAAGAGAGGAAAATATTCTCTTTGAAATGTGTGAATTTATAGAGTGAAATCTGGAAAAAAAGAAACAGATTGAAAATAGAAAGGTGCATGGTATGAAGGAAGAGATTGTTTTTTGTAAGGGAGGCGGATGTACAGCGAAGCTGGGGCCAGGGGCTTTGCAGCGGGTTCTGGAGAAAATCCCAAAGACGTATGACCCAAATCTTCTGATTGGATATGACAGCTCGGATGATGCGGCTGTGTACAGGCTGACAGACGAGTTGGCGATTGTGCAGACACTGGACTTTTTTCCGCCGATGGTCGAAGACCCATATACATTTGGGCAGATTGCGGCGGCGAACGCTCTGAGCGATATTTACGCTATGGGTGGAGATGTGAAGACGGCGCTCAACATTGTCTGTTTTCCGGAAGCGATGGATTTGAATGTTCTTGGGCAGATTCTTCTTGGAGGAAGCGAGAAGGTGCGGGAGGCTGGCGGTGTGCTGGCAGGAGGCCATTCGATTGCCGATGACAGTGTGAAATATGGACTGTCGGTGACGGGAACGATTCATCCGGACAAGGTATTTGCGAACACAGGATGTGAGGAAGGCGATGCGCTGATTCTGACAAAACCGCTGGGAGTCGGGATTGTGTGCACGGCTTCGAGAGTCGGGGAAGCATCGGAACCTGCGATGAATCTGGCGGTGCGTTCCATGTCTACACTAAACAAATATGCATCTGAGATTGTGAGAAAATACAGGACGCATGGTTGTACAGATGTGACGGGATTTGGATTTCTGGTACATCTGTGCGAGATGTTGGGAGAGCGGTATAGTGCGGAAATCTGGAAGGATAAGATTCCGTTTATTCCGGAGTGTGAGGAGTATGTGGAGGAGTTTTATCTGACGGCTGCCGGACAGAGAAACCGTAACCATGTGCAGGACAAGGTGGAATTTCAGAATTGTTCGTTTGCCATGGAGGAAATTTTGTATGATGCGCAGACGTCCGGCGGGCTTCTGGTGAGCATGGATGCAGAGGACGCGAGGACAGCGATTGCTGAGATTGAGGCTCTGGGGCTTCCCTGCGCGATTGTGGGAAGAGTGACTGCGCGCGGTGAGAAAACAGTTGTAGTAAAGTAGAGAGTCGATTGATAAGATGAAAAGAATAAAAATTGAAAAAACTGAAAAATTTGAAAAGATGAATGAAAAATGAAGAAGATTGAAAAAGAGGAAATGTGCAGGATTGCGCCTTTGTTTGCGGGATGGAAAGAAACGTTGATATGGTCCTGTCTGCAGGGGCATATGGGAATCGCGTTTGCGGACAGTGTGGAACATCCGCGTGCAGCGCTGATTCGTGTGGGATGCTTTTTCTTCCTTGGCGGTGAACCGATGGAGGAGATGGTGCGCCAGATAGAAAACCTCTGCAAAGATGATAGTCGTAGAGGCGTTTTTTGTGAAGAAAAATCAGACGAATCGGCAAAATGGGATGAAGAGGAAGATAATAGGATGCTGGCGCTTTTGGTGCCGCAGACTTTGGAGTGGCAGGAGACGATAGAGCAGGTCTTGCCTGAAAGTCGAAAAATCTGGAGGTATGCGATAAAGAAGGAAGGGGATGTATTTGACAGGGACTATCTGAAGCGTCTGGCAGATACGCTGCCGGAAGAAGTTGAGCTTTGCCGGATAGATGGATATTGGTATGAATGGTGTCTGGAGCATGCGTGGGCAGAGGACTTTGTCAATGTGTTTCGGGACAAGGCACATTTCCTGGAGTCTGGAATCGGATTTCTGGCAGTAAAGCAGAAAGAGGCGCTGGCTGGTGCCTCGTCGTACAGCTGCTATGATGGCGGAATCGAGATTGAAGTGGATACGAGAGACGACTGCAGAAGGCATGGGCTGGCATCCGCGTGCGCGGCGCGGCTGATACTGGAATGTCTGGATATGGGAAAATACCCGAGTTGGGATGCAGCGACAAAAATTTCAGTGGCGCTGGCAGAAAAATTGGGGTATCATTTAGATAAGCCGTATGTCACATATGAGTGGTGCGGATGAGACTGAATGAAGCAAACCTACAGAGCAAAAAAGAACAAATATGGAATGAAAGAAGAAATAATAAAAAGAAAGAACAAAAAAAGTAGCGAAAGAATAAAGAAAGAACAAAGAAATATAGCAGGAGGAAGAGGAAAACATGAAAATTGATGCGAGAGGAAAACAGTGTCCATTGCCGGTGATTGAGACAAAGAAAGCGCTGGAGAGCGCGGTGCCGGGGGAAGTGATTGAAGTGCTGGTAGACAATGAGATTGCAGTGCAGAACCTGAGCAAGATGGCAAATCATAAAGGGCTGGAGTCTTCTTTTGTGAAGTTGGCTGAGAGGGAATACCAGGTATGTATCAAGGCGGCGAAGGCAGAAGATACAGCAAGCCATGTGAAAGCGGAAAAAAAGGAGGAAGAAAAGACAGAAGGCGGTACAGCACAGGATTTAGAGAAGGCAGAGGGCAGCGAGGAGACAGCGTGCTATCCGGATGCGAGAAAGAAAGGTCTGGTTGTTGTTATTTCTTCTGGTGAGATGGGAAACGGGGATGATGCGCTCGGAAAACTGCTGATGAAAGGATTTCTGTTTGCCCTGACGCAGCAGGATGCTCTGCCGCAGACCATTTTGTTCTACAATGGCGGCGCAAAGTGGACCTGTGAGGGCTCGGATGCGCTGGAAGATTTGAAGTCTATGGAAGCGCAGGGAGTCGAGATTTTGACATGCGGAACCTGCCTGAATCATTATGGACTGGGCGACAAGTTGGCAGTCGGCGGCGTAACCAATATGTATGAGATTGCGGAAAAGATGACGAGTGCTAAATTGATTGTGAAACCATAAGGCGACATGTCCGTTTAGAAAAAATGCGGTTTGTTGGGAGAGAAAAAATGGAAGAGATACGGATGGATGCTGCCAGAGCCAGTCAGCGCAGCGGGCAGCTCGTGATTGTGCGGGGCGGCGGAGATATTGCGACAGGAACCATTTATTTTCTGCGGCGCGCAGGCTATCCGGTGCTGGTGTTGGAAACGGAATTTCCGTCAGCGATTCGCCGCTATGTGGCATTTTCGGAAGCTGTGTACGATGGTATGAGCGAGATTGAAGGAATGAAATGCCGTTTGGCAAAGAATTTTGAGGAAGCATGCCGCATTATGGAAGATGGTGATGTGGCAATGATGGTGGATGCAGAGTGCGAGATTCTAAGAACGGTGCATCCATGGGCGCTGGTGGACGGGATTCTTGCAAAGAAAAATCTGGGAACAAACCGGAAAATGGCGCCAAAAACGATTGCTCTGGGTCCAGGATTTTGTGCTGGTGAGGATGTGGATTTGGTGATTGAGACGAAGCGCGGGCACAATCTGGGGCGTATCATCGAATGGGGAAGTGCAGCGGCGAATACAGGGATTCCAGGCATTATCGGTGGATATGGAAAAGAGCGAGTGATTCATTCGCCGGCGTCAGGAATTTTGAAAAATCGGAGGCGAATCGGAGATATTGTGGCAGAAGGGGAGGAAATTGCGAGAATCGTATGCAGCGATGGCAGTATGGTTTCTGTGAAAGCATCTCTGACTGGGCTTCTGCGCGGGCTGATTCGGGACGGGTATCCGGTGACAGAGGGATTTAAAATCGCGGATATTGACCCGAGAAAAGAGGAGTATAAAAACTGCTTTACAATCTCGGACAAAGCACGCTGCATCGCAGGCGGTGTGCTGGCAGGACTTTTGTATCTGGAAGCGAGGAGACAGGCATGATTTATCTGGACAGCGCGGCTACGAGTTTTTATAAGCCAAAAGAGGTTGTCAGAGCGGTGACGGAGGCATTTTCGACGATTGGAAATTGTTCCCGCGGGACGAGTGAGGCGGCCCTTAATGCGGCTCGAATGATTTTTGATACGAGATGCCTTTTAAATGACTTGTTTCATGGAGATGGTGCGGAACAGACTGCTTTTACCATGAATATCACGGAGAGCTTAAATATTGTGATAAAGGGGATTCTGGAACCTGGCGATGTCGTGGTGACGAGTGTGCTGGAGCATAACAGTGTGCTTCGCCCGCTTTATGAGATGGAAGAAAAAGGCGTCATTGTGAGGCGTATCGGATGCACAGGAGACAGAAAAACAGGGATTCTGGATGAGGAGGCTCTGTTAGCAGAGATTTCTCCAGGAGTGAAGGCGGTCATTTTGACGCATGCCTCCAATTTGACTGGAAATCTCACAAATATCCGCAGAATCGGGCAGAAATGCCAAGAAAACGGTGTGCTTTTTGTGGTGGACGCGGCGCAGACAGCGGGTGTTTTCCCGATTGACATGCAAAAAGATGGGATTGATATTTTGTGTTTTACCGGACATAAGGGGCTGTTGGGGCCGCAGGGGACGGGGGGTATCTGCATCCGAAAGGGAATTTCAGTAAAGCCGCTCGTGACAGGCGGAAGCGGAATCCTGACATATTCCAGAAAACATCCAGATGTGATGCCGACGGCTCTGGAAGCGGGAACTTTGAATGGGCATGGAATCGCAGGGCTTCGGGCAGCGCTTCTGTATCTGAAAGAGCAGGGCGTGGATACACTGAGAGAGAAAGAGTTGGAGTTGGCGGCTATATTTTATGAGCAGGTCAGAGACATTCCTGGTGTGACAGTGTACGGAGATATGGCGAATGATGCGATTCGGAATGGAGGCCATGCGGCGATTGTGACGCTGAACATTTGGAATGAGGATTCTGGCGAAATCAGCGATTGGCTCTCGGAAGAATATGGGATTCAGACTCGCTCTGGCGGACATTGTGCACCTTTGATGCATGAGGCGCTGGGAACTATGGAGCGGGGAGCAGTGCGTTTCAGCTTTTCGCATTTTAATACAAGGGAAGACGTACAAATTGCCATCCGCGCTGTGAGGGAAATCGCAGATGAAGCAAAGGAAGCAAAGTGAGCAAAGTGAGGCCGGAAAGCAAAGTGGGACAGAAAGATACAGCGGCATTGCTGGGAAAATGAAAAACAGAAGATGGTGAGGAAAAGAAATGGCAGATGCAGGACAATCCAGGTTAAAACGGCTGTTCGCCCCGACGGACATGACGCAGGGGGAACCTTGGAAGAAGATTGTGATATTTACCATTCCGATGCTGATTGGAAATATTGCACAGCAGCTTTACAATACAGTGGACAGCATTGTGGTTGGTAAATTTGTCGGGGATAATGCGCTGGCGGCAGTGGGAAGCGCCAGCCCGATTTTGAATCTTTTACTGGTATTATTTATTGGAATTTCTGTGGGAAGCAGTGTCATGGTTTCCCAGTATTTTGGAGCAAAGGAGAGAGAGGAACTCTCAAAAACAATCGGATGCTGCATCACACTGACGGCGATTGCATCCATTATTATCATGGTAATCGGGTCTTTGATTGTGCGTCCGCTTTTGGAAATATTGAACACGCCAGAGAGTATTATTGACTGGTGTACATCGTATCTGACAATTTTGTTTGTAGGAATTGCGGGGGTTGCCTATTATAATATTTTCTGTGGTGTGCTGCGCGGACTTGGAGACTCGGTTTCCGCACTGGTTTATCTTTTGATTGCGACAGTGATTAATATTGTGCTGGATGTGTGGTTCGTGGCAGGTCTTGGAATGGGTGTTGCAGGGGTTGCGCTCGCGACGGCGATTGCACAGTTTGTGTCGGCGGCACTCTGCTTTTTGAAACTGATGAAAATGACGGAATATTTTGACGTGCAGAAACGGTATTTGAAACCGACAAAACACCACTCTCTGACCATGATTCGTCTGGGACTGCCGTCTGGTCTGACACAGGCAATCTTCTCTATGGCAATGATTATTGTGCAGTCGTTGACGAACAGTTTCGGGGAGATGCTGATTGCAGCAAACGTAATTATCATGCGTGTGGATGGGTTTGCGATGATGCCGAATTTCTCTTTCGGCACAACAATGACGACATTTGCGGGCCAGAATGTGGGTGCGAGACAGTTTGACAGGGTGTCAAAAGGAGCAAAACAGGGGACTTTAATTGCGATGGCGACTTCTGGTGTCATTACCGCAGTGATTTTGGTTTTCGGAAAATATCTGATGGGTATTTTTACGGATACAAAGGAACTGGTGGATTTGAGTGTATATATGATGCGGATTCTGGCCGTGGGATATATTGCTATGGCAGTGACGCAGAGCCTTTCTGGCGTTATGCGCGGTGCAGGTGATACTATGACGCCAATGTGGATTTCTATGCTGACGACTGTGGGCGTGCGTGTACCGATTGCATATGGTATTTCCTATCTGACAAGAACACCGGAGCTGCCGTACGGACGTCAGGAGTGCGTATTTATTTCGTTGCTGTTGTCCTGGCTGATTGGCGCTCTGCTGACATGGATTTTCTATATGCGCGGCGGATGGAAAAAGAAGATTGTAGCAAAGTAGAAGCTTGTGGAAAAGCAGTAAAGCAGAAAATAGAAGAAAAGGCAGATATGAATAGAAGAATCTATGTGGTTGGAGCTGGTGGGAAAACGACGCTGATTGACTGTCTGGCCCGCTATTTTAAGGAAAAGGGAAGGCGGGTCCTGATTTTGACTACGACACATCGGATGTTGCCGGAGAATGATGCGGTTCTATTTGAAACTTCAAACAGTGGGGATGCTGTGACAATTCTGAGAAAAAAAATGGAACAGGCGGAGGAATGCAGCGAGGGTGTGATTCTGGAGTTTGGGCAGATTGTGAAGGATAAGGCGGGAGAACTGCGGATGGGTTGTCCGGAAAAAACGGTGTTTCATGCTGCCTGTGAGATGGCGGAGATTGTTCTGGTCGAGGCGGACGGCTCGCGCAGACTTCCAATAAAAGTGCCTGCCGAGCATGAGCCGGTGATTTTTGATGATGCAGACCTGATTTTTGTGGTGCAAGGGCTTGCTGCTGTGGGAAAAAAGAGGGAGAATGTCTGCCACAGATTAAAGCTGGCGGAAAATCTGTTGTTGAAAGAAGAATTTGCAGAAGCAGAAGGAAAGGCAGAACAGAAACTTTCTGAAGCAGTAAGCTTGGAAGAAATCGGAATCTTAATGAAACGCGGATATCTGGAGCCGCTTCGGGCACGTTTCCCGAAGGCGAAAGTGATTCCAGTGCTGAATCAGGCCGATAGTGAGGAAATAGCGCAGCGCGGACGGCATATGCTGGAAAATCTGGGAGAGACGAGGAGTATTGTGGGGAGTCTGAGAGACGGGGGAGCAGAGTTGTTGTTGGCAGAGTGGATGAAGGCGATTCTGGAAGGAGAGGGCGACAGCATTTTACCAGAATCAGCTGTGCGAGGTGATACAGCCCTGCGAACAGGATAGTGTATATCTGGACACACATGTGAAATAAGTGTTTGGATGAATGACAGGCATGGTAAATGGAGGATAGTAATGTTGCTTCAATATAACAATTTGACCATCAGAAACGCAACGGCAGACGATGCAGAACAACTTGCTTTGTGGTGGAATGATGGTACGATAATGGCACATGCAGGATTTCCGAACGGAATAGGTCAATCTGTGCAGGAGATTGCCGACAGTTTAAGAAAAGATAGCGATCAAACCTACAGACGGCTCATGATTGAGGTTGACAATCATGCCATTGGAGAAATGAATTATCGCAATAAAGGGAATCAAACTGTTGAAATCGGGATCAAGATTTGTGATTTTTCAAAGCAAAATAAAGGTATTGGGAAAATTGTATTGAGCATGTTCATTTCGGCGCTGTTTCGTGATTTTGGCTATCAAAAAATTATTCTTGATACCAATCTCAAAAATGAAAGAGCACAGCATGTTTATGAACAACTCGGATTTACCAAATTACGAGTCAATGAAAATTCTTGGACAAATCAAGTAGGTGAGTTGCAATCATCTGTAGATTATGAATTATATCAGGACAATTTTATAAATTATGCAAATAGAATATAGTCCATGCCATATTTAAAAACTTTCTGACTGTTATAGAAAGCATATCAAAAGCAAAAATTGTGTCCCAAAAATAGAAAGTGGGCGAGAGGCGGTATGATGATTGCGCTAGTATATATGGCGTCTGGATTTGGCAGACGGTATGGGGCAAATAAATTGATGGAAGTGTATCACGGAAAACCATTGTATGAGCATGGACTTTCTATGCTGAGGCAGGTGAAACGGATGCTGGGGGAAGATGGACATTCCGTGCGCATCTGTACTGTGACAAATCAGCCAGACATTTCATACAGCGGATATCTGGTGGGGGTGTCCTACGAGAACCCGCAGGCGCAAGAGGGGATTGCGGCGTCGGTTCGTGTGGGCGTGAAGGCGGCTCATTGCATTGGAGCACAGATGGCTGTGTTTTTTGTGGCAGACCAGCCGTGGCTGACAGCGGACAGCGTGTACTGTTTTCTGAATGATTTTATAAAAAGTGAGAAGGGAATTGGACGGTTGACGGCGAATGGAAAGCCAGGCAATCCGGTGGCTTTTAAGAAGCAATATTTTGATGAGCTGCGAGAGGTCAGCGGGGATAAGGGCGGAAGACAGGTAATCCGCAGGCATCCGGACGATTTGATGGAAGTGGAAGTCGAGGAGAAGGAACTTTGGGATATTGACTGTCCAGGAGACTGGAGGGGAGAGAAACTTGACATTTCTGGAAAAGATAGGGAGATAAAAGAGAAAAATATGTCTTGACAGAATCTGGAAAAAGAGATAAAATGTTTAGGAACCTAAGTAATTGAAAATACATGGAAGAAAAGTATTGAAAAAATGAACGAAAAAACGTAAAGAAGACGCGGATAAAAGAAAAGAGCTGGATGGGAGGGAGCAGAATGGAACAGAAGTCAGTGGGGCACAGCATTGGGATGCTTTCCAACCAAATCCGCAGACGTCTGGACACATTTTCAGTGAAAAACAGTATGAGTGGTGCACAGGGGCGGGTACTGCATTTTATTTTGGCACAGCCAGGAGATGTGTTTCAGAAAGATATTGAGGAAGAGTTCTGTCTGAGACCTCCCTCTGCTACAGGGACATTACAGCTGATGGAGAAAAACGGGTTGATTACCCGTATTCCTACATCGTATGATGCGAGGCTGAAGCGGATTGTAACGACTCCAAAAGCAAATCAGCTGAAGGAACAGGTCATGCACGACGTTCAGGAGCTGGAAGATGAACTGACAGAGGGAATTTCCGAGGAAGAACTGGAGGTTTTCTTTCGGGTGATTCAAAAGATGTCGGAAAATCTGTCTATATAAAGACAGCACGGAAATCGGTTTTTCTGAGGCAATCTTTTCTGAGGTACTAAAGGACAGAAAGAATAAAAAGAAAAAGAGACATAAAAGGCAGAAAAAAAGAAAATAGTCAACTGGATTGTTAAGTTACTATTTTTTTTGAATAAATACTTAGGTTCCTAAATTTATGATATGAAAGGGAGAAGAAAAATGGAGAACAATGTGGATTTTCAAAATGGAAAGTTATTTCCGATGATTCTGAAATTTTCGATACCAGCAGCGATTTCTCTGCTGATTACGGCGATTTACAATATCGTGGACCGCATGTTTGTCGGAAATTTCAATGGCACATCAGCCCTGGCAGGGCTTTCAATCTGTTTCCCGCTGTCCTATTTGATGATGGCGTTTGGATTAAACTGCAGCGCGGGAGGCGCTTCCTTGTTCTGTCTGTTCAGTGGCAGAAATGAGAAGGAAAAAATGAATCTTTCCTTTGGCAATGCCTTTACTATGGTGATTCTGGCAGAAGTTCTGCTCTCCATTTTTCTGTTGTTGTTCGCAGACCCGATTCTGAAGATTTTCGGTGTGACAGAGACTTCTTATGAGTATGCCATTGCATATTATCGCATTGTGGCGCTGGGATGTCTGTTTCAGGGGCTGTCTCAAGTATTCTGTGATTTTGTCCGAGTATCAGGAAAGCCGATTATGGGCATGTGGGTGACTGGTATCGGAGCAGTCACAAATATTATTTTGGATGCTGTATTTGTCGGCCTCATGGGTTGGGGTGTGGAAGGCGCTGCCTGGGCAACCGTGATTGGGCAGATTCTTTCAGCCGGATTTGGCGCATGGCAGGTGTTTGGCGGAAAGACGCAGGTGCAGATTAGCAAAAAGATTTTCCGTCTCGACAAAGTGCTCTGCCCACAGATTATTTCCTGCGGTTTTGCGTTCTGGATTTCTCAGGTAGCGATGGCGTTTATCAGCCTTGTGTACAACAGCCAGCTGGGAAAATACGGCGGCGATGTGGCAATCAGCGTGTATGCGGTTATCACCAGTATCATGACGTTTGTGATTATGCCTGCGAGCGGAATCAGCCAGGGAATTCAGCCGATTCTGGGCAATAATTTCGGAGCCGGAAAATTTCGCCGCGTGATGTCCACTCTGTATCAGGCAACTGCGCTTTCCGTGGGAATCACCTGTGTGATTTGGGTGCTGGTGCTGCTGTTCCCAAAACAGATTTTGATGGCGTTTGGCGGAAATGAGGAGATGTTTGCGATTGGTATATCGGGACTTCGGATTAATTTCTGTATCACACCGATTTTAGGATTTGTTATGCTGGCAACCACATTTTTCCAGTCCATCGGCAAACCGGTTCCATCCATTATTATTACACTGCTGCGCCAGGTAGCATTTTTAGTGCCGTTTCTGTATCTGCTGCCGCTTGTAATGGGTTTGAACGGTATTTTTTATGCACAGCCAATCAGCGATGCCTTGGCACTTGCTCTGGGACTGATGCTGGTATTAAAAGAACATCGCAAGCTGGTGAGAATGGAAAAAAGAGTGTAAAAGAAAAAAAGTAAAGAAAAGTATGGAAGTAAGAGCTGGGAAAAGAAAGTTTTGAAGCGAGGAATCTTCCTATTGTCAGTTTCTCTGAAGTGCAATATAATTTATTTCATATACGGCGGAAGCGCTGCTGGATGATGTATCTGTAAGCTGTTTTCCGTTATGGACAAACAGCTTTCGCAGAGAGCGGCAGCAGGGCGAAGGCCAATGCGATGCTGCGCAGCCTGGAGCACTTTGGATGGATTGAGGTGGAGACAGACAAAAGCTATGTGCAGCGCGTGAATTTTAAAAACAAAAAAATATAGGAAGATATGAATATGTCCATGACATTTTTGGAAAAATTTCAAAAAAGGATTTTCCAAAAATGTCATGGACAATATTATTTTTATACCTGCCTATACAGCAGAATTCTCCATTTATTATAATACGCTCAGATTCTCCAAAGCAGATTCTGCAATCAGTGTATCAAAATGCTCTTCGTAGAAAGCGGCCGATATGGCGTTGGCATTGACTTTTGTGCCGTATTCGGAGAGCAGATTGCTCAGACGGTTAAAGCCATCCTTGGCGGTTTCTGGTGCAGACAATACTAGATAATACTCTTTCTCTCCAGGTTTTTTATATAAAACGCTGTTGATGGAATCTGGCATCTGCGATGCTTTTGCGGCATCAGAAAGCGTGTCAAGGTTATCAAATCGGTACACTCTAAAAAGAGCAGAAGCGTCTTTTGCAGCAGTTTCAGAAGAATCAGAAGAATCAGCGTCAGGGCGGGGCAGGATGTCTTCCAGCTTATCAGCGCCATCCAACAGATTTACAGCAAAATCATAGAGATTTTGGTATTGTTCGGAATCTGACTCCGGTGAAAATTTGGCAAAGCGGGTATCCAGTTCTTCGGGGTCTTCTACTTTGGTAATCAGGAGCATCACACTCTCGTTGGAGAGAGGAATCGCTTCAACCATCAGCGGAATATCGTCTGCCTCAAAGCCCACTTCATTGGAGGCTTTCTGGAGCATTTCACGGAAAAGACCGCGTGCCTTCTCGCTGCCGTAGGCCAGTTCCCGCAAATTCAGATTTCGTACACTCAAATCGAAGCTGGTGAGCGTGCAGCGAATCTGATTTTCACTAATACGTTCTATCTTCATAATAATCACTTCCCATCTTTTCTTTGTAAAAGTAATATGTGTAAATGCAATGTGTGTAAAGTCTATGAATGGCAACGTCTGAAAAGCGTCATATGGCCATATATGCAGATGTTGTCATTCTACCTTGATATGGTAAATATCATCTTTGTAAAGCGACCAATCTGCAGGTGTCCTATTATCATAGGTCAAAAAAGCGGATTTGTCCACTATTATTTTTAACTATACTATAAGATACAGCGAATTTGCAATTATTATGTGAAAAATTTTAGAAATTTTTAAGAGTTTTGGGCGGGAATTCTCGGTTACTTGTATCCGAGATGAAAGCCCGTTTTTCTTTACTCAAAGGAGTATACCATATGTAATAATAAATATATAAAATTATAGACTTTATCAGCAGATTATGATATACTATCTGTATGGAAAATAACTATATTCACGCAAGAACTTGCGTATACAACATCAAGTATCATATTGTGTGGTGTGTCAAATACCGAAAAAAGGTGCTTACTCCTCAAATCTGTAACAGATTGTATGAATTACTGCCATCTATCGCTGATGCAAAAGGCTTTGCTGTTATCGAATGTAAAGTGGGTGAAGGAGACCATGTACATTGTTTTGTGTCAGCTCCGCCAAAGATTTCTGTTACACAGATAGTGAAGTATCTGAAAGGTATCAGCGGCAATACACTGCTCAAAGAATTTCCAGAGATAAGAAATTCTCTATGGAAAGGTCAGCTTTGGAATGGCTCGTATTTCTGTGAAACGATAGGCTGTGCTTCTGAGGAACATATCCTCAAATATATAGAAAGACTAACTATTAAAAGTCAATAGGTTTTTGTAAGATTTTTTTAATTC
>JAUNGE010000052.1 GCA_030524675.1 bacterium
TATTATATAAAAATCCCTCCGGGCAGGATGCACACGCCGCGCCGAGGAAAATGTGCTCTAAAAAACAGAGCACGCGCGGCGGTGCACAAAGCAGTCAAGCTCCTCATGAGTGAGGGGGTGGGGAGCTGAGGCGGGCTTGCCTGCTTTGTTTTTGCTTGCTGATACTGTGTAGATATACCCTGGCTGCCGGCGCAGGTTCTGTGATACTATGAAACAAAAAACATCAAAATGAAATGATAAAACAGAGATAAATGAAATAAATCTTTCAAAAATGAAATAAAAATATGTACTATGTCTTTTTTGTATAATTAAACTGTCTCCTTTCAGTGATAACAACTATTGTGGGAATGGGAGAGATGTTGTTATAATCGAAGCATCAAAAAAGGAACGAAAGGAAAGGGTGTAGATAGTATGAAAATCGGATTTATCGGACTTGGAATTATGGGAAAGCCAATGAGCAAGAATCTGTTGAAAGCGGGATATGAGCTGGTTGTATTTGACTTCAATCAGGCTGCAGTGAAAGAAGTACAGGAGTGCGGCGCAGAAGCGGCTGCAAGCAGCAAAGAGGTAGCAGAGAAGAGCGATGTTGTCATCACAATGCTTCCGAACTCCCCGCATGTGAGAGCTGCTGTACTGGGAAAAGATGGTGTGGCAGAGGGCGCAAAGCCAGGTACTGTAGTGATTGATATGAGTTCTATCGACCCAACCGAGAGCAAATCCATCGGAGCTGCTTTGCAGGAGAAGGGTCTGGATATGTTGGATGCGCCGGTGTCCGGTGGAGAGCCGAAGGCGATTGACGGAACTCTGTCCGTTATGGTAGGTGGAAAGAAAGAACTGTTTGACAAGTACTATGACATGCTGATGGTGATGGCTGGAAGTGTTGTGTATGTTGGTGAGCTTGGTTCCGGCAACGTGGCAAAGCTGGCAAACCAGATTGTGGTAGCGGTAAATATCGCAGCTGTTTCTGAGGCTCTTGTATTTGCAAAGAAGGCGGGTACTGACCCAGAACTGGTATATCAGGCAATCCGCGGCGGTTTAGCTGGTTCTACCGTTATGGATGCAAAGGCACCGATGATGCTGGACGGAAACTTCAAACCAGGATTCCGCATTGAGCTGCACATCAAAGACCTGAACAATGCATTGAATGCAGCGCATGCTGTCAGCTCCCCAGTTCCGTTGACAGGACAGCTGATGGAAATCATGCAGGGGTTGAAGGCAGATGGTCTGGAGAAGAACGACCATTCCAGCATTGTGAAATACTATGAGAAAATCGCAAATATCAGCGTAAAGAGAGATTAATGGGGGAAATGTTATGAATATAGATTTTATCAAGGGCGTAGTTGTTCCGATTCTGACTCCGATTGATGAGGACGAGAGAATTGATGAGCCTAAGATGCGTGAGCAGGTAGATTACGTGATTGAGGGCGGCGTTTCTGGAATTCTGGCTTTCGGAAGCAACGGTGAGTTCTATATGGTGGATGAGGACGAGATGGAGCGCGGCCTGAAGATTATGGTGGACCAGGCAGCGGGCCGTGTGCCGGTATATTTCGGAATCGGTGCAATCAGCACAAAGAAGTGCTGCCGTCTGGCAAAGATGGCAGTGGAAAACGGTGCGGCAGGTATCTCCGTGCTTCAGCCAATGTTCTTAAAGCCAACTCAGGACGAGCTGTTCTATCACTTTAAGACCATTGCAGAGAGCGTTCCGGAGACTCCGATGCTTCTGTACAACAACCCAGGCCGTGTCGGATACACCCTGTCTGCCGCTCTGGTAGAGAAGCTGGCGCTGGAAGTACCGAACATTGTGGGAATGAAGGATACCAGTGGAGATATCACGCAGACCGCTGAGTTCATCCGCAGAACCCGCCAGGTAGATTTCAAAGTATTCGGCGGAAAAGATACACTGCTCTACGCATCCTTGTGCCATGGCGCAGTCGGCGGCGTTTGTACTGCTGCAAACTTTATGCCGGAGTTGATTACTGATATTTATCGCAAATATGTGGCAGGCGATATCGCAGGTTCTCTGGAGGCGCAGTTTAAGTTAAATCCGGTTCGTCTCTCCATGGACGGAGCAAGCTTCCCAGTAGCAGCAAAAGATATGGCAAATATGAGAGGACGCAACGTAGGGGTTCCGTATAAGCCAACTCTGCCGACTCCGGAAGGTCCGGCAAGAGACAAGATGAGAAAAGAAATGGAAATTGCAGGATTGCTGTAAGCAGATAAGAAACAGAGACCTTGGCAGAATACTATTTTTCTGTTATGATAAAAAAGGGGCTGCTGTAAAAGATGATGGTTTTTTACATCTTTTGCAGCGCCCCTTTCATGCATGGTGGTTTCGCCGTCAGGCGACATGTCTGTTTTTGGGGGAGAAGCAAAAAAACAGAAAAGAGCAGAAAAAGAATAACGAAAGAACAGCGCAGGAACAGGAATAGCAACAGAAAGGCGAAGGGTGACAAGATGGCAGGAATTGCAGTGTTCGTTCCAAATGTCAGTTTATGGGAAGCAGCAAAAAAGATGGATTTAAAGCAATATTCCATCGCAAGTCTGGAATGCATTTCAACAGAGGAAATCATAGAAAAGGCAAGGAAGGCAGAAGAAGAAGGAGCCGATATCATCGTGGCGAGGGGAAAACAGGCGATGCTTGCAAAACAGGCAGTGCATATTCCTGTGGTTGAGATTATCATGACGGGCCAGGAACTAGGGCTTTTGGCGTCCAAGGCGAAAGAGCTGGCAAAAAGCGAACGTCCGGTGATTGCCCTGATTGGCTGGTCCACAATGTTTGGAGATACCACATATTTTTCAGAATTATACGGAATTGACTGGAGATTTTATGCGCTGGAGAAAGCAGAGGGCGCAGAGGATGCTGTACGGCTGGCAGTGCAGGAAGGGGCCGAAGTGATTATCGGCGGAAAGACTGTCATGAAGGAGGCACAAGAGCAGGGAATGTCGGCGATTTTTCTGGAATCAAGAGGAGAATCTTTGCAGATTGCACTCAACCAGGCAGAGCTTATGCTACATTCCATGCGGGAAGAGAGAAAGCACAATGCACAATTTATGGCATTTATGAATAACTCCTTTTCCGGCATGGCAAAAATCGGCACGGACGGGCGGATTGAGGAGGTGAACCAAGTGTTTGCCACGCTGGTGCAGAAAGATGAGCAGGCGTGTATCGGAAAATATCTGATTGACATTGTAAAGGACCTGGAGATGGATGCCGTTATGGATGTGCTTTCAGGAAAGCGGGAAAATTATTCCACAATGCTTTTGATGCATGAAGCTTCCACAGTGGTTTCCTTAAATCCCATCAATATAGGAGGAAATATCGAGGGCGCTATCTTTCTCGGCACGCGAATCAAGAGAAGTGAAAAGCTGGAACAGGACGAGATTCAGCGCAAATACTTGAAAGGTTATGTGGCCCGCACACAGTTTGACGACTTGAAAAAGAATTTTAAAAGTGAAAAGAAAGTGATTGAAGATGGAAAACTGTTTGCCCTATCTTCCAGCCCGATGCTTCTGGCAGGAGAAAACGGCACAGAGATTGAGCTGGTTGCGCAGTGTATCCACAATTACAGTACCAGGCGGGAAAATCCGTATGTCTCTGTCAGCATGAACGGTCTGAATGATGAGGAACAGATGGAATTGTTGTTTGGCTATTATGACAGAATCCGCAGAGAGAGAAGAAGCGGTGTTCTGCTCGACGCGAATCGGGGGACGATTGTGATTCACTCGGTTGACAAGATGGGACTGCAGGTGCAATACCGATTGACGCAAACTTTGATGAATCGGAGTCTGGTGGAGACGGAAGCGAAAAAAATCCAGCCTCTCAATGTCAGAATCATTGCCACCTCCTCGAAAGATCTGTACCAGCTGATGAAAGATGGAAAAATGCGCAAGGATATTTACTATATGCTGGTGACTATGCGCCTGTATATCCCGCCTCTGCGGGAGCGCCGTGAGGCATTAAACAGCCTGATTGATGAGTATCTGTCACAGTATTTTGAACAGTACACACAGTATTATGTTTTGACGGATGAGGCGAAAAATGTGATGCTCTCTTACCCGTGGAACGGAAATCTGACTCAGCTTTCCTGCTTCTGCGAGCGTTTGGTTCTGACAGCGGGAAAGCGGACGATACGTGGTCCGCTCGTGGAAAGTTTGCTGGAAGAACTGTATCCAGAGGGCAGAAAAGTCATGTCGCCAGATGACAAGATGCAGAGGAATGAAGTGGTGGACGGAAAGGACAATGGTGAGCTGTATCAGTTGGAGACCATGATGAAAAAGTACAAGGGCAACCGTGCGAGGATGGCAGAGGCAATGGGAATCAGCACGACAACACTGTGGAGAAGAATGAAAAAATATGGATTGTCCTGAGTCTTTCTTTTTATCTTTCAGATTGTAATGTTTTTTTGAAAGATGAAATAAAAAATGAAAAAAATAATGCAAATAAAAAATGTATGTATATTGTGAAAATATATGTGCATTTTTTTTGGTTATTTAGACAATAGTACCAAAAAATAATTCATTTTATAATAAAGCCATGAAAAAAATCACAAGAGAAATCAAAGAAAGAGGGACGAAGTGATGTTTGATTTTGAAGACAAAATTCAATTCAGGAAAGCGGTATATTACAATTTCAACAAGATTCCGCTTCCAAAACCTTTCAAAGACGGAACAGGCGGTATGGGACAATTCGCACCGGAACAGGGCTACATTGAACTGTATGATGACGAAGGCGCATGCGCACACTTATCCTGTACAAGAAGTTTTATTGCAAATGTTCTTCCAATGATTATGAACGGGGAAAAGAAGAGCTATAACGAGTGGAGAGAGACTCTGTACTGGAAAGTACGCAACTCTGGTTTTCAGAGTGGACAGGCTGTAGAGATTGGACAGCTGGACTTGATGATGTTGGATATCTTGGCACAGCGTCACGGAAAGCCTCTGCACCGTTTCCTGGGAGCGACAAAAGACTGGGCGAGCGCATACAAGGGCGGCGGCTCTCTGTTGCTTTCAGATGAGGAGCTGGTGGAAGATATGCTTCGCTACGTAGAAGAAGGATATAAGACTGTAAAGTTCAAAGTCGGAAGCGATGGCGGAAAGAATATGGAGCGTGATATCCGCCGTATTGAGAAGGTGAGAGCCGCAGTTGGCGAGAATATTGGCGTGACAGTGGATGCAAACCAGAGATGGAGCGTGGAGGATGCATATACGTTTGCAAAATTGGCAGAGCCGTACAACCTGGAATGGTTTGAAGAGCCGATTCATTCTCATGATATGAACGGTATCAAGCGCCTGAAAGAGATGGGCGTTCCGATGCCGCTCGCATTCGGTGAATCCATGAGAATTTATTATGCATATGAGACTTATGTAGAAAAAGGCGTTGATGTGCTGCAGCCATCTTGGGGAAGAATGTCCCGCATGGATGATCTGCTGAAAATCAGAGACCTGGCAAGAGAGCATCATCTGAAGTTCCGTTCTGGCGGCAGACTGCATCTGAATGCAATTTTGGGATGTCTGTATGCGGAGGATGAGCCGATTGAGTATCATGAGCCAATCAGCCGTCCGGTAGGAGAGTACACACTGTTTAAGCCGGAGGAGAAGAACGGAAAGTTCTACTGCGACTCCACAACGCCAGGAAACCCGATCCGCATGGATTTGAAGAAATTGGAGAAAGATGGACTGCTTGACGGCAGCAAGATTTTCTACGCGGAAAAGTAAAAAAACGGCAGAATGGGCGGAAAGCAGAAAAGAAAAAAACCAGGGGAATACAAAATAAAAATACCTTTTGACCCCAACATTAGAATGATAGAGATAGAGAAAAAATGAGAAAGTGAGGAAAAAGAGATGAGAAAGAGACAGATTATGAGAAAAAGCGCAGCAGGGCTGGCAGCTGTAGCAATGCTGGCTTCTATGACAGCATGCCAGAGCGGAAGCAGCAACACAATAACCGCTGCACAGACGACAGCAGCTGCGGCAACCACAGCGGCAGGCTCAGAAGCCGCAAACACAGAGGCTGCAACCACAGCAGCACCAGAATCTAACATTGAGAAGCCGAAAAAAATCAGTGTTATGTTCAATGGTAACGTGTTTACCACTGCAAACGGACAGGCAGAGCTGAAAGCAGAACTGGAGAAACAGCTGGGACTGGAGCTGGAGTTTATTCAGCCAGACCATTCTTCTTACAATGATAATGTAGCTATGACCTTTGCAGGCGGCGATATTCCTGATGTTGTTCTGTTGAATTCCAGCTACTATGTAAGCTACGCAGCAGCAGGCGCTCTGTGGGACTGCACAGATGCATGGGAAAATTCTGAGCTCAAGGCTTCCGGAAGAATTGTGAGAGAGCAGCCGATTGAGAACCTGAGAGTAAATGGAAGAATCTATGGATTCGGCCCGATGAGCGGCAACGGCTGTATGACATACATCAAGAAGAGCTGGCTGGATAACGTAGGTCTGGAAGCGCCGACAACATATGATGAGTATCTGGAAGTGCTGAAGAGATTTACGGAGATGGACCCAGATGGAAACGGCGTAAATGGCGATACGTATGGTGTATCTGCAGCTGGTATTATCGCTCCAGAGTATCCATGGACAATGTATCTTCCAGAATTCTACCAGAGTGCATATCCGGAATTTTATCAGAAGGATGATGGCACATGGGTAGATGGCTTCTCTGAGGATGTCATGATCGACGCAATGGCTCGTATGAAAGATGCATACAGCAAGGGGTATATTGACAAGGAAATCATCACAAATAAGACTTCTGATGTGCGCAATAAGTTCTATGATGACAAGTTTGGCGTTATGACTTACTGGGCAGGCACATGGGCAGAGAACCTGAGAGCAGGTTTGGAAGGAAAGGGACTGGATGATGAACTGGTACTGCTTCCTCCGATTGAAGAGCTGGATGGTTATCAGGAGAGAAGAGCAACCAATGTATGGTGTATCACAACCAACTGCGAGAATCCGGAAGGCGTATTTAAGTACTTTATTGAGCCGATGATGGATGGCGGCGCTGTGCAGACACTCTGGACTTGGGGTGTTGAGAATGTTCACTACTCCACAAAGGCAGAGACTGTAACATGGGGAGAAAACAGCGCAACCTATGAGGAAGGACAGTTCCACACACTTCCGAACCTGGAGAATCCAACCGTACTGTACACAAGAGCATTTATCGATCCAATGTTAAGCATTGGTGAGTTTGACAATGGAGACCCAGGTGCAGTGACAATCGCTGAGTATGCTTCCAGAGCACAGGAAATCTTCAATGAGAACGCGGTTCCGGCAGCAGCAATTCCGTCCTTCTCTGAGGTTTACAGCGAGAATATTGCAGACATCAATGATGTGAGAAAGACAATTATGACATCTGTTGTGACAGGCGATATGACACCAGAAGATGGTATTGCACAGTACAAGGCACAGACAGATGCAGCAGTAGCAAAGGTAATTGAAGATCTGAACAGCTATAACTAGGCTGCTGTAAAAAGAATAATTAAAAACTGTATAAAAAGTTGTAGGAAACATGTTCTGAAACGGAACATATTCTAAAGGAAATAGGGTAAAACGTAGGGAATAAAAGAAAAAGCCGCTGACGGCTGATTCTATGAGATTTCAGCTCGCTAGCGACTTTTTCTTTTTGGATGCTCACAGCAGCGAGCACCCCTGCCGCCTGGCCGCTTATTATGAACAAAGATTCCTTTTTGGCGAGAAGTGTGGTAGAATGTTCATGTAAGCCGCAGGCGGTGCAGAAAGCAGATATAGGAACCTGCATGGCGCCAGCATGAGGCAGTATAAGGAGGGACGCGAATGTTAAATAAGTTAATTGGATTGCTGTGTCTGCTTTTGGGGGTATTGACAGTCAAAGATCCGAAGATGTGGTGGGATATTTCAGAAAATTGGCGCCGCTATAAAGGAGAGAAGCCGACGGACAAGTGGCTCAGAATGACAAAGATCAGCGGTGCTGTGTATGTGTTTGTAGGGCTGGCTCTGATCTTATAAATAACGGATATGGGTCTGACGGATATATTATGCATGACAGAACGAGAACAGAATCATAGCAGACACGATATGCGGACAGGAGAGGTAGAGACATGAAATATGAGATTGTGATAAAAAATGGAATTGTGGCAGATGGGACAGGCAATGCTTTGATTCATGCAGATGTGGCGGCAGCTGGCGGAAAAATTGCGGCTGTGGGAAAGATAGAGACATCGGATGCAGAAAAGGTGTTTGATGCATCTGGCATGGTGGTGAGTCCTGGTTTTATCGATGCCCACGCGCACTCGGAAAACAGTATTCTGCGCTGTCCGGATGCCATTCATAAGATTTCACAGGGTATTACGATGGAGATTACGGGTCATTGCGGGGATTCCTGCTTTCCAGTGCGCGAGCCTTCTGGAAACGGCAGTTATGCTGACTTGGAGGCGTACCGCGCGAGGGCGATGCAGAGCGGAATCGGCATTGACCAGGCAAATATGATCGGCCACGGAAATCTGAGAGAGTGGGCCGTTGGAGAAGGCGCGGGAAAGGTCGGAGAGGAGGAGCTTTTGGTGATGCGAAAGCTTCTTCGCAAGGAACTGCAGGCCGGAGGTGTGGGTTTGAGTTCTGGATTGGAGTATGCACCAGGCATGTATTCTGACACGGCAGAGATGATTCCGCTGGCAGCGCTGTGCGGACAGATGGGGCATGTGTATTCGACTCATATGAGAAGCGAGGGCAGCCGGCTTCTGGAGGCTGTGGAAGAGGCACTTACAGTAGCCCGCGAGTCTGGCGCTGTGACCGTGATTTCTCACATTAAGGCATGTGGAAAACCAAATCATGGAAAAGTAAAACAAGTGATACAGATGATGCAGGAGGCGAACGCCACGGGTGCCCGTGTGTATGGAGACTGCTATCCGTACCCCGCAGGTTGTACAGGACTTACGATTGTGCTGCCGCAGTGGACGCTGGAACATGGAACCGAGGAGATGTTAGCGATTTTGTCCTCTGATGCAGGCCGACAGAAGATAAGAGAATGGTTCTCTTATGGCACGGATGTGTGGGAGAATCGCTCGATTCTCACAGGATGGGAAAATATTTTCGTCTCTCATGTAGAAAAAGCGGAAAATCGTGAGCTGACAGGAAAGTCGATTCAAGAGATTGCAAAAATTTGGGGAAAAGATGAGATTACTGCGTTTATGGACTTGCTGCTCTCTGAGCACGGCTATGTGCCAGGAATTTTGAAATCAGCCTGTGAGGAAGATATCCGGACGGCATATGCCTGCCCGCGTGTGATGGTTTGCTCGGACAGTGTGGATGTGACGGGGTCCCCGCATCCGAGATTGTATGGGTCACACACCCGCTTCTTGGCGCGGTACGCAGATATCTCCACAGACAGTGGGCTGGCTCATGCGGTATGGCGCATGACAGGACTTCCTGCGAAAGTGTATGGATTGCTTCAGACAGGCACGCTGGAAGTGGGAAAACGCGCGAATATCACCGTGTGGAATCCGGCCGAAATCATGGATAAGGCGACATTTGAAAATCCGATTCAGCTTTCAGAGGGAATTGAGGCGGTGTTTGTCGGCGGAAAACTTGCCTACAGAGATAAAGAGGTGACAGGTGTGAGAAGTGGAAAATTTATCTTCTGAGAAGGCAAAGCTGCAGAGTATCACGGGGTATTATGAGACAAAAAAGAGACAGACAGAATTGAAAAAGATAGAACACAAAATGTTTTGGCAGATGGAGAAAGGGGTAGTTTATGGAGAAAAAGTATGCATACTCATGGGAAGATGAGGGAAAAGAAGCGAAAGATATGATAGAGGAAATTCTGGCAGATGAAGCGCTTGGAAGCCTAGATTCGATCGTAGTCGGAAACTGGGGAGATGCCTGGGATACAGCAGGGTCACAGAAAATTGTGGATGGCATAGTGGAACATAAAGAGAAATTCCAGCATGTAAAGAGTCTGTTTATCGGGGATATGGAGTATGATGAATGTGAGGTATCCTGGATTATACAGGCAAATTACAGCGAACTGTGGAAGGCTCTGCCGAATCTGGAAAACCTGACCATTAAGGGAAGCTGTGATCTGTGCCTGGGCGAAGAAATCATCCACGAAAATTTGAAATCCCTCACCATCATCTGCGGAGGACTTCCAAAGAGTGTTTTTGAGAGTATCCAGAATGCCAAACTTCCAGCACTGGAAAAACTGGTTCTCTATATTGGTATTGACAACTATGGATTTGACGGAGATATCGAGACCATCCGCACTTTCCTGGCTAAGGCGGATTTTCCGAAGCTGACATATCTGGGGCTGGTGGACAGTGAGATGCAGGATGATGTGGCGGAGGCAGTTTTGCAGAGCAAATTTATGAATCAGATTGAGACACTGGATCTTTCCATGGGAAGTCTGACAGACAAGGGCGGTGCAATGCTCCTTGAGGCAGTCCCGAAGTATCCGAACATCAAAGCGCTGGACCTGCATTATCACTACATGTCTGAAAAAATGGAGGAAAAGCTGGAAGCGCTGCCAGTTGAGGTGGACTGCAGCGACGCGCAGGAACCGGACGAGTGGAACGGCGATATCTGGATGAGCGCGATGTTGACAGAATAATGAAACAGATTGTATTAGTCGGCGTGCAGGGCACAAAAAGAACCATATATTTTGAGAAAGCGGCTGCTCTGGAAGGCGCAGAGTTGGAATTCGTGGACTGGAAGGACTGGGATGCCTGGGCAGAGAGATGTGAACGTACAAATACCTGCATCAAAATAGACCCGTTTTTGTACCAGAGCGGAAATCTGGAAGAAATGAACCATTTGGTGGGCGAGTATCATGAGAAACTGATGCAGATGAAGGCAGTCGGAGAGCAGCACGGGAGTTTTTATCTGAATGAGCCGGATGCCATCTGGAGTGTTTTAGACAAGGCATCGTGTAAGGACGTTTTGAGACAGGCGGGGTGTGCGGTGACACATTCTTTTGGAATGGCGCCGCATACCGCAGAACGGCTACTGGATAAGATGAGAGAGGAGCATATCGTTTCTGTATTTTTGAAGCCGGTTCTCGGTTCGGGGGCTGCTGGGGTGACTGCATTTCGGGTGCAGAGGAGCACTGGAAGAATGGTTCTGTATACGTGTGCTGCGGTAAAAGAGATAGAAGAAGCAGAAAGGGCAGAAGAATTAAGAGAAGCAGATAGGGGAGTAGGTACAAGCCATGTCAGAAAAAAGAGAATTCTGGTCAATACGAAACATCTGATGCGCATGGAAGATGAGGCGAAGATCCGGCAATATCTGGATATTCTGCTGCCTGTGGGATGTCTGATGGAACAGTGGTATCCGAAGGAAAAATTGGGGGATGCGACATACGACCTGCGTGCGGTGTACCAGTTTGGGCAGCTGGATTATGTGCTTGCTAGGCTTTCCAAAGGTCCCATCACGAATCTGCAGCTGAACAATCATCCGCTTGCCTATGAAGAGTTGGGGTTGCCTGTGGCTGTGAGAGCGGACATAGAGGAGCTTTGCAGGGCGGCAGCTTCCTGTTTTCCAGGACTGCGGAGTGTGGGAATTGACATTTTGTTGGAGAGAGGAAGCCGAAAACCCCGCATTATCGAGATGAATGGACAGGGGGATTTGCTGTATCAGGATATTTATAATAAAAATGTGATTTACAGAAGACAGGTATCCTGCATGATGGCGCCTGCATATGGAAGATAGTCTGAGGGCTTGTACTCCTGCCGAGAGGAAACGGCAGGTCATGATAGAAGAGAGAACAGAGGGAGAGAAGAAAACGATGGAAAAAATCGGATTTGTGGATATGAATCAGGTAGTGGGAACGCATGATATTTTATTCCTGTGTCTGGATACACTGCGTTACGATGTGGCGAAGAAGGAGGAAGAGGCTGGGAGAACGCCAGTCTTAAACCAGTATGGTCCCTGGGTAAAATGCCAGTCTCCTGGAAATTTTACATATCCGTCTCATCATGCGATGTTTTCAGGATTTCTCCCCTGCGAGTTTGACACAAAGAGCATCTGGGACAGACAAATGCTCTTTTTCCCAAAGAACATCGGCATGGGAAATAAAGTGCCCAAGGGAGCGTTTGCCTTTGAGGGAGGAACGATTATCGAGGGGCTGCGCAAAGTGGGATACCATACCTGGTGCGTGGGCGGGGTGGCATTTTTTGATAAACGCTCAGATATCGGAAGAGTGTTTCCGTCCATGTTTGAGGAGAGCTTTTGGTATCCGGCGTTTGGCTGCGGCGTGAAGGAGAGCGCGGCAAATCAGGTGGATTTTGTCCTGAAAAAGCTGGAAACTCTGGATAAGAATACCCCGCAGTTCCTGTATGTCAATATAGATGCTATTCACTATCCGAATGCGTTTTATGTGGAGGGAGAGAAACACGATTCTGTGAAAACCCATGCGGCTGCACTGCGCTATGTGGATACAGAAGTGGGGCGGCTCCTGGAGGGTTGGAAAAAGAAGAGGGAGAGGACGTTTGTCATCTGCACTTCGGACCACGGAACTTGCTATGGGGAAGATGGGTGTCAGTTTCATGGAATTGAGCATCCAGTAGTAAATACGATTCCGTATAAGCAGTTTTTTCTGTAATGATAGAATGATGTAGGGCTTTTTATATTTTCTATGTTTTCTGTGATGAGGTGGGAGTATGCAGCGTTATATACAATACATGTACAGCTATCCGCATAAGACAGCATATCGCCCTTTGGAGGGCATTTCGGTCAAAGACTATCTGCGCAGCCTCGTAGGAACGAGAGACAATGGACTGTATTTTCACATCCCATTCTGTGAGGGAAAATGCGGATACTGCAATCTGTTTTCTGTCACAGGACAATCGGAAAACAGGATGGCAGACTATCTGAATGCGATGGAGAGGCAGGCACGGCAGTATTCTGATTTATGGAAAAGCAGCGCAGAGGGTGTGCCGCCTGTATTTTCTGATTTTACAGTAGGGGGCGGCACGCCGCTTCTTCTTTCTCCAAAGCAGCTTGTGAGGATGTTTGAGCTGGCGGGACAGTACTTTGCGTTTGCAAAGGACCTTTTTACGGTAGTAGAGACATCACCGAATCAGACTACGCGGGAAAAGCTGCAGATAGTAAAGCAGTTTGGCACGAGCAGAGTCAGCATTGGCGTGCAGAGCTTTCAGGAGGAAGAACTGCGCACGCTGCACCGCTGCCATACGGCTGCGCGGGCAAAACAGGCGCTTGCATGGATAAAAGAAGCAGAGTTTCCCTGTGTCAATCTGGATTTGATTTATGGGATTCCAGGACAGACGCCCGCGTCTCTGGAAGAATCCATAAAGCAGGCGCTGGAGTTTGTGCCGGATGAGATTTTTGCGTATCCTCTGTATGTGAAGGAGGGCGTTTGGCTGAAAAATAAGGCGGCGATAGAGGAGATAGATGAGGAGTTGGCAGGACAGGAATATGAGCTGCTTCGAGATATGCTGAGAGAGCATGGATACCGTCAGGACTCCATGAGGCGTTTTGTGAAGAAAAAAGTAAAAAAACAGGATGCCTGGAAGGAATGTGGATTTGGAAATACGGTTTCGATTGGATGCGGCGGCAGAAGCTATATCAAAGACCTGCACTTTTGTACTCCATATGCGGTGCAGCAGCCCTCCTGCCGCTCGATTTTGCAGAAATACATCGAAAATCCGCTGGATTGGGACTTTTTTGTTGGATATGTGCTTTCTTTTGAAGAACAGAGGAGACGTTATGTGATTAAGCATCTTTTCTTTGGAGCAGGACTGCACAAAAGAGCATATCATGAGCGCTTCGGGGCAAAGCCGCAGGAGCATTTCCCGATTCTCTCTGACTGGATACAGGCAGGATATATGAGAGATGCGGGAGGGTATCTGGGCGTGACAGAAAAAGGCATGGCGTTCTCAGATGCACTGGGACCGATGCTGATTTCAGAGGAAGTTCGCGGCCGGATGAAAAGCTGGAGAGAGGCGAGATAGGAAAAAATGGGACAAATTTGTGTACAATACCGCGGAAGTCTGAAAAGCTGCAATTATACCTGTGCATATTGTCCGTTCTCCAAGAAGCATGTCTCAAAGACAGAGTTGGAGCGGGATAAAGCTGCCCTGTTCCGGTTTTATGATAGTTTGAAGGAAGGAAAGAGGCAAGTGAATGCTCTGCAGATTGTGCCGTATGGAGAAGCGATGATTCACCCCTATTATTGGGAGTTTCTGGCGGACGTGTCGAAACTGAAACAGATACAGGCGGTCGGTATTCAGACAAATCTCAGTTTGCAGGCAGATGTATTTCTGAGAGATTGGGAACAATGGCAGGGAAAGACAGAAAAGCTGCGTCTGTGGGCGACATTTCATCCATCCATGACAAAACTGGAAACATTTGTACATACATGTACTGTGTTACACAAAGCAGGGGTCGAAGTCTGTGTGGGGGTTGTGGGAGTGCCGGAGCAGATGGAGATTCTCTGGAACTGCAAAAGAGCGCTTCCGGCGGGGGTTCCCTTCTGGGTCAATGCGATGGAAGGCATGGGGCGTGCATACAGTGAGGCAGAGTGTCTGGAATTTCAGAAGATGGACGTCCATTTTTTATTGGAGTTGAAACACTGGAGAGCAGAGCCAAAGAAATGCCAAAACAGGTATTTTGTGGAGGCAGACGGCACTGTGCATGGCTGCAATATCAGCAGAGAAGTTCTAGGAAACTGGTATCAGGACGAACCGCTCTCTGCATGTGCTTGCAGGAGACGGATGTGCAGCTGCTATCTGGCATACAGCGGAAGGTCTGATTTTGGAAGGTATGCAGACTTTGGGGCATTTCCCATGTTCCGAATTCCGGAAAGTATGGAAAAAATAGCGGAAAAATCTATTGAAAATTCATAAAAAACGTACTATACTATATATAGTCGCTGTCAGTTCTGGGAGGAGTGCAGTCTCGGACTGTATAGCCGGTGTCTAAGCTCACACACAAAATATCCCTTAGAAACACGCGGCTGCTGACAGACCACGGGGGCGTAGCTTAGTTGGGAGAGTGTCGCGTTCGCAACGCGAAGGTCGTGAGTTCGAGTCTCATCGTCTCCATTTTTTTAGGACATACAAAGAAGATGTTTTTCTGTTGTGTGTCTTTTTTTATTCCATGAGGATCGAATGAATGTACACAGATGCAGAAAAGTATACAGATGCAGAAACCTATAAAAACACACAAACGTATAAAAACACACAAATACACAAACATACAAACATACGAAAACACAGGAAGGTCTGGATGTCATGTCGGCTGGATGCTACGCTGAATGGATGATGAAAGACATGGATGCAGCAGAGTCTCAGAAGGAAAGGAAACCATATGGCAGTACAGGGACAAATGAAAACACACTCACACACAAAGGTGAGAGAGCCAAAGAAATATCAGGTTGTGATGCACAATGATGATTATACACCGATGGATTTTGTGGTGGAAATTTTGATAGAAATTTTTGATAAGAATGAGGAGACAGCCGTCGAGCTGATGTATCAGGTGCATAAGGGAAGCAGAGCGGTGGTGGGAGTGTACTCCTATGATATTGCCAGCACAAAAGTGAGACAGGCAACAGAGAGGGCGAGAGCGGACGGCTATCCGTTCCGTGTGACGATGGAGGAGGAGTAGGCTGATGTGGGCGACAAAAGAAGTAAAGGAAATTCTGAGCCAGACGATGGAGAAGGCGAGAGATGAGAGATTTCAGTATGTCACTCCGGAACTGCTATTGTGGGTGATGTCGACATTCAGAAGCTTCTCCGCAGCATTTGAGAGCTGCGGCGGGGATATCGGCCTGCTGCAGAAAGAGCTCTGGCAGTACTTGGATGGGAGTATTCCAAGGATTCCAGAGGATGGAGACCTAGAAAAACAGGAACTTTCACAGGGCTTTATACAGATTTTGAACGAGTCCCAGCAGTGCATGGAAAACTGCGGTAAGGACAGGGTCGAGACAGGGCATCTGATTCATGCGCTCTATACCCTGGAGGAGAGTTATGCCCTGTATTATATAGAAAAACAGGGAGTCGAGAGAATGGATATTCTGGCGGCAATCTCAAAAGACACACAAGAAGAGTTTGCCGGAGGTGGAGTGGGGCCGCAAAACGGAGCGGAAGCTGCGCCCCAAAAGGAACGGTGGAGACAGTTTGTGACCTGTCTGAATGAACAGCTGGAAGGAACAAATCCGTTGATTGGCAGGGAGTGGGAACTGGAACGTACGATGCAGATTCTGTGCCGCAAGGGAAAAAACAATCCTCTCCATCTGGGTGAGCCAGGTGTGGGAAAGACAGCGATTGCCTATGGGCTGGCAGCACTTCTTGAGAAGGGAGAAGTGCCCAAACCTCTGGAAGGAGCGAAAATTTATGCAGTCGATATGGGTACGATGCTTGCAGGAACGCAGTATCGGGGGGATTTTGAAAAGCGGTTCAAAGAAGTGATGGATGGACTCTGTTCCCAGGAAAAACCGATTGTGTATTTGGATGAAATTCACAACATTGTGGGAGCGGGAGCAGTGAATGGCGGAAGCTTCGATATCTCCAATATGTTAAAGCCATATCTGTCCGAGGGAAAAGTGCGCTTTATGGGAGCGACCACATATGAGGAATATAAGAAATATTTTGAGAAGAGCAAAAGCCTGGTGCGGCGTTTTCAGAACGTGGAAATCAGTGAGCCAAGCGAGGAGGAGACTATCCGGATTTTGAAGGGTTTGCAGAAGCGGTATGAAAAATTTCATGGTGTGAGTTATGCGAAAGGGGTTCTGGAATACGCTGTTCACATGAGTGCGAACTATATCCATGAGCGCTATCTGCCAGATAAGGCGATTGATTTGATTGATGAGGCGGGAGCGTACCGGCGGATGCATCCTCTTTCGCAGAAGCGTCAGACGATAGGAAAAGATGTGATTGATATGCTGCTGTCTTCCATCTGCAAGATACCCGAAAATGTGGTGGAGAGTGACGAGACAGAGAAGCTTAGAACACTGAAAACGCGGCTTTCCTCCCAGGTATTTGGGCAGGAAGAAGCGATTGTGCAGTCTGTGAATGCAATCAAGTTTTCCCGCGCAGGGCTTCTGGAAGAGGGCAAACCTCTGGCGAGCCTTCTGTTTGTGGGTCCAACCGGAGTGGGAAAAACGGAGGTAGCTAGGACACTGGCGAAAGAACTCGGCGTGAAGCTGATTCGCTTTGATATGAGTGAATATGAAGAAAAACATGCAGTTGCAAAGCTGATTGGTGCTCCGGCGGGCTATGTGGGTTATGAGGAAGGCGGACTTCTGACAGAGGAAATCAGAAAAAATCCGCACGCAGTTCTGCTTCTGGACGAGATTGAAAAGGCGCATCCGGACATTTATCACATCCTGCTTCAGGTGATGGATTATGCGACGCTGACAGACAACCAGGGCCGCAAGGCAGATTTCAGAAATATCATTTTGATTATGACCTCCAATGCAGGTGCCAGCCAGATTGGAAAAGAGCAAATTGGATTTGGAGACAGAACCGTGTGCGCAGATGTGATTTTGGACGAGGTGAAGAAGACATTTCAGCCGGAATTTAGAAACCGCCTGACAAAAATTGTGGTGTTTCGCGGCATGGACGCCGCGATGGCGCGCCGTGTGACGGAGAAAAAACTGCGTGAGCTTTCAGAAAAACTTTCCAGAAAGCAGATTGCCTTTTCTGTCACAGAGGATGCGATGACCTATCTTCTGGAAAAGGGGATCAGCAAAGAGTATGGCGCACGAGAGATTGAGCGCGTGATAAGCGGGGAAGTGAAGCCGCTTCTGGTGGATGAGATTCTGTTCGGAAAACTGAAAAAAGGTGGAAATTGTAAGATAGACTGTAAAGACGGAGCACTTTTTGCTGTGTTTGAGAAGACTGCGGGACAGAAAGCCAGCAGGGATAAAACAAGTCGGAAAGAGACGGTTCAAAAAGAGATAAAACAGAAAGAGACCGCACAGAAAGCGGAAAAGCGGAAAAAGACAGCTCAGAAAGAGGCAAAGCAGAAAGAGGCAGTTCAGGAACAGACAGAGCAGAAATAAACAGGACAGAAGGGGGAATCAGAATGGGATTTTACAGGCTGTCGGAAGAATGGATCGGTTTTCCTGACCCGACACTGGCAGAGAATGATGGTTTGCTGGCGATTGGCGGAGATCTCTCCATGGAAAGGCTGCTTCTGGCTTATTCCAATGGTATTTTTCCCTGGTACAATCCAGGTGAGGAAATTTTGTGGTGGTGTCCAAAACGACGGTTTGTGATTATTCCAGGGGAAGTCCATGTGTCCGGCTCTATGCGCAAGTGGATGAAGCGGGAAGTGCAGTCTGGACATTATCAGGTGTATATCAATCGGGATTTTGAAGAAACCATTCATCAGTGCCGCCTGCTGCGCGAGGAAAAAGAGGGAACCTGGATTACAGATGAAATGGAAGCTGCCTACTGTCAGCTGCATGAGAGAGGATATGCCTGCAGTGTGGAAGTGTACCGAGTGGAAGAGATGGAGGACTCAGAGACAGCAAATACAAAAGAAACAGAAATGAAAAAAATGCAGACAAAGCAAACGGAGACTTTGGTAGGCGGACTATACGGTGTGTCAATCGGAAAATGCTTCTTCGGTGAGAGCATGTTTTCAAAGGAGAAGAATGTTTCCAAGCTGGCATTGATTGCACTTTCTCAGGTGTTGAAGGAAAATGCATTTCTGTTTATTGACTGTCAGTTCCATACAGACCATCTGGAGAGTATGGGCGGAAAGTATATAGAATGGGAAGAGTTTGACAGAATGTTGCAGGAGGGCATACAGGGCAGCCGCGGCAGATAGAGAAAAGCAAAAAAATAAATAACAGCAAAAAGATGAATCATAGCCAAAATAACGATACAGCAAAAGAACAAAGGAAACGAAATAGGGAGAAAAAAATGCGTTTATATTTGATGAGACATGGGGAAACTGACTGGAATCTGCAGAGGCGTCTTCAGGGGCAGGCAGACACAGACTTGAATGAAAATGGAATCCGGCTGGCAGAGGTGAGCGCCAAAAATATGAGGGATATTCCCATTGATTTGGCATTTACCAGCCCGCTGAGAAGAGCCAGACATACGGCAGAGATTGTGTTGCAAGGACGGAGTGTGCCTTTGATTGAAGATGACCGTCTGAAGGAAATTTCTTTTGGTTCCTGGGAGGGCCTGTGCTGCAAAAAAGATAATTTTGAGATTCCAACCGACCATTTTGACGATTTTTATCTGCATCCGTTTGCATTTCGCGGCGCAGACGATGGAGAGACGATTCCGCAGGTCTGCGAGAGAACTGCGAATTTCCTGAAAGAGCTAATGGCAAAGCCGGAGTATCAGGAAAAAACGATTCTGATTGCGAGCCATGGATGTGCTGTGCGGGCGATGCTTCACAGTGTCTATGAGGACAAAACCGATTTCTGGCATGGAAAGGTACCGCCGAACTGTGCTGTGAATATTGTGGATGTGAAGGATGGGAAAGCAGTACTGGTAGAGGAGGATAAGATTTATTACAGTGCCGCAGACTGTGTAGATCTGTACAAAATGGGAGAATAGAAGAATGATGGATGATACATCAAAGTTGGGAAACTTACCAGAACCTGTAGATGAGGATCTATTTGGGTCAGAAGATGAGGAAAGGGGATTTTTGCCTACGCTGCCCGAATTCATGAGCGACCCTTCTATACAGGAGTTGGAGTCCAAGAAGACATCAGCATCAAAAAAGACGGGTACATCAAAGAAAACAGACGAGCCCAAAACAGCAAAGACACGAAAGAGAACAGATGCGCCAAAAATAGCAGATACACGAAAGAGAACAGATGCGCCAAAAACAGCAGGTACATCAGGGAAAATAGAGGAGACAAAACCGGCGGATACCTCAAAAAAGACAGAGCCGTCAAAGAGAAGAATACCGCCAGCAAGTATGTCAACAGAGAAAACGGTGTCAGAGCCAGAGACTGCACCGACTCCACGATTTCCATACGATACGGATTTGGACCCCAAGCTAGTGGAGAGGTTGCGAGAATTGGCGTCGCTGCAGCGGTCAGAATCCGAGGCAGATACGGAGCCGACAGCAGAACCAGACAGGGAAACAGATGCAGAGTGGGAGATAGAGTACAGCTTTGATTCAAAAAAGGATTCAGAAAAGGATTCAAAAAAAGAGACTGAAAAAAAAGAGGAAACTAGGAGGGATAGACGCAGGAGAGCCAGACGCAGGAAGAAGCGTATAGGGCGTTATATCAGCATCACATGCTGTCTCGCAGTCGCTGTAGGTGCTGCAGCATGGATCTGGATGAGGGCTGAGAAATCCGATTCACAGATTTCAAACTCACAGACAGTAAGCTCGCAGATAGTGAATTCACAGACAGTGAACTCACAGGCTGCAGATTCACAGATGGAAGAAGCAAAGAAAAATACAGAGAAACAGACCGCGGCAGCACAAACGCAGAGAGAGACAGAACCTGCGATTGTCTCAAGCTGGCTGACAAATGCTCGAGGAAGTCAGTATTTTGATGAAAATGGAAAGTATGTGACAGGATGGCAGACGATTGACGGATATACTTACTATTTTGACCCATCTGGTATGATGCAGACTGGCTGGCTGGAAGTGGGAGGCCAGTGGTATTACCTGAATCGGGATGGCGTGGTGCTGTACGGTTGGCAGGAAATCGATGGAAACTGGTACTATCTAAATTTGGATAATGGAAGCATGCTGACAGGCTGGAATGAGCTGGATGGCAGATGGGTCTATATGGACGCATCAGGAGTTATGCAGCGAGGTTGGCTGGAGCTGGATGGGCATACATTTTATCTGAATGAGAGCGGTTATATGGTGACAGGGCAGGTAGAGATAGACGGCAGCACATATGTGTTCACAGAGGATGGCCGTCTGGATAAAGAGGCGACAGAAGCATTGAAAGAACAGAGGCGCAGGGAGGCGGAAGAAGCAGCATATCGTGAGTCAAGGGCGGCAGCAGAACGTGCAGCTGCGGAGCAAAAGAGAAAACAGGAAGCGGCAAGGAAATCGACAAAGGCTTCGACACAGCCACAGACTTCAAAGGCAGTACCTACCACACCGGCACCGACGACGGCCGCGCCAACAACAGCTGCACCAACAACAGCTGCACCGACGACGGCACCAAAGCAGACACAGCCGCAAGTGCCTACAACGCCAGCTTGGATACCAGATTTGACCTGATGGAATAGGACGCATTGACCGAGGAAAAGGGGAAACCATGGAGGGTGAGAGAATGAAAAGAAAACTATGGATGTGCATTGCACTTACAATCGGACTGATGCTATCTCACACTGCTGCTGTATATGCAGGTCAGTGGAAGATGGGAAATTATGGCTACTGGTATGATTTGGGTGATGGTTCTTATGCTGTGGGATGGAGAAATGTGGACGGCAGATGGTATTATTTTAATCCGGATGGCTATATGATGACAGGATGGCAGAATATAGACGGTGCGTGGTACTATATGGAAAGCAGCGGCGAGATGATAACTGGCTGGAAAAATCTGAACTGGAACTGGTATTATTTTGACGGAAGCGGTGCGATGGCGACCGGATGGAGAGAACTCAATGGAAACTGGTACTATTTTGAAGGAAACGGCATGATGTATCGGGATGGATGGAAGAATCTGGACAATAACCGTTATTTCTTTAAACCGGATGGAAGCATGGCAAAGGGAAACTTCTCGGATGGATCGTTTCAGTACATCACAGATGACAATGGCGCTATTTACCGGAATATCATGCTGGATGAGAAGGTAAAGCTGGATGAGGACGGCTGCATGATGACGCGCAATCGGGAAGGAAAGTGGGAACATGTCCCCAATATGGATGAGTTGATTGCCAGAAAGAAGGAACAGCTGGCTGATGATTTGTGGGAGCGGCGCTATAAGAATAAGGCCGAGTTTGAGGAAGACGCCAAAAATTCTTTGAGTCGGTATATTTCTGAGGAGGAGATAGAAGACTTGATTCTGGACGCAGAGCAGCAGTTTGAGCATGATTTTGACATGGATTATGACCGGTATATCCGAAAGTACGGAAAAAAGTAGACAGAACAGCATAATGATTAACAAAATTAATAAATGATATAAGATATATTAATTTTACTAATTTATAATACATGTGTTATCATGATAGTGATACCAGGGTCAAATAGACATAAAATCCGATGCAAGCTTGCTTGCAAGAGCACATAGTGCGGAGCAATCCGGTATCAAAGTGGGCAAAATACCTTTTGATACTGACCTGACCTACCATATCAGAGGTGAGGGACCTGTTTGTGCGGTAAACGCGCACAGAATGGAGGAAAATTATGAGCGTTAGACGTATTTTTGTTGAGAAAAAGCCGGACTTTGCAGTAAAAGCCCGCGAACTCTCTGAGGAAATCGAGAGCTATTTAGGCATTGGGACTGTGACAAAAGTGAGAGTCCTGATTCGGTATGACATCGAGAATTTATCCGACACCACATACCAGGCAGCACTGGGAACTATTTTTTCCGAGCCGCCGGTAGACTTTGTATATGAAGAATCTTTTCCGAGCGAAGCGAAAGACACCATCTTTTCTGTAGAGTACCTTCCAGGCCAGTTCGACCAGAGAGCAGACTCTGCGGAGCAGTGTGTGAAGCTGTTAAAGGAGACAGAGGAACCAGTTATCCGCACCGCTACCACCTATGTGATTTCCGGTGAGCTGACTGGCGAGCAGGCGGCTGCCATCAAATCGTTCTGCATCAACCCTGTGGATTCCAGAGAGGCAGGAGAGACAAAGCCGGAGACTCTGGTGACGGTATTTGAGACGCCGGAAGATGTAAAAATCTTTGAGGGATTTTCCGATGCCTCCGAGAGTGATTTAAAGAAGCTGTATGATTCCTTAAATTTGGCAATGACATTTAAGGATTTTTTGCATATTCAGAATTACTATAAAAATGAGGAGAAGCGTGATCCATCTGTGACGGAGATTCGTGTGCTGGATACGTACTGGTCCGACCACTGCCGCCACACCACGTTCTCCACAGAGTTAAAGAATGTGACGTTCACAGAGGGCGACTACAAAGCGCCGATTCAGAAGACCTACGAGGACTATCTGGCTGAGAGAGAGATTCTCTACAAAGGCAGAGATGACAAATTTGTCTGCCTGATGGACCTGGCTCTGATGGGAATGAAGAAGCTGCGCGCCGAAGGAAAACTTGAGGATATGGAAGTGTCCGATGAGATCAATGCCTGCAGCATCGTAGTTCCGGTGGAGATTGATGGTGTGACAGAAGAGTGGCTCGTGAACTTTAAGAATGAGACACACAACCATCCGACGGAGATTGAGCCGTTCGGTGGTGCAGCGACCTGTCTGGGCGGCGCCATCCGTGACCCGCTGTCTGGACGTACCTATGTGTACCAGGCAATGCGTGTGACAGGCGCCGCAGACCCGACAAAGTCTCTGGCTGAGACACTGCACGGCAAACTGCCACAGAGAAAGATTGTGACAGAGGCAGCACACGGATACAGCTCCTACGGAAACCAGATTGGTCTGGCGACCGGATATGTAAAGGAAATCTATCACCCAGGCTATGCGGCAAAGAGAATGGAGATCGGTGCCGTTATGGGCGCTGCACCGAGAAAAGACGTCATCCGCGAGACCTCTGACCCAGGCGACATCATTATCCTTTTGGGCGGAAGAACCGGACGTGATGGAATTGGCGGTGCGACGGGTTCCTCAAAAGTGCACACAGAGGCGTCCATTGAGGTCTGCGGTGCAGAGGTACAGAAAGGAAATGCGCCGACAGAGCGCAAAATCCAGAGAATGTTCCGAAGACCGGAAGTCAGCCGCTTAATCAAGAAGTGCAACGACTTTGGCGCAGGCGGTGTGTCCGTAGCCATCGGTGAGCTGGCGGCAGGTCTTCAGATTGATTTGGACAAGGTGCCGAAGAAATATGCCGGCCTGGATGGAACGGAGATTGCAATCTCTGAGTCTCAGGAGCGTATGGCAGTTGTGGTAGATCCGAAAGATGTGGATGCTTTCCTTGCATTCGCAGCAGAGGAGAACCTGGAAGCTGTCACAGTGGCAGTTGTGACCGAGGAGCCGCGTCTGGTGATGCACTGGAGAGGCAAAACCATTGTTGATATCAGCCGTGCATTCCTGGATACCAACGGCGCACACCAGGAGGCAGATGTGACTCTGGTGGTGCCGAACCGCGAGGGACGTCCGTTTGACAGAAAAGATGTGGACGATGTGAAGAACACCTGGATGAATCTTTTAGCCTCCTTAAATGTATGCTCCCAGAAAGGTCTGGTGGAGATGTTTGACGGCTCCATCGGTGCAGGAAGCGTCTATATGCCGTACGGCGGAAAATATCAGCTCACGGAGACACAGTCCATGGTGGCAAAATTGCCGGTGCTGAAAGGAAAGACAGATACCGTTACTATGATGAGCTACGGTTTTGACCCGTATCTGTCCAGTTGGAGTCCATATCACGGCGCAATGTACGCAGTGGTAGCGTCCGTGGCAAAGATTGTGGCAGCAGGCGGCGATTTCAGAAAGATTCGTTTCACCTTCCAGGAATATTTCCAGAGAATGACCGAAGATCCGACCCGCTGGAGCCAGCCGTTCGCAGCACTTTTGGGCGCATATGCGGCACAGATTGGCTTTGGACTTCCATCCATCGGCGGAAAGGACAGTATGTCTGGTACGTTCAACGATGTAAAACACGGTGAAATCAATGTGCCTCCGACATTGGTATCCTTCGCAGTGGATGTGGCGAGCGATAAGACCATCATTACTCCGGAATTCAAGAAAGCAGGAAACAAGATTGTTCTCTTTGAGATTGACAAAGACGAGTATGACCTGCCGAAGTTTGACCAGATGATGGACGGCTACGCAAAGATTTTTGAGGAAATCAAGGCAGGCCGCATTGTGTCCGCTTATGCAGTGGAAGGAAACGGCATCGCAGAGTCCGTCAGCAAGATGGCGTTTGGCAACGGTCTCGGCGTGAAGATTGAACACAACATAGACCCGAGAGATTTCTTTGCACCAGGCTGGGGCAATCTGGTATGCGAAGTGCCAGATGGCAAGGTGGGTGAGCTTTCTATCCGCTATACCGTTATCGGCGAGGTGACAGATGATGCAACCTTTAGCTATGGAAATATTGCAATTACCATGGAAGAAGCTCTGCACGCATGGACAGGCACACTGGAGAATGTATTCCCGACTAAATCCGGCGTAAAGCAGACAGAAGTGAAAAACCAGCCGTTCCATGCAGAGAGCATCTATGTATGCGACCATAAGATTGCACAGCCAACAGTATTTATTCCGGTATTCCCAGGCACCAACTGCGAGTACGACAGCACAAAAGCATTCGAGAGAGCTGGTGCGAAGGTGGTGACAAAGGTATTCAAGAACCTGAGCGCAGAAGATATCCGTGAGTCCGTAGAGGTTTACAAGGCAGAAATCGCAAAGGCACAGATTGTGATGTTCCCAGGCGGTTTCTCCGCAGGTGATGAGCCAGAGGGAAGCGCAAAATTCTTTGCGACGGTATTCCGCAACGAGGTAATCAAGGAGGAGATTGAGAAACTCCTGAACGAGAGAGATGGACTGATGCTCGGTATCTGCAATGGTTTCCAGGCATTGATTAAGCTGGGACTGGTTCCAGAGGGCAAAATTAGTCCGCAGACAAGCGATTCTCCGACACTGGCGATGAACACCATCGGACGCCATATCTCCAAGATGGTCTACACCAAAGTCATGACGGACAAGTCTCCATGGCTTGCTGGTGCAGGTCTTGGAAATGTGTACTGCAATCCGGCGTCTCACGGCGAGGGACGTTTTGTGGCAAATGATGAGTGGCTGAAGAAGCTCTTTGCAAACGGCCAGGTGGCAACGCAGTACGTGGACGCTGACGGTAACCCGACGATGGATGAGTTCTGGAATCCGAACGGTTCCTACATGGCAATCGAAGGCATCACCAGCCCAGACGGCCGAATCCTCGGCAAGATGGCACACTCTGAGCGCCGCGGCGACTCTGTAGCAATCAACATCTATGGCGAGCAGGATATGAAGATTTTTGAGAGCGGTGTGAAGTACTTTAAGTAATAGTTTGAGTAAGCAGGGCAAGCAGGAAAAACAAAATCCTGCCTGCCCATTTTTTGTAGAAATGAGAAAATAATAGATTCTTGCTTGACATATGAAATGTGGTATACTAGAGAAAAGAAACAGATGATGATATTTATTTGACTTTGGTATCAACAGATAAAAGTTTGTGAGGGGATTATAATGGCTGAAAAACATAATGCAGATATTGGATTTGAAAAGCAAATTTGGGATGCTGCCTGTGTATTGCGTGGTAACATAGATGCATCGGAGTATAAATCCGTAGTACTTGGTCTGATTTTTTTAAAATATATTTCGGATCGTTTTGAAGCAAAGTATAAAGAACTTGTGGATGAAGGAGATGGCTTTGAAGAGGACATTGACGAGTATATTGCTGAGAATATTTTCTTTGTACCTGAGAATGCTCGTTGGAATGTTATTTCTGCCGCTGCGCATACACCAGAAATCGGGACAGTGATTGATGAAGCCATGCGAAGCATTGAGAGAGAAAATAAACGACTGAAGGATATTCTTCCGAAAAATTTTGCCCGTCCAGAGCTGGATAAGCGCCGCCTAGGAGAAGTAGTTGATTTATTTACCAATATTCGGATGATTGAGCATGGTAACAGCAAGGACATTTTAGGACGTACTTATGAATATTGTCTGTCCAAATTTGCGGAGCAGGAAGGAAAACTTGCTGGTGAATTCTATACGCCTTCCTGTGTGGTGCGAACATTAGTAGAAGTTTTACAGCCATACAATGGGAGAGTTTATGATCCGTGTTGTGGTTCGGGTGGTATGTTTGTTCAATCTGCAAAATTTATTGAGAATCATGGGGGAAATATTAACAAAATTTCCGTATTTGGACAGGACTCAAATCCTACTACATGGAAGATGGCTCAGATGAATCTTGCTATTCGCGGTATTGAAGCAGATCTTGGGAAATTTAATGCAGATACTTTTTTCAATGATTGCCATCCACAACTGAAGGCAGATTTTATTATGGCAAATCCTCCATTTAATCTTTCAGGCTGGGGCGCAGATAAATTGAATGGAGATGTACGTTGGCAATATGGTATACCACCAGCAGGAAATGCAAATTTTGCATGGCTGCAGCATATGATATGGCATCTTGCGCCAAATGGACGGATTGGCATGGTTCTGGCAAATGGTTCTCTCTCTTCTCAATCCGGTGGAGAAGGAGAAATCAGAAAAAATATTATTGAAGCTGATTTAGTTGAGTGTATCATTGCAATGCCAACACAGCTTTTTTATACGACACAGATTCCGGTATCACTCTGGTTCCTTTCCAAGAATAAGAAACAAAAGAAAAAGACATTGTTTATTGATGCACGCAAGATGGGAACGATGGTGACTCGCAAGTTGAGAGAATTAACTGATGAGGATATTCAGAAAATTGCAGATACATATAATTCTTATGCTGATGGCACATTGCAAAATATGAAAGGATTTTGCGCAGTTGTTGCTACAGAAGAGATTGCGAAGCAGGATTATATTTTGACACCAGGACGTTATGTTGGAATTGAAGAGCAGGAGGATGATGGTGAACCGTTTGAAGAAAAGATGAGTCGCTTGACTTCGGAACTGTCAGAGCTTTTTGCTAAGTCACATGAGTTGGAGGCTGAAATCAAGAAGAAATTGGGGGCGATTGGGTATGATTTATAAGTGGGGTGAACTTATTACTCTTGAATACGGAAAGCCTGTTAAAGACAAGGCAAGAACGGATGGACAATATCCTGTGTATGGAACCAACGGCCAGATAGGAACGAGTAATCTACCCCCGCTCTGTGAGCACCCATCATTTATTTTAGGACGCAAAGGAGCTTATCGTGGAGTACATTATTCTGCTGTCCCTTTCTCGGTGATTGATACTGCTTTCTACGCAGTAAACCTTCACCCTGATATATTAGATATTAAGTGGGCATACTATAGGTTTTTAACCTATGACATAAATAGCATGGACAGTGGATCAGCCATTCCTTCTACGGACAGGTATGAAATATATGCCATAGAAGTTGACTTGCCTGACAGTGATGAGCAGAAGCGAGAAGTTAAATTGCTGGAATGCTTTGATGATAGGATCGCTAATATTACTAAGATAAACGATAATTTA
>JAUNGE010000053.1 GCA_030524675.1 bacterium
AATAGCATATTTTGTTGAAGTTTTTTATATCAACTAGCACAACGAGTTAACTTATTATCGTAGGGATAGTACAGAAAACATGCGCACAGAGTACAGAAAACAAAACAGGATACCAAATAAAAAGATAAAAACAGAATTTAAGAATTCAAAAAGAGAGCGCATGAGACAAAGGAGTTTTTGACATGAGTATACTGAACGTAGAGCATTTGAGCCACGGATTTGGGGACCGTGCAATTTTTCAAGATGTGTCCTTTCGGCTGCTGAAAGGAGAACATATCGGGTTGGTGGGCGCCAACGGAGAGGGAAAGTCCACATTTATGAATATTATCACAGGAAAGCTGATGCCGGATGAAGGCAAGGTGGAGTGGTCGAAACATGTGCGTGTGGGATATCTGGACCAACATTCTGTGCTGGAAAAGGGAATGACAATTCGGCAGGTATTAAAGAGTGCATTTGCATTTCTGTTTGAGATGGAGGAGCAGATGAACCAGATCTGCGACCGCATGGGAGAGGCTTCCGAGGAAGAAATGACGGAGATGATGGAGGAACTTGGAACCATTCAGGACCTGCTGATGGCGCATGATTTCTATATTATTGACGCGAAGGTGGAGGAAGTGGGAAGAGCACTCGGGCTGCAGGAGATTGGGCTGGAGAAGAACGTCACAGAGCTTTCTGGCGGACAGAGAACCAAGGTGCTTCTCGGAAAGCTGCTCTTGGAAAAACCGGATATTCTGCTTTTGGATGAGCCGACGAACTATCTGGATGTGCAGCATATCGAATGGCTGAAGCGCTATCTTCAGGAGTACGAGAATGCATTTATCCTGATTTCCCATGATATTCCGTTTGTGAACAGCGTGGTGAACCTGATTTACCACATGGAGAATCAGCGCCTGGACCGCTATGTGGGAAATTATGACAAGTTTAAAGAGGTCTATGAGGTGAAGAAGGCGCAGTTAGAGGCGGCATATAAGAAACAGCAGCAGGAGATTGCGGAGCTGGAGGACTTTGTGGCGAGAAACAAGGCGCGCGTGGCGACCAGAAACATGGCAATGTCCAGACAGAAGAAACTGGATAAGATGGATGTGATCGAGCTGGCGCGGGAGAAACCGAAACCGGAGTTCCATTTTCAGGAGGCCAGAAGCGCCGGAAAAACTATATTTGAGACGAAAAATCTGGTGATAGGATACGACGAAGCTCTGTCAAAGCCGCTGAATTTTTCTATGGAGCGTGGGGAAAAAGTGGTGTTGAAGGGCGCTAACGGAATCGGAAAAACGACTCTGTTAAAGAGTATTCTCGGACTCACTCCGGCGCTGGAGGGAAGCGTGGAGCTGGGAGATTACCTGGAAATCGGATATTTTGAGCAGGAGATGGTGCCAGGCAATACCACCACCTGTATCGAGGAAATCTGGAAGGAATTTCCGTCTTACACCCAGTATCAGGTGCGCTCTGCTTTGGCGAAATGTGGTCTGACGACAAAGCATATTGAGAGTCAGGTCCGCGTCCTCAGCGGCGGTGAGCAGGCGAAAGTGAGACTGTGCAAACTCATCAATCGCCCTACCAATGTCCTGCTTTTGGATGAGCCGACAAACCATCTGGATGTGGAGGCAAAAGAGGAGCTGAAGCGGGCACTTATGGCTTATAAGGGAACCATTCTTCTTATCTGCCATGAACCGGAATTTTATGAAGGACTTGCGACCAAAGTGATGGACTGCAGTGAGTGGTCGCTGCGAATATAATCGGCTGATAGCTGCAAGCGCGACGTGTGCTTGTGTAAAATTCGGTGTGCGCCTGCGTGAAATTGGAAGTTTGAAGTAGTGCGTGTCTTCTAGGCAAAAGAGTCTTCTTTTCCCTGAAATTTTCTGCAAAAGCGTCCAGAAAATCGGGAAAATGGGGGCTTTTTTGTTTCCTGAGAATCTGCATGACGCCAGATTCCTCTCTGTCTGGGAGAATGTTTATGCAAGTCAGCTTGCAGCGCATATCCCTGCGCAAATTGCCGCATGGTGGAGCAGTTATAAAAATCAGGTGAAAATATAAAAATGTACTTGACAAAGAGAAAATTCTTGTTATAATATTTCCGTTGGTTAGTCTGGACTAACCAAAACAGATCATAACAGAGGAAAGGAAAAGAAAAACTTATGGAGGAAAAGCGTAAGGAAAAGAAAAGGAAGAACAGATCGCTGTATCTGTTTCTGTTCCTGTCCCTGATTTTGTTGACGACAGCTTTTTTTTGGTCTGTCTGTACAGGGGCGAGAGAGATTCGGCCTTCTGTCTTTCTGGAAGCGCTCACCCGCTATGATGCCGCCAATGTGGACCATGTGATTATACGCACACTGCGGCTGCCGCGCACCGTTGTGGCGGCGGCAGTGGGAGCCAGCCTTGCCGTGTCAGGTACTCTGATGCAGGCGACAACAAGAAATCCCATGGCTAGTCCTTCTGTTCTGGGCATCAATGCAGGAGCTGGGCTGGGACTTGCACTTGCTATGGTGTTTGTGCCGGGAGCGTCCTTTAATCAGACCGTTCTGTTCTCTTTTGCAGGAGCGGCGGTGGGAACTGTCACGATTTTTGGCATTGCCTCTGCGAGTCGGGCGGGAAGCTCTCCGGTCAGGCTGGCTCTGGTGGGGACGGCGATTTCATCCCTGTTCAGCGCCTGCAGCCAGGCAGTGGCGATGTATTTCAAAATTTCACAGGATTTGACTTTCTGGAATGCGGGAGGCGTATCCGGCGTCAGACCAGAGCAGGCGCGTCTGCTGCTGCCATGGACGCTGGCAGGATTGTTGTTTGCAATGAGCATTGCAAAATCTGTCTCTCTGCTGAGTCTGGGAGAGGAAGTGGCAGTCGGTCTGGGAGGAAAGACAAAATACATTAAGATGGCGGCGTCTTTTGCCGTTCTGATTCTCACCGGTTCTTCTGTTGCGATTGCAGGGCCGATCAGTTTTGTGGGTCTGGTAACGCCTCATGCTGTGCGTTTCCTTATCGGTTCGGATTACCGGAAAGTGCTGCCCTGTTCCATGTTTGCCGGAGCGCTGCTTGTTCTGTTTGCCGATGTCGTTGCGCGCATGGTCAACCCGCCGTTTGAAACGCCTACCGGAGCGATTACAGCCTTGATTGGAGTGCCGTTTTTCATCTATCTGGCAGCCAGAAAAGGGGGAAAAGGGTGAAAGAAAAGTGTGAGAGAAACGTGTTTCACCCATACCTGTTTGTGTTGAAACGATGCACAGAATGGAGGAAAGCATGAGAAAACAACAAAAAATACGGTTTTTGAAGCGGCTTGTCGTTCTTCTAGCGGTCTTGCTGCTGCTGTTTGTCATAAGCATTCATGCCGGCTACACAAAGATGGGAACCGCGGATGTGTTTCGGACGCTGCTTGGAAAGGGAAACGCAGAGGAAGCGTTGATTCTTTTTGATTTTCGCCTGGTGCGGATTGTTCTGGCGATGCTGGTTGGAGCCGGTCTTTCGGTGTCGGGCACGATTTTTCAGACCATCTCAAAAAATGCCCTGGCGAGTCCAGACCTTCTCGGGGTGAGTGCCGGAGCCGGAATTGCTGTTCTTCTGTATACTTTTTTTGTGCCGGAGGAGATGGCAGTCGGCGTGTTTGCGCTGCCATTTGTGTCTCTTGCCGGAGCGCTGCTCACTGCGATGTTGATTTATTCACTCGCTCATCAGAAAGATCGGGCAATTTCTCCTGTGAGACTTGTGCTGATTGGAATTTCTGTTACATCCGGCATCAATGCCGCCGAGATTATTTTCACCGTGCGTCTTTCACCGGAAAAATTTCAGATTGTACATACCTGGATGATAGGAAGCGTGTATGGAAACACCTGGAGTCATGTGCTGGCGCTGCTTCCGTGGCTGGTTGTCATCATTCCGTTCTTGATTTACCGCTCCAGAGACTTGAATTTGATGCGCTTGAGTGACGGTGTGGCGATTGGACTCGGCTCTCCCCTGAAAAAAAGCCGCTTTCTCTATCTGATGCTGGCGGTGGCGCTGGCAGCGGCGTGCGTGTCGGTGGGAGGCGCGATTGGATTTGTCGGTCTGATTTGTCCGCATCTTGCCAGAAAATTGGTAGGGCCAAACCACCAATACTGCATCCCTGTGTCTGCGGTTACAGGCGCTGTGCTTCTTTTGGGAGCCGATTTGGTGGCGCGCACCATCATTGCGCCGAATGAGATGCTCTTGGGCATTGTGGTTTCTTTGATTGGAGCGCCTTACTTTTTGTACATTCTGCTCACTTCAAAGTCTTGATACAGGAGGACACTATGAATTTTTATGCCGATAATGTTGACATTTCGTATGGAAAAAACCCGATCGTGGAGGGACTTTCTTTTACGATACCAGAGAAGAAGATTGTAGCCTTGATTGGCGCCAATGGTTCAGGAAAATCGACGATTCTAAAGACGATGTGCCGAATCATGGCTCCGACTTCTGGACAGGTGATACTGGACGGAAAATCCATCCACAGCCAGTCCACAAAAGAGCTGGCGAGAAAACTGGCTATTCTGCCGCAGAATCCAGAATCGCCCGAGGGACTTACTGTAGAAGAGCTGATTGCATATGGCCGCTCTCCTCACAAATCTGGCTATGGAAGGCTGAACCAGAAAGATGAGGAAGTGATTGCGTGGGCGCTGGAAGTCACTGCCATGCAGGAATTCGCCGACCGCCCTCTGGAACAGCTTTCCGGCGGACAGCGGCAGCGCGCATGGATTGCCATGTGCATTGCGCAGGATACCAATATTCTGTTTTTGGACGAGCCGACGACGTTTTTGGACGTCTCTTACCAGATGGAGGTCATGAAGCTGCTGAAATTCCTGAATGAGAAGTATCAAAAAACGATTGTGATGGTGGTTCACGATTTGAACCAGGCGTCCATGTTCGCAGATTATGTAGTTGCCATCAAAAAAGGAAAAATTATAAGCGAAGGCCCGCCGGAAAAAGTCATTACTGCCGAGAACTGCCGAAAAGTCTTCGGCGTTCTTGTGGACATCATGGTTGACAGGAGGACAAACAAACCGCTGTGTATTCCTTACGACAACGAATAGGAGGAATCGCAGAGAACTATCCGAGAAAATAGAAAAAAGCAGTCAGAGAAAAACCATAGAGACCATCGAGGAAAAACCATAGAAAACAATAGGAGAGTAAATATGCAGAAGCTGTATGTTTACATAGAACATGATACCATATAGGAGGATATGAAAAAAATGAGAAGAAGAACAGTATCTTTTTTGGGAGCAGCAGTTCTTGTGGCAGTTCTTGCCGGTTGCGGTTCCAATGCAGCGCCGGTGACAACCGCTGAAACGACAGCAGTGACAACAGAAGCTGCACCGGAGACCACAACAGAGACCACAGCAGAGGCTGTGACATCCGCCGCGCAGGAGGAGACCACGCAGGCGGAAACTACCGCAGATGCCGTTTCTTCCGCGTCAGAACTTCTGACAGGATTGGATTTGACAGAAACGATTGAGGAAGCACACAAACTGGTCTATGAGAATGAGAACGGAGACTTGGTGGTTTCCCACAAGTTCGGAGAGACTGTGATGCCAGAAAATCCGCAGAGGATTGTCAGCATTAAGTTGGAAGATTTGATGCTCGCCCTGGATGTGGACATGGTTGCGTGCAGAAACTTTGAGGGCCTTTATTTGGAAGACGAAATCAACGCTCTGGGAATCGGTACCATCACAGTGGATGAGGAAGCCAACACCGTAAACTTTGAGGAAGTGCTCTCCTACAAACCAGATCTGATTGTCATTCGTGATGCATTCGATCAGTCCATCTACGATGAATTGAGTAAAATTGCGCCTACCATTGCATTCCGCCTGCAGAATACAAAGGTATCTCTGGTAGCGCTTGGAAAAGCACTCGGCATTGAGGAGAAAGCGATTGAAAGACTCGGCGAGTACGAGAAGAAGGTAGCAGAAGCAAAAGAGACCCTGAAAGTGGTGGAGGGAGAACAGGTATCCATGCTCCGAATTCTGAAAAAAGAAATTCGTCTATATCCGTATTCCAAAAACGATATGAGCAATTTCCTGTATTTGGAATTGGGTCTGACGCCAGATCCGATGGTGGTGGAGTATGACAATGCAGATAACCTGGCAATCTCCATGGAGCTGCTGCCAAACCTGACAACCGACCACATGATTTTGATTGCCGGATATGGTTCCAACACAGACGAGGCAGTGAAGGAAGCACAGGCGCGTTATGATGAGATTAAGGCAGACCCGCTGTGGCAGATGGTTCCGGCCGTTCAGAAAGGAAACGTGTACGAAGTGGATTCCAGACTGTGGCTGACACATGGTCTGATAGCCACAGAAATGAAAATTGATGAAGTGGTGGATTTTCTTGTGCCGGATACAAACTAGAGCATAGTATTATAGTATCTGGTTTCTGTCACACTCTTTTTGGAAAATTTTCACAGAATTTTCATATATATTTTTTATGATAAAAGTCCCAGATGGTAGCTTTGTGCCCGTGTGCGAACGCGCGCAGGTAGAAAAAACACCAGAAGGGACTTTTATAGTATGGTTGACCGAAAGGCAGGATGTTCTTTTACATAACAATGAAAGAAAAATAGTTCATCTATATTTGTTTGTGCTGAAAAGATGGGTAGAATGGAGGAAATCATGAGAGCAGGAAAACGAATTTTGAGTGTGGCACTGGCAGTGTCGCTGGCAGCGGCAGGATGCGGCGCAGCAGGAAATTCTGCGCCGATAGAGGAGACCCAGAGCGTGGTACAGAGTAGCGCAGCAAAGAGCAGTCTTACAGAGGAGAGTGAAAGCGCAGGCGGCGCAGTACAGACAGAGGCAGTGAGCACGACGCTGAGTAAAATCGATATGACAAAGTGGAATTACAATGAGGCGGACAATGTGTACTGGCAAGTGGGGATTCCTTACTGTGAGAATCCAGCAGATACAAAATATGAAACATTGGGAATCTTTGTGCCAGGAGAATATATGACGGCAAAACAGAATGTAGATGAGACTTACACCTGTACCATCAATGTAGATGCGACAGTTGGGGAGTATACTTCACAGACGGCACCGGTTGTCATTCCGGTGGACACACCAGGATATATGGCAATGGCAGCGCCGGCAGGGTATGCGAGTGAGGCAGCGCAGTACACAAAAGAGGGGTTTGTGTATGTGAAGGCAGGATGCCGTGGCCGCGATGCGGGGGCGCCGGCGGGAGTGACCGACTTGAAGGCAGCCATCCGCTATATCCGCTACAGTAAGGACAACATTCCGGCCAACACCGACCGCTTTTTCTCTTTTGGCATGAGCGGAGGCGGCGCCCAGAGTGCACTTTTGGGAGCAACTGGAGACAGTGAATTGTACACCCCCTATCTGGAGGCGATTGGAGCAGTCTCTGGCGTCAGCGATGCTGTGATGGGTTCCATGTGTTGGTGTCCGATTACCAATCTTGACTATGCGAATGAGGCGTATGAGTGGAACCTTGGAGTGACTCGCACGGAACTGGATGAGGAGATGCAGCAGCTGTCAGACCAGATGGCAGAGGCATTTGCGCAGTATGTCAATGAACTGCGCCTGACGGATGAGAATGGCGTGGTGCTGACTCTGACAGAATCAGAGAGCGGTGTATACCAGGCAGGTACTTACTATGAATATTTGAAACAGGTGATAGAACAGTCTCTGAATCATTTCCTGCAGGATACCACATTCCCGTATGATGCACAGAGTAGCGGCGGGCGCGGTGGATTTGGACGCGGAGGCCAGGATGCACAGGGAAGAGGTGGAAATAGGGAACTTGGAGAGCTTGGCAGGGCAGCAGAGAATGGACAGCTGCCGGATGGAAGGAAACTGGGCGGGGAAGAGCAAAATGGAGAATTTGGAGAATTGCCAAATAGGAATATCGAGCAGCTTGACAATATTAACAGAACAGAAGGCGCCAGTGGCATTTCTCTCACTGGAACATACGACACTGCTCAGGATTATATCGATGCTTTAAACGCAGAAACGACATGGGTGATATATGACAGCGAGACAAACACAGCAACCATTACCAGTATTGCCGATTTTGTGAAAGCTCTGAAACCGGCGTCCAAGAGCATTGGAGCATTTGACGATTTGGACGCTGTGCAGGGAGAGAATGTTCTGTTTGGATACGGCGATGGTTCCGGTGCGCACTTTGATCCGGTTATGGCTGATTTATTGAAGGACAATGAGCAGTACGGCGCTGCCTACGCGAAAGATCTGGAGAAGACGGACTTTCTTGGAAATACGGTTGCTTACCGCATGAACATGTACAATCCAATGTACTATATCGAGGACTACTATGAGGGATACCAGACCTCCAATATGGCAAAATATTGGAGAATCCGTACCGGAATCAATCAGGGGGACACGGCACTTTCTACAGAAGTGAATCTGGCGCTGGCATTGGAAAATTATGGTGCGGATGTGGATTTCGAGACTGTCTGGGGGCAGGGCCATGTGGAAGCCGAGCGAACAGGAAATTCTGCAGAGAATTTTATTGCATGGGTGAAGGAATGCCTAAAATAGGGAAATTTGGTATTTTTATCCTTGCAGGATATAGACAAATAGAAAAAGCTGTGCTAGAATGAGCGCAGAAACAAGAAAAGAGTCAAATAAAATGAAACAAAAGTAAGAAAAATTTTCGGGAAAGAGAGGAAAAAGGATATGTTTAGACTGCCTGCACATGAATTACATGATGGACAGAAACAGATGCGCGATGATAAATGGCGTTGTTTTTTGATGGCCTCAGGGTGTATGTGCAAATGGAGACAATGATACGGGAAGTATAAAACATATCAAGCTGTATGGAGACATACAGAATCATACTTTCTTTCGATTTCTTCTACCGCCTGCCCGATGAGGGCAGGCGGTTTTTGTGTTGTTCAGAAGTCAGAAACTACTGTGGCGACTGTGGCAGAATGGGAATGCAGCGGATTGTGGCTCCGCCTTATGTGGGTTCGAATCCCGTCGGCCGCCTTTAGAGAATGCAGAAGCGTTCTTGGATAAAACAAAAATAAAAAGAAGTAAAAATCAAGAAAGAAAGGATGAGAAAAATGAGTTACCCAGTCATTGATCCAGTGGCAACTGGCAATCGTATCAATGTATTAAGACAGTCAAAAGGATATAGTGTGGTGGAACTTCAGGATTATTTTGGATTCGCCACTACAAACGCTATCTACAAGTGGATGCGTGGTGATACATTGCCGAGTCTGGACAATATGTTTGCTCTTAGCTTATTGCTGGAGGTGCCAGTCAATGACATCATTGTGATGGCTTCATAGGAGAACCGGAATGCTGGTATTGGATTTTTTGCAGTTTGAGACAAACAAAAAGCAATCTAAGAAATTGATAGAAAAAAAAGAACCAGAAAATGGGATTTTAGAAGATAAGAAGGAATCTCATCTCTTGGTTCTTTTTTTGAATACACTTTGTCTCCATTCTCGCTTGGAAGAATGTGGCAGTATACTTGGAATCAAGAAATGAATCAAATAAAATGGTGTTGGCAAGAAGGTTTATGGTGGATGAAAAAAGAAATGTTGAATAAAAATTGACTTTAAAGCAAAATGCCGATACAATATATGTGCATGGCAGAAAGATGCTGTGGCAGAAGTACGAGAAACGAGGAAAGAAGGATACGGCTATGATCCCAGCTATGGAATGGCTACTGAACAACATTGTGGAGGTTGGTATTTTAATTTTCGAGTTGATGGGCGTCGGAATTATTGTATGGACGAGCCTTGTCAGTTTCTACAAATATGTGAGAAACAGGCCGGATACCAGGATTTATCTGGGAAAAGGGTTGGCAATGGGACTGGAATTTAAAATTGGAAGCGAAATTTTGAGGACGGTCGTGGTGCGCGAGTGGAAGGAGATTTCCATTGTTGCTGGTATCATTGCCCTGCGTGCAGCGCTTACGTTTCTGATTCACTGGGAAATCAAGGAAGAAGAAAAGGTGGCGTCTGCGCGCAGAGAAAAGTAAAAATAAAACGGTGCCGAGTAGTTACGTAAAAAATTTTGCTGACAGGCATAGACAAAAAGGAAAGTTTCTTCTATGATAAGAGAGAAGAAGGATTTTTGGATTGCGTGACAGGCTGTGAGGCATTTGCAGAGAAGACAATCAGAAATTCTATGATAACGATGAAAAGGTGATAGGTGAATATGAAAAAGACAGCGATTATGACAGACAGCAACAGTGGCATTACACAGAGCCAGGGAAAGGAACTGGGGGTTTTTGTGCTGCCTATGCCGTTTTATATTGACGGTGAAGAATATTTTGAAGATATCACACTGACGCAGGAAAAATTTTATGAGAAATTAGAGGGAAAAGTGGATATCTCCACTTCCCAGCCTTCTCTGTACAATGTGACAAAGCTGTGGGACGAGGTGCTGGAAGAGTACGAAGAAATTCTGTACATTCCGATGTCAAGCGGACTTTCCAGCAGCTGCGAGATGGCGGCTGTGTATGCGCAGGAGTATGATGGCAAAGTTCAGGTTGTCAATAACCAGAGAATTTCCGTGACACAGAGGCAGTCTGTTTTAGATGCGATTACCATGGTGGAAGAGGGAAAAAGCGCAAAAGAGATAAAAATGTACCTGGAAGAGACAAAGTATGACTCCAGCATCTATATTACACTGAATACGCTGTATTATTTAAAGAAGGGCGGACGCCTGACTCCGGCAGCAGCAGCGCTGGGAACCCTGCTTCAGATAAAGCCGGTGCTTCAGATTCAGGGCGGAAAGTTGGACAGCTTTTCCAAATCCAGAACGATGAAGAAGGCAAAGAGCATCATGCTGGAGGCCATTCAGAGAGACTGCAAGAACCGATTTGGCTCAGATGACAGCTTGGACAATATTCATCTTCAGATTGCGTACACGGGCACAGATGAGGCGGCAAAAGAGTTTTATAGAGAAGTGAAGGCGCTGTACCCGAACCATGATATTGTGATGTCGAATCTTCCTCTGAGTATCGTATGCCATATCGGACCTGGAGCGCTGGCATTGGCATGCACAAAGAAATATAAATAGAAAATGTAGTGCAAATTTATGGAAATTATGGTATCATTGTCCATAGATAAATGAAAGAAACTGAAACAAATTCGATGGGAGAGATAAAATCCATGGAGATGAAGAGAGTATTGTTGAAACTCAGCGGGGAGGCGCTTGCTGGGGAGAAGAAGACAGGATTTGATGAAGCGACCGTGAAGGAAGTAGCGAGACAGGTGAAAATGTCTGTGGACGCCGGAGTGCAAGTTGGCATTGTGATTGGCGGCGGAAACTTTTGGAGAGGGCGTTCCAGCAATGCGATTGACAGAACAAAGGCGGACCAGATTGGAATGTTAGCGACTGTGATGAACTGTATTTATGTATCTGAGATTTTCCGTTCCGCAGGAATGAAGACACAGGTGATGACTCCGTTTGCTGTCGGTGCCATGACAGAGCTGTTCTCCAAGGACAAAGCGATGAAGTGCCTGGAGGAGGGAATGGTAGTATTTTTTGCAGGCGGTACAGGACATCCGTACTTCTCCACAGATACCGGTGTAGCGCTTCGTGCGATTGAGATGGAGGCAGACTGCATCCTTCTGGCAAAAGCGATTGATGGTGTATATGACAGCGACCCGAAGGTGAATCCAAACGCAAAGAAATATGACACAATCACCATTCAGGAAGTGATTGACAAGCAGCTTGCTGTGATTGATCTGACTGCTTCCATGATGTGTATGGAGAATAAAATGCCTATGGCTGTGTTCAGCCTGAATGAAAAAGATGGCATTGCCAATGCAATGCAGGGAAAAATAAACGGTACCGTAGTGACCGCTTAAAAGTAGGAGGATATTATGCAGGATAAATTAAAAGTATATGAAGACAAGATGACAAGAACACTGGATGTATTGAAAGATGACTTTGGTTCCATCCGTGCAGGCCGCGCCAATCCGCATGTGCTGGATAAAATCAGAGTAGATTACTATGGCACACCGACTCCAATCCAACAGGTGGGAAATATCTCTGTTCCAGAGCCGCGCATGCTTCAGATTCAGCCATGGGACAGATCCATGATTAAGGCGATTGAGAAGGCAATCATGACTTCTGAGCTTGGAATCAATCCGAACAATGACGGCTCTGTGATTCGCCTGATTTTCCCAGAGATGACAGAGGAGCGCAGAAAAGATCTGGCAAAGGATGTGAAGAAGAAAGGCGAGGCTGCCAAAGTTGCTATTCGCAATGTCAGAAGAGATGCAAACGATGCGTTCAAAAAAATGGAAAAAGCAGATGAGATTTCTGAGGACGATCTGGACAAGATGATCGAGAAGATTCAGAAGCTCACTGACAAGATGATTGAGCAGGTAGACAAAGCGGTTGATGTAAAGACAAAAGAGATTATGACTGTGTAATCTGGTGGAGTCTCATTGTCTGATTAGCCGAACGGATACAAGAAATGCCTGAACGCTGATTGAAGTACGTGAAGTGTGGAAATGTCAGCAGAGGGGCGAAGGGGTGGCAGAGGGCACTGCAAAAGAGGAAAAATCTTCTGTATGAAAAGAGAAGCTGCTGCTTTACATAAGCAGTCAGAAACAGAGGAAATTAAAATCTTGTATGCAGTGCCCTGTTTTCATGTACAGAGATGCACAAATGCAGTGAAAGGAAGAAAAGAGAGGAAAAACAATGGCTGAGAATTTAGTAATTCCAAGACATGTGGCGATTATTCTGGATGGAAACGGGCGTTGGGCAAAGAAACGCGGCCTTCCGCGCACCATGGGGCACAAGCAGGGCTGTGTGGCTGTGGAGAAAACGGTGGAGGATGCGGCGAGACTTGGCATCGAATATCTGACTGTGTACGGATTTTCCACCGAGAACTGGAAGCGTCCGGAGGATGAGGTGGGCGCTCTGATGCAGCTGTTTCGCTACTATATGGTGCGGCTGTTAAAAATTGCGAAGGCGAACAATGTCCGCGTCCGGATGATAGGAGACAGAAGACGTTTTGCGAGCGATATCATTGAGGGAATCAATCGCCTGGAGGAAGAGACAAAAGAGAATACGGGCCTTACTTTTGTGATTGCGGTCAATTACGGGGGAAGGGATGAAATACGCCGCGCGGCAATCCAGTTTGCAAAGGATGTGAAAGCGGGACTTGTGGAAGCTGAAGCATTGACGGAGGATATGTTTGCTTCCTATCTGGATACGGCAGAGATACCGGACCCTGACCTTTTGATTCGCACCAGCGGGGAACTTCGCCTCTCCAACTACATGCTGTGGCAGATGGCTTACTGTGAATTTTATATCACAGACTGCTACTGGCCGGACTTCAATAAGGAGGAATTAGTAAAAGCTATTGAGGCGTACAATAAGAGAGAGCGGCGTTTTGGAGGCGTGAAAAAGTAGAAAAAAGGAAAACGCGGTGAGGATAGAAGGCGAGAGGAGGAAACCGGATGTTTGCGACAAGGCTGATAAGTGGAATTGTGCTTGTGATTCTCTCCCTGGTTGTGGTGATTCAGGGGGGAAGTGTACTGTTTCTGGCGTCGGGCATCATTTCCATGATTGGACTGTTTGAACTTTATCGGGTAATGAAAATTGAGACAAAGCTTCCTGGAATAGTGGGGTATGCGGCGGCACTGGGGTATTATGGGCTGCTTTGGTTTCATGCAGAGAAATACGAGATGTTTTTGGCGATTCTTGTACTGATGCTTTTGATGACGATTTATGTCTGCACATTCCCCAAATACGGGACAGAACAGATTACGGTAGCATTTTTCGGGCTGTTTTATGTGGCAGTGATGTTTTCTTACTTATACCAGGTGCGGATTATGGAGGATGGCGCATACCTTGTGTGGCTGATTTATCTGAGTTCGTGGGGATGTGACACTTGTGCATATTGTGTGGGAATGTTGTTTGGCAGACATAAAATGGCGCCTGTGCTGAGTCCGAAAAAGTCGATAGAGGGCGCTGTGGGCGGCGTCGTGGGCGCGATGCTTCTTGGCTTTTTGTATGGCACGATTTTTGGAGGCAAAATGACAGAGGTGGCGAATCCGCAGTTTGCCTGTGCCTGTGCCTGCGCCATTGCATCGGTGATTTCCCAGATTGGAGACCTGGCAGCTTCTGCCATCAAGAGAAATCATAATGTCAAAGATTATGGAAAGCTGATTCCAGGACATGGCGGGATTTTGGACCGTTTTGACAGTATGCTGTTTACGGCTCCAGCCATCTATTTTGCACTAACGTTTTTGAAATAGGGCTACCATAATCCCATTGGATTTTGGTGATGGCAGAGTTCACATAAACAGCAAAGAATGTTTGAGATGATGCAGAAAATGCAGAAAACAGATAAGGATAGTGAGTGAATAGTACTATGAAAAAGATAGCAATACTTGGTTCCACCGGCTCGATTGGCACGCAGACGCTGGAGGTGGTGCGCGCCAATCGAGATATTCAGGTGATGGCTCTGGCAGCGGGGAGCAATATCCGCCGTCTGGAAGAGCAGATTCGGGAATTTCATCCGTCACTGGTGTGCGTGTGGGATGAGGAGAAGGCAAAAGAGCTGGCTCTTCTGGTAAAAGACTGTGAGGTAAAAATCGTGTCCGGCATGGACGGACTGCTGGAGGCGGCGACAGAACCGCAAACCCAGATTGTTGTGACGGCTGTAGTGGGCATGATTGGAATCCGCCCGACGATAGCAGCGATGGAGGCGGGAAAAGACATTGCTCTGGCGAACAAGGAGACGCTTGTGACAGCGGGGCATCTGATTATGCCGCTTGCAGAGAAATGCGGCGTGCGGATTCTTCCGGTGGACAGCGAGCACAGCGCAATTTTCCAGAGTTTAAATGGGGAAAAGAGAAGCCAGATTGACAAGATTCTTCTCACGGCATCCGGCGGTCCGTTCCGCGGCTTTACGAGAGAGCGCATGGCATCCGTGAAGGTGGAGGATGCGCTGAAGCATCCGAACTGGGCGATGGGAAGAAAAATCACGATAGACAGTTCTACTATGGTGAACAAAGGACTGGAAGTGATGGAGGCGAGATGGCTGTTCGGTGTGGAGATGGACCAGGTGCAGGTTGTGGTGCAGCCGCAGAGTGTGATTCACTCTATGGTGCAGTTTGTGGATGGTGCTGTGATGGCGCAGCTTGGAACACCGGATATGAAGCTGCCGATTCAGTATGCGCTGTATTATCCGGACAGAAGGTTTTTGGGCGGTTCGCGCCTGGATTTTGCGGCACTTCGGAGTATTACGTTTGAGGCGCCGGATTTTGAGAATTTCCCAGGTCTTGCTATGGCGTACGAGGCAGGAAAGGCGGGCGGAAGCGTGCCGACCGTGTACAATGCGGCGAATGAATATGCAGTGGGAAAATTTTTGGACAGAAAGATTTCCTATCTGGAGATTACAGATATGATTGCATCTGCGATGCAGCATCATACGAAGGTGGAAGCGCCGAATGTGGCGCAGATTTTAGAGGCAGAAAAAGAAACGTATGAATGGTTAGAAAGCAGGTGGAAGTTTGCTTAATGTATTAGCAGTGATTTTGGTATTTGGGGGGATTGTTCTGATCCATGAGTTTGGGCATTTTCTGTTTGCAAAGCTCAATGGAATTGGCGTGGTGGAATTTGCCATCGGCATGGGACCCACGTTACTTTCGATAAAAAAAGGAGAGACAAAGTACTCAATAAAACTGTTCCCTATCGGCGGATTCTGCATGATGGTGGGAGAGGACCAGAATGACCAGAGCGAAAATTCGTTTCAGACAAAATCTGTGTGGGCGCGGATTTCGGTTGTGATTGCAGGACCTCTGTTCAATTTTCTGCTCGCGTTTGTGCTGGCGATGGTGATTGTGGCCAATGTCGGCTATGATTCTGCGCAGTTAGTCGGTGTGACAGAGGGATTTTCTGCTGCGGAGCAGGGAATGCAGGCGGGAGATACTCTCACAAAAATCAACGGCCATTCGATAAAAATCTATCGGGATGTGACGATGTATCTCTATTTTCACCCCCAGGATGAGCTGGAGGTGGAATATCTGCGCGATGGTGAGACACACACCGCGCATCTGGTGCCCAAATACTCTGAGGACACAGGAAGTTACCGAATCGGGATTGTGGTGAGCGGACAGCGCGTGCCGACAAAAAACTTTCTGGAAGTGATGCAGTATGGCGCATATGAGGTGCGGTTTTGGATCACCAATGTGGTGCAGAGCCTTGGGTATGCGTTGCGCGGGCAGGTGAGCAGCGATGAAATCGGCGGCCCTGTGCGCATTGTCGGCATGATTGGAAGTACTGTGGAGCAGACAAAGGACTATGGCATGGCAGTTCTTCTGCTGAATCTGGCTAATATCAGCGTGCTGTTGAGCGCGAATCTGGGAGTGATGAACCTGCTGCCGATTCCGGCGCTGGACGGCGGGCGTCTGTTGTTTATGTTAGTGGAGGCAGTGCGGGGAAAACCTATCAGCGCGGAGAAGGAAGGCATGGTGCATCTGGCAGGGTTTGCCATTTTGATGGTGCTGATGGTCTTTTTGCTGTTCAATGACATTCGCAATATTTTCTGAGCAGACACGTCCGTTTGACAAAAGAAGCGAGGATTGAAACAAACAGGAGATATTTTTAGACAATTTTTTGGTTTGAGAAGGATGGAGAATTATGTTTCGTGATACTACAAAGGCAGTGCAGATTGGCGATAGGGTGATTGGAGCTGGAAATCCGGTGCTGATTCAGTCCATGTGCAATACAAAGACAGAGAACGTGGCAGCGACAGTGGAGCAGATTTTGAAATTGGAACAGGCAGGATGTGAGATTATCCGTGTGGCTGTGCCGACAATGGAGGCAGCCGAAGCGCTCTCTGAGATCAAAAAGCAGATTCATATTCCGCTGGTGGCGGACATTCATTTTGACTACCGCCTGGCGATTGCGTCGATTGAGCACGGCGCAGACAAGATTAGAATCAATCCAGGAAACATCGGCTCGATGGACAGAGTGCGCGCCGTGGTGGAAAAAGCAAAGGAACACAAGATTCCGATTCGCGTCGGTGTCAACAGCGGGTCTCTGGAGAAGAGCCTGTTGGAAAAATACGGCTGTGTGACAGCGGAAGCGCTGGTGGAGAGTGCGCTGCACCAGGCATCTGTCATCGAAGAATTGGGATACGACAATCTGGTAATCAGCATCAAATCCTCCGATGTGATGATGTGTGTGAAGGCGCATGAGTTGATTGCAGAGAAGACAAAGTATCCGCTCCATGTGGGTATCACAGAGGCCGGCACGCTGCACGCCGGAAATATCAAGTCCGCAGTGGGCCTTGGCATTATTTTATATGAGGGAATCGGTGATACTATCCGCGTTTCCCTGACAGGAGACCCTGTGGAGGAAGTGAAGTCCGCAAAACAGATTTTAAAGACATTGGGACTTCGCAAGGGCGGCATCGAGGTGGTTTCCTGTCCGACCTGCGGCAGAACCCGCATTGATTTGATTTCTCTCGCAAACCAGGTGGAGACAATGGTGACAGAATTTGATGATCTGGACATCAAAGTGGCCGTGATGGGATGCGTGGTAAACGGACCAGGGGAGGCGAGAGAGGCAGATATCGGTGTTGCAGGCGGCATCGGAGAAGGCCTGATTATCAAAAAAGGGGAAGTGCTGCGCAAGGTGCCGGAAAGTGCGCTGCTCTCAGAACTTCGCGCAGAGCTGGTAAAAATCAGAGAACAGAAATCTTGAAGCATACAAAATGGGAATGATACATAGCAACAATCGGAAAGGGTGAGAACATGTCGAAAGCATTTTTAGAGGTGTTTCCAACTCTGAATATTGCCGGCGACTTGAAAGAGCTTTTAAAACTGGTGGAGGTGGAGAAGGTGACTTCCACCAGGGATAGAAGCTCTCTTCGTATTTATATCAAAAGTTCCAGGCTGATTCACAAACAGAATATCTATATGTTAGAGCAGGGCATTCACGACCAGCTGTTTCCGGAGAAACGAATCTCCATAAAGATTCAGGAGAAATTCTGCCTTTCCGGACAGTATACGCCGCAGATGCTGATGAAGCTCTACAAAGACAGCATTGCACTGGAGTTAAAGAACTACAGCATTTTGGAATACAATATGTTCCGGAAGGCAAAATTTTCCTATATTGAGGACCACACCATCCGCATGACACTGGAAGATAATCTGCTTGCCAGGGACAAGGCGGGCGAGCTGGTGCGGATTCTGGAAAAGATTTTCAACGAGCGATGCCAGATGGCGGTGGACTTTGTCTGCGAATATCAGGAAGTGAAGGAGAGCCGCTATCAGAGGGAAAACGAAATTCTGGAGCACAGGCAGGTACTGGCGGTCATGCAGCGCGCGGGGATTCCTTGTCAGGCGGGAGCGGACGAGGAAATGGCACCGATGCAGGCGGCATATGCACAGGGAAGCGCGGATTTGCCGTTTGAGGAGGGAAAGGTTTTTGGCGCCGATGTAGGTCGAAGGATGGATGCAAGCGGCACAGCTTTTGTTGGTGCGGCAGGAATACCGGAAGGCAGAGGTTTTTCTGGAATGCCTGAGCCGGAGGGCAATGTGTTTATACCGGATGCGCCGGAGTATGATGTGGACCAGCGCGGTATGGATGCGGCATATGCGGATGTGATGCAGCGCCTATCTCAGGAAATGCATGCGGATGCGCTCAGAGGCACAAGTGCAGGAGGCGGTGGAAATGGAGCTGGTGGAACCAATGGAGCTGAAACTTCTCATGCGGCGGCAGGCGCTGGAAAGAGTGTGCCAAAGAAGGAAAAGAAAGAGTTAAAATCCGCAAAACAGAAGTCATTTGAGGGAGGAAAAGACAAAAAATCGTTCTCAGGTGAATTTAAGAAGGGCGGCTATCAGAAAAAATCTGACAATCCAGACGTGCTGTTTGGACGCGATTTTGAGGATACTGAGTACATTGAGATAGAGAAGATTGACGGGGAGATCGGGGAAGTGCTGATTCGCGGGCAGATTATCGCGAAGGACAGCCGTCTTTTGCGGAGCGGAAGAACGATCATCCTGTTCGATATCACAGATTTTACAGATACCATCAGCGTCAAGATTTTCGCCAGAGAGGACATGTTGGAAGACCTGGAAAAAGCAGTGGTTTTAAACAGTTTTATCCGCATCAAAGGCGTCACGACGATTGATAAATTCGACCATGAGCTCACACTCGGCTCGATTGTCGGAATCAAAAAGTGCGAGGATTTTACGAATAAGAGAGAAGACCTGAGTCTGGAAAAGCGCGTGGAGCTGCACTGCCATACAAAGATGAGCGATATGGATGGCGTGTCGGATGCGGCGGCCATTGTCAAGCGGGCGAAAAAGTGGGGAATGCCGGCGATTGCTGTGACAGACCATGGCTGTGTGCAGGCGTTTCCAGAGGCGAGCCATGCGCTCGACAAGGGGGACAGCTTTAAAATTCTGTATGGGGTGGAAGGGTATCTGGTCGATGACATGAAAGAGCTCGTCATCAATTCCAACCAGCAGAGTTTTGAGGACGTGTATGTGGTATTTGATATTGAGACGACCGGATTTTCCGCTGTGCAGGATAAAATCATTGAGATTGGCGCTGTAAAGGTAGTGGACGGCAAGATTACAGAGAAGTTCAGCACGTTCGTCAACCCGAAAGTGCCGATTCCGTTTGAGATTGAGAAATTGACCAGTATCACTGACGAGATGGTGATGTCTGCGCCGACGATTGAGGAAGTTCTGCCAAAATTTCTGGAATTTTCCAAAGGTGCTGTTATGGTGGCGCACAATGCCTCGTTTGATATGGGATTTATCTTTCAGAATGCAAGGCAGCAGGGATTTTCGATCAATCCGACGATTCTGGATACGGTCGCGATTGGCCGTATTCTGCTGCCGACTCTGAACAATTATAAACTGCATACCGTGGCAAAGGCTCTGAATGTATCTCTGGAAAATCATCACCGCGCAGTGGATGACGCCGGTGCGACGGCAGAGATTTTTGCAGCGTTTGTGAAGATGCTCAGGGAGCGCGGCATTGAAAATCTGGATGAGCTGAATAACCTGAATGAACTTTCTGTGGATGCCATCAAGAAGATGCCGACCTACCATGTCATCATCCTGGCGAAGAATGACCTGGGACGTGTGAATCTGTACCGTCTGGTCTCCTGGTCCCACATCGACTATTTTGCCAGAAGGCCGAGAATCCCAAAGAGTGTGCTGAACCAGTATCGGGAGGGACTGATTATCGGGTCTGCGTGTGAGGCGGGAGAACTGTACCAGGCGCTTGTGAGGGGAAGCGCAGAGGAAGAGATTGCCAGACTGGTAAATTTCTGTGATTATCTGGAAATTCAGCCGCTTGGAAACAACCGCTTTATGATACACGATGAGAAAAGTCCAGTGCAGACGGAGGAAGATTTAAAGAATCTGAACCGCAGGATTGTGGAGCTGGGTGAAAAATTTGGAAAGCCGGTCTGCGCAACCTGCGACGTGCATTTTTTGGACCCGCAGGATGAGATTTACCGGAGAATCATCATGGCGGGACAGGGATTTAAGGACGCCGATGAGCAGGCGCCTCTCTACCTGCGCACGACGGAAGAGATGCTGCAGGAATTTTCTTATCTCGGTGAGGAGAAGGCGTATGAAGTTGTGGTGAAGAATACCCGCATGATTGCCGATATGTGCGAGAAAATTGCTCCAGTAAGGCCGGACAAATGCCCGCCAGTCATCGAGAATTCGGATGAAACCCTGCGTGAAATCTGTTACCGTTCGGCGCATAAACAGTACGGAGACGAGCTACCACAGATTGTGGTGGACCGTCTGGAAAAAGAGCTGAACTCCATCATCAGCAACGGCTTTGCCGTGATGTACATCATTGCGCAGAAACTGGTGTGGAAGTCCGTGGAGGACGGCTATCTGGTAGGTTCGAGAGGGTCGGTCGGTTCTTCTTTCGTGGCGAATATGGCGGGAATCACGGAGGTAAACTCGCTGAGTCCGCATTATTACTGCCCAAATTGTCATTATTATGATTTTGATTCTGAGGATGTCAAAAAATTCAGCGGTATGTCCGGATGCGATATGCCGGATAAAGAGTGTCCAGTGTGCGGGAAGATGCTGAAGAAAGATGGACATGATATACCGTTTGAGACATTCCTGGGATTCAAGGGAGACAAAGAGCCGGATATCGACCTGAATTTCTCTGGAGAGTACCAGAACCATGCACATGATTACACAGAGGTTATTTTCGGAAAGGGGCAGACATTCCGCGCTGGAACTATCGGTACGCTGGCGGATAAGACGGCGTATGGATATGTAAAGAATTATTATGAAGAGCGAGGCGTGCATAAGAGAAACGGGGAGATCAACCGAATTGTGAAGGGATGTGTCGGCGTGCGAAGAACCACAGGACAGCATCCAGGTGGTATCGTTGTATTGCCGATTGGGGAAATGATCTATTCTTTCACTCCGGTGCAGCGCCCCGCAAACGATATGACGACCTCGACTGTCACCACACATTTTGATTATCATTCCATCGACCACAACCTGCTGAAGTTGGACATTCTCGGACACGATGATCCGACCATGATTCGTATGCTTCAGGATTTGACGGGATTGGACCCTGTAAAAGACATTCCTCTGGACTGTCCGGAAGTCATGTCGCTGTTTCAGAATACGTCGGCGCTGGGCATTACGCCAGATGATATCGGGGGATGCCAGCTCGGCGCTCTCGGAATACCAGAGTTTGGAACGGACTTTGCAATGCAGATGTTGCTGGACGCGAAGCCGAAGTATTTCTCGGATCTGGTGCGTATTTCCGGACTTTCCCATGGTACGGATGTGTGGCTGGGAAATGCGAAGGACTTGATTCTCAGCGGGCAGGCGACGATTCAGACGGCTATCTGTTGTCGTGACGATATTATGGTCTATTTGATTCAAAAGGGAATCGAGGAGGGACTTTCCTTTACCATCATGGAGTCGGTTCGTAAAGGAAAAGGGCTGAAACCGGAGTGGATTGAGGTCATGAAGGAACATGAGGTGCCGGACTGGTACATTGAGTCCTGTAAGAAGATCAAGTACATGTTCCCGAAGGCGCATGCGGCGGCCTATGTTATGATGGCATGGCGCATTGCGTACTGTAAAGTATTCTACCCACTGGCGTACTATGCGGCATTTTTCAGCATTCGTGCGAGCGGTTTTTCCTATGAACTGATGTGCCTGGGAAGAGAACAGCTGGAGCGCCATCTGGCGGATTACAAAAAGCGGCTGGATACTCTGTCAAAGAAGGAGCAGGATACCCTAAGAGATATGCGCATTGTCCAGGAGATGTATGCGAGAGGATTTGAATTTATGCCGATTGACATATTTAGGGCAAAAGCACACCATTTCCAGATTATCGACGGGAAGCTGATGCCTTCTTTCAGCAGCATTGATGGCCTGGGGGAGAAGGCGGCAGATGCGATTGTGGACGCCGTGAAAGATGGTCCGTTCCTGTCAAAGGAAGATTTCCGCAACCGCACCAAAGTCAGCAAGACAAACTGCGATTTGCTGGAGGACCTTGGTATCCTCACGGGATTGCCAGAGTCAAATCAGCTCTCTCTGTTTGACATGATATGATACCAGGGTCAAAAGGTCAGAAATCCGATGCAAGCTTGCTTGCAAGAGGATTTTTGACTTTGGGACCCGCCAAAAACATGAATAAGTAGCCATTTTTCAAAGAAAAATGAGCGAATTATGAATGTTTTTGAGGGCGCCAGGCGCCAGTGACGCCTGCTTGGCGCCGACCGAAGCGGAGCGTAGACCTTGCGAGAGCACATGGTGCGGAGCAATCTGGTATCAAAGGGGTCAAAATACCTTTTGACCTCAACATCATGATATCAGGGGGCAAATTTTTATTTGTCCCCAACATTATGATATTTTAGTGGAAATACAGGGAAAATGCATAACGATAAGAAAGAGAAAGAAAACAATAAGAAAAAAGGAATCGAGCAGTATGTTGATTTTAGCGATTATGGCAGCAGGAATCCTATTAGGATTTACGTGCTTTCCCATCAGACTGGCAAAGTGGAACGCAAAACTGCAGCTGGTCTGCACGGCCGTACTGATTTTTTGTATGGGAGTCTCATTGGGGGGAAGGCCGAATTTCTTTCAGGAACTGGCGGAGCTTGGGATAGACAGTCTGGTGTTTTCCGTAGTGCCGATTGTATGTTCCGTGTTTTTGGTATATGCCCTGACAAAGAAATTTATGAAAAAATAGAAGAATAGTAATGTAGTAATATAGAAGAAATAAAAATAGAAGAAATAAGAAGGGATGTTATACATGGTACTTGTGGCAGTCATCAGTCTTATTTTGGGCGTGGTCTGCGGACAGTTCTTTTTTACGGAGCAGATGATACAGGCGTGTTCTTCACTGGCAGACGGGACACTCTATCTGCTGATGTTTGCGGTGGGAATCAGCGTGGGCCTGAATAAACAGGTATTTCGCAGGCTCAGAGAATATCATATTAAGATTTTGATTATTCCGATTGGAATTGTAGCTGCGACGATTGCGGGAGGTTTTCTAGCCTCTCTTTTGTGCGGCCTGCCGTTTCGGGAGGGCGTGCCGGTCGCGTGCGGGCTGGGATGGTACAGTCTGTCTGGCGTGCTTTTGACCAATCTTGCAGGGGCGAAAGTAGGCGCACTGGCCTTTCTTAGCAATCTGATGCGGGAAATTCTGTCTTTCCTCAGTATTCCGTTTGTGGCGAAACATTTTAATCACTATACGGCGATTGCACCGGCAGCGGCGACCAGCGAGGACACAACACTGCCGATGCTGATGAAATATACCAGCGAGGAAGTGGTGCTGATGGCCGTGTTCAATGGCGTTCTCTGCTCCGCTCTGGTGCCGGTTCTGATTCGGTTTTTCTTTGAAGTGCTGCCATAAAAGATTGTTGTAATGAAAAAGAAAGAGTGGAAAAGCAGTAAAAACAAGAGAATAAAAGCAAGAGAATAAAAACAGAAGAATAAAAGTGGAAGAATAAAATAAGTATTGACAAAAATACCACCAGGGGGTATACTGGGACTTGTAAGGAAAATACCCCATGGTGGTATTTTGTATATCCAGAAAACAGATTTTATGGGAACAAACTGCCTTTTTGGGGAAGAAAAGGAGATGACTGAGCGTGAAAACAGAAGTATACTGCATTGAAGGCATGGCGTGTGCTGCCTGTAGCGCCGCAGTAGAGCGCGTGACGCGAAAATTGGATGGTGTGGAGAGCAGCGATGTGAACTTGACAACGAATCGAATGACGATCACATACGATGAAAATAAAGTGACACCGGACATGATTATCAGTAAGGTTGAGAAAGCTGGATTTGGCGCGAAGCAGGAGGAGACGGAGGAGGAAGCTAGAAAGAAGCAGGCGGCGCAGGAGATGGAGCAGCAGGAGGAGTCGATGCATGTGGCAAAGCGCCGTCTGATTGTCGCGATTTGTTTTGCGGTGCCGCTCTTGTATCTGTCCATGGGGCATATGATGCCGGTCAAACTTCCAGTGCCGGAATTTCTGAATATGGAGACACATCCGCTGGCCTTTGCGTTGGCACAGCTATTTCTCACCATTCCGGTTCTGATTGCTGGAAGAAAGTTTTATCTGGTTGGATTTAAGACTTTGTTTAAGGGAAATCCCAATATGGACTCTCTGGTTGCGATTGGTACGGGAAGTGCATTTTTGTACAGCCTTGTCATGACAATCGGGATTTTGTCCAATCCGATGAATGTCCATTCTCTGTACTATGAGTCGGCGGCAGTGGTGGTGACGCTCATTATGTTGGGCAAATATATGGAGAGCCGCAGCAAGGGAAAGACGTCCGAGGCGATTCGGAAACTGATGGAGTTGGCGCCTGACACGGCAATTCTCTATGAGAATGGAACGGAGAGAGAAGTGCCGTCCGCCTCTGTGCGCGTGGGTCAGACGATTCTGATTAAGCCAGGCAGCAGAATACCCCTGGATGGTATTGTGACGGACGGAAGCAGCAGCGTGGATGAATCCATGCTGACAGGAGAGAGCATTCCGGTCGAAAAGCAAATGGGCGATACCTTGATTGGCGGAAGCATGAACTGCAACGGCGCCATGGTGATGGAGGTTTCGAGAGTTGGTTCAGACACGACGCTTTCCAAGATTATCCGCATGATGGAAGATGCGCAGGGAAAGAAGGCGCCGATTGCAAAGCTGGCAGATACCGTTGCGGCGCATTTTGTGCCGACTGTTATGGCGATTGCACTGATCGCAGCACTCCTCTGGCTGATTGTGGGCGGAAAGCCATTGTCTTTTGTCCTGACTATCTTTGTGGCAGTTCTGGTGATTGCGTGTCCATGTGCGCTGGGGCTGGCGACACCGACGGCGATTATGGTCGGAACTGGTGTGGGTGCGAACCATGGTATTTTAATAAAGAGCGGCGAAGCGCTGGAGATGGCGCATAAGATTGACACGGTTGTTTTGGACAAGACGGGTACAATCACAGAAGGAAAACCACAGGTGACAGACATTCTGGTATATAAAACATCGGACTGTGGGCCGGATGGCTGCGATGTAGATGCACACAAAAAGATGCAGCAGGACCTTCTCATCCTTGCGGCTTCCTGTGAGCAGATGTCAGAGCATCCGTTGGGGCAGGCGATTGTGGAGGAGGCGAAGGCGAGAGGACTCACACTTTCCAGGCCGGAGACCTTTGAGAGTAAAACCGGAGAGGGCATTGAAGCGGTTTTGGATAATGACACGATTGCCATCGGAAACAGAAAGATGATGAACCGGCTTCAGATATCCTTGACAGAGGCAGAAAATGCGGCATCTGAGATGGCGAATGAGGGAAAGACACCGATGTTTGTCGCAGTGAATGGTGTGCTTTTCGGTATTGTGAGCGTGGCTGACACGATAAAGGAGAGCAGTATTCGCGCTGTGGATGAGTTGAAGGCTTTAGGAATTGAAGTGTATATGCTCACGGGAGACAACAGAAAGACAGCAGAATATATCGGAAAACAGGCTCACATTGAACATGTGGTTGCAGAAGTTCTGCCGCAGGATAAAGCAGCGGTTGTGGAAGGATTACAGCGCGAAGGAAGGCATGTCATGATGGTAGGTGACGGCATCAACGATGCGCCGGCTCTAGTGCAGGCGGATGTGGGCTGCGCGATTGGTTCGGGAAGCGATATTGCGCTGGATGCAGGCGACATTGTGCTGATGAAGTCTGATTTACAGGATGTGTACCGCGCCATCCGTCTGAGCCGTGCGACCATCCGCAACATCAAGCAGAATCTGTTCTGGGCGTTCTTCTATAATTCACTTGGAATTCCGGTGGCAGCAGGTGTGCTCTATCTGTTCGGAGGACCGCTGCTAAGTCCGATGTTAGGCGGATTTGCCATGTCGCTCAGTTCTGTGTGCGTAGTGGGAAATGCCCTTCGTCTTCGGTTTTTAAAGTTGTAAATAGGCGATAAAGTGTGATATACTAGATTCCATGATGGTATGACCAGGATGAGGGAGGGCAGAACGTGGAAAATGACGAAACCATGAAAATAGAAATGCTGAGAACGGCAGAAGACATCGGCTGTGAAGCCTGCTGCGATAAAGTAGAAGGTGTGGCAGGGGCCGATGGAGACTGCTGCCGTCATAAGCACAGGCAGGATACCGAACTGAAAGGTCTTTTGAACCGGCTGAACCGGATTGAAGGGCAGGTGCGCGGCGTCAGAACCATGGTGGAAGAAGAGCGCTACTGCGTGGATATTTTGACGCAGGTAATGGCAATTCAGGCAGCATTGAACAGTTTTAACAAGGTACTTCTTTCCAATCACATCAAGACCTGTGTGGTGCAGGACATCCAGGCAGGAAAAGAAGAGTCAGTGGAAGAACTTTGTAAGACAATACAAAAATTAATGAAATAGCAGGAGGAACAAAGAGTGAAAACATTTTACTGTGAGGACATGATGTGTGAGAAGTGTGTAGCAAGAATCAACAAGGCTCTGGATGAGGCAAAGCTGGAGCACAGTGTGGATTTGGCGAGCAAGACAGTTACGATTGATGGATGTGAGAAGTGCGCGGCAAAGGCTGCAGAGATTCTGGATGATTTGGGCTTCACTCCGGTAGAAAAGTAAAAACACATACGGCTGTTTTCTCCTAAAAGTTCCACTTCGGGAAATGTTTGGGGAAAACAGCCTATTTTGGAGAAGACAGCCGTATCTTAGACAGAAAAGGTAAGACTTGAATTAATTGTTGGAAAAATTTAAAAAAAAATGAAAATTCCGCTTGACATTTTCCGGAATTCGTATTATACTAGCCTACGTAATCGAGAGAGACACACATCTCGATTCACAAAGTACAGACAGAGTACAGACGGCCTATTGGTCAAGCGGTCAAGACGCCGCCCTCTCACGGCGGAAACCCGAGTTCGATTCTCGGATAGGTCATAAGCAGAAGATTTTAAAATGAAATAAGAGATGAAATGAAGAAATAGAAATTTTAAAATTCTGCTTGACATTAAAAAAAGTCTATGGTACAATGTCATCCGTAGTCGAGATGAGTTCCAGACACAGGAATTCGAGGCGTGGCTCAGTTTGGTAGAGCGCTACGTTCGGGACGTAGAGGTCGCAAGTTCGAATCTTGTCGCCTCGACTGCATATACAACAGAAAACCGTATATGGCAATTATGATGGCCTATTGGTCAAGCGGTCAAGACGCCGCCCTCTCACGGCGGAAACCCGAGTTCGATTCTCGGATAGGTCATAGAAGCTCTTCAGAGAAATTCTGAAGAGCTTTTTTTGGTTTGCGCGCCATGGGCGCGCTCTAACGGGTGCAAGTCCCGAACAT
>JAUNGE010000054.1 GCA_030524675.1 bacterium
AGGCAGGGATTCATTCCCTTCCTGCACATGGCGGGATGGAGCAGTCTGGAAGCTCATCTGGCCCATAACCAGAAGGCCGCAGGTTCAAATCCTGCTCCCGCAATTTACCCCTTAAAATTTCCATAAATACTTCCTTCATGGAAAGGTCCCTATCAGTTGATGGGGGCTTTTCTTTTTTTAAATTTATCGGAAAAACGCTTGACATATGGTACACCCTATGATATACTATATACATAAGGAGGTGAGAAACAGATGAAGGGCAGAAGTAGAAAAAAGCCCGAAAGTGCTTTTAAGACTTGGCTGGTCGGAGCACTGACGGACTTAATAGTTGGAATCATTTTATTGATTCTTGATAAAATTTTGTAGTACCACAGGAGAAGAGAGTAAAATCTCTTCTCCACCCTTTCAATATAACATATCCCTTCATCTGTGTAAAGTATGTTATTCAAATTAGGAGTATTTTTTATTGCAATCGGCTGTGTGAAATTGGTATATTATTTCATTCTGAAAAAAAGAGAGGAATGAGAAATGAGTGCGAATAAACAAACGATTGCATCAGCTAAGTATCAAGAAAAAGTGGGAATCATCAGCAAGAGCTACAAATTAAAGAAAGAGATTGTAGAACAGTTTGCAGCTGCTTGCGAGAAGGCGGAAGTTAGTCAGGCAGCACAGCTTACAAAGATGATGAAAGATTTCATCGAGCAGCAGAATAAGAAGTAAACAAGGGGAAAGGCATCTGATTTCAGGTGCCTTTCTTTTATGCATAAAAACATGCCAGATTGGAAGGTGAGGTGATGGCAAACAATGAAAACTTAATTCCTTTTAACAAACGAAGCGAGAGGGAAGCGAGAGAATTTGGCAGAAAAGGCGGCAAAGCATCAGGAGAAGCCCGCCGCCGGAAAGCCGATTTCAGGAGGACTTTGAACCTGCTATTGACTACAGAAATAGATAGTCCAGAATGGACACCAATTCTTGAATCTATGGGACTTGACAGTACTTTAGAGGCAGCAGTGAATGCAGCCATGATTAAGGAAGCTCTGTCAGGGAACGTGAAGGCATACATTGCTATCAGAGATACCTTGGGACAGACCACAAAATCAGAGGAGGATTTAGAAGAGCAGAGAGTACGTACTGCTGCTGCAAAAGCGAAGAGTGGGCAGAATGATGCAGAAGAGGAACAAGACGATGGTTTCCTGGATGCACTGAAAGGAACTGCAGCAAGCGATTGGAAAGAGGAGGTCTCACCAGATGAAGAAGAGACCGACATTTAACTTTAAGCCGTTTTCAAAGAAACAGCGCATGGTGATGAACTGGTGGACGTCAGAAAGCCCTGTAAAGGATTATGATGGTATTATTGCAGATGGTGCTATCCGTTCTGGAAAGACAGTCAGCATGTCCCTTTCCTTTGTATTCTGGGCAATGGAAACCTTTTCAGGTCAGAACTTTGCTATGTGTGGTAAAACGATTGGTTCTTTCCGAAGAAATGTTTTATTCTGGCTAAAACTGATGTTGCGAAGCCGCGGATACAGGGTAATAGACCATCGGGCAGATAATCTGGTGGAAATAAGCCGGAAAGGAATCACGAACTACTTTTATGTTTTTGGCGGCAAGGATGAGCGCAGTCAGGATCTGATTCAGGGTATTACATTGGCGGGTCTCTTCTGTGATGAAGTGGCTCTGATGCCAGAATCATTCGTGAATCAGGCAACCGGCCGATGTTCTGTTGCTGGTTCAAAATTCTGGTTTAACTGTAATCCAGATGGACCATATCACTGGTTCAAAGTGAACTGGATTGATAAGTCAATCGGCTTTCTGGGAAAAAAGAAGACCGCAAAGTTAAAAGAACAGGCTGCCAAAGCGGGAACAGAACCAGAACTGAAGAAGCTTCTGTATGTTCATTTCACCATGGATGATAACCTGAGTCTGACAGAAGAGATTAAAGCCAGATACCGCAGTATGTATACCGGCGTGTTTTTTAAACGGTATATCATGGGGCTTTGGGCGATGGCCGAAGGCATTATCTATGACATGTTCAATACAGACAAACATGTAGTAGACACAGAAGCTTTGGCAAAGAAATACTACTTGAGAACTGGTCGGGATTTCTGGACAAATGAACAATATGTCAGCTGTGATTACGGCACGCAGAACCCGACGGCTTTTCTGCTGTGGAATAAGGCGGCGGATGGGAAGTGGTACTGCCGGAAGGAATATTATTATTCTGGGCGAGATAAAGGCAGGCAGAAGACAGATGCGGAGTTCTCAGCAGATTTGACGGCATGGTTGAAGGGTGAGAAAATCAGGGCTGTTGTGCTGGACCCTGCTGCTGCCAGTTTCAAGGCACAGTTGGAGAAAGATGGATATAAGGTGAAAAAGGCGAAGAATGATGTATTGGATGGAATCCGGTTTGTGGCGACGCTGCTGAACCAGGGTTCTATTTTTATTGATAAATCTTGCGAGAATTTGATAAAAGAGTTCGCCTCCTATATCTGGGATGCAAAAGCAGGAGAACGGGGAGAAGATAAGCCGGTGAAAGAGCACGATCACTGTTTGGACAGCCTCCGCTATCTAGCATATACCATTATCCGGCGCCCATCCGGTATCCGAATTTTAAAATGAGCAAAGCGAGGTGAGGAATATGGACATAGAAGTGATTAAAAAGCTGATTCGCAAATATCAGCCAGGACATTCTGCTTTTGTGATGAAGGCGCTGAAAGCAAAAGACTATTACCGCAATAAGACAGACATTTTGTGGGAGAAATCCAGAAAAGAGAAAGAAAAAGAAGAGATGCAGGAAGAGAATCCGCTGCGCAATGCAGACAACCGGATTCCCTTTAATTTCCATGGGCTTTTAGTGAATCAGAAGGCTTCTTACATGTTCACAGCGCCGCCTCTGTTTGATTTAGGAAATAAACAGGCGAATAAACAGCTTACTGCCTTTCTGGGAGACAAATATGCAAAGGTATGCAAGGATTTGTGTATCGATGCGTCAAACTGTACTGTGGGCTGGCTGCACATCTGGAAGGATGACAAGGGCGCCTGGAAGTATGCAATCGTTCCGGCAGAACAGATTATTCCAGTTTGGTCGAAGAGTTTGGAAAAAGAGTTGCTGGGCGTGTTTCGGGTCTATCAGGATGTGGATGAAGCGACAGGAGATGCCTACACCATATATGAATACTGGAATGATACAGAGTGCAATGCTTACCGTCTGCGGGGCGGAGATGAGCTGGAACAGCTGTTGCCATATCAGATGTTTCTGATAGACCCACAACTTTGTGAGATGTCGGAGCAGTACCAGCATGGCATCGGTGAGGTGCCGTTCTTCCCGTTTTTCAATAACAACATAGATACAAACGATTTGGATAATATCAAACCACTGATAGATACGTACTGTAAGGTATTCAGTGGTTTTGTAAACGACCTAGAAGATATACAGGAGGTCATCTTTGTACTGACAAACTACGGAGGACAGGATTTGAAGCAATTTTTGCGGGAGTTGAAGGAATACAAGGCAATTCAGGTGGAGAATACTGGCGGAGAAGATAAATCCGGCGTCTCTACGCTGACGATAGAGCTTCCAGTAGAAGCGAGGGAAAAACTGCTTACTATCACCCGTAAATGTATCTTCGAGCAGGGACAAGGCATTGACCCAGACCCGCAGAATTTCGGAAACAGCTCAGGAGTGGCGTTGAATTTCTTGTATTCATTATTGGAACTGAAAGCGGGTTTGCAGGAGACAGAGTTTAAGCTGGGATTTGGACGCTTCATCCGCTGCGTGTGCCGTTTACTGAGTATTCCAATTAAAGATGACACCATCGTTCAGACATGGACCAGAACTTCTGTCAAAAACGACTTGGAACTGTCACAGATTGCACAGCAGTCTCAGGGCGTAATCTCTCAAGGAACAGTGGTTGCACATCATCCGTGGGTGGAGGATGCAGAAAAAGAGATGGCAGCGCTGGAAAAGGAAGAAGAAAAGAAGATGGAGCAGATGGACCCGTATCAGCAGGCGTTTGGGCAGAAAAAACAGACAGAAGAAGAGGAGCGGCAGGAAGAAAATGAGGAGAAGCAAGGATGAAAATAGGGTTAAGAAAACCAAAATTGGATTTATCTCTGAAATATATTTTTTTCAAAGAAGGAAATACAGAACATGCTGTTATATTCCACTATAGCGTGCTCAAAGGAATTCATGATGTTTCATTCGACTCTAATACTGACATAGAAATAGTAGATGCATACCCATCTCTGAGGAAAGTGATTCGGGAATCAGCATCTACTATTTTGGCGGACTTAATTGTAATTTTTAATAAGTTTGTTCACAATAAGAAATTCCATAATCGGTCAATCTGATAACTGCGCATCCGATAGCGAAGGATGTCACTTCGAGATAACCACTTTCCTGCAAAGCATCAAGAGCAGAGCGAGCCTCTGCTGCAGATATTTCCAATTTGCAGAATGGAATATTATGTATAGTTATGTCTTGTCTGTACTGATGATATGCATACCGCAAAACAGCATGTTGGACATGAGTCATTGATTTTGTTCCTCCCTTCATGATTTTTAGAAAAATAGCCTGTAACAACAGTATATAAGAGATGAAAAAGAAAGGCAATCATGTATGAAGAACAGTGAGTATTGGAAGGAACGGATGCAGGCACTGGAAGAGGAGCAGTACCAGCGCAGCGCCAGATACTATAAAGACCTTCAAGAGCAGTATGACAGAGCCAGAAGGGACATGGAAAAAGATATAGCTGTCTGGTATCAGCGTCTGGCAGACAATAACGGAATCAGCTATGCAGAGGCGAAGAGACTGTTGGAGAAGAATGAGCTGAAGGAATTTCAATGGAGCATCAAACAGTACATAAAAGCCGGAGAAGAAAATGCCGTAGATAAGCGCTGGATGAAAGAACTGGAAAATGCTTCTGCCAAATATCATATTTCCCGCCTGGAAGCCATGAAGATGCAGCTTCAGCACCATATAGAGCAGCTTTCCGTAGAGACACAAAGCAGCATGAAAGAGTTCCTTTGCAATTCCTATGAAGAGCAGTATTATCATACAGCTTTTGAGATTGCAAAGGGAACAGAAGTGGGCAGCAGCCTTATGAAGCTGGATACAAGAAGAATAGATGCCATCATCGGGGAGCCGTGGGCACAGGATGGACAGGTATTCTCAGACCGTATCTGGGCGAATAAGAACAAGCTGGTGAACAACTTGCACACAGAGCTAGTGCAGAATATCATCCGCGGAACACCGCCGAAGCAGGCAACGGACAACCTGGCGAAGATTATGAATGTAGGAAAAAGTCAGGCGGGACGCCTGGTGATGACGGAATCGGCGGCGATTGCATCCAAAGCGCAGCAGGAGTGCTTCAAAGAGCTGGGAGTGGAGAAATATGAGATTGTAGCGACTCTGGATAATAAGACCTCTGAAATTTGTCAGGAGATGGATGGCAAGGTATTTGATAGAAAAGATTATCAGGTGGGGCTGACGGCGCCCCCGTTTCATCCGTGGTGCAGGTCAACTACAGTTCCATATTTTAACGACGAATTTACGAAGGACGAAAAGAGAGCTGCCAGAGATGAGGAGACAGGAGAGACCTACTATGTTCCTGCGGATATGACGTATAAAGAGTGGAAGAAAAAGTATGTTTCAAGCGGACTTTCAACAGGAAATAAGATAAATGAAGGAATACCAGAGCATAATAAACCAGTAATGCTGGAAAATGTTGATTTCGCAGATAAAAATGTGGTATTATCAAAAATAAGAGAATATGAAGAAAAAATTGTAAATAGTCCAATAGAAAACGCGGTTGTTATTTGTAAAGATGGAAATATTCATCAATGTTTTGGAGATTTGAATGGAGTATATCCCGACAATGACTTGGGAGAAATGTTGAATGGAGCAATCGTGACACACAATCATCCGATTGGTTCCGCAAATGAGTATTCTTTTAGCGCATCTGATATAAATTTGTTTATGGAGAGTCAGCTGGAACTTCTTCGCGGTATAGATGAGAGGTATATATATGTTCTAACGAGAAATCCAGCAGATATAGATGAACATATGAGTATATTTGATTTGGAGGAAGAATTCGATGCAAGGCATGAAATTGTAATTGATATAGCTAAACAATATGGGTTGGGCTATCGGAGGTGGAAGCGTGAATGATAGTGAACGTATACGTCGTAAGAAGATATGGGAAGCTTTAACAGACGATGAACGGAAAGCTGCTGAAAAGAAGCGTGATGAAATTGTTCAGTGGACCATTGAGGAAAATAATAAGGCGTTGGAAAAAATAAAAAAAGAAGGACGCTATGTGGGAGGATTAGATGGCCAGTATCCAGAATTAAAAGAAATATCTGAAGAGGGGAAAAGAAGAATGGATAATTTCCTGAGTCGTTTATTCACCGAGGATATGAAGTAACTACAATGGAGAAGCTGTTGGACGAGAGTGACTAAAAATTATGCAAAAAGCAAGTGAAAAATGCCTGGAAGTTTTTCTGGAGGGCGGAGTTGCTGTCCAGGTAGAGGATTCTTTTGAGAATCTGCTGTTTCTGCTGGAAAGCGATGCCCTTCAGCCGGAAGATTTCATTTATCTGAAATATAAGGATGGATGCAGAGCTGCTTTCAGGAAAAAGAGCGTTATGGCAATAAGTGAATACGATGATTAAGCACGCAGGATTGACCTGGGTGCTATTTTTTCGCCTTTTCGGTACTGTAGGCGCAAAAGAACGGGACATCACCAGACACGACTGGGATAACAAGTGCGATGAAAGGAATGGTAAAGACGATGAAGAAAGAAGATTTAGTGGCAAAGGGACTGTCAGAGGAACATGCGCAGATTGCAGTGGACTTGTGGAATGAGACGATGAAAGAGGCCATGAAAGGGTTTGTGCCGAAGGAACGTTTTGATGAGGTGAATGGAAAACTGAAGGAAGCCAACAGTACGATTGAGACGTTAAAGAAGGATAACAAAGACAATGAGAGTCTTCAGCAGCAGGTGACACAGTACAAGGAAAAAGTGGTGGAGCTGGAGAAAGCTGCTGCCAATACACAGAAGGAGTATGCCCTGAAAGATAAGCTCAAGGAAGCTGGTGCTCTGGATACGGAGTATATCATCTACAAGCAGGGCGGTCTTGATAAGTTCACATTCGATAAGGATGGAAAGCCGATTGGCATTGACGATGTATTAAAACCAATGAAAGAATCTTTACCGCATCTGTTTAAGGCAGATAAGCCAGGCGGCTACAATCCAAACGGCGGCGGAAATCCTCCGGCCAGCAATCCTTTTGCCAAAGAGAGCTTTAATCTGACAGAGCAGGGAAGGCTTCTTCGGGAGGACCCAACTCAGGCCCGTCAGCTTGCAGCGGCAGCGGGAATTAAGCTGTAAGCGAATTGTCTATTGCCTCAATGTAAAGAAATGAAGAGTAGTATAGAAGAGAAGAAAGGAAGGAATAAAACATGGCTATTACAAAAATTGCTGATGTCATTGTGCCGGAACTTTTTAATCCCTATGTGATTAACCGGACAATGGAATTATCTGCTTTGTACCAGTGTGGGATTGTGGTGAATAACCCTGAATTTGACCGTCTGGCAAGCGAAGCGGCGAGAACACACAATATGCCGTTCTTTGAGGATTTGAACGGAGAATCCGAACCGGTTCTGGAGGATGTAAAGATGACTCCGGCAAAGATTGGTTCCAACAAAGATGTATCTACTACCATTTACAGACAGAAGATGTGGGGTGCTACCAACCTGTCTGCAGCTCTTGCCGGAGCAGATCCGATGCGGGCAATCGGCGATTTGGTTGCATCTTTCTGGGCAAGAGATATGCAGAAAGAGCTGATTGCGGTTCTGTCTGGTATTTTCGGTACATTCACTCCAGATGGAGGAGAAGCAACCACACGGATGGCAGACCATATTCTGGATTTGTCCGCAATGGGTACAGCGGCTGCCAAAAATATCGGCGCAGCGGCAATTATTGATGCGTGCCAGCTTTTGGGGGATGCGCAGAGCCAGCTGACTGGTCTTGCCATGCACTCCGCAACCAAGACATATCTCAAAAAGAAAGAACTGATTGAGACACAAAGAGACTCCAACAATGTCGAGTTTGATACATACCAGGGGCGCCGCGTTACAGTAGATGATGGCTGTCCGATAGATAAGGATGGGGTGTATACTACCTATCTGTTTGGAAATGGCGCGATTGCTTTAGGAAACGGGTCTCCGGTCGGGCATGTGGCGACTGAGACGGACCGTGACAAGCAGACCGGCGGCGGTGTAGATTACCTGATTAACAGAAAGGCATTTATCCTGCATCCAAGAGGCATTGCGTACACAGGGGCTGTCAGAGAGAATGTGGAGACACCGACCCGCGAGGAGCTGGCGATGGCAGAGAACTGGAATCCGGTCTATGAGCCGAAACAGCTTCGGATTGTGGCAATCAAGCACAAAATTGGGTAAAGCAGAAGCAGGAAGAAAGAGGACTGGCTTATGGAACTTGCGAAGTTAAAGCTGCTTTTGGGGATTGTACTAGAAGATGCGTCACAGGATGCCTTTTTGCAGTTTATCATGGATGATGTGGAAGAAATGGTAAAGAACTACTGTAAGCTGCAGGAAGTGCCGCAGGGGCTTTATAATACCTGTTACCGAATGGCAATGGATATATATAGGGCAGAAGGTATTGGAGAGGCAGATACGCCGCTTTCTGTTTCTTCCATAACAGAAGGTGATACTTCTACCTCCTTTGGCAGCAGCCGGACAGAGTGGTTGAAAGATACGCTTTTGAAGGACTATAAGGCCCAGTTAAACGCCTACAGGAAGCTGAGGTGGCAGTAGTGGCAAGAGTAATAGCAACAGCGATAAAACAGGCGCAGAAGGCTCACAGAGCAGCTCTGGAAGAGACTTATGATGGAACCTGCACTGTATACGAAAGGCAGCAGTACAAGAATCCTGACACGAAGGTGACAGAGAGCAGAGAAGCGGAAGTGTTTTCCGATGAGCCGTGCCATCTGTCTTATTCCAGCGATACCGCGGCAGCAGGAACAGGAACTGTGACGAATGTGCCACAGACCATAAAGCTCTTCCTGGCACCGGAAAAAGTGATTCTGCCTGGTTCTAAAATCGTGGTGACGCAGCAGGGAAGAACGGAAGCCTATTCACAGAGCGGGAAGGCGGCGGTGTATTCCAGCCACCAGGAGATTTTGTTAGAACTGTTTCGGGGGTATGCATAATGGCTGGAGGAAGTTTTAATTTCAGAGAATTACAGAAGCTGCAAAAACAGCTGGAAAAACTACAAAGAGAACAGGAGACATTCATCCAAGAATGTGCAAAGGAACTGGCTGCCAGATTCTTGCAGAAAGTAGTGAAACGGACTCCTGTAGGGCGCGCCCCGAAGCTGAACGGGCCACAGACTGTTAAGGTAAAAGTAAGAGGTGCAGATGGGAAAATCAGAACCCGCTCGTATCTCAGCAAGACTGGTGAAATCTATCAGAAGTACTGGAGCGGATACCAGGGAGGAAATCTCAGACGTTCCTGGACGGTTGGAGAAATCCAGAAGGAAGGGAGCCTGTATAAGGTGGAAGTGATAAATGATGCATCTTCCAATAACAGTACATTAGTAGGCAACAATTCTTCTTACGCTTCTTATGTGGAGTTCGGACATCGCCAGAAACCAGGAAGATATGTACCAGCACTGGGAAAACGCTTAAAAAGTGGTTGGGTGCCAGGGCAATTTATGATGACAATTTCTGAGGAAGAGCTGAAAGCGCAGGCACCAGCAATCCTTCGGAAAAAGATTGAAGAGAAGCTGAGGGAGGGTTTTGGATGATAACAGGGATTCTGGATGCCGTTACAAGGCGGCTCTCGGAAATATTCGATGACAAGTATGCGATTTATACAGACGAAGTAAAGCAGGGTTTAGAAGAGCCTTGCTTTTTTGTTATGTTCCTGGAACCCTCAGAAAAGCCCATGATTGGGCAGCGGTATTTCTTACAGAATGGTATGGTAATTCAGTTTATTCCAGACGAATCGGAACAGGTTTCCAAGGATGTATATGAGGTGGCAGAGGTTCTGATGGATGGAATGGAATATATCACGCTTTCTGATGGGGACTTGCTTCGGGGAACCGGCCGGAGATGGCAGGTTGTGGATGGTGTGCTGCATTTCTTTGTGAGCTATAACCTGTTTGTGAGAAGAAAAGAAGGGCAGCAGGAGCCGATGGAAGAGATTGAGGTGAATAGAAGCAATGATGGATATGGAAGAGAAAAAAATGGATGAGGATACGGCTGCGAAGAGACAGAAATACAGCAAGCAGCAGTTGCTGGAAGCATCCAAATACAGAGAGAAGAGAGATTTGCTGCAGGTGCTTTTGATAAAGGGGCAGCGGTACAGCTTTGAGGATGCAGAAAAGCTGGTATCGGAGTATATGAAAGGACAGGTGAAATAGATGTTAGGCGGAGGAAGTTTTACGAGTCAGAACAAAATCCTTCCTGGAACATACATCAACTTTGTGAGTACGGCAAGGATGGGTTCTGTTCTGTCAGAGCGCGGAGTGGTGGCAGTTCCGCTGGTTCTTGACTGGGGACCAGAACAGAAGGTATTTGAAGTGACAAATGCGCAGTTTCAGAAAGACTGCTTAAAGATTTTCGGGCATCCCTATACGGCGGATGAGATGCGGAATCTGCGAGAGATTTTTGCAAACGCACGGAAAGTTATCTGCTACCGGATGAACACCGGAGTGAAAGCAGAGAACACCTATGCAGCAGCCAAATACGGCGGCGCAAGAGGAAATGACATCAAGATTGTGATTTCTGCCAATGTGGAAGACGAGAGCAAGTTTGATGTAAAGACATTACTGGATTTGCAGGAAGTGGACAGGCAGACAGTGGCTGCTGCGTCTGAGTTGGTAGACAATGATTTTGTGGAGTTTAAAAAGGATGTAGAGTTGGCAGAAACAGCAGGAATGGATTTGACCGGCGGGACAGATGGAGAGAAAGTGACCGGCGCGGAACATTCTGCATTTCTGGCAGCGGTTGAGTCGTATACCTTTCATATTTTGTGCTGTCCTGTGACAGACGATGTGACAAAAGGACTGTATGCAGCGTTTACAAAGCGCATGAGAGAGGAAGCCGGCGTGAAGTTCCAGACGGTGATGTTCCAGAAGGCAGATGCCGATTATGAAGGTGTGATTTCTGTCCAGAATGAGGCAGAAGAGCTGGAGCAGGGGCTGGTATACTGGACGGCCGGAGCAGAAGCGGCATGTGCTGTGAACAAGAGCAATGAGAACAGGGTGTATAACGGAGAGTACACCGTTGACACATCCTATACGCAGGCACAGCTTGAAGCGGGAATTCGGGCAGGGCAGTTTTTATTTCACAAGGTAGGCGATGAAGTCAGAGTTCTTGTGGATATGAATACCCTGACAAGCTACACGGAAGAAAAGGGAGAGGATTTTGCGAACAATCAGACCATCCGCGTTTTAGACCAGATTGGAAATGATATTGCGGTGATGTTCAATACAAAGTATCTGGGAAAGGTGCCGAATACCGAATCTGGAAGAATCAGCTGGTGGAATGACATTGTGACATACAACAGAAAGCTGGAGACCATCGGGGCGATTGAAGATGTGAACCCAGAAGAGATTACCGTGCAGCGGGGAGAAAAGAAACGGGCTGTAGTGGTGAGAAATCCAGTGACACCAGTGAATTGTATGAGTCAGCTCTACATGACTGTACTGGTAGAATAACGAAGGGAGTGTAAAGCAAGATGTTGAAATCGCAGAAAATGAACGCCAAAGATGCAGTCAGCGCTTCTCTGGCGGAGTGCTTCGTGACGATTGATGGAAACCGCTACAATTTCATGCAGGCAATCAATCTGGAAGCAAAGATGGAAAAGACAAAGACAGAAGTTCCGATTCTGGGTAAGCCTGGCAAGGGAAACAAGTCAACCGGATGGAAGGGCAGCGGAAAAGCTACGTTCCATTACAACACCAGTATTTTTAGAAGATTGTTATATCGGTACAAGGAAACTGGAGAGGATATTTATTTCGATATTCAGATTACCAATGAAGACCCGACGGCAGCAGTTGGACGGCAGACCATCGTTCTGAAGGACTGCAATGTAGATGGCGGTATTCTGGCAAAGTTTGACGCGGATGCGGAGTATCTGGATGAGGATATGGATTTCACCTTCGAGGATTGGGAGATGCCAGAAGGGTTTGATATGCTGGATGGTATGGAGTAAAAGTAGAAAGAGAGGAAATGAAAATGGGAGATTTAAGTTTTTTTCTGGCCCAGAACGTGGCAAAGGCAGAGAACGAGAAAGTTGTAGTATCCAAACGTTTTTTGGGAGCAGATGGAAAGCCAATACAGTGGGAAGTGAAAGCGATTACGTCCACCGAAGACGAGGCAATCAGAAAAGACTGTACCAAGCGTGTGCCGATTGTAGGAAAAAAAGGGCAGTACACGCAGGAGACAGATTACAATATGTATTTGGGAAAATTGGCAGCAGCCTGCACGGTGTATCCGAATTTGAATGACAAAATCCTGCAGGATTCCTATGGAGTGATGGGGGCAGATGCAGTACTGAAGAGAATGTTGACAGCGGGAGAGTATGCGACATATCTGGAAAAAGTGCAGAAGGTGAATGGTTTTGATGCCACGATGGACGAATTAGTAGATGAGGCAAAAAACTGATTGAAGGAGGCGATTGGGAAGCCAATATTGGCTACTATTGCCTCCACCAATTCCACAAGTGGCCGCACGAATATTTAGCGCTGGAGCGGCGTGAGAAGGCGTTTGTGGCAGCAGCGATACAGATAAAAATTGAGAAAGATGAAGAGGAAGCAAAGAAGATAAAACGGGGTAGAAAATAGAGAGTGAGTATGGTACAATGAATCCATATTAAAGGATGGAGGGGGTATCATAATGGGATTGTTTGGGAGTAAAAAGAATAAAGAAAAAAAGTCTGAAAAGATTCCAGTACAATACTATGATGGGGAGTTGAATGGATTTCCTACTAATTTCCCATGTGGTTTATTGCTGACAGATGAAGCATTGATAATAACCAGAATAAATCCAGAAATAGAAGTAAAATTGGATAGAAAACGTATTTTGAGTATTGACATATTTTTTGAGGAAAATCAATACATGGCAAAATTTAAGGGTGTCAATATTAGTACATCCCAGTGTAAGGGTATGTCAAAACATTATTATGTGCTAAATTACTTAGGAAAAGATGGGGAAAGAAAACATCTGGATTTTTGGGGAACTGTATTTGAAACTGGAAAAGTCCAAAAAATGAATGAAAAAATAATGGAAACATTAAAGTCAACTAGCTATGAAATTTAAAAATAAAAAGGCACTTGGAACGAAAAATTCAGGTGCCTTTGTTGTTGGAAAAAATATAAAATAATACTTGACTTTTGCCCGTACATAATATACAATATGTGTATGGGTAAAAGTGAGGTGATGAAATGTCCCCAAGAACAGGAAGACCAACAGCCAACAAGAAAACAAAACGTTTGGAAATTCGGATGACACCACAAGAATTAGAAAAATTACAATATTGTGCAGATAGGATGGATATGAGTAAAACAGAGGTCATCAACTACGGAATTGAACTTGCAATGGCTGAATTGGACAAAAAATAAGAAACACTCGTCACGCCCCGCGAGGGGTGTGTGAGTAGAAATTTGGATCATCCCAGGAAGTAATTGCATTTGCTGAGTCACATCCCGCAAGGGGTGTGTGAGTAGAAATGGGCGTTTGCAAAATACGCAAAATACTATTGCGGTCACATCCCGTAAGGGGTGTGTGAGTAGAAATGAAAGGGTCCCGTCATAACCATTCGACTACGAGGGGCACATCCCGCGAGGGATGAGAACAAAGCAAGAGAACGTCTTTCAGATGAGAGGCGTTCTTTTTATGTTAAGAAGGGAGGGAGTAATATGGCAACGATTAGAACAGCGATACAATTATACGACCGGATGACACCTGTTTTGGGGAATATCACAAATGCGATGAATACAATGTTGAATACATTTCAGGCGGTGCAGACTACATCCGAAAACGCTATATCTGCTGCATCATGGGATACCACAGCACAGCAGATATACAATGCGTCTGCTGCTGTAATCCAATACCAGGAGGAACTGGATAGGTTGCAGCGCAGACCAGTACAACGTCCAATATTGCAGTCATCTACTGATGATACATCGTCAGCATGGCACAGAATTATACAGCCTGTACAGTTGTCTGCTGATGAGCGTTTTGTTCAGGAATATGAATCTGTAAACATGATGATGCAGCAGATATATGAATCACAGCAAAATATCACAACCCAAGCGAATCGAATGAATATTATCCCACCAGGAATGCTGAATGATGTTACAATGGTGCAGAATCGCATACAGGAATTAGCGAATCATGTGCAGGAAATCAGTAATATTCCTGTAGACCTGCGTACAGATGAGATGAATCAGGCGCTGGAGGTGCTGGAAGGACATCTGGGCGAAGCTGTAGACATACAAGGTGAATTGACAGAAACAATGGCAGCAATGGATATTAGTGCCGCTAATACAGCCTATCAGGAACTAAATGATATAATAAATCAGGCCGGAGAAGAAATCCGTCAAAATATTATTTCGCAGGAAGAGTTTAATGAGCGCATCCGCCGAGGACAGGAAGAGGCAAATGGACTGGGAAAAATATGCGGTAATATTTCTGGCGTCTTGGCTGGGATAGGTGTTGCTGTGGGCGTTGCTGAAATTTTTGATTTGGCAGACCAGTATAAGCAAGCAGAAAATGCATTGCAGGCACAAACCAATTTGCGAGGAGACAGCCTGGAAACAGCAAATGAAAGTATACGAAATTTGTATACAGACAATCTGGGAGAGAGTCCTGAAGCAATAGCGAATTATATCGCTACGGTGCAGCAGATGACTGGAAGAAGTGGTGCTGGTCTGGAGGAAATGACACGGGCAGGAATACTATTGAGTGATACATTTGGATATGATATTGCAGACAGTATCCGTTCTGCGCAGATGATGGAACGGCAGTTTGGTATTTCATCCGCGGAAGCGATGGATCTAATGATACAGGCGACACAGGTAGGGCTGGATAAAAACGGTGATTTGCTGGATACGATAAACGAATATTCAGTTCATTTCAGAAAAATAGGACTGGATGCAACCGACATGTTCAATATGTTCGAGAACGGAGCTGCTGCTGGAACATTTTCTGTGGATAAGCTAGGGGATGCCATCAAAGAATTTTCTATTCGCGCAATCAACGAAAGTGATACTACCCAAGAAGCATTTAAGATGATTGGGGTAGATGCAAATAAAATGGCAGTGGCGTTTGCATCTGGAGGAGATGCAGCCAAAACGGCGTTTGAGCAGACAATAGCAGCGATTCAAGCGGTAGAGGACCCGGTGAAGAGAAACACGGTGGGCGTAAGTCTGTTCGGAACCATGTGGGAGGATTTGGGCGAAAGTGGAATCATGGCGTTGTTGAATATTGGCGGGGCAATAGAATTGACAATAGACAACCTGGAAGAATTGAATCGTGTCCGGTATGATGATGCTACCAGTGCATTGACATCATTGGGACGCACGATAAATACAATGTTAGCAGAACCAATGGGAAGTGCTGTGAATATGGTGACAAAATATGTTACAGATTTTACAACAGGATTACAGGGGAAATTCGGAGAAATCCAAGGAATTTTTGGGGTGATTGGGTATGGAATTGGTACCGTAGGACGTGCTGTTGCGGATAATTGGAGTATTGTCGAACCTATTATTTTGGGTATTGCAGGAGCGATAGGGATTTATGCAGTTGCGTTAGCAACATATAGTATTGCGCAGGGAGCTGCTACTGTAATAACAGGGATTGCAACTTTGCGCGAAAAAGCACATGCTGCTGCCCTGGCTATGAAAAATGGGGCAACATTTGCTGCTACAATACAACAGTATGGGTTTAATGCGGCATTGGCAGCATGTCCAATTAGTTGGATTATTATAGGGATAATCGCAATCATCGCTATATTTTATGCAGTTATTGCGATTATCAATAAGACGGCTGGCACTACATACAGTGCAACAGGTATTATCTGTGGTGCCATAGCAACAGCGGGTGCTGTAATAGGCAATATTCTGTTTGGCGTCCTGGAAATCGCCCTAGGCATCATCGAATACATGATTAATGGTTGGATTTCCTTTGCAAATTTCTTTGCCAATGTGTTTCGCGACCCAATCGGTTCCGTAATACATCTGTTTGCTGATATGGGCGACCAGGTACTGGGTATCATTGAAAAAATCGCAAAGGCAATAGATTTTGTCGTTGGTTCTAACCTGGCAAATACGGTTGCAGGATGGCGGGAAGGTCTGGCAGGAATTGCAGATGCTGCGGCACAGAAATATGGAAATGGACAGTACGAGGCGGTCATCGAGAAGTTCGATTCTGAAAAAATCATGGCAGATATGGGGATTGAATTGAAACGGTTTGAATATGGAAATGCGTACAAAAAGGGACGTGATTTTGGAGCTGGTGCGGAGGATAAAATTAAAAATGTATTTGATAACCTGAAGGATAAATCACCTATAGAGGATGTCAAAAACACTTGGGATGGCATCCACGAAAATACCAACGACACCGCCAAAAACACCGCTGCCACCGCCGACGCCTTAGACATCACCGATGAAGAATTAAAATCCATGCGAGACATGGCAGAGCGAGAAATCATCAACCGCTTCACGACCGCGGAGCTGACAGTGAACATGGGCGGCATCACAAACCAGGTGAACTCCAATATGGACCTGGACGGAATCGGAAGGTATTTGGAAAAGGCGATATTTGAGACACTGGAGGTTGCAGCGGAAGGAGAGTATTGATGAAATGAAATTATTTGGCATAGAGCTGTCTGAAAAACACATATTTTTTGAGCTGGATGGAAAGCAGTATTCTGTTCATTTTAAAGACAATCTGAGAAAAGGCGTCCATGATGTCAGTATTTGGGACGAACGTGGAATCACAAATGCAAAGGTCGTAGGGACATATCCGCCATTAAAATTTCTACTTAAAGAAATATGGCGGATATATCTTCCTTTGTGGTTGAGAAAGTGAGGGATAAAAATGCGAGATTTGATTGAGTTGGCAAATTCGATTGACAGAGATTTAGCACCAAAGAAACGAAGAGAAGTTTTTTGCGATTTATTGTTAGAAGAGCTGAAAACTCTGAAAGGCAGAGATTTGGCACCTTACCTTTCAGAGTTTGTTTTTGATATGGTAGTTCCTGGAACAAGAGTTGTCTTAAAGTTTCCGGTTCGAGCGCATGTAGTTGATTCCTTTGAAGGTGATAGTAAAGACTATGGGTTCAAAGAGGTTTGAGATGGAATCAGAAAATACAAATTCTGAGACATCTTTAATGTAACCATTATCATAGAGTTGACATGCAGCTTCTGTAGAATAAAAGAGATCATCAGCATTTTTCGGTTGATATGAAAATTCTACATCTAAAGTTTGTTCATAATGTTTGTAGGCTTTAGATAAAAGGCTTAATGCGATTGGACTCATAAAAAGCCTCCTTTCTTCTGTACTCGACCTGGCGGGGTCTGTGAGTATAGTATAGAATAGGAGAATACAGAAGACAAGCACAAAGCGGAAGGGAGGGAGAAACGATGGCATACCAATTTTACTTAGCGGGCGTCCTGCTGCCTGTCACTCCAGGCAAGCTAAAAGTAAAAATCAACGGGCAGAACAAGACCATGAATCTGATTGATGGAAGCGAAATCAATATCTTAAATCCGGCGGGGCTGAGTGGGTTCAGTTTTGAAGCGATGCTTCCGCAGGTGCAGTATCCCTTCGCGGAATATGAAGATGATTTTGAGCCGCCGGAATATTTCCTAAACCATCTGGAAGCCTTAAAAACCAGTCAGAAACCATTTGATTTTCTTGTTATCAGGGAGTCTCCTTCGGGGGATTCCTTTTTTGATACGAACATATCTGTTTCGCTGGAAGACTATACAATCGAGGAGGATGCAGACGACGGCTTTGATGTGACTGTTTCTATATCTCTCAAGCAATACAGGCATTATGGAACAAAGGTTGTAGTTTTACAGAAAACAGAATCTGAGGAGACAACAGAAGCCGAGGTGACAGTGGAAGAGACCAGAGAAACTTCCACGGCACCGCAGAGTGAGACATACACGGTTCAAAAAAATGACTGCCTGTGGAACATCGCAAAGAAAAAGTTAGGGAAGGGAAGCCGCTGGGAAGAGATTTACCAGCTTAACATGGATAAAATCCAGAATCCCAATCTGATTTATCCTGGACAGGTATTTACCCTGCCGACGGCGTAAATGAAAGGAAGACAGAGTAGCAATGATAACGATATGGATAGATGACGGCACCAGAACCTTTCAGCCAGTGACAACAGGAAAAGTCACATGGACTTTGGAGCGGCAGGGAGTTCCAGGAAAGCTGACCTTTTCGGTGCTTCTGGATACGGAATTTCCTATTCAAGAAGGGTATCGTGTCTGCGCGTTCTGTGATGACACTGCCTTTTTCTACGGATTTGTGTTTGAAAAGGGATGGGGAAAAGAGAAGGAGATGGATATTACAGCCTACGACCAGCTGAGATACCTGAAAAATAAGGATACATACTGTTACGTAAATAAGACTGCTACCGATGTCATCCGCATGATAGCGGACGATTTCAATCTTTCTGTGGGGGAACTGGCGGATACCAAATTTGTGATTGCAGAAAGGCAGGAACCGGACAAGACATTGTTTGACATCATCCTGATGGCGCTGACAATGACAACCATAGCTATAAAAGAAATGTTCGTTCTGTATGATGATTACGGAAAACTGACCTTAAAAAATATTGCAGATATGAGGCTGGACATAGGAATCTGGCCAGATACCGCCGGAGATTATGACTACTCAAGCAGCATTGACGGCGATACCTACAACCAGATAAAGGTTGCTATTGACAACGAAAAGACAGGAAAACGCGATATTTATATCGCAAAGCACAGTGAGAATATCAATGCCTGGGGCGTTCTGCAGTATTACCATAAGGCAGAAAAGGATGATAACGGGCAGGCAGTCGCAGACTCTCTGCTGCTGCAGTACAACAGAAAAACAAAGAAATTGTCTGTCAAAAACGTGATTGGTGATGTGAGAGTCAGAGCCGGCTGTCTGTTTCCGGTATTTCTGAATTTGGGAGAGAAAAAACTGAGTAACTATATGTTGGTGGAAAAAGTAAGTCATACCTGGGAAGGAAATAAATATCTGATGGATTTGACATTGAAAGGACGTGAGATGTTTGGCTGATTGGATGAATGGAATGGTGAAGATGTGCATGAATGCATACCGCGCCGGACAGCCGTGTGATGTCTGCTTTGGAACGGTAGTTTCAGAAAGCCCGCTTGCCGTTAATATAGAAGAGCTAAAAATGACACTGAAAGGGAATGCCCTTTTGATTCCAGAACATTTAAACGACAGAGTGCTGGAAGTAACCGTAGGCGGCGAAAAAGGGACTGTACGCATTCCAGGAATTATAAAGATAGGAACAAGAGTGATTCTCGTAAAGAAAACCGGTGGGCAGAGATATGTGGTAATAGGAAAGGTGGGGTAAGGATGCTTCCAAAATTGGCAGAAAGCAGCAGTGTTCCATCAAAACTCAAGCAGGTATCCAAACCTTCCAGGACCTATGCACTGGACCTGGAGAAGAAAAGAGTGTCCGGCTATATAGACGGCCTGGCAGCCGTGCAGCAGGCAGTTTATAAAATCCTCAGCACAGAACGGTATGAGCATCTGATTTACAGTTGGAATTATGGAGTGGAAATAAACCGCTTGTTTGGAAAGCAGATGCCTTATGTAAAATCTGAGATAAAGAGAAGAATTCAGGAAGCATTGACACAGGATGACAGAATCCAAAGTGTGGATGCTTTTTCTTTTGCTGTTTCCGGAAGAAAACTCCTGGTACAGTTTACAGTTCATTCCAATCTGGGAACATTTCAGGTGCAGAAGGAGGTGAAGGTGTAGATGTTTGAATCCATAACCTATGAGGTCCTTTTAAAAAGAATGTTGGATAGAATTCCTTCAGGAATCGACAAAAGAGAAGGTTCTATTATCTATGATGCTCTGGCACCGGCTGCCGTGGAACTTCAAAACATGTACATCGAACTGGACTGGATGCTGAAGCAGGCGTTTGCAGATACGCAGGATAGAGAATACCTGATAAAGCGCTGCGCAGAACGAGGCATTTCTCCAACGCCCTCTACCTGTGCAGTGCTGAAAGGCGAATTCAACAAAGAAGTGCCGATTGGCAGTCGTTTTTCGATTGACCTTTTGAACTATCGAGTTACACAGAAAATCGGAGAATGGGTGTATTGGCTCGAGTGTGAGACAGCAGGCAGCGAAGGAAACCGGCATCTGGGCACATTGATACCAATTCAATACATTCCAGGATTAACCAGTGCTGAACTCACAGAAGTGTTAATCCCAGGAGAGGATGAGGAAGAGACAGAGCATCTGCGGAGCCGTTATTTTGCAAGCTTTCATTCTCAGGCGTTTGGCGGTAATGTGGCGGACTACAAGCAGAAAGCAGGGCAGATTGCAGGTGTCGGCGGCGTGAAAGTGTATCCGGTCTGGAACGGCGGAGGCACAGTCAAGCTGGTGATTCAAGATTCTCTGTATGGTGTTCCAACAAAAGAGGTGTTGCAGCTGGTGAAGGATACCCTGGACCCAGAAGAGGATTCTGGAAAAGGCTATGGTCTGGCGCCTATCGGTCATCAGGTGACAGTGGAAGGTGTGAAAGGTGTAGAAATTGAGATTCGCACACATCTAATGTATCAGAGCGGCTGGAATCTGGAGCAGTGCCGCTCGAGGATAGAGGCAACGGTTGAGGCATACCTGCAGGAGTTGAATGAGAACTGGGAAAATACAGAAGGCCTGGTAATACGTATTTCCAGGCTGGAGAGCCGTCTGCTGGATGTGGAAGGAATTCTGGATGTGTCAGAAACCAGCATTCAGGGAGAAAAAAGAAACTGGGAATTGGCAGCCGATGAGATTGCGGTGAAAGGGGCATTCTATGATGAAGGAATTTAAACCAGAAAGTGGGAGAGGAAGGGATTCTCCGGAGGAAATCATTACTACGGATATTGCAGCGGGAGTGAGGAACATTGACCTTGGCAGGTATCTACCGCCTGTTACAGCAGATATATTGGAATTTCAAGAGATTGTCACAGCAGAAAATCCAGAGTTTCGTTTTCTGGCTGTCTATCTACAGCAGATATTGGGTGACAATTTTCTTACAGATGCTTCTGTGAATGGAATTCGACACTATGAAGTAATGCTTGGAATCACGCCGCAGCCGGATGCGACACTGCAAGAGCGGCGAAGAGAAATTCAGATTCGCTGGATGCAGCAGATTCCATACACACTGCCACGTTTAAAGGAAATGTTAAATGGTTGGGTGGGAGAAGAGTATTATACAGTGGATACCGACGGCTTTCGGGACTACCGAATCGGTGTGGAAATACGGGAGCAGAAGCTTGCGTTTCTTCGTTTTCTGAAAAAAGAACTGCGAAACATTATTCCGGCCAATATGGTATTTGACTTCTCAGCCAGATATGCAGAGTGTGTGAAATGGGATATTTCCTATCAGGCAAGAATGACCTTCCTTTCTGAATTTTATCCGCGTGGTAATAAGCCATATCTGTTTTTGGATGGAAAATGGAATCTGGATGGAAAATATTATCTGAACGGCTGGCAGGATGCGGAGGAGGATTATTATAGGAGCCGCCTGCGCCTACAGTCTAACAACAGAGTAGATGTCCAGATGGAAAACACGCTGACAGTAGAAAAAGACCTCTGGTTACTGGATGGTACATATTTTTTAGATGGAGAGAAGTTGCTGGATGCGGAAGTGATTGAGTATACATTGTAGATTATTGCGGATTGCATGGAATGGAAAGGAGTGGAAGAAATGGCACAGGGAAAGACAACTGTGATTGGAAGAAGAAAGCTGTGCAAGGCCCATGCAGGGGACCTGCTGCTGCCCCGAATTTTGTACATGGGATTCGGTAGTGGTGGGGTAGATGCAGATGGAAATGTCAGGGAACCGACTGGGGAGGAAACAGCCATGCAGGCAGAGCTGCTGCGAAAGCTGGTTGATGGGCACAGTTACCTGGATGATGAAATGACATGCCGCTATACCGTGCGGCTCGAGAAAGAAGAACTGGCCGACCAGTACATCAGCGAGCAGGGACTGTATGATGCAGAAGGGGATTTGATTGCTTACAAGACCTTCCTGCCAAAGGGAAAAGATGCAGACATGGAATTCATTTTTGACATGGATGAAATTTTCTGATGGGAGGAGGAACATAGTATGGCACTTTTTGAATTTCCAAGAAATCCCACATACACGGAAAATATCCGCCGACTGGAGCCGACTGACAGAGCACATGCCAGCATTTTCAATACTATTTTTGAAAAATTGATTGGAAATATTGCATTTTTACGAAAACAGATTGAGGAAAGAGTCATCATCGGCACTGAGGATACAGAACTGGAAGTAGGAACAACCCTGTTCATAGTAGACGAACTTCCGGAAAAGAAACCGTTTGAAGGTGCAGCTTTCACGAATCTGGTCTTCCAGGAAATTACGCCAGATGGCAGAGTAGAAAACTGGGCGGATACATCTTCAGCCGAGATGATGATGCTCTCAGGCAGCGGGGAAGAAAATAAAAATATCATATCAGGAAAATTAACAGTGGCGGATGAAGCAGCTCCAGGCACTGTTTTTTTTGCAAAAATCAATAAGTAGAAGAGAAAGGATGAACAAAAATGGCAAAAGAAAGAGTATTTCAGTATCGCAATACCGGCACTGCATCGGCGCCGGTATGGGAAAAGTGGTTTCAGAAGACAGTAGCAGATGCTGTTTTGATGAGTGATGCAGATGGTGAGACAAAAACCATCGTGGACTACGTGAACCAGAAAATCGCGGACCTGATTGGTGGGGCACCAACAACCTATGACACCCTGAAAGAAATTGCAGACTACATCGCAGCCCATCAGGAAGTGGCAGATGCACTGGATACTGCAATCGGAAAGAAAGTGGATAAGGTTGCCGGAAAGGGGTTGTCCACCAACGACTACACAACAACGGAGAAAAACAAGCTGGCTGGTATCGCAGCAGGGGCTACGGCAAACGATACCAAATACAAAAATCAGACGCCATCTACTGTAGCAGTCGGCGGTGTGCCGAAAGGCTATGTACCACCAACAAGCGGTGTGGAAGCCATCGAGATGATTAATAAGATGCTGCATCCTTATGTCGCTCCGACTGTGACAGCAGCAATGGCACCGACAAACGGAGGTGTGGTTGAGGTGGGAACCAGCCAGTCTGTGACCGGTGTGACTGTGACTATCACCTTGGGCAGTGCGGCAATCACAAAGATTGAAGTGTTTGACGGTTCTACTTCTCTTGGCAGTCTGACAAGCGGTATCAAGGCAGGCGCGAACACAGTGACGTTCGCAAGTGCTCTGACAGTGACCGCAAACAAACAGCTGTCTGTAACTGTGACCGATGCCGACAATAAGACAGTGACCGCAAAAACCGGTTCTTACACCTTTGTGAGTCCATACTATTATGGTGCAATCGCTGCTAGTGCAACGCCGACAGAGGCAATCATCAAAGCCGCAGCTAAGTCTGTGCAGGCAAAAGGCAATAAGTCCTTCAACTTCACCTGCAACAACCAGAAGATGATGTTTGCATACCCGAAATCTTACGGTGCGCTGACAAAGATTCTGGATGCAAACAGTTTCGATGTAACTGGAACCTTCACTCGCTCTGAGGTGACGGTAAACAGCGTTGCGTACTATGTGTACGTGAATGATGCATCTACAGTCAGCGCATTCAAGATGACGTTCAATTATTAATTGAAAGGAAGAGAGGTAAGAAAATATGAGTTTTGCGGATAAAAAAGGTATTACAGTTGCCAGTGGATTTAAGCTGCAGGCAGGAGCACTTCTGGATGCAAGAGGCCAGGTGGAGACGATTGCAGAACGTGACGAACTGGTAACATTAAATGCGGTGACAGCCGGTCTTCAGGTGTATGTAAAATCCAATAAGACCATGTATGTATATAATGGAACCGGATGGGATGAAGTAAGTAAGGGTGCGGCCTACAGCCATCCTACGGGAGCGGGAAACAAACATATTCCGGCAGGCGGTGCATCTGGTCAGATTCTTCGCTGGTCCGCAGATGGTACAGCTGTGTGGGGAAACGACAATAACACAACATATTCTCCATTTAAAGGCGCGACAACAGATGCTGCTGGTGGGGCAGGTTTGGTTCCAGCACCGGCAAAGGGAGATAATTCTAGTAAATTCCTGAAAGCAGATGGCACATGGCAGACACCTCCGAATACCACATATAGCAATATGACAGCCGCAACAGCGAGTGCAGCCGGAAAAGCAGGTCTTGTTCCAGCTCCAGCTGCTGGTGCTCAGGGAAAATATCTTCGTGGCGATGGTACATGGCAAACACCTCCGAATACCACATATTCTGCAGCCACAACTACTGCTCAAGGTTTGATGTCAGCAGCTGATAAGGCAAAGCTGGATGGCATTGCTACAGGTGCGAATAAAACAGTGGTAGACGCTTCATTGAGCACTACTTCCACAAATCCAGTACAGAACAAAATTGTTAAAGCAGCGATTGATGCATTGACAACTAGATTTGATAATCTTATAGCAGATGCTCCTGAAGCATATGACACATTAAAAGAAATTTCTGATTATATTGCAACACATACTACAGAATATGAGGCTCTTCTGGCCGTTGCTGGAAATAAGGTAGATAAAGTTACTGGAAAAGGACTGTCTACAAACGATTTTACAGATGCACTGAAAACAAAATTGGAAGGTATCGCTACAGGAGCAAACAAGTATACTCACCCGACTTCATCTGGCAACAAGCATATCCCAAGTGGTGGTTCTGCTGGTCAGATTCTTCGCTGGTCAGCAGATGGCACCGCAGTATGGGGTGCTGATAATAACACCACATATTCTGCATTTAAGGGTGCGACAGCATCTGCTGCGGGTGGTACGGGTCTTGTACCAGCACCAGCAGCGGGAACACAGGCAAAATTCTTGAGAGGGGATGGAACATGGCAGACACCAACAAACACAACATACAATGTTGCTACGCAGTCTGCGAATGGTCTGATGTCAAAAGACGACAAGAAAAAACTGGATACAATGCCGCAGATTTATTTTGCAAACGAGCTTCCAGCATCCGCGCCGGCAGGTTCGATTTGCTTCCTGATTTCCTGATGATTTGAAACCTGAAAAAATACTTTGGGGCTGCTGTGCAGAGAACTGTGCAGCAGTCCTGTTTTGATAGAGGTGAGTGAATGGTAACAAAAAAAATGAAACAGAAACTGGCAAATGGAACAGAGATGGAAGTTGATATTGGCGCTCTGGCAGAGAACGTGCTGGAGGACGAAAATCACCGTTTTGTGACAGATGCAGAAAAAGAAGCGTTTTTAAATGCGAGCGGTGGAGCTGGAAAAGCAAAATATGCATCAGACCTTCGAGAAGCAACAGGCGCTGCATTTTACTATTGGCGCGAGGATACTGTAGGAAATCCATATTCAGCTGGTTTGGCAGACTGTTCGTGCGGATTTGCAGTAGTATATGGCGATGATCAGGATGGATATACTATTTTAGCCAGCGGTCAAGGGCCATTAGATGACCATTTGTATCTGGGTACGTCAACAGGCAAAACTGATGATATTCAGTGGACAAAGGTTCCAATGGCATCAGATATTACCAATGCCATCAATGCAAAAGTAAAATGGACCATATATTCTCGTGTTACGGATATTGGTTTAACCGTAGCAGCTTGCACTATTCAGACAATAGATTCCGCCCTTCCAAGCTATTCTATGATAGAATTTCCGGCCTTCAAAACGGATTACAAAGCATTTAGTTTTGGGGGAACAGGAGCAAGACATAAACTGAAAATCGTAAAAGGGGTAGATGGATACTCCTATGCGGAAGATATGGATTTGACCAATAATGTAATGTATATTGCATCAAAAGCTGCATCAGATGCTGAGTGGAGTCAATGGAGAGCAATAGAAGGGCATGAAGTAGTAGCTGCGTCACCAGTGTTTGATTTTAATCAGTGTACGTTTAATGGAACAAGAAAGTATGCACTAAGCTCCAGCCCCATATCAGCTGCATTAAATAAACCGGCAACAGCACCTGGAATTTTAACGAGTACAAAAATCGGTTCTTATATTGTACAGGATTATTTGACAACGGGAGGTATTAGATATACAAGAAGTTACAACGGATCTGCCTGGACAGATTGGCAGGAGTTAAATATCGCAGAATTAAAAAAATCTGTAGCTGATGGCAAAAAACTGGTTGCTGATGCTGTCAGCGGCAAAGGAATTACGACAGCAGCCGATGCGTCATTTGCGACTATGGCAAATAATATCAGTAAAATTTATCCAAGACCCCATACTAATTCAAATATATTTAAAACAAATATTAATTCTAAAACTGTGACTATTCAAACAATAAAAACGCTTTTTGATACATCAATGGATTTTTTTATAGGGCGTTGCAGGGTTACTCTCGGTAGTAACGATGATGCACAACAAATGTACTTAATGTCTACATTGGGTTCAAATACATTTGCATCAGATGATTTTGGGTTTATGTATGCTGATTCCAATGGTAAATATATCACATTAACAATTACTGTAACGTATAGTGGTTCTACATGTAACCTTACATTTACATTATTGTGCGAAGACACTAATAGTAATGCTTTAATTAATGAAATTGACGGATATACATTTAGTTTATCATAGTAAGAAAAAACAATGACCCGTTCGGTAATTTATTTGTTGAATGGGTATTTTTTATGTAAAAAGGGTGGTGAACGGATGAATGAGACAGAAAAGGAAGTAGCGATTGCCGAACTGAAGAAAGAAATCGGTTCCATCAAACATCGATTAGATGATGTAGAAAAAATCGTGGATGCAGTGCATGGCCTGGCGCAGCAGATGGGCGAACAAACCATTGAAATCCGGCACATGAATGAAATAATCAAAAATCTGAATGAGGACGTTGCCAAGCTGAAAGAGAAGCCTGCTGCCCGCTGGGAGTCTCTGGTGGGTACCGTCATCGGTGCGATTGGCGGGGCGGCGGCAGCACTCTTTCTAAAATAGGAGGTGCGGATTTTGAAAGAAAAATTGGCAAAACTGATTGATGTGAAATCCATCATGACACTGGTTTTGACTGGTGGGTTTGTGTGTCTGACCTGTACTGGTGAGATTTCCGGTCAGGAATACCTGACGATTTTCACCATGATTGTCGGGTTTTACTTTGGCACGCAGGCACAGAAAAAGAAAGATGGATGATATGGAATTTTCTTGAAAATAGATAATATTGCTGAAAAAGTATTGACATACGTATTAACACGTGTTATAAT
>JAUNGE010000055.1 GCA_030524675.1 bacterium
CCGAACGGCATGTACGGTGGTGTGAGAGGGGGATTAAATTCCCCCTACTCGATTGTCGTATGGATTTTTATTTTGCAGATTTGTGCCTTACAAATTTTTGACTTACGGAAGTGGGCTTCCTGCGCTTGTCCTCTTGACAGAATTGTGAAATAAAGTAAAATCATAAGAAAGGGAAATATAGGGAAACAAAGGTTGGAATACTTTGCAGTTTTCACACTGTAAAAGCTTCGGAAAACAGTAAGATATGAGGAGGACGTATTAAAATGAGAACAATTTTTTGGGCAGGAGATTCCACAGTGCAGATGAATCGGATTGACACATATCCGCAGTCTGGTATCGGTCAGGGATTTCTGTTGTATGTGAATGATGGCGTCACAGTAAAAAATTATGCGAGAAATGGAAGAAGTACAAAGAGCTTTCTGGATGAGGGCCGTTTTATTCCGATTGAGGAGCAAATCAGACCAGGTGATTTCCTGTTTCTGCAGTTTGGACACAACGATGAGAAGAAAGACCTTGCGCGCCGTGCCGATCCGTTCGGAGCATACCAGACGAATCTGCTTTACATGATAACACAGGCGAAACATTCCGGTGCATATCCGGTCTTGATTACCCCGTTGGCACGCCGCTCTTTTGATGCGGACGGCAAGATGATGGATACTCATGCACCGTATCCGCAGGCGATGAAGGAGCTGGCAGAGCGCGAGAATGTGCCTTGTATTGACCTGGATGCAATCAGCCGCAAGGAGATGGAGGAGATGGGGCAGGAAGCTTCCCTGCAGTTTTTTATGAATTTTAAGGCTGGAATGTATCCGAATTATCCAACTGGAAAGCAGGACAATACCCATCAGAGATATGAGGGGGCTGTTCACTGGGCGGGAGTGATTGCCAGGGAGCTGAGAAAGCTGCCGGAGCCATACTGCAGTCTGGTGCTGCCGGAGGAAGTATGCCTCACTGTGGCAAAAGACGGCAGCGCGATGTTTGAGACGATTGCAGATGCACTGAAAGCAGCGAAGATGTATCAGGCGGACGATATGCCAGTACACATTTTGGTGGGAGAGGGCGTATATGAGGAACGCCTGGAAATTCACCAGGGAAGCCTGACGCTGGAGGGCGCAGGTGCAGACAAAACGGTGATTACACATGGAGATTATGCGAGAGAGATTTTGGAGGACGGAGAGAAGCGCGGAACATTCCGCACACAGACACTGTTTGTGGATGCAGATTGTGTGACTTTAAAGAATCTGACCGTGGAGAATTCCGCTGGACATGGCAGCGATGTGGGACAGGCGCTGGCGCTCTATGCGGACGGAGACCGGCTGATTTTTGAGAACTGCCGTTTCCTGGGACATCAGGATACGATTTTTACGGCGCCGCTGCCGCCAGCTGTGATTGAGAAAAATGGATTCCGCGGTCCGAAGGAGAATGCGCCGAGACGGGACGGACGCCATTACTTTAAGAAGTGCTTTATCAGCGGTGAGGTGGACTTTATTTTCGGCGGAGCGACCGTTCTTTTTGAGGACTGTGAGATGTTCTCCATCAATGCAGGAAAAGAAATCAATGGATATGTGACAGCGGCATCCACACCGGAAGGAAAGGAATTTGGCTATGTGTTCAAACATTGCCGCCTGACGAGCGATTGTCCGGATGGAACCGTATATCTGGGACGTCCATGGAGAAATTTTGCAAAAACAGTGTTCATTGAATGTGAGATTGGGCCGCATATTGTGCGTGAAGGATGGCATGACTGGAACAAGGCAGACGCGCGCGAGACAGCGTATTATGCAGAGTACAAAAATACAGGTGCGGGTGCGGCAGATCATTCTAAGAGAGCTTCCTGGACACATGAGCTGACAGAGGAAGAGGCAGCGAAGTATACTAGAGAGCGGATTCTGGGATTTTAAAGTATCGTAGTACCAAAATCAGCAGGCAGTCAGAAAATAGGGTATATGGGAAGGTGAGGTTTTGAGAATGGCAGCAGAAAACAGAGGCAAAACGATACAGGAATTTACAGAAGCATTGTCCTCCAAAGCACCAGTTCCTGGAGGGGGCGGTGCAGCTGCTCTCGGGGGCGTGCTTGGCAATGCCTTGGGGCAGATGGTGGCAAATCTGACAGTGGGAAAGAAAAAGTATGCCGCAGCAGAGGAGGAGATACAAGAGGCTTTGAAGCGTATGCAAAAACTTCAGGAGACGTTTTTTGTTCTGGCAGACCGAGACGAGGAAGTGTTTGCGCCGCTGGCTGCTGCATATGCGCTGCCCACTGGGACAGAGGAAGAAAAAGAATACAAACAGACCGTGATGGAGACATGCCTGCTGCAGGCTAGCCTAGTTCCGCTTCAGCTCATGAGAACGAGTATGGAAATGCTGGATATTATGGAAATGCTGGCAGAAAAAGGCAGCCGTATGGCAGTTTCGGATGTGGGGGTCGGTGTGCAGTTTGTGCGCACCGCTCTTTCCGGAGCGGCGATGAATGTGTTTATCAACACACGTTCTATGAAAAATCGGGATAAGGCGGAGGAAATCCGGACAGAAGCACAGGAAATGCTGGATTTGGGAATGAAGAAGGCAGATGGGATTTATCAGGGTGTCTGCAAGGCACTGCAGTGAAAGGAAAACGAACAAAGTATGATTGCATTAAAGGGAAAAGAAGTATCTGAAACTATCAAGCAGCAGGTAAAAGAAGAGCTGGAAAAACTGCATGGCTATGTGCCGACTTTGGCGATTGTGCGTGTGGGAGAAAAGCCGGACGATATTTCCTATGAGCGCGGTGCGATAAAGAAAGCGGAGTCTTTTGGGCTTTCTGCGCGCTCCTATGTGTTCGCAGAGTCTGTCTCAGAAGTGGAATTTTTGGAGGAATTTAAGAAAATCAATCAGGATGATGCGGTGGATGGGATTCTTTTGCTGAAACCGCTTCCCAGGCATATTTCGGAGAAAAAAGCAGAAGAGGTGATGGATCCGGCGAAGGATTTGGACGGTATTTCCCCGCTCAACCTGGCAAAAGTGTTTGCCGGAGAGAAGGATGGGTTTGCACCGTGTACGGCGCAGGCAGTGATGGAAATATTGAAATATTATCAGATTCCTGTGTCCGGAAAGAGAGCCGTTGTAATCGGGCGCAGCATGGTGGTGGGGCGGCCGCTGTCCATGCTTTTTCTGAAGGAAAATGCGACTGTGACAATCTGCCATACAAAAACGGCTTCTCTGGCACAGGTGTGCAGTGAGGCAGAAATTCTGGTGGCGGCAGCAGGAAAGAAAAAAATGGTGGATGCGTCATTTGTCGGGAAGGATGCAGTTGTTTTGGATGTGGGAATTCATGTGGATGAAAATGGAAAATTGTGCGGAGATGTGGATTATGAGGCGGTTTCTGGGAAGGCGTCTATGGCAACTCCAGTTCCAGGAGGTGTAGGAGCAGTGACAACGGCCGTTCTCTGCCTGCATTTGGTACAGGCGGCGCAGAGAAAAGGGAGACAAGTATGAGCGACATCTTGAATTACTACGTGAAATTGGTGGATTTCATGGCTCAGATGCTGGGAGAAAACTGTGAGGTGGTTCTGCAGGACTGCCGCAAACAGTCTCAGTCGATTGTGGCGATTGCCAATGGACATATCAGTGGGCGCTCCGTGGGGGCGCCGCTGACGGATTATGGTCTGAAAATCCTCGCGGAGGAACGCTGGAGAGACAGGGACTGGGACGTGAATTACCATGGAAAGACACAGAGCGGAAAGATGCTGCTCTGTTCCACTTTTTTTATCAAGGAAAAAAATGAGCTGGTGGGAATGCTCTGTTTTAACAGTGACCAATCAAAATATCTGAAACTCAGCGAGGAAATTCTGCGCCTGGGGCGGGTGTCGTGGCCGATTGATTTCACAGCAGAGCGGACAGCTAGCCCGATTGAGAAGTTTGTCAACAGTGTGCCGGAGATGATTTATAACGCTGCGGATGAGGTGTTTGGCGCGGGAAGTTATGGAAAGATTGACCATCTGAATCAGGAAGAACGGCTGCGGCTTCTGGAGAATCTGGAGGAAAAGGGCGCCTTTCAGTTAAAAGGTGCCGTGAGCGAGGTCGCTGCTCACCTGGGATGCTCTGAGGCGAGTATGTACCGCTATCTCTCAAAAATCACAAAGAAAAAGAAAAAAGAGAGGAAAGAAGAGTAGAAGAAGGAAGAAAGAAACGAACAAAAGAAGAGAGAACGAAGAACAAGGGAAAAAAAGAAAAAGGAAAATAAAGAATGCCAGGATGCAGAATGTACGGTATCGCTGGCTTTTTTCTGTTTTAAAGATTTGTTTTTTGAAGTATTTTTCTCCGAAAGCATGGATGGATAAGAATGGAGTTTGAGGGAATGATAGTAGTAGAAGCGGTAGATAAATAGTATCAGATAAATATGTCGGACGAAATGCTGTGAGGCAGGATACCAGGAAATGAAATCTGGTGGAAAACAGATGATTGAAAACAGGAGTGAAGCGGTGAGAATGAGAGTGAACCGGAAAAAAGAGAGATTGGGGGAAATGATGCAATGGCGGGATGGTTGATTGCTTTGATTTCAGGTGCGTTGATGAGTTTGCAGGGGGTGTTTAACACAGAGGTAACAAAACAGACCAGTATCTGGGTGTCTGCGGGATGGGTTCAGCTGACGGCGTTTCTCACCTGCGTGGTATTGTGGTTATTTGGAGACCGGCATACTGTGTCGGCAATTCTTTCTGTCAGGCCCTGGTATCTGCTTTTGGGCGGTGTGATGGGTGCGTTTATCACGTGGACTGTGATTAAAAGCATGGCACTCTTAAAGCCGGCGCAGGCGACGCTGATTATTGTGGTGGCACAGATTTTAGTGTCGTATCTGGTGGAGCTGATGGGACTGTTTGGCGTGGAAAAGACAGGATTTGAGTGGAAAAAGGTCTTGGGAGCAGGACTGGCAATTCTTGGAATTTTTATTTTTAAATAAGACTTGTAATTGGCAAAAAGTCTGTGTAGAATAAGAAGTGTGGAGTGGGATATTTTTCCTGCCTCGTGCAGGAGGAATCGATGAAAAAGCAGAAATGGAAAGTATGGATAACGATAGCGTTTGTTGCGGTGGCAGCTTTGCTGTATGGAGCCGACAGACTGTATCAGAGTGAAAGTCTTGCAGAAAATGTAAAAAACGCAGAGGATGCAGAAAGTACAGCAATGTGTATTACCCAGGCAGAAAGCGGGGTGTCCGAGAAGTTCGTGATGAAAACTTTTTCGGACACTCTTTTCAGTACCGTGGCAGATGAAGGCGAAGAGAAGCCGCAAGAGCCGTCAGGGAGTGAGGAAAATGCTGATGCACAGAGCACACACGCAGAAGACACAGGCATAGAGAGTGCAGGGAGAGAGAAGAACACAGATGCACAGAACATGGGCGCAGAAAATGCAGATGCGGACGTCTGGTGGGTGTACGTGTGCGGTGAGGTGCAGAATCCAGGTGTCTACGCACTGGAAAAATCATCCCGTGTAGTGGATGCCATAGAAGCGGCAGGCGGTTTTACGGAACAGGCAGCAGCAGCGTATTGGAATCTGGCAGAGGTGCTGAAAGATGGGATGAAAATAGCAGTACCTTCTATAGAAGAAGCGGCAGGGGACCCGTATGGAGTGCAGAATGTAGGAAGAATGGCTGCAGCGTCTGGCAATGCTGGAAATACAGTAGAAACGGCGCCAGTTCTGGTAGATTTGAATACAGCAGATGCAGCGCTTTTACAGACGCTTCCTGGGATTGGGGAGGCGAAGGCGGCGGACATTATCGCGTATCGGCAGGAACATGGAGGGTTTCGTTCGATTGAGGAGATTATGAATATCGCAGGGATTAAGGAGGCAGTGTTTCAGAAAATTAAAGACAGAATCACTGTTTCGTAAAATCCGATAAGTGAGATAAGTCAGATAAGTTTACATAGATGAGGAGTTTAAGAATGGCGAAAATTTTGGTTGTGGATGATGAAAAACTGATTGTAAAGGGAATTCGTTTCAGTCTGGAACAGGATGGCATGGAAGTGGACTGTGCGTATGATGGGGAGGAAGCGATTGCGCTGGCAAAGCAGAAGGAGTATGATGTGGTTCTTCTGGATGTGATGCTTCCGAAATTTGATGGATTTGAGGTGTGTCAGACGATTCGGGAGTTTTCGGAGATGCCGATTATTATGCTGACAGCGAAGGGCACCGATATGGATAAAATTTTGGGATTGGAGTATGGGGCGGATGATTACATCACAAAGCCGTTCAATATTCTGGAGGTAAAGGCGCGCATCAAGGCGATTATGAGAAGAAATTCCAAGAAAGAGCGCAGAGGAAGAACGCAGGAACCAGAGCCGAAGATGCTGGTATCGGGTGATCTGAAGCTGGATGTGGACAGCCGCCGTGTCTTTATTAATGGAAAGGAAATCAACCTGACAGCAAAAGAGTTCGATTTGCTGGAGCTTCTGGTGAGAAATCCAAACAAGGTGTACAGCCGCGAAAAGCTGCTGAGTATGGTATGGGGAAATAAGGCTTCAGAGTCCGGAGATGTGCGCACTGTGGATGTGCATGTGCGCCGCCTGCGCGAGAAAATTGAGCCGAACCCGAGCGACCCGATCTATGTGTTCACGAAGTGGGGCGTGGGATATTATTACAGAGAAAAATAGAAAAATACAGAGCAATGTGGAAAAGACAGAAGAGAATGAGGGGACAAAGACAGAAATGAAATATCAGATACGTGGCGTCAGGGAAAACGATTTAGAAGCGGTGACGAGAGTGGAATTTTTGTGCTTTCCGGAGGCGGAAGCAGCGGACAGAACGTCTTTTGAGGCGCGGATTCACACATTTCCAGACAGCTTTTTTGTGGCAGAAGATGAAAACGGAACGGTGATTGGATTTATCAATGGCGCTGTGACATCAGAGCGGACAATACGGGACGAGATGTTTGAAGATGCTTCCCTGCATGACGCACAAGGGGCGTACCAGAGCATTTTCGGGCTGGATGTGGTGCCAGAGTGGAGATGTCAGGGCGTGGCAGCTGCACTCATGAAACATCTGATTCTGGTCTCAAAAGAGAGAGGAAAGAAGGGATTGATTCTCACCTGCAAGGACAGGCTGATTCCATATTATGAGAAGTTTGGATATAAAAATGAGGGCATATCGGCTTCTGTTCATGGCGGTGCGGTCTGGTACGATATGGTGTTGGAATTCTAATACGGAACCATCTGACAAATGTTTTTCCATATGCGGGCAGTGTTATTTCTGCCTGTGACAGACGAAGGAAGGGGTGTTTTGTGAAAATCACGGTTCTCGCGGTGGGAAAGATAAAAGAGAAATTTTTTGAGCAGGCTGTGGCGGAATATACAAAGCGGCTCGGCCGATACTGCAAACTGGAAATCATTCAGGTGGCGGACGAAAAGACACCGGATGGAGCCAGTGAGACAGTGGAACGGCAGATTAAGGAGAAAGAAGGAGAGCGGATTTTGTCCAATATCCGTGATGGCGCCTATGTGATTGCGCTTGCAATTCAGGGCGAAATGTTGGATTCTGAGCAGCTTGCGGACAAGATCGAAAGTCTGGGAGTCGGCGGATGCAGCCAGATTGTGTTTGTGATAGGCGGCTCTTTGGGACTCTCGGAGGCAGTGTTAAAAAGAGCAGATTTTCTCCTGAGCTTTTCCAAAATGACGTTTCCGCACCAGCTGATGCGGGTGGTTTTGCTGGAGCAGATTTACAGAGGATGGAAAATCATACGAAAAGAGCCATATCATAAATAAGCCATAGATGAAATACATACGATAGCAGGAAACCAGGCGGTTTCAGATGACACACAATGACTGTCATCTGAGGCCGCCTTTTTACTATGAAAGTCTACTCAAGTTTTTCTGCCAAATCGGACAATGGTGCAAAGTGGTAGCCCATCTCCTCCCATTTTGTGAGAAGTTCATCTAAAATAGCCCCGTTTGTGGATGAGGTGTTATGTAAAAGAACAACTGCGCCAGGGTGGATTCGCGTCAGGAGTTTGCTGAATGCCTCCTCTTTGGTGGGCTGTTTATCCTGGAGCCAGTCTACGTAGGCGAGACTCCAGAAAAATGTGGTGTAGCCGAGGTCATTTGCCATCTGCAGGTTCGCTGTGCTGTATTTTCCCTGCGGCGGGCGGTAGTAAGGCACCATGTTCTGACCGGTGATTTCCTGATAGAGGGACTCTACAGAAGAGAGTTCCTTCTGGAAGGACTCTTTGGTGGAAATCTGAGACATATTTGGGTGGTGGTAAGTGTGGTTTGCCACAATGTGTCCTTCTTCCACCATGCGTTTGACGAGTTCTGGACTGGTCTCCAGATAATTTCCCACAACAAAAAAGGTGGCAGGAGCGGAATGTTTTTTCAATGCATCCAGAATCAGAGGCGTATTTCCGTTCTCAAATCCACAGTCGAATGTCAGATAAATTACGTTCTCGTCTGTGCTGTCTATGTAGGCGGCACGGTATTGTTTCAGTTCTTCTGGAGAGGCGTTTCCAGTGGGTGTTCCTCCGTTTTTGGGAAATCCCAGTCCCCAGTTGTTTTCGGCGGAGGAAGAGACTTCGACGACACCTGGTGAGAAAATTCTGGTGGCATTGTTTCCAGCGAAGTAGGAGGCCAGAAAGAGGCATATAATTCCCAGCGGTTTGATAATGTTTCGGAGAGAAAATGATGGTATTGGTTTCATAAACAGTCTACCTGAAATTTGTTTACTGATATATATGCAGAAGATAAGAAAATCCGAACCAGAGAAGAGAAAGGAAAGAAGGTGTGCGAAAGAAGAGGTTCTAATTTTATGCCTGTCTCATATATTGGGGTAAAGGAGGAATCGAGATGGAGAGCAGGGAGCTGTGGAAGTTATTTCCGGCGGGGCTGAGAGAAAAAACGGCTGAATTGGGGGAAGAACTGGAGTATGTGCAGGAAATCCGGCTGCGCGTCGGGGCGCCGGTACTTGCGAAGATGTATGGCAGGGAGAGAGTGCTGGGTGGCGGGAGTGTGAGCAGCAGAGAAGAAATCCGAGATTTTGTGGAGAGCGTGAGCCGACATTCTCTGTATGCCCATGAGGAGGAAATACGGCAGGGATTTTTTACTGTGCAGGGCGGGCACCGCATTGGAATTGCAGGAAAGACCGTGGTGGAGGAAGGGCGGATTCGGACAATAAAATGTATTTCATCTGTGAACATCCGACTGGCTCACCAGGTAAAGGGCTGCGCGCTCCCCGTATTTCCATGGCTGTTTGAAAAAAAGCAGCTGTGCAGCACGCTGATTCTTTCTCCACCCTGCTGTGGAAAAACCACGCTTCTTCGAGATTGTATCCGCCTGCTCTCAGAGGGCGGGATGAATGTAGGGGTGGTGGATGAGCGCTCGGAAATCGGGGCGTGCTATCAGGGAATTGCGCAGAATGATTTGGGGCCGAGGACGGATATTCTGGACTGCTGTCCGAAAACAGTGGGGATGATGATGCTGATTCGCACGATGGCTCCCCAGGTGGTGGCAGTGGATGAAATTGGTGGTGAGGAGGACCGACGGGCACTGGAGATGGTGATGAAATGCGGATGCCGGATTCTGGCGACCGCACATGCCTCCTCTATGGAAGATATGAGACAGAGGCCAGGACTCTCTGCAATGCTGGAAAACCAGCTGTTTGAGCGCTATCTGGTTTTGGGACAAGGCGAACAGTTGGGACAGGTGACAGGGATTTATGATAAGGATGGCAGAAACGTCGTGGATGACAGAGACATTGTGTACGATGAAAGAGGTATCATGAATAGTCGAAGGAGGATGGATGCATGAAATGGTTTGGGGCAATTTTGGTGCTGACGGCGTGCACGGGGTTTGGGCTGGCATTTGCAGACTATCAGAAGCGGCGTCTGAGAGCCGTGCAGATGCTGAAAAAGGCGATTGTGCTTTTGCGGGGGCAGATTTTGTATGCGAATGCACCGCTTGCGGAAGCACTGTGGGAGACGGGAAATCGAGTGGAAGAAAAGACGGGAAGTTTTTTTCGGGCAGTGTCTGAACGGCTGGAGGAGGGAGATGGGGTGTCTCTGAAGGAAATCTGGGAGGAAGAGTTGGGAAAGGTGCAGGAAAGCTGGTCTCTGGAAAAAACAGAACTGGAGGATTTTGGACAGTTTGGAGGAGAGCTGGGATATCTGGATTTGGCAATGCAGGAGAAGACATTGAATTTGTATCTGGAGCGGTTGGAGATGACAGAAAATCTCCTGCAGAGAGGGTTGGATGCGAAGGTAAAGTTATCTGCAAGTCTGGGTCTCCTTTCTGGGATTTTTTTGGTTATTATCTTGATATGAGGTGGTGGCAATGGGGGTAAATTTGATTTTCAGGATTGCGGCAGTGGGAATTCTGGTATCCATCATCTGTCAGGTACTGAAACACAGCGGCAGAGAAGAACAGGCATTTCTGACAAGTCTTGCAGGGCTGATTTTGGTTCTGTTCTGGCTGGTTCCCTACATATATGAACTGTTTGACACAATAAAAAATCTGTTTGCACTGTAAGAAATAGGACAGCAGTGCGGCATGGCAGGCGGGTGATAGAATGTCCATCATTTTTATTGCAATCACGGGAATCACGGCAGTTCTTCTGGCGGTTCCCCTAAAAACAGTCAAGAGCGAGTATGGGATGTATCTGGGACTTGCCGCAGCTGTTTTTATTTTTCTGTATGGGGTGGGAAAATTATCCAGCATCATTGAGGCAGTCAAACAGATTCAGGATTTTATTAAAATCAACAATGTGTATCTGAATGCACTTTTGAAGATGGTGGGAATCACCTATGTGGCGGAGTTTGCGTCTGGAATCTGCAGGGATTGCGGATATGGCTCTGTGGGAACACAGATTGAGATTTTTGGAAAATTGTCCATCCTGGCGGTGAGTATGCCGATTCTTCTGGCATTGCTGGAAACACTGAAAAGTTTTCTATGAGTGTGAGACTGTGTGATAAGGGAGGTGAGGGAGATAAGAGGCGCGTGCGGGCGGCACAGAAAACAGGAATACCAAGAGAAATTGCGCGGAGTATTTTACAGTGTGTTTTGCAGTGCATGTATCTGCTGGCTCAGTTTTGGGCTTTCTCTTACAGCATTTGCACAGGAGACATGGGAAAGTGGGGAGAATCGTCAGGAGGAAAACCGTGCGGTCTTTGGGGAGGAAATCTGGGAGGATTCCCTGGATTTTTCGGATATTCAGGAATATCTGGATGCGCTTGGCGGGGGAAAAAGCCGAATTTCTTTTCGGGAGATGATTTCCATGCTTCTGGATGGAAAGTGGAAAGAGGCTGGGGAGATGGTGGTCGCATCCATGACAGATTCCTTGTTTTCGGAAATTTCTTCCGGAAGCCGTATTTTTATTCAGATTCTGGTGATTGGAATTGCGGGGGCGGTCTTCGCAAATTTTGCGTCTGTGTTTGACAAAAGCCAGATTGCGGATGCTGGATTTTATATTACATATCTGCTGCTGTTTTCTCTGCTGGCTGCTGGATTTTTGACGGCGCTCGATGTGGCTGTGCAGGTGATGGACAAGGCGACAGGGTTTCTGCGCGTGCTGATGCCAGCGTATTTTATGGCAGTGGCGTTTGCCGGAAATGCGGCAGGGGCAGTGGTCATGTATGAGGCAATGCTGTTTGGCGTGTATGCTCTGGAGAAAGTGGTGCAGCTGCTGTTAGTGCCGCTTTTGAAATTGTATATTTTTCTGGTGTTGGCGGGGCATATTTCCAGGGAGGATATGCTCTCCAAAATGACAGAACTGGTGGAAAAAATGATACAGTGGACCATGAAAACGATGCTTGGCGCTGTGGTAGGAGTGCAGCTTCTGCAGGGCATGGTGCTGCCGTATGCGGATTCTCTGAAGACGGGAGTGCTGCAGAAAGTGATTCAGGTGATTCCTGGAATCGGGCAGGCGACAGGAACGGCAATGCAGATGGTGCTGGGCTCGGGAGTTCTGATAAAAAACACCATTGGGGCCGCCGCGGTGGTAATTCTGTCCGCCGTCTGTATTCTGCCAGTAATAAAGCTGGTGCTTTTGATGCTTTTTTATCATCTGGCCGCAGCCATGCTGCAGCCCGTCTGCGATACAAGGATGGTATCCTGCATTGCAAAAGTCGCGCAGGGACATAAATTGCTTTTGGATATGGTGCTTGTCATGTTTGTGCTGTTTGTGCTGTCGATTGCTGTCGTCTGCGCCTCAAGCAATGCGGTATATTTTTCGGGATAGCTAAAGAACATGGGAAGAGAAAAGGATAAGAAGATATAAGAAAAATGGTATGGGGAGAGCGCATATGGAGTTTGTGACAGGATGGGTGCAGAATATTGCCTATTACATGATATTTATGACTGTGGTTCTCTCCCTGCTTCCAGCAAAGCAGTATGAAAAATATGTCCGCTTTTTTGCCGGAATTATCCTGATTCTGCTGGTAATCAAGCCTTTTTTAGGAGGATTGCGGCTGGAGGATGAAATTTCACATTTCTACCAGGAGTTTTCCCTGAAACAGGACACAGCAGAGCTGGAACAGAAGATTCTGGGAGTGGAACAGCAGCAGAAAAAGATGATTCTGGCACAGTATGAGGCTGCGGTGAGGGAGGATATCCGGCAGATGGCGGACAGCAGTGGATTTTCGGTGAGAGAGTTGGAGGTATCAGTCTGTGAGGAGGAAGGGGAGGATGGATTTGGAAAGGTGGAGAGGGTTCGGCTGCTGCTAAGGTATGTGGGGATGGGAATGGGAAATGGACAAGAAATGAGAGCAGGACAGGGGATGGGCATGGATGTGCAGACAGGCGGAAGTCCGAAGCGTGCTGAGGAGGGGAATCGGGCAGCAAATCAGCTGAGAGAGCGGATTGCGCAGTATTACAGGCTGGAGGTTTCTTATGTTGAAATTCAACTGGAAGAGGGATAAGGACAAGTTTTTGATTCTGCTTTTGGCGGGAGTTATTTTGCTGATTCTGGGGTTCCCACAGAAGACGGAATCACTGTCTGTGAAGCAGGAACAAAGTCAGAAACAGAATCTGAATGTGGCATCTGTCAGCGCGGATGGCGCGGCGCAGGGCGCGGACAGCTATGAGAAGCGGATGGAAAAGCGTCTGAAGGAAATTTTGGAGAAAGTGGATGGCGTGGGAAAGGTGGAGGTGATGCTGGTGCTGCGCTCTTCTGAGGAGAAGGTGCTGCGGGTGGATACACAGAGCAGAAGTAGCATGACAGAGGAAAACGAGGCGGACGGAAGTGTGAGAAAGTCGCAGAGTCTGGAGGAGAGTGGGGAGACTGTGATTACGGGAAGCGGAGAGAAGGCAGCGCCAGTGGTGGAAAAGGAGATTTATCCTGAAATTGAGGGAATTGTGATTCTAGCCCAGGGGGCGGGCGTGTCTTCTGTCAAGGCGGAAATTTCTGAGGCGGCGGAGGCATTATTTGGAGTCCCTGCACATAAGATTAAAGTATTAAAGAGGGTAGAATAGAAGGAGTGGCGTTTATGAAAAAGATTTTCAGGAAAAATCAAATCATTATTACGACTTTGGCGATTATGATTGCAGCAGCCGGTTATCTCAATTATGCCGGAAAAGAGGAAGTGTCCACGGGGGAAGTGTACGAAGCGGGAATGATGAATTTCTCAGATGAGGCTATTTTGAATGAAAATCAGGCTTCGGAAGATTTGTTTCCAAATGATTTGACGGAGATTGCGAGCTTGGATGACCCGTCAGAGGGAAACGGAGAGCAGATTGTGCTGGATGCAGCGTCCGGTGAGGGCGCGGCGCAGACGGGGGATTCCAGTGAGACAGGGATTGAGAATCCTGGCGAGGCGGTGCTCACAAGTGGAATGTCGGTGTCCGATTACATAGCAAATGCGCAGATGAGCCGCGAGCAGATTCGGGCGAAAAATAAAGAAGCGCTGCTGGAAATCATCAATAACGATCAGTTAGATGAGGCGGCAAAGCAGGGAGCACTTGACAATATGGTGAAAATGACGACGATTGCTGAGAAGGAAAATGCGGCGGAAACGCTTTTGATGGCAAAAGGGTTTGCCGATCCGGTGGTGAGTATCACAGATGGACAGGTGGATGTGGTAATCAATGCGCAGAGTATTACTGACCCGCAGAGAGCGCAGATTGAGGATATTGTCAAAAGAAAGACGGAGGTGTCTGCGGACCAGATTGTGATTTCCCTGATGAATCTGGCTGAATAATAAGGAATTTACGGCATAGCCAGGAAGCCTGGAATTCGCTTGTTGCTGGCAAAAAATTTCCCTTTCCAAATTGGATTATCTTTGCTATAATAGGTCTAGTATGGAGAACAGGAGGTATTTTGTTGTGGCTAAGGAAACGGAAATGAAAAGTACGCATAAATTATATGAGAAAGACACTCTGGGCGAGGTGCAGATTGCCGATGAAGTGGTAACTATTATTGCTGGGCTTGCAGCTACCGAAGTGGATGGCGTGTATTCCATGGCAGGCAATATTACCAATGAACTGGTTGGAAAACTGGGAATGAAAAATCTGTCCAAAGGTGTGAAAGTGGAAGTGACAGAGGAACATGTTTCGGTGGATTTATCGTTGAATATCAAATTTGGATATAATATCCCTGAAGTCAGTGAGAAGGTACAGGACAGAGTAAAAACAGCGATTGAAACGATGACAGGTCTGACTGTGCTGGATGTCAATATTCGGATTGCAGGAGTGAACCTGGAAGAGGAAAAATAAAGGACACAGGCTGTCACAAATCAGGTTTCTGTTTTGTAACAGCCTGATTTTTCGTTGCACAGGCAGCGGGAAATCATAGAAACGGGCATGCCTGCTGTCACAGGCACCACCATGGCAGGAAAGAAAAACGCAATAAAGGACAGGAGGACGAAAATGAACAGGAAGCGTCTGCGTGAGCATTGCTTTAAGATGCTGTTCTGCACAGGATTTTACAGAGAGGAAGAAAAAGCAGAGCAGATGGATATGTATTTTGAGGAGCCGGCAGAGGAAGAGACACTGCAGGACGGCACGGAGGAAGTGGTACACAATCCACAGGCAGATGTGCAGGATATGGTTTATCTCAAGGATAAAGTGGGAAAGGTTCTGGAGAAGGCAGAAGAGCTGGATAATGCCATCAATGCTGTGGCGGAGGGCTGGAAGACGGGCCGCATGGGCCGTGTGGAGCTGACAATTCTGCGCCTGGCGCTGTTTGAGATGCGCTATGACGATACAGTGCCGCCTAAGGTAGCCATCAATGAGGCAGTGGAGCTGGCGAAGAAGTTCGGCGGAAATGATTCTCCAGCGTTTGTAAACGGCATTCTGGCAAAGCTGGTGTAAGCGGATGGCGAGTGTATATTCTGTATCTCAGGTAAACTCATACATCAAAAACATGTTTACCCAGGATTTTGCGCTGCAGAGAATTTCCATTAAGGGGGAAGTGTCGAACTGCAAGTACCACACTTCCGGACATATTTATTTCACATTAAAGGATAAGGCAGGGACTCTGGCAGCGGTGATGTTTGCCAGTCAGAGAAAGGGGCTTTCTTTTCGTCTGTCCGAAGGGCAGCAGGTTATTGCCTCGGGAAATATCAATGTATATGAGCGGGACGGAAAGTATCAGCTCTATGTAAATCAGATAGAATTGGACGGGGCCGGCGATTTGTTTCGCCGGTTTCAGGCGCTGCGGGATTCGCTGGAAGAGATGGGCATGTTTGCGAAGGAGTACAAGCAGCAGATTCCGAGATTTGCATTTCGCATCGGCGTGGTGACGGCGCCGACAGGGGCCGCGGTTCGGGATATCATGAATATTTCTCACCGCAGAAATCCGTATGTGCAGCTGTACCTGTATCCTGCTCTGGTGCAGGGGGAGGGCGCGGCGGCAAGTATTGTGCACGGCATCCAGGTTTTGGACAAGATGAGGCTGGATGTGCTGATTGTGGGGCGCGGCGGCGGCTCGATTGAGGATTTGTGGGCATTCAATGAGGAATGTGTGGCGAGAGCGATTTTTGCCTGCCGGACTCCGGTGATTTCGGCTGTGGGACATGAGACGGATGTAACGATTGCGGACTATGTGGCGGATATGCGTGCGCCGACTCCTTCAGCGGCAGCAGAGCTCGCCGTGTTTGACTATATGCAGTTTTTGGGTCAGCTGTCCTATTTTAAGCAGAGTCTGGACAGGGCTTTTTCGTACCGGAAGGCAGCCGCAGAGGCGAGAATGCGCCAGCTAGAGCTGCAGCTTCAGATGACACATCCGCAGCATAAACTGCAGCAGAAGAGACAGTATCTGGGCGATATGCAGGAAAAACTGGAACGGCTGTTAGAAAGACAGCTGCTGGAAGAGAAACACAGGCTGTCGATTCTGGCGGAAAGACTCGAAGGATTGTCTCCATTACAGAAAATCAGCAGAGGTTTCGCGTTTGTGACAGAGAAAGACGGCAGACGAGTGGACTGCGTGGAGCAGGTATCTGTTGGAGAGCAGCTGGTATTATATATGTCTGATGGCAGTTTGTTAGTTCATGTGGAACACACAAAGAAAACGGAGAGGTAAAGTATGGAACCAAAGCAGATGGAAGAAATGTTTGCGGACCTGGAGGGGATCATCAGCAGGCTGGAGAACGGAGAGTGTTCTCTGGAGGAGTCGTTTGCTCTGTACGAACAGGGTGTGCGGCTGGTGAGAGATTGCGGTGCAAGGCTGGATAAAGTGGAGAAGCAGATGATTCTTCTGCAGGAGGAAGGGCAGGAAAATGGATTTTAAGGAAGAATACCAGAAGAGGACGAGTGAGACAGAGCAGATTGTCTATCGGTATATGCCGAAGGAAGAGGGCTTTCAGAAGACGATTTTTGAGGCGATGAATTACAGTATGACAGCAGGAGGAAAGCGCCTGCGCCCGCTTTTGATGCGTGAGACATACAGACTGTTCGGCGGAGAGGGAAAAGAGATTGAGCCGTTTATGGCGGCGATTGAGATGATTCACACATCTTCGCTAATTCACGACGACCTTCCCTGCATGGACAATGATCGGTTCCGCAGAGGAAAAGAGACGACATGGGTTCGTTTTGGCGAAGATATGGCGACACTTGCGGGAGATGCGCTGCTGATTTTTGCGGTCGAAGTGGCGGCGAAGGCATTTTCGATGGGCGCAGATCCGGTGCGCGTGGGCCGCTCTATTGCAATTTTGGCAGAAAAAACAGGTATTTATGGGATGATTGGCGGGCAGACTGTAGATGTAGAGTTGACAAATCAGAAAATTCCGAGAGAAAAACTGGATTTTATTTACCGCCTGAAGACTGGTGCTCTGCTGGAAGCTTCCATGATGATTGGCGCTGTGATGGCAGGGGCATCTGAGGATGAGGTGCGGACGGTGCAGGATATGGCATCTGCGGTGGGACTGGCATTCCAGATTCAGGATGATATCCTGGATGTGACGAGCACGCAGGAAGTGCTGGGAAAACCGGTTCTGAGCGATGAGAAGAACAATAAGACCACCTATGTGACGCTGGAAGGCATTGAGAAGGCAAAACAGGATGTGGAGAAGATTTCAGGAGATGCGATTGCATTGCTGAAGAAACTCCCAGGGGAAAATGAGTTCTTGGAAGAATGTATTCGGATGCTGATTACGCGAAAGAAATAAGATGGCTGCGTAAAAAAATAAAACGGCTGCGAAGAAGCAACGGAAACGGTTGCTAAAAGGGAACGGAAGGGATGAATGAGTATGGTTCTGGAACAGATAAATAAGCCAGGTGATATTAAAAAGATTCCAGAGGAGCAGTATGGCGTGCTGGCCGAGGAGATACGGCAGTTCCTTCTGGAGAAGGTGAGTCAGACAGGCGGCCATCTCGCCTCGAATCTGGGCGTGGTGGAGCTGACAATGGCGCTTCATCTGGTTTTGAATCTGCCGGAAGACAAGATTATATGGGATGTGGGGCATCAGTCTTATGTGCATAAGATCCTGAGCGGAAGAAAAGACGGGTTTGACGAGCTGCGAAAATACCATGGTTTGAGTGGGTTTCCAAAAAGAAAAGAAAGTGTGTGTGACGCTTTTGACACAGGGCACAGTTCCACATCGATTTCAGCAGGGCTTGGTATTGCACAGGCGAGAGATCTGCAGAATGAAAACTATACTGTGGTGTCTGTGATTGGGGATGGTGCGCTGACTGGCGGAATGGCATATGAAGCGCTGAACAATGCCGCCCGCATGAAAAAGAATTTTATTATTATCTTAAATGACAACAACATGTCCATCTCTGAGAATGTGGGGGGCATGTCAAAATATCTGAATCATGTGCGTTCCGATGAAGGATATATTGCGCTGAAACGGCGCGTACAGCGGGCACTGCAGCAGGTGCCGGTGGTTGGGGACGGCATGATTACCAAGATAAGCAGGACAAAAAACAGCATCAAACAGCTTTTTATCCCAGGGATGCTGTTTGAAAATATGGGAATTACGTATTTTGGACCGGTGGACGGACATGACCTGAATGCAATGGTGCGAATTATAAAAGAAGCAAAAAATATTGACCGTGCAGTTTTGATTCATGTATTGACAAAGAAAGGAAAGGGGTATGCCCCTGCAGAGAAGAATCCGGAGAGATTTCATGGGATTGACCCCTTTGACATAGAGACAGGAAAGAGTAAAAAGAAAAAGACTGCGCCAACCTACACAGATGTGTTTGCAAAGAAACTGTGCGAGCTGGCAAAGACCAATTCCAAACTGGTGGCAGTCACGGCGGCGATGCCGGATGGAACAGGTCTGAAACATTTTGCAAAGCAATACCCGAGCCGTTTTTTTGATGTGGGTATCGCAGAACAGCACGCAGTCACTTCGGCGGCAGGAATGGCAGCCGGAGGATTGAAGCCGGTGGTGGCGGTGTATTCTTCCTTCCTGCAAAGAGGATATGACCAGATTCTTCATGATGTCTGTATTCAGAACCTGCCCGTCGTGTTTGCGGTGGACAGAGCGGGGCTTGTCGGAAGTGACGGGGAGACGCATCAGGGAATTTTTGACCTGTCGTATCTGTCTGAGATTCCTGGAATGACAGTTTTTGCGCCGAAGAATACATGGGAACTCGGTGCTGCGCTGGAGTTTGCTGTCGCGTTTGACGCGCCGATTGCTCTGCGTTATCCGAGAGGAGAGGCATACCAGGGGCTGAAAGAATTTGTGCAGCCGGTGGAGTACGGAAAGAGTGAGATTTTATATCTGCATCCGGATGATGCCAAAAAGCCTTCGGTGGCGCTGCTGGCGGTGGGTAGTATGGTGGAATCTGCTGTGACAGTCCGCGAGATGCTGATGAGTCAGGAAATTGCATGTGACCTGGTAAATGTCCGCTTTGTGAAGCCGGTTGACACGGAAGTTCTGGACAAAATGGCAAAAAGGAACACTCTTCTGGTGACGATGGAGGAGAATGTACTGCGGGGCGGATATGGGCAGATGGCGATAGGGTATATTCATCAGAATTATCCGAATGTGGATATGATTAACATTGCGCTGCCGGATGCCTATGTGGAGCACGGCGATGTGGGCAGTCTGAAGCGGGAGCTGAAACTGGATGCGGAGTCGATTACGCAGACAATTTTGGAGCGTATCCAGAAGTAATGTCTGCTTGGCGTAGGCCGAAGCGGAGCGCAGGCCGCGGGAGCACAAAGTGCGAAGGAAGAATCTGGGAATCATAGAAAGTATAGATTGACATAAGCAAAGGAATGGAAAAATAGATGAAAAAACGGCTGGATGTACTGCTGGTGGAGAATGGATATGCGCCTTCCAGGGAAAAGGCGAAGGCGATTATCATGTCGGGGATTGTCTATGTGGACGGCCAAAAAGAGGATAAGGCAGGAACTTCTTTTGAGGAGACTGCAAAGCTGGAGGTGCGTGGGCATACGTTGAAATATGTGAGCCGCGGCGGCCTGAAACTGGAGAAAGCGATGAGCCATTTTGATGTGACTCTGGATGGGAAGGTCTGCATGGATGTGGGGGCTTCCACGGGCGGATTTACGGATTGTATGCTGCAAAATGGCGCAGTTAAGGTCTATTCGGTGGATGTCGGCCATGGGCAGCTGGATTGGAAGCTGCGCAATGACCCGCGAGTGGTCTGTATGGAGAAGACCAATATCCGCTATGTCACACCAGAGGACATCCAGGAGCCGGTGGAATTTTCCTCGATTGATGTCTCCTTTATCTCTCTGACAAAGGTTTTGGGGCCGGTCAGAGAACTTTTGACGCCTGACGGAGAGATTGTCTGTCTGATTAAGCCGCAGTTTGAGGCGGGCAGAGAGAAAGTCGGCAAAAAAGGTGTGGTGAGGGAGAAGAGTGTACATTTGGAAGTCATCCGCATGGTGATGCAGTATGCGGCTTCCATCGGGTTTGAGATTAAAAATCTGGAATTTTCTCCGATTAAGGGGCCGGAGGGAAATATTGAGTATCTGCTCCATCTGAAAAAAATCGCGGATTTTGTTCCTTTGGAGGACCATGAGGCAGAAATGCCGGATACTGTAGATGAGAAAAAAGTGGTGGAGGATGCACACAAAACGCTGGCAGGGATGTAAAAGATGAAGAACTTTTTTTTGGTGGCAAACAGGGAGAAAGAGAATACAGAGGAAGTCGCAAAACAGATTTGCCGTTATCTGGAGGAAAGAGGTGCTTCCTGCTGGGTATGCCCGCAGATGCTAAAAGAGGGGGATTCTTATAGATATACGGATGCCCGCATGGTCCCTGAAGGCACGGAAGCGGTGCTGGTGCTGGGCGGAGACGGTACCTTAATTCAGGCGGCGAGAGATCTGGCAAAGAGAAATCTGCCGCTTTTGGGCATCAATATGGGGACTTTGGGGTATTTGACAGAAGGAAGCACGGAGGAGGTCCCGCAGATTCTGGATGCGCTTCTGGAAGACCGGTTCTGGGTGGAGACACGGATGTTTCTGCGCGGAAGGGCGTATCGTGTGCAAGAACAAAAGCCGCATGAAAAGCCAGAGTTCTGTTACGAGGAGATTGCCCTGAATGACATTGTAATCAGCAGATGCGGTGTGCTGCGGATGCTGCGGTTTCAGATTTTTGTGAACGGAGAACTTTTAAGCTCATACAAGGCAGATGGTATGATTGTGGCGACGCCGACAGGCTCCACCGCTTACAATCTGTCAGCAGGCGGGCCGATTGTGGACCCTCAGGCGGACATGATTATTCTCACGCCCATCTGCGCACATACATTGAATGCGAGAAGCATTGTCCTGCCGGCATCGGATATGATACAAATACGGATTCAGGGGCAGGCGGAGGACGAGCAGGCTGCCAGCTTTGACGGGGATGCAGAGATATTGCTCCATTCGGGTGATTTTATCGAGGTGGAACGGGCAGAGATGACAGCGAGAATGATAAAATTGACGAAGACCAGTTTTGTGGAGCGGCTTCGGGAAAAAATGGCTTCACCAGTTGCCTGATTTCATGCCTTTCGCATGACTGCTGCGGGGCGTATCGACTGCAAAGATAAACAGAGGAGTGGATGGATATATGAAACTAGAAAGACACAGCAAGATAGTAGAGTTGATTCGCAATCATGATATTGAGACCCAGGAAGAGCTGGCAGACCGGCTTTCTGAGGCAGGCTTTAAAGTGACGCAGGCGACAGTTTCCCGCGATATCCGAGAACTGAAACTGACGAAAGTGTCCGGAAGCAATGGAAAACAGCATTATGCGGTGATGCAGAATCAGGCGAATTTCAGTGATAAGCATCTGCGGATTCTGAAAGATGGACTGCTCTCCATGGACAGGGCGCAAAATATTCTGGTGATTAAGACGTCATCCGGCATGGCGATGGCAGTGGCGGCTGCTCTGGATGGGCTGCATTTCAGAGAGCTTGTGGGCTGCATTGCAGGGGATGATACGATTATGTGTGCGGTCAGAAGTGTGGACGACACCATTCTGCTGATGGACAAAATCAGAAAAATTATAAATGGGTAATAACGGCTAGGCCGCGGGAGGAGTAAACTTGCTTTTACAGTTAAGGGTAAAAAATTTAGCATTGATTGATGAGGCAGAGGTGGAGTTTGGCCCAGGACTGAATATCCTGACCGGTGAGACTGGCGCAGGAAAGTCCATTATTATCGGCTCGGTGAATATTGCGCTGGGTGGAAAGGTCTCAAAAACGAGTATCCGAAATGGCGCGGGATATGCCTATGCGGAGCTTCTGTTTTCTGTGGAAGATGAGGAAAAAAAGGAAGCGCTGAGGGCTTTGGGAGTTTCACCGGATGAGAATGGAGTGATTATTGTCTCCAGAAAAATCACGGAGAGCCGCAGTATTGCCAGGGTGAATGACGAGACTGTGACGGCGGCGAGACTGCGGGAAATCACAGGTCTTCTCATTGATATTCACGGACAGCACGAACATCAGTCTCTGCTCTATAAGACAAAGCATCTGGAAATCCTGGATGCATATGCCAGAACGGAAGTGGGCGCTCTGAAGGAAAAAGTGGCTGCTGCTTACCGCGCATACCAGGAGATAAAAAAGGAGCTTTCGTCGTTTCAGATGGACCAGGAAGCGCGCAGAAGAGAGATGGATTTTCTGCAGTTTGAGATTGAGGAGATTGAGAATGCTGGTCTTAGGGAAGGCGAGGAGGAAGAGCTGACGGACCGCTACCGCACGCTGAATCATTTTCAGAAGATTGCGGCGGCGCTGCAGGTGGCTTCCAGGGAGCTGGACGGAGACGGGTTGGGACGCGCCATCAAGGAGGTCTCGGAGGTGGCGGAGTTTGATGACAAAATCCGAGATATGGAGGCGCAGCTTTTGGATGCAGAGGCGCTCTTGAGCGAGGCGGAACACAGCGTCATGTCATATCTGGATGGGATGGTGTTTGATGAGGGAGAATTTCGCGAAATTGAAGAGCGTCTGGATGTTATCCGCGGTCTGATGGCAAAGTACGGCGGTACGCTGGAGCGGACGATGGAAAAGCTGGCTGAGAAGAAAGAGCGTCTGGAGCTGCTGGAACATTATGAGGAGCGGAAGGTGAAGGCAGAGAAGGAGTTCCAGCAGAAGGAGTCAGAGCTTTTGAAGGTCTGCGAGGAACTCTCACAAAAACGCCAGAAGGCGGCAAAAGGGTTGACGGCCAAGATAAAGAAGGCATTGTCGGAGTTAAACTTCCTAGATGTGAAGTTTGGAATGCGCTTTCAGAGGTTAAACTCTTTTACGGCGGATGGAATCGATGAGGCAGAATTTGAGATTTCCACAAATCCAGGCGAGCCGGTGCGCCCTCTCGGCATGGTGGCTTCCGGCGGAGAACTTTCCAGAGTGATGCTTGCGATTAAGACTGTTCTGGCGGATTCCGACCAGATACCGACATTGATTTTTGACGAGATTGACACGGGAATCAGCGGGCGAACAGCGCAGAAGGTATCAGAAAAACTGAATTACATTGCGAAAACACACCAGGTAATCTGCATCACGCATCTGCCGCAGATTGCGTCGATGGCGGATTTGCATTTCGAGATTAAGAAGCAGACCGAGGGGGAAAAAACAGTGACACATATCTATCCGCTGAATGAGCAGGAACAGATTGTTGAGCTGGCGAGACTTCTGGGCGGTGTGGAAATCACAGACCGCGTGTTGGAAAATGCAAAAGAGATGAAGGAACTGGCGAAAGCGGCGAAAACAGCATTGTAAATAAATGAGGTAAAAAATAGTTCACATGGAAAGTTTTGGAACTTTTCAGAAAATACCTTGGAAAGCAAATGGCTGCTGTTTTGGAAGTAAAACGGACATGCCTGCTGGCGCAGGCACCACTATGATATGAAAGTCGATTGCTCCGTGCTCACGCACTCACGCAATCGCCGTCTGGGACTTTCATAGTAAAATATAACAGAGTGTTTTTGAAAACAGAGTGCATACTAAGAAGGAGCATCAGAAAATGATGCTTCTTTTTTCTTTGCTTTTTATACATGAGGATGCCTGCATCGACAGGCATGCCGACTGATAAAGAATGATTTTAGAGAAGGAATGGCTTAAATGACTTTGGAGAAGGAATCACTTTTAAAACAGAAGGAGGTTGTTTGTACATGGCGGCAGGCGGACAGCAGGATGAGTGGGGATGGAAGAGTGCGGAGCGCGGATTGGGAGAGGGTACAGGGAGAGGCAGAAGCAGAAAAAAGCAGAAAAGAAAAAGGAAATTGGATGCGGATGAAACGTGCAGCAGGTATGGAACAGAATCTGGATACGGAGAGGAAGATGGGCATAGAGCCAGATACGGTTGGCTGGTCGGGCTGGCTGCCAGTCTGGGGGTGCTGCTTTTGGGAGGCGGAGTCTTTGCGGGATATTATATAGATAAGAAGATACCGGACAAAATCAGTATTGTGGCGGACGAAGCGGGGGAGTTTCTGCTGGGGCTGCCGCTTCAATCTACACTTATCAGTGAGAGCGAGGAGGTGGCCATTGGAAATGGTTCCAATATCCCATCAGGTGCCGTGAAGCTGAGTGGAAAACAGAAAGTGACGCTGTATTCGAGCGATTTGGGAAGTTATCATATTGGAGTGAATCTGTTTGGACTTTCTGTGAAGGACATTCAGGTGGATGTGGTGGAACAGCAGATGGCGCTTCCATGTGGCCTGCCTGCCGGAATTTATCTGAAATCAGACGGTGTGATGGTCATTGGAACTGGAGAAATTAAGACAAAGAGCGGAGATATCGAGGAACCGGCGCTGGGAATCCTGAAATCTGGTGATTATATTGAGACTGTGAATGGAAAAAGCATTGCGACACAGAGTGAACTGTTCACGGCTTTGGAAAAAAACGGAAAAGAAGCAGTAGAGTTGGGAATCCGGCGAAATGAAGAAGAACTGACCGTGCGCATAGACCCTGTGGAGTCGGAGGATGGAAACTATAAACTGGGTGTCTGGGTGAGAGAAGATACGCAGGGAATCGGGACAGTAACGTATGTAGATATGAATGGAAATTTCGGGGCATTGGGGCATGGCATCAGTGACAGTGACACAGGGGAACTGGTGGAGATTGTGAATGGAAATCTGTATGATACAGAGATTATGGGAATTGAGAAAGGAAAGGCCGGAAGCCCTGGCGTGATGGCGGGTGTGATTTATTATGGAAATCAGTCAAAAGTGGGGGAAATCGAGGAGAATACACCCTGTGGTATATTTGGAAATGTGAATGAAAAATTTATCCGGCGCATCAGCACAGAACCTGTGGAAATCGGATTTAAGCAGGAAGTGCAAAAAGGAAAGGCCAGCATTTTGAGCGCTGTGAGCGGGGAACTGGAAGAATATGAGATAGAGATTTTAAAGATTGATACCAATCCCTCCAATGACAACAAAGGGCTGGTAATCAAGGTGACAGATGAGACACTTTTGGAATTGACAGGAGGCATTGTGCAGGGAATGAGCGGATCCCCTATTCTGCAGAACGGAAAACTAATCGGAGCTGTGACACATGTATTCGTGCAGGACAGCACCAAAGGATATGGAATATTTATTGAAGATATGCTGAAGCATTGAGCCAGGCAGGACAGGAGTAAAAAGGATGCAAAGCAAGCTTGCTTGCGGGAGCATCCTTTTTGCGAGTGGCTTATGTGGCGAAAGCCACGTAACCGATGGGACGCGAAGCGAACCAGCGGCTGGTGCCTGGCGAAGAAGAAGGAAGCTTGCAATGTTTAATAAAATTGACAAAATAGGAAATAATGTTTATTATATAAAAAGATATGGAGGGAGCGATATGGGTAAAACATCAGTTGTCATTATGCCACAGACAGAAATGATTCTGGAACAGATGGGAGAACAGATTAAACTTGCCAGACTTCGCAGAAAATTATCAGCAGAACTGGTTGCGGAACGCGCAGGAATCAGTCGTGCGACTTTGTGGTCTATTGAAAAAGGGACACCTACCGTGGCGATTGGAATGTATGCGGCAGTATTGCACGCATTAAATAACTTAGATAAGGATTTGCTTTTGATTGCAAAGGACGATGAATTTGGCCGTAAGCTGCAGGATCTGGAGCTTGTAACCAGAAAACGTGCGCCCAAAGAAAGAAGTGAAAAATGATGGAAGAGAAAACGATTTATGTTTATGAGAATTGGAGTGGAACAGAGCCTGTACTGATTGGAAAATTGTACGCAGATCATATTAGAGGAAGAGAACAATTTTCTTTTGAATATGAAACAGAATGGATTATATCTGAGACAGCGAATTATTACCTTGATCCTGATTTGACATTATATAGCGGAAGACATTATGTGCCAATGGACAAAGTATTATTTGGCATATTTGCGGATTCATGCCCAGACAGATGGGGGAGACTTTTAATGAGGAGGAGGGAAGCAGAACTCGCTCGAAGAGAATCAAGAAAGCCGCAAAAATTAGGAGAAAGTGATTACTTGTTGGGGGTATATGATAAAGCACGTATGGGCGCATTGCGTTTTAAAACTGATAAAAATGGTATATTTTTGTCGGATGATCAGGAGTTGGCAACCCCTCCATGGACAACATTGCGTACATTGGAAGCTGCCAGTTGGGGCTTTGAAAATGATGAAAGTGGATTGGAAACAAAATGGCTGCGGCAGCTTTTAGCACCGGGTTCATCTCTTGGTGGAGCTCGTCCAAAGGCTACGGTGAAGGATGAGAGGGGAAATCTTTGGATAGCAAAATTCCCATCTAAGCATGATGAATATAATTCTGGTGCATGGGAAATGGTAGTTCATGACTTGGCAAAAATGTGTGGGCTTGATGTACCAGAAGCGAAATTGGAGACATTTTCAAAAAACGGTTCGACTTTTCTTGTAAAACGGTTTGACAGAGATGGGGACAGGAGAATTCATTTTGCTTCGGCAATGACCTTGCTCGGAAAAACAGATGGGGCATCGGGAGATGATGGATCCAGTTACTTGGAACTGGCTTCATTTATTAAGGCGAACGGGGCGGAGCCGAAGCGGGATTTAAAAGAATTATGGAAGCGGATTGTGTTTAACATGGCGGTATCAAATACGGATGATCATTTAAGAAACCATGGATTTATTTTGACTAAAATTGGATGGAGATTGTCTCCGCTGTATGATGTAAATCCAATCCCGTATGGAAATAATCTGTCTTTGAATGTCAGTATAGATGACAATTCCATTTCGTTAGAACTTGTAATGAGTGTGGCAAAATATTTTGGAATTAATAAGTCTGATGCTGGAGAGATAAGCGGAAAAATAATAAAGATTGTACGTGATAATTGGAAATTAATTGCTGGGAAATATGGATTAACGCGGAGTGCTTGTGAATATATGCGACCTGCCTTTGATATGGAATACTGCCGAGAACGATAGAGGATTGGGAGGCTGGGTACAGGAGACCACTGGAATATATTCCACGTCTGATTGAGTATCAGATAAAATACGAAGAACTGATCGAGAAAAGGCGAAAGAAGGAGCAGGATACAGAGAAACAACGATAGTGTAAACTTACTGTAGGAAATTTAAGAAATAAAAAAATAAGGCATTTAC
>JAUNGE010000111.1 GCA_030524675.1 bacterium
ATACAGTCCTTGGAGAGGGACTATAAACACTACTACTATATAATACGAGGATAATTATGGAGTACGCAGGAAAATTGAACGCCAGATCAGAACTCTTCGCGAATTACAGGATAAAGGAGGTGTGGTATGCAAAGCAGAGAAGAAATGAAAAACACAGCCATATATGAGAAGCTGATAAATGCTGTAAAGCAATATTTTGCGCATAAAGATATATATTCCATACTTTTACATGGAGGATGCTACTGGCTGGCATCGGCTTTACATGAATATATACCGGATTCTGATATTGTATTCCATCGGCAAATGCAGCATTGTGCCTGTGCCTTTAATCGGGGCGTTTACGATGTCCGGGGAAGAATTTCTGCCAGAGGATTCAGGATTGCAACGATGCAGGATATGGAGTATATGAAGAAGCATTTTGTACCATGTTTTGATATAGAAGCAATCAATGCTTATTTAAAGAATATTATGCAAAAAGAAAGGACAGTATGCTATGTGGAAAACTAAAAATGGAGAAACAGGAAGCGGTTTAGCGTTTGCTCTTCCCTGCAAAGTGAAAATATGTGCGGATTCTGTAAAGGTTTATACAGGCGCAGGCTATGAATATGTCACTGTTGGCTCTGTGTCAGACGCAGACAATCCAGTGATTACGGAGGTAAAAAAAGGGAAAAATGATATATTATGGGGCAACTTAAAATCTGGCGCAGGCTGGATTCCGCTTAAAGATATTGTGATAAATGAAGGAGAAAAACGATGATACAGGAAAACATTATATTATCTTTTTTAAAAAAATTTGATGAATATCCGTTTTGTATTGTTATAAACGGTAAAAAGCACCAGATAGGGACAGGAAATCCGTTATTTACGGTAATATTGCGTAAAGAGATTCCCCTATCAGCGCTGACGACAAGTACGTCGCTTGCATTAGGTGAAGCATATATGGATGGAGCTTTGGAGATAGATGGAGATTTATATTATGCACTGGATCATTTTTTGGGGCAGATGGGAAAATTTTCAACAAATGAATCCGCGTTAAAAAAGATCATGCACAGTTCAACCGCGCAGAAAAATCAGAAAAAAGAAGTACAGAGCCATTACGATATAGGAAACGATTTTTATAAATTGTGGCTTGATGAAACGATGAGTTATTCCTGCGGCTACTTTTTGCGAGATGACGATTCCCTTTATGAAGCACAAGTCAACAAGACCGATTACATTTTGAAAAAATTATACCTGAAAAAAGGAATGACGCTTCTGGATATCGGATGCGGATGGGGATTTCTTCTGATACAGGCGGCAAAGCAATATGGTATACATGGAACCGGCATTACGTTAAGCGAGGAACAGTACAAGGAGTTTCAGAGAAGAATAGAGGAAGAAAATTTAGGGGACTTGCTGACGGTAAAGTTAATGGATTACAGGGATTTATGCCAGAGTGACCAACGGTTTGACCGTATTGTCAGCGTAGGGATGATTGAACACGTAGGCAGAGATAATTACCCACTTTTTGTGAATTGCGTGAAAAAGGTACTGAATCCCGGCGGAATCTTTTTACTTCATTTTATCAGTGGGTTAAAAGAACACGCAGGCGATCCCTGGATAAAAAAATATATTTTTCCAGGTGGTACTGTACCAAGTCTGCGGGAAATTCTGTCCTGTGCAGCCGAGAATGATTTCCATACAATGGATGTGGAAAATCTGCGATTACATTATAATCGTACATTGCTTTGCTGGAGAAAGAATTTTGAAGAGCATATAGAAGATGTGAAAAGTATGTTTGATGAACGCTTTGTGCGTATGTGGGATCTTTATCTGTCCTCATGTGCAGCAACATTCCATAACGGTATTATTGACCTTCATCAGATTGTATTTACGAATGGAATCAACAATAGTTTACCTATGATAAGGTGGTATTAAAAGAAGTGGGCTGATCTGCCTTGCGGTGGATTGGCTCTTTCTTTTCGCTCGAGTGAAGTTTGTTTGCAGATATAAATCCTGTATAAAAGTGCTGGTTAATACAAAGAAATGGGTTGTAAAAATTAGTATTCAAGAAAAGAATTGTTTGGCAGGATTTGCCATGAAAAATATATCAAAGATACGTGGCTGGTAATTTTTTTGAATTGCTTAAAGTGTCTTTGTTATGGAAAGCCCGTTCACCGCCGTTCCATTTCCGACGATGAAGAGTCTTAACTGAGAAAGTATTGAAAATACAATGGTTTCAAGGTCATAAGGAGGCAAAGAAAGGTCATTTGACACAGGATTGACACAGAATTTTTTAGTGTCACAGGAGGGCTTATTCTAAGGACTATGGTTTATATCATAGTCCTTTTTCTTTTGTGATAAATTGTGTTGCTAGTCTCAGAAAGACTACCTCAAAGGCGTGATGAACAGCAGGACCACAATCCCGACAAAAGTGTGGAAAACGGAGTATGCCAAACCGACCACAGAGTGGAAAATGCTCAATCAGCTGTATCCTGCGGCAGGAACAGCGGGAACACACGCCCCGCCGCCCTGTTTTAAGTTTTAAAGTTATTTTTTTGAAATCCGATTTATTGCTCCGTTCAACTCTCCGAAAAACTGGAAGTTTACGAGCTCATTAGAAATTTGTTCCATAACCTTCATCCATCAATTTCACCATTCTAGGAACAACTACTGCATGGGACAGAGAAAAAGCGGTCATGCTGGGGAGCGTGGCCGCTGAAACGGAGCAAATAACTATTTTTCTTCAAAATTGGCTTTAGAATAATCAAGCAATACCTTTTTGCATTTTTTGCAAATGTATGCTTCAAAAGAAAGCCCACCCAATACATTATTTCCCAATGATACCTCTCCTTTTTTGGGAAGTAAGGATACTTTATGTGGAGACTTGACCCAAGACATTCGTTGACCGCATTGTAAATAACCTTGCTCCATTTCGTTTCCGCATATAGGACATTGCATAGCGATACCCCCTTTTTTAAAAAATATTGTCTGGCGAACAAGTTTGACTTGTCCGGCGCGTGAACATACACCGCCTTTACCATGTTGTTTGAAACAGAGAATGTTAATTCGTCCAAGTCAAGATATTTCTGCACTTTGCTGATGAACCTGTCAATGTTCTCTGCTTGTTCTTTCTGTTCGTTAATTTCTTCGTTCAATCGCAACAGCTTTTCTGCCGCCTTGGAAAAGCTGCCGCAGTCTGCAGCACAGACAAAAATGGTTAGCCGTCTGTTGTATATATGTCTCCTTTTGGAGTAGTTTAAACTTTATGTTAAAACTACGATAACATATTGGAGATTCTCAGTCAAGAAAAAAGAACTTATAATAGGGGCAGAACAAGAGGAAAGGAGTAAAAAAACATGGAAAAAATAATAAGTGTATTCCCTATGGGAGATAAGAACGAAGCATTTGCAAAATATTTTATCGGGCAGAGCTATCTGAATATGCTTTCCACAGAGCAGGTAGCGATCGGCAATGTGACCTTTGAGCCAGGCTGCCGCAACAACTGGCATATCCACCATGCAAAATCTGGCGGCGGGCAGATTCTGCTTGTTACCGCAGGCAAAGGCTACTATCAGGAATGGGGAAAGGAACCACGCGAACTGCATCCGGGCGATGTGGTAAATATTCCTGCAGAAGTGAAGCACTGGCATGGCGCAGCACCGGATAGCTGGTTTGCGCATCTGGCTGTAGAGGTTCCGGCAGAGGGAGCCTCCAACGAATGGCTGGAGCCGGTCAGCGATG
>JAUNGE010000112.1 GCA_030524675.1 bacterium
CCATTATTTAATTATGCAGTTCGAATTATACAAGTAGCACAACGAGTTAAATTATGCTTTTATTTTTCTATTATGCTTGATTTTGAATGAAAAATTGCGTATTATGTTAATATGATGATACCAGGGTCACATAATGCGGAGCAATCCGGTATCATAGGGGTCAAAAGGCCATACGCGGACCCGTAAAATTGGCCAAAATGCGAGAAACGCTGCTTGCGTGACAAGAGGAAAAGGAGGGAAAAATATGGCAACACCGCATAATCGGGCAAACGTGGGAGAGATTGCAGAGACTGTGCTCATGCCAGGGGATCCTGTCCGAGCAAAAGTGATTGCAGATGCTTTTCTTGAGGATGTGAACATTTACAATGGAGTCAGAGGAATTTATGCTTATACAGGAACATATCATGGAAAAAGGCTCACTGTCATGGCGAGCGGCATGGGAATGCCTTCTATCGGTATTTATTCGTATGAGTTGTTTAAAATGTATGGCGTGGAAGAGATTATCCGTATCGGCTCGGCCGGTGCCTATGTGCCGGAACTTCAGCTGTATGATGTAGTTCTGGCGGAGTGTTCCTGGAGTCAGTCTACTTTTGCAAAAGTGCAGAGCGGGTATACGAGCGATATTGCATATCCGGATACGGAGCTGAATATGCGCTTGCTTCAGACAGCACGCAGAATTGGAATTCCGCTGAGAACAGTAAAAGTACACTCTTCGGATGTATTTTATTGTGAGAAGAATGTGGAGTCCTATCAGGAGATTCACAAAAAGACCGGATGCCAGTGCGTAGAGATGGAGAGTTTTGCTCTGTTTCACAATGCAAAAGTTTTGGGAAAGAAGGCGGCATGTTTGCTGACGATTTCCGATTCCTTTACCTCCGGAAAAGAGACAACGCCGCAGGAGAGAGAGCAGGCATTCACCAACATGATGAAGATTGCACTGGAAGCCGTATAAGAAAAGCGGGTAAGAAGAGTGCATAAAAAAGAGCGCATCAGAAAATTGGATTGTGAAAAAAATAAGTATCGTGGAAAGAGAAACTATGAGGTAGCAGAAAAAACTGCGGACAGGCCGTGGAGTGACAGAGCGCTTGTCCGCAGCTTTTTTCTGCATTTTTAATTTTTTTGGGGGTCATATCAGAGAGAAAAAAATCGTATAGTAATACTACTGACATAAAGTAAATGCAGATGCAGAGATACAGATACATATAAGCAGGGATGTCTGTATATGTGCTGAAAGATTGAAGGAAGGATTGAATAAAAAGCCTGAATCCTGATGTAACAGGCGGGAGAGGATGAGTTGGATGAAGATAAAAAGGCAGGGAATGTTGTTTCTCATGATTATGGCAATGGATATACTTCTGTTTGGCGGCCTGTTTTTTATCGTGAGAGACAGAGAAGAGACTGTGAGGACAGTGGACCAGCCGAAAGCAAAAGCTATGATTCCCAAACAGGTTGCGCTGACATTTGATGATGGACCACATGCAGATTTTACCCCGATGCTCCTGGACGGTCTGAAAGAGAGAGGTGTGAAAGTGACATTTTTCCTGATGGGAGAGAATATTGAGGGAAAAGAGGAGATTGTGAAGCGGATGGAAGCGGAAGGACATCTGATTGGAAGTCACAGCTACAAGCACCAGCAGATGACAAAACTGCAGGAAGGAACTGTTCTGGACTCGATTGAGAAGAACAGTGAACTGATTGCATCTATCACAGGAAAATATCCGCTTTATCTGAGACCGCCGTATGGCGACTGGAATGATACATTGGAGAACGATGTGAATATGACAACCGTGTTTTGGACTGTGGATTCCCTGGATTGGAAATACCAAAATACGGCAAAAACAGTCAGAAAAATTTTGCAGGATACCGATGATGGAGATATTATTCTGATGCATGATATTTTTAAAACTTCCGTCGATGCCGCTTTAGAGGTCATTGACACATTGGAAAAGGAAGGGTATACTTTTGTGACAGTGGATGAACTGCTGATTGATTAGAACCGTGATATAGGGTGACAGCAATAAATATAATAACGATACATGTTACCGCGTGAGAAAGAGGGAGAAGAGGGAGCGGAAAGAGAAAACAGAAAGAGAAGGGAAAGGGGAAGACGGATGGATTTATTTGAATACATGAGACAGAGTACAATGGAATCGGAGTCGCCGTTGGCTTCCAGAATGCGTCCGACAACATTGGATGAAGTGGTGGGACAAAAACATATTATTGGAAAAGATAAGCTGTTGTACCGTGCAATTCAGGCGGACAAATTGAGTTCTCTAATTTTTTATGGTCCTCCAGGGACAGGAAAGACAACTCTGGCGAAGGTGATTGCGAATACGACGAGTGCACAGTTTGAGCAGATCAATGCCACGATTGCCGGAAAAAAGGACATGGAGGAAGTGGTGAAGGCTGCGAAGGAACTGCGCGGTATGTATGGACGGAAAACGATTTTATTTGTAGATGAGATTCATCGTTTTAATAAAGGACAGCAGGATTATCTGCTTCCGTATGTGGAGGATGGCACAATTATCCTGATTGGCGCGACAACGGAGAATCCATATTTTGAGGTGAATGGAGCGCTGTTGTCACGTTCGGCGGTGTTTGAGCTGAAATCTCTGGAAAAAGAGGATATCAAGCAGCTCTTGTATCGTGCCGTATCGGACGAGAAGAAAGGAATGGGAAGTTTTGGAGCTGTTCTGGAAGAAGAAGCAGCAGAATTTCTGGCAGATGTAGCGGGAGGAGATGCAAGGGCGGCATTGAATGCGCTGGAACTGGGTGTACTTACGACAGAGCCATCGCCTGATGGAAAAATACATATTTCACTGCATGTAGCGGAGGAATGTATTCAAAAGCGCGCTGTCCGCTATGACAAAAATGGGGATAATCATTATGACACAATTTCCGCTTTTATCAAGAGTATGAGAGGGTCCGATCCGGATGCGGCGCTGTATTATCTGGCAAGAATGTTGTATGCGGGAGAAGACATTACGTTTATTGCGAGAAGAATCATGATATGCGCTTCAGAGGATGTGGGAATGGCAGATCCGCAGGCTCTGGTAGTGGCAGCGAGTGCAGCGCAGGTTGTAGAGCGTGTGGGTATGCCGGAAGCGAGGATTCCTCTGGCGCAGGCTGCGGCGTATGTGGCTACAGCGCCAAAGAGCAATGCCTCGTATCTGGCAATCGATAAGGCGCTTGAGGCAGTGAAAAACAGGGAAAATCCACCTGTTCCAGTGTATCTTCAGGACCACCATTACCATGGAGCGGACGAGCTCGGACATGGCCTGGGGTATCAGTATGCGCATGATTATCCAGGACACTATGTGAAACAGCAGTATCTTCCAGACGGGCTTCAGGACATGAAATTCTATGAGCCAGGCGAGCTTGGATATGAGAAAAAAGTGAGAGAGTATCTCGAGTTCATCGAGAAACTGGGAAATTATCAAAAATAAAAGCAGAGTATTGCCGCTGTGGGCACTGTAATTTGTCTGCAATCTGCCAGAAGCATTATCCTGGAGGGAGAAGCGTATCTCCTGCCAGGATAACGCTTGTTATGACTCTTGTTGTAGAGGTGAAGTGTATCGGGCGATGGGCGGAAAAATAAAAAAATTCAGAAACTGCTTTCTTTTTCGGAAAGAATGGTCTATACTACCTGTCTTTAAGAGTTGAACTCAAAAAATGGTGCTAAACCACAGTTT